>NZ_JAIZSA010000025.1:0-107531 GCF_020419825.1 Burkholderia sp. AU30198 | reverse complement strand
TTGGGGGCGTGCTGCTCACGATTGGAAGGCAGCCATGAACCAATTCGCCATCCTCTACGAGGATCGGTTCGTTCGACCATCCGTGTGAATCTCAACCCGTCTTGAACACGGAAATTCTGACACCCCCCCGTGATGTGTTCCATTTGCGCAAGTTCGCGGCCGCCCATTCGGACTGGAAGCCCTTCCTCGCACATGTTCTAGGCTTCAACGCGCAACTGATTGCACTGCACTACGAGAAGGAAGAGCAGCTTGCTGAAAAACAGACGACTGCGCAAACTATCAAGAACGAACTGGGTGGATCCATTGAGGACATCAGCAAGATAGAAGGTAGCCGGCTGTCGCAACAACGGCGCGCATGGCGCGCGCAGGATGCGAGTGCCGGGCAGTGACGTGGCACGGGGAACGCACACCAATCGGCCAGGGGAATGAAACATGACGGTCCTTCCGAAGCTCGTGCCGCTCGCGGCGTTGCTTGCCGTATTGGCGGCACGCGATGCGCACGCGGCTCCCGATTGCGCGAATCCGCAGGATCAACGCACGATGAACGAATGTGCGAGCCGCGCCTATGCGCGCGTGGACGCTGAGCTCAACCGTCGCTACCGCGCATTGCAGAGTCGGCTAAAAGACGACCGCGACGGTGCGAGGAAGCTGACCGAAGCGCAGCGTGCATGGATCGCGTTTCGCGATACCGAATGCGTATTCCAGACGATCCGTGTTGCGGGAGGATCGGCCGAGCCGCTCGCGCGTGCCGCATGCCTAGAGGAAACGACGAGGTCGCGGTCGGCTGCTCTGCAACGCTATCTCGAATGCGGCGAAGGCGATATGAACTGTCCCGTCGCGGCGCAGTGATCGTGCCGGGCGCGGCTCACCGGCGGCCGCCGTCACCGAGAGTCGTCGTACCGGCCGACAGCCGAAGCTGACGCGGCGTCACGCCGTAATGCCGCTTGACCAGTGTCGTCAGATAGCTCTGGCTGCCGAATCCGCAATCGAGCGCGATCGACAAGATGCTCGCGGACGTGTGACACAGCCGCCAGCGCGCGCGCTCGAGACGCCGTTCGATCACGTACTGCATCGGCGTGCGGGCGAACTGCGCCTTGAACGCGGCGATCGTCGCGTGTTCGCTCAGGCCGGTCAGGCGCGCCAGGTCTGCGAGGCCGATCGGTTTTCCGAGCGATTCGTCGATGAACCGGTTGACGTTCGTTTCGCGGAGCGTGTCGGTGAGTTCGAAGAAATCGTGGCGGATGTCGGCCGCGTTCGGATTGCGCTGGTAAGTCGTGCTCGGCGGTTCGCCGAAGCGCTGACGATAGGTGTTCACGAAGCGGTTGGACGGTGCGAAGCCGAACGCCTGCAGCGTACGGACGAAACTGCCGTCGCCTTTTGTGAGCGCATGGCGGACGCCGTATAGCCTCCCCTGGACAAAGAGCGCGGCCGAAGACTGGCCGGTCAGCCGACGAATCGCGTTCTCGAGCGCGCCGGTCGGGCAGTCGAGCGCATGCGCGATCGTGCCGAGCGTTTTCCATCGCATCGGGTCGGTTTCGATCATCGCCACCGCGGAATGCGCGGTGTGTTCGGTCACACAGGCGTCCGTCGCGAACAGCTCACTGTAGTTACTGCCGTGCTGCAACATCATGTGTTTCAACATGTGCTCGTACAGTGCGCGCATGGCCGCCTTCGGCGCAGGTGTCAGCATCATCATCCGGCGCAGGCAGTCGGCGGCGGTGTTCCATGCGACGGCCGCATCGGCCGCGATCGGCTTCATGTCGAACCGGACCGGCGTGGCGAGCGGCCTGCCGATCCACTGTGATACGAAATCGTTCAGTTCGCCGGCATCGAGAATCACGGCGGCATGGTGGAATCCTGCAGGCTCTGATACGCACGTCACATCGGTTGAGGGCGAGACCGGTACTACGTCACCGACAGCGCATTGCGCGACCGTATTCCCGCTTGTGAACGTCGATCCGCCATTGATGCATGAGGAGAAGAGGTAGTTGGGGCTGCCGTTCGATTCAAAGTGAAATGGCATTTCGAAGTTGCCGTCATAAATACCGATTCCATTCCATTGTTGGCCACTGATGGTCACTTCCCGCTTGCCGGCATGAAGTGCGCGAAAACGGTTCTCCGCGTAGGTCGTTACGAGAAAATCAGAAACTTCATCTCCATCGGTGCCGTGAAAACTGCGTGTCTGGATCGGAAATTCGCTCGTCATGGTGATCTATATTGTTTTTGTTGCTAAATTGAGCATCAACAAGAATCAATCGGGGCAGAGAGCAACATCATTCACGGCCGACATCGTAGGGAAATACAAGCCGATAGGTAAGCCATCGTGCCGTATACGAGGTATACAGCCCGCGGAACAAGCTATTCACATGAAACTGACGTGTGGCGAAATAATTCAGTAGGGTAGAACAAAAAATCAATGTGAATCGTTTCCCAACCGAGTGGATGGTTTTTGGAAAAATTCCTTCGATATTTTGAAATAAATGTCATTACAAAATCAATACAATGGAGCTGCCGATGCGGTTCGTGACGGGTACATGCTGATTGGAGCGGCATGAATTCGACAATTTCAAATCACGCGGCATCACTCGATGCGAAGGGACGAAACCGACCCGCCGCGCTGGAGTGAACGAGGGAGCGCACCCGTCGGCAAATACGGACGCGCTTGTGGTGCACCGTCCGGAGAATACAAGCGATGAAAATTCTCTATACCAATTTTCACGGCGGCAATGGTGGCGGGCACGACACCTATATCTATCATCTTGCGGCCGGCCTGGGCCACCGGTTTCACGTGGCGGTTGCGTCGCCGGCCGGCAGCCGTCTGTCGCGCATGGTCGACACGCTGCCGGACGTGCGCGTCGTCGACATGCAATTCAAGCCGGGATGGCGTACGTTTCTTCCGGAACTGGTGCGCTTGCGGCGACTGATCAGGCAATCGGCGTTCGACGTCATACACGTCAACGGGTCGGCCGATCACCGGCAGGTCATGCTTGCACTGATGGGCAGTCGCACGCGGCCTTCGATTGTCTTCACGAAACACAACACGTATGCCGCTGGAAGCGTCGGCAATTTCTTGCGTGCGCGGTTCGCGACGGACCAGACGATCGCCGTCAGCGACTATGTTCGGCAGATGCTGGAGCGGCAATCGCCTTATGACGACATCACGGTGATCAAGCATGGCGTGCAACTGCCGCCGCACGTGATCGAGCGGGCCGAGATCCGGCGCCGGAGAGTCCAGTATTTCGGCGAAGCCGGTGCCGATGCGATCGTGCTGGGCAGCGTCGCAGGCACGGGGCCACACAAGGGGTGGAGCGATCTGGTCAGCGCGCTCGCGCATCTGCCCGATGCGTTGCGCATGAAGTTTCGCGTGATGCTTGCCGGCGACTGGCCGTCGCCCGAGCAGCGCGAATTTGTCCGGCGCAGCGGCGTGGGCGAGCAGATTGCGTTCGTCGGACCGACGGACCGCACGCATGACGTGCTGGCGATCTGCGACGTGTCGTTTGTGCTGTCCTATCACGAGAGCCTGTCGTTTGCGTGTCGGGAAGCGATGTCGATGGGCCGTGCTGTGATCGTGACCGATGTCGGCGGTCTGCCGGAGAACGTCAGCGATCGCGTCGACGGGTGGATCGTTCCGCCACGATCGCCGGGCGCGGTTGCCGCCGTTTTGCGCGAGATCGCCGCAGGCCCCGGGCGCATTCCCGAGATGGGCCGTGCAGCGCGAGCAAGGAGCGAACGCGAATTCAGTCTCGCGCGGTTTATCGACGAAACGAGTTCGGTTTATCGGGCGTCGATTCGAAGGTCCATGGTTCTCGCATGACCGATATCCCGATGCAAAGGCCGCCGGCACCGAACGCGCACGCGTCGACCGCACGCGCCGCGTGCTGCCCGATCCTGATGTATCACCAGATCCGCCCGCTGCCGCCACGTTCTGACGTATTGCGCGGGCTGAGCGTCGATCCGCGCGCGTTTCGACGCCAGATGCGCATGCTGAAGGCGCTCGGCTATTGCGGTGTGTCGGTCGCGGAACTGCAACGGCGCCTGGCACAGACGCGGAGCGCAAAGCTGTTCGCGATCACGTTCGACGACGGCTTTCGCAACGTGTTCGAGCATGCGTTGCCCGTGCTCGACGAACTCGGATTCACCGCGACCTGCTACTTCGTATCCGGCAAGCTGGGCGGCAGCAACGACTGGGATCGCGGGATCGCGACCGCCGAGGCCGAACTGATGGATCGCGGCGCGATGCTCGAATGGCTGGGGCACGGACATGAGGTCGGCGCGCACACCGTCAATCACGTTGCACTGTCCGACGTGCCCGCGCCGACGGCGTGGCGGCAGATTGCGCACTCGAAGGCGCAGCTCGAGGATGCGACCGGATGCCCGGTCGTATCGTTTTGCTATCCCTATGGCGCATTCGATGCGAACGCGCGGCGGCTGGTCGCTGAAGCGGGCTTCCGTAGCGCGACGACGACCGTGCGCGGGCGGGTCAAGGCGTGCACCGACCCGTTTCTGCTGCCGCGCATCGCGGTGCCGGGCGGGCGAGGTGTCGTCCGCTTCCTCGGGAGGTTCTTCCGGTGATGCGCGGTACTTCCGCCGCAAACGCAGCGCGGTTTTCACCCGCGTTCAACACTGACTGGTTCGAGCGGCCGATGGTACGCGCGCTGGTGCTCGTCGCGCTGGGTATCGCTTATCTGGCACCGGGCATCGTTGGCCACGACCCGTGGAAGCAGGACGAAACGTATACGTTCGGAATCATTCGGCACATGCTGGGTACCGGCGACTGGGTCGTGCCGACCAACGCCGGCCTGCCGTTTCTCGAGAAGCCGCCGCTGTACGATTGGGTCGCAGTCGC
The DNA here is from genome assembly GCF_020419825.1 of Burkholderia sp. AU30198. NCBI lineage: Bacteria > Pseudomonadati > Pseudomonadota > Betaproteobacteria > Burkholderiales > Burkholderiaceae > Burkholderia > Burkholderia sp. AU30198. The sequence goes on along the minus strand of NZ_JAIZSA010000025.1, from coordinate 102,685 downwards.
GTTCGCGCGGCTGTTCGGCGGAATATTGCCGCTGCACGACGCTGCCCGACTGGCGAGCGCGTTGTTCGCCGCGCTTGCGTTCGGCTTTACTGCGCGCGTGGCGCGTATTGCGACCGGTGCGACGCGCTGGTTCGATCCCCGCGTGATCGGCCCGATTGCGCTGTGCGCGGGCACGCTCGTCGTGATCAAGCACACGCACGACATGATGACCGACGTCGCGCTGATGGCCGGCACGGCGATCGGCTTTTGCGGTCTGTACGAACTCGTCGCGGCGCTCGTACGCGGCGGCAATCCCGACTATCGTGCGGCCGTGCGATTCGGCGTCGGCGTCGGGATCTCGCTGATGTCGAAGGGCCTGTTCGTGCCGCTCGTGTTCGGCGCGACCCTGGGTGTTGCGCTCATGTTGTATCCGGCATGCCGAACGCGGACATGTGCGCGTGTGCTTGCGATTGCCGTGATGGCCTGCGCGCCGTTCATGCTGATCTGGCCGACGGCGCTTTATCTGCGTTCGGAAGCCTTGTTCGCTACCTGGTTCTGGGACAACAACGTCGGCCGTTTCTTCGGCTTTTCGGTGCCGATGCTCGGTGCCGAGAACGATAAGCCGCTGTTTATCTGGCGTGCGTTGCTGACGGCCGGATTTCCGGTCGGTCCGCTCGCGGTTGCCGCAATCGCGGGCGGCATGTTGCGCGGTTGGCGCAACCCGGCGATCGCGCTGCCGATCGCGTTCGCCGCGATCGGGCTCGTCGTGCTTCATGTCGCCGCGACGTCGCGACAACTGTACATCCTGCCGTTTGTCGGGCCGCTGTCGCTGATCGCCGCACGGAGCATCGAGCGCATGCAGGCGCGATGGCACGCGGCATGGGATTACGCCAGCCGTTGTCTGTTCGGCGCGTTCGCGGTGCTCGTGTGGTGCGCCTGGTTCGCGATGACGGGCGATACGCTGCCGCGCGCCACCGTCGTGTGGCTTGGCGCATGGCTGCCTCTCGACTGGACCATTCCGCTGCAACCGGTGGCGATTTGCGCGGCGCTCATGCTGAGCGCGGGCTGGTTCGCGATTTTGCCGCTGCTGCGTCGTGCGGGGCCGTGGCGCGGCGCGTTGTCATGGGCGAGCGGCGCGGTGCTTGCGTGGGGCCTTGTCTACACGCTGTTGCTGCCATGGCTCGACGTCGCGAAAAGCTACCGGTCGGTGTTCGACGATTTGAAGGTTCAACTCGCGGGCGAGTGGCACAAGCACGATTGCATCGCAAGCCCGGGGCTCGGCGAATCGGAAGCGCCGATGCTCGATTACTTCGCCGGGATTCGCTACGTGCCTGTGCACGAGCCGCGTGCGAGCGCGTGTCGCTGGTTGATCGTGCAAGGCGTGCGGGGTGCGGTGCCGGATCCGGGGGCGTCGTGGGCGCCGTTCTGGCACGGTGCGCGCCCTGGCGACACGCAAGAGGCGCTCGTCGTTTATCGCGCGGTGAAACGTGAAGCGTCGGGCGTGGACCCGGCGCGCGATACGTCGCATCAACCGGAGGGCAGATGACGCCGGGCATCGGACGCCGCGGATGCTGGCTCGCGGCGCTCGTGATCGGCGCGGTGATGTTGCTCGTGGCGGAGTTGATCGTCATCGTTTCCTGGCTGGTTGACTAGCTAGCGTGGCTTGTGCGGCGCGAGCCGCGGCGGCAGTGCTCGACCGACCGATATCGCGGGTATGGAGGCAAGGGGTGGGTACATTTCTGGAGAAAACGATGCGGAAACGATTGCGCATGACGGAGCGGTGGATCGGATGGCTGCTTGCGAGTGTCGCGCTCGCGGGATTGATGAGCGCATGCGGTTCGGGAGCGGATTCGGAGACGGCCGAACGCACCGTGCTCGTCTATATGGTTGGTTCGAATTTGACTGATGATCTTCAGCGCGATCTCGACGCGATGACCAAAGCGACGGCCGGCACGAAGGTGAATATCCTGGTCACCACCGGCGGCGGAGTTCCGATAGCGGGGGATGCAGGCACGAAGCCAATTGTCGACTGGACGCGGACCCAACGCTGGGAACTCGCGCAGGGGCAACGAATCAATCGGGGCGATCTGGGACAACAGGACATGGCGGCATCGGATACGCTGCGCGATTTTCTCGAGTGGGGCGTTCGAAAATATCCGGCGAAGCGGATTGCGGTTATTTTGAGCGATCACGGGGGCGGACCGAATGGCGGCTTCGGTTATCGCACTACGACGCCTGCGGAAGACGAGAAGGGGAGTAGACCGCACTTGTCGTTGGAGGATATGACCTCGGCGTTCAACGCTGCCACTACCGCTACGGGCAAGCGCTTCGATTTGATCGGGTTCGACGCATGCATGATGGCCAGTATCGAGGTCGCCGTCGCGTTCCGTCCGTATGCGGACTACCTTGTTGCATCGGAAGATCTCGAGGTCGGCGGATGGAACTACGAGCGCGCATTTGGCGATCTCGTGGCGCAACCGGGTATGGATGCTCGAGATCTGGGTACACGGATCGTTGACAGCTATTACGACCTGCGTGGAGCAGACAACCCGGAGCTCACGATTTCGCTCGTCGATCTGCACGCGCTGGACAGTGTCATCGGCGTTATTGACCGACTCGGGACGACGCTTTACGAGAACGGAAGCAGCGTAGCGGACATCGCACGCGCACGCGTCGACGCACGTTCGTTTGATACCGACTGGGTCACCAGCACCGATCTGGTCGATCTGCTGCAGTTTTCACGGGCACTGGAGTCTGTGGCATTACCCGTGCCGACAGTCGGAAGCAGCGTCGTCGAGCAGGCGCTGAGCGAGGCCGTTGTCGCCAAGCGTGCGGGAAGCAACCGGCCGTTGGCTAGCGGATTGACGATCTTCATGCCGGCCGGCGCTGCATATGAGGATGCCACCATGATGGTATACGGTAGCCTGGATTTTAGCGCTTCCTATCGACGGTTTGTCGGCGAATACGGCCCCGCATTGAAGGCGGCACTTGACGTGCTTATCCAGATCTCGCCGCCAGTTGCATCAGGCGACGACGTCCAGGCATTCGCGTTTTCCCCGAAGCTCTGGCAGGAGGCGGTACCGATGGCGGCACTTCGGGATGACGCCGGGCAGGTCGTGGCGCTTCGTCCTGTCGGGCCAGCATCGCCCGCCGTAGCAGGTGATGTGAACTTGGGAGGCGAATTTCGCAAGATATCAACCAAGTCGTCGGAGCAGTGGTATGCGCTCAATGGTTGCATCATGTCAGTTCTTCCGGGAGACGCTGATACGTCATTTGTCATCCCCGTGTCCTATAGCGACAAGCGTGGTGCTTCCTATGTCGACGGCTTCTTGTTGGTGTCGGGACAACGAGGGGGAGACCTGACGCTGAATGGCTTTGTTCAGAAGTTAGGTATTGCCGTTGGTCATGTGCAGGAGATTGGGGCGGAAGCGACGGTGGTGCCGAAGATCTGGTCTCCGACCGGGTCGGCATGGGAGGCTCAGCCCTTGGATTCTGCGAGATGCAAGGCGGTTGCGGCGGCAGGTAATAGCTGGAAAATCGGACGGATCGACAAGCTTGATTCAGATCGATTCTCGTTTGCCGTGGCAGACTTGGCGAATCGCTTGCGTCTGTCGCCTGCGCTGTGACGGACGGTTTTCACTTTCTCAGGCTCAGGATGCGAATCGAGAAACCCAACCGTGCTTCGGAAATCGTGGGTGTTGTTTGAATCGATGTCGACACGGCAACTGCGATGCTGGCGTGTCGACAGGAATTCCCGGAGCACGCATGGCGGGTGTAGAGCAAAATAATTCTGCCACTCCAGAATCCCTGCAGATCAAGGAGTCCGGTCCACGGGTTGACGACTTTATTGAAAGTCTCGCCAAAATAATGTAGTCAATTCGAATATGGCCGGATTAAATTTGTTAATTCGCGCCGCAGACTTCGAAGCCCGACCGTAAGTCCCTGATCTTATGGGCGATCCCCGGCACGCGATGCGGCCGGTCGCGACGCTGCGCCCGCGCGGCGCCCCTCGACTGGACGCCTTCAGCCTAAAGCTCAACCATCGCCTCACGTTGTTTCAGCGCGGCGCGCCCGAACTGTGGTTGCTGATCGAGGTGGATCCCACTGTTCGGACCTTTTGTGAGCGACCGGGTTACGTGCGGGTCAACGCACAACGCCGCCATGCTGATTTCTGGGTCTGCTATTCCGACCACCAAGAGTTAGTTTTCCTATCCGATTAATTCGCTCAACTATCGCACGCATCACGGAAGGAGGAGGAACTTGACGGCCTCCCGATCCGATCAGTGACGTCCACCGACCTGGCGGCTGCGCATGTCTGGATCTATAACTGGCGGCACATGCTGCCCTGTCTGGTCGCCGCTTGCGGATTGGTCTCGTCGTCGCTCCTACACGCGGTCGAAACTTTCGTGGCGATACCGCATACGTTGCTCGAGATGAAGCAGCGCCGATATGCCGATGCGTTCGATTATCCGCACCTCCATGTCGACGCGTCGCAAGGAGCGCAGGGCGCGCAGATACAGGCGCTTTACAAGTACGAGAGCCTGCTGGACATCCTGACCCGATGTGCCGACGATACGCTCGTCCTGCTCCTGAGTGCGAATGCGGCGATCGTCAATCGTGTACCACTGGCTTCGATGCTGGCCGATCGTCCGTATCTGATTGTTCGTACCGAGAGTGAGTGCCAGCAGACGGATGTCCAGATATGGCGGAATTCGCGGGGAAATCGCGACGTCGTCAGGAATATCGTCCGACGCGCCCGCCTGGGCGGCGAACGCTTCGACGGAGAAGCACGGTTATTGAACGAGCTGGATGTTCTTGAATGGTTTCAGCCGATCGACGGCGTTCATCCGGTCCTCCGCGCGGGCGCCAATGTTGACCCGCTGTGGAGTCGCGCTTCGACATTTGCGATCAGTCTGGTAGCGATACAACATCGGCCAGACCACTCGCGGCCTTTGACTGGCGCGGCGCCGCATCAAGCGAAGCTGGACGCGATGTAGTCCGCCAGGCAGTGCACTGCCTCGGTCGCATTTTCCTGCATGGTGTGCAGCCGCACATCCAGATGCCCCATCGAGGGAAAGCCATCGCGCTCACCGAGCGGTTTCATTCCGTCTGGAACAGTGCTGCTGGCGAGAAGGGTAACACCAAGGCCGGCGCGCACCGCTGCGATAATGCCGCTGTAGCTGGAGCTCGTGTAGGCGATTCGCCAGGGCAGGTTGACTCGGCTCAGGGTGTGCAATACGCGATTGCGATAGATGCACGGTGGCGGCGCAACGACCAATGAAAGTGGGCGCTGCGTATGACTAGCGTGATCGGGACTGGTGACCCATATCAAGGGTTCGGTAAGCACCTTGATCCCTTCAGCGTTGACTGCATCGTCGTGCAACGCAATGACCAGATTGAATTCGCCTTTCTCTTGCCGCGCCAGCAGGTTCTTGCTCAGATCGCAGGTGACCTCGAGCGTCACGTTGGGGTGCGACTGCGCGAACTTGCCGAGTATCACGGGCAGAAGCGAGGCCGTGTATTCATGCGGTGCACCAAGACGCACGCTGCCGGCGACCTTCGGTCGCCTAAGGCTGCCGACCGCCTCGTCGTTCAACGACAGCATCCGTCGCGCGTAGTCGATGAGTGCCGTTCCCTCATCGGTTAGTTTCACGCGATGGGTTCCACGAACAAACAGCGGCACCTCCAGCAATTCCTCGAGGCGTCGCACCTGCAGGCTGACCGCGGACTGACTTCTCCCGACGGCATCGCCGGCGCGGGTGAAGCTCCCCAGATCCACCGCCTTCACGAACGTCCTCAGCAGGTCGGTCGGAATATTGAGCATGATTGGTTACCCATTTCCATCATCAATGATTTGATTTCAACTATTAAATTGATAAATGTCAATACAGCGCTAGTATAGGAACTGTCATCCGAAACGTGCACCCCGCCCGGCATTGGCCGACACGGATCCAGGCGGCGCCATGAGCACACTCGAATGCACCAAGGCCAGGAATGGTTGCGCCTAGGCAGCGGCGTCGCGACTGTTGGTATCACCGACAGCGTACCGCCCGATGTTCTGGAGCACCGAGTGGACGTCAACCGGTTGCACACGATCGTGCTGTGCTGAATTCTGTGGCGAACCTTGCCCGTGCGACGGTAGGGCGGAAAATTACTCCGCCGCCATCGCGACTGGAATGCGGTTTGCGGATTGCCATCTAACGAAGGATCGAATCATGGCAGGTCATCAAATTGTAAAGAGTCGCCTGGACAGCGACGATGCAGGCGAAATTGCATCGTTTATTAAAAGCGGATACGCGGACAACCAATTTACCCCACTTAGCGCTTCCGGCAGTAGCTGCGCCGTGATCGGATCGGCGTGGGACGGGGTGGCCATCTACGATGTCATCCAGGAAAAACCATTTTCGCTCTCGTGGGAGGACTCGCGGAGCAACTATTTATTCATGCACTGCAAGCAGGCTGGACCGACTTTCTCAAGCCAGGGGAAAAGCGTCCAGTGCGGGGCAAACGATGTCATGCCGATCTCGATATCGGGGAAATCGGCATTGGTGAACAAGCAGGAAAGCGGCGACCGAACGTCGGTCATCATCGACGCGGCAACGCTTACCAGCTTCGTCGCGCAGTGGATCGGACGCCCCGTCGTCATGCCGCTTGCGTTCGATCCTCGGCCGTTGTCGAAAGAAACGGCAGTGCAATGGAATGCCGCGACCGATTGCCTGCAGCAGATGATGTTGATGGATCCTGTTCCGGGTATCGCCGCTCAAGCACTGATCGAGCACATGTTGAAGATGGTGCTGACGGGGCATGCCAGCAACTACAGCGAGATTCTTTCCAGCGATCGATACGTCAACGAGCAACTCGTGCGTTCCGCGCTCAACATGATCGCGACGGACCCCTTGCAGTGGCGAACGCTAGGCATGGTCGCGCACGAACTGGCATGCGCGACAGACGGGCTGGAAAAAGGGATCAAACGTCTGACCGGACGAAGTGCGATAGAGATCTTCCATGAGGCTCGGCTGGATTGTGTGAATCGTGCGCTGTTAAAGGAAGACGGCATGGGCTTTATCGAGACGCTTCATGTATACGGATTTTCCCTCTCCGAGCGTTTTATTTTTGACTATATCCGATGTTTTGGGGAGTCACCCGGTGCTACCTATCGGCGAAATCCGAATGTGGAAGATGTGATTTCCCGTGCCTCCGTGGCGCGTGATGCAATGTGCGAGCAGGCGATCAATGAGTATATTGATGCATCGCTGGGTAAGAGCATCAGCTTGAGTGACCTTGCTCGTCACCTCGAAATGACCGAGCAAACAACCATTACGGCATTCAAGGAATCATTCTCGCGGACACCAATGCAATACGTTATCGAGCGACGGCTGGAGCGGGCGCGGCACTTGCTCTGCCATACTTCGAATAGCATTATCTCGATCGCGCTCGAGTGCGGGTTCGGTACGCAAAGCTACCTGACCTCGACGATGAAAAAGTATTATGGTGTCACACCACGCAGGATGAGAATCAACCATGAAAGAAAGTGAGTATTCCGGAGCCTTGATTGGGTGGAATCACGGCGTCGCGGGTGCCGGCGTAGCACACCGGACTCTTGAGCCGCTTCTAAGATGCTGATTTCGAGCACCTGCCACATTCTTCTACGCGGCTCGCGTGCTCGATTTTCCTTCCGGATCTACTTGCGTCGCGCGGCGAAGCCGAGATCACGTTGACAGGACAGCGTCTTCGCGTAGTCCGCATCGAACGTCGGTTTCGACGCCCAAAAATCCGAGACATTCATTCTGTCGCCGGGAGCGAGGCGCTCGTAGTAGTCGAAATGATGTTCGCTTGGCGTGGTTGCCGCCCTGATCATCTTTTGTTTCACCAGCTCGACGAGGACGGAAGGTCCTGTTTTTCTGTCATCACGGTCTGAGTGCATGTGTCCACGCGGACACTTAGCATCAGACCTGCTGCCTACCATTGGTAGGGCGTCGTTTATTGACGGCTTACGTTTCGGTAAATGTGTGGACGAAGATGCAGCAGCATTCGGAGTGTAAATCGCTTGCCGGACGAGTTGATTGAACCGCTCAAGTGCTCCGCCAAACCGTAACGCCCATTCCAGAGTGACTGTCCTGTCGTCGATCGGCTGCACCGAATTGAGCTGGTCGTTATAGACGTGCTTAGGGCTTGCAAACCACTCTCGCGCAAGCTTGGCCGAGATCGGCCAGCCCATCTTGTCCATCGCTTTGGGAATGTCCTGCAGATCGAACTCGGGCAGCTTATCGGCTTGCTCGGCATCTTGAGGCTTATCGCTCGGTTGTGGCTTGGCGGGTGACTTGGCCGGTGCTGGAGCAGGGGCCGGCGGCTTCTGCGGCGCGAGAGGAGCGGCTGCCTTGGTTGGTGGCGGTGGCGGCGGCTCGTTCGGCGCAAGTCTATCGAACGAGATCTTTTGCTGCGTGTCGATGGGAACGCATCCGACTACGCCAGAGTAGCATTTCCACCGCTTGCTGGAATATAAAATCCCGGATTCCAGCTGATAGTAAGGAATTTTTTTGACGTCTGGCATAGATGCTTAGGAAGCGATTATTGAGAAAATGCCATTATGCTCGGCGTCAGCCGAAGTAAAGTTTGAATTCGGGCGATTTTTCACGAATTTGCTCAGCGCGCGTGAAATTTTATTATTGAAAATCAATGGTCTAAGTTCATTCGAGAAGTAAAGGTGGACCTTTTTCGCAGGCAATCGTGCGTGATCGTCACGAGTGCTCAGGCCCGCCGAACGCCTGATCGAACTGTCGGGCCCGTTGGACCTCATCGCCGTGCAGATAGGTCGACGTGCGTAGACCGAATTCAAGTTGTCCACCAAGCGTGGCGTCGTGAAGACCAGTGTCAACGCCCCGAGCAGAACGCTGGCAGTCGCGGTCGCGCGTTGTGCGAAATCTGAGTTTGAGCGTGCAATCGCGCCATCGTGATAAGAACGCTTAACTCGCTGGCTCATTCGGACGTCACGATCTGCACACGACCGAAAATGGCGGTTCTGGGACGACGCGAACGACTCTGAACGACCCGAAGCGATCACCCAAACGCCTCCCTAACTACCAGTCATGGGATGGCTTTCGTCCGAACGACGCTATAGTAGCCGGCAGGGCGTCGCCACTCGATCCCCCCGTTCCTGAGGAAGAGTACGTATGCGGCAGCACATAATCGACGCCATTGCCGATGCCTGGAATATCCGGCCGACTTCTGTCCTGAAGCTGGCGGGCAGTCCGGTTTGCGGTGCTCGTTGGTTGTGCCGTTCACGCCCGGGCGATCGCGCCTACGAGACGCCTTTGCTGGCCAACACACACGTCATCTCGCTGATGCTGAGTTCGTTCAGTGGCGAGTGCCTGCTCGACGGTCGCGACTTCTTCACCGGCAAGGTGCCCACCCATCGCCTGCGCGTGCCGCCTTCTGGACACGCCATCGCGCGCGATATCTCGCGTGACGCGCTTCAGGCGCTGGGCAACACCGGCAGTCTCGCGGTCACGGCATACCGCCGCACGCCCCCCATATTCCCCTTCATTCCAACCATGCTAAGGAGAGACATCGATGCCCGTGATTCGCGTTGAGATGTCGTCAGGGTGCACGCGCTCCCAAAAACAGGAGGTGACCGATGCGATTACCCAAGCCATGATGATGCACCGCGGATGCACACTCGAAAGCATCCACGTCGAGTACCTGGAGGTGCCGGCTTCGGAGTGGGCTATCGGCGGGAAGTTCCTTGCGCCGCCAAGCGAGGCTTGAGTTTCCCTGACCGGCCCTGAACGGCACCGGTCCATTATTCGATGGGAGGAAGCACCCTATCCCACGAGCGTTGACTTATCGAGAGTTGAAATGACAGCAGTTCGTTTGCAATCCCGCTGGACCCGTTTCGGTTATTTCTCAGGCATGTTGGCACCGCTCTGGCTGGCGATGGGGGTGACCCTCGTAGCGCACTTCTACCCTGGCTACAGTCACATCAGGCAAGCGATGAGCGAACTCGGTGCCGTTGGCGCTCCCACGCATCAGTGGTCACCGTTGATCAACAACTTCCCCTTGGCGTTCTGGTTTGTTGCCTTCGGATGCGCCGTATGGCAAACCTTTCCGGAGAGTCGACTCGCCCGGACGAGCGCCGTCTTGCTGGTCGTTCACGGCTTGGCGAATGTCGCGACGGGAACATGGAGCTGCGACGTCGGCTGCCGGCTCGACGCCGCTTCGTCATCCCAACGGATCCACAATCTGGCCGGCCTCGTCATGGCGCTGTCGTTGCTGGGGGCCAATGTCCTGTGGACTGTGTTGGGAAAGCGCGTGCTCGGTCTGGGGTGGCTCAGTGCGCTTTCGGCCGTCACGACGCTCGTCTGCCTCGCGACGTTGCCGCTGATGGTACAGGCCGCAGGGACTGGAGGTCCTTTCGGGTTGTATCAGCGCATCAACTACGGTGTGTCGATCGCGTGGGTCGGCGTTCTGGCTGCGACACTGTGCTCGCGCTGTACACGACAGAACGCTTGAAATACTTCATCGGTTGCGGTGCACCAATTGCCGGCCGGCGAGGGGGCTTTGTGTAGCCACACTCGGATTGGTCCATCGGTTCCATCGCGTGAGCCTCCCAGTTCGTCAAGTTGCGCGAACGACCGCTCCAGATCGACCCACAACGGACATAGGCATCGCCCCGAAGCGATCCTTCAATCGTCATGTCTCGTCGCCGCCATGACGATTCTGCTACCCACAATTACGCCGTTGGCCTGAAAGGCTGACGACAGGAAAGCGTACTCTGTGATGCGATAATTCATCGCATATTAACGGCGGATGTCCTGCTGCTTCGTGATCGATGATGCCATCCATGACTGTAGCAACATCGTCGTTGTCGACCAGCATCCAGGCGGCTGGGTAGATGATGCGCTGACCGTTGGTCGAAGCGGTGGAGGCAGCTTCCTTGACGATCAGCTCGAGCGAGTAGCGTCCGGCGAGGATTCGCGCGACCAACAATTGATTCCGGTACCGCTGAACATTTGAGTTCATCTTGATCTCCTAGATGGAAGGGCAGAGCACTAGAAAATGAAGGGCGCGGCGACGAATGGCGTCATTTCTTCAGATTGAACGGATTGCCAGCGGGTTTGGCCGGCCGCGCCGCCGGCGCGGTGCTTGGTTGCGAAGCCGGCGTCGCGCCCTTCGGGGCTGCAAGGGAGAATGCGCTACCGCGCGGGGCGGGGGCGGCCGACGCGTTAGCGGCGGGTCGGCCGGTATTGGCGCTCGGATGCGATGACGTCTTTCCGGCGGACGCCGCCGGCGTCCCGGATGCGGGCTTCGCGCGAGGCTTGCGCGGTGCCGCAGACTTGGTACTGCTGCGGCCGCGCTTCACGACGACGGCCGGGGGAAGGTCCTTTGGCATCGGCATTGCGTTTGCCACCGATCCGTCCTTCATACCGGCTACGAGCCGTTGCACAAATCGGCGCCCGTACGTGTCGAAGTCCGACTTTGACAGCGTTCCTTCGGCGACTTCGCCGAGCTTGTCCTCGAGCCACGCGGTGAAGTCCGGCTTGATCAGGTCGGAGGGCAGGGCGCGGGCGTACGCTCGCGCTTTCGGCGTGGGAACCAGCACCTTGTTCCGTCCGTCCTTCAGCCACCGCTGGAGACTTGAATGTTCTCCATGGGGCTGCGCCAGTACTCGCGCCCAACTCTCGAGTTTTTCCATACCGACGGCAGACTCGAGCGCGCCATGCAGTTGCCCCTCAATGTCGCGTACGGCCTGGACGACAAACTGCCTGAGCATGCGCTCCGGTGGTATCACGATGCGATGGTCGTAGAACCAACGTTTGAGATCGTTCGTCAACTGGCCGCGTTCGGGGCGACCGGTGAGTTGTTCTTTGAGCCAACGGATGACATACCGACGTTGATGCTCCGCGACGGCTCGAAAATTGATGGCATCCCGAGCAAAGCGCTGGTGGTCGGATAAGGTCTTGAGGTTGCCATCGTAAAGTGAACGTAACGTGCCAAGGTCTGGCGGCTTCACATTCAGCTGTCGTCCAAGATGTCGCCAGAGAACCGTGGGAATCTGCTTGTACGAGCCGAGCGGCCGACCGGTCATGCGAAGAAAACCGATGTGCAACGCGACTGCGAGCCTAAAGAGATCGGTGCGTCGTGAATCAATGGCAACACGCTCGCGCTTGGAGAACGTGAAGAATGTGGCGAGCTCGAACTCGCTCAGCTCGCGCGGCACCTGCCGGATCCCGAGATAAGCCAATCGCCAGTGGTCCATCAGCCACTCCGCATCGATGACGAGAGCGGCCCAGCGTAGCGAGGTAAAAAATGAGGTGCTACGGGGAAAGTCGGGATGGCGGCTGCAGGTGTCGATCGCCTAAGAATGGTGTCGGAACGAAAACGAGCCGATGCGCTCACGCTGCGCGAGCTGTCGTCTTTGAGACTAGGTGGCGTACATAAGCAAGGAGCTTGCTCGGCCTAGAATTATCTTGCGACCCCAAAAAATCGCTAGATTCACCTTATGTCAAATATCAAGATACAATTAGCAGCGCGGTAGATTCGGGTGGCCATTGTGACACCCCTCTGCCAATTAACAGAGTCTGCGTCGTCTCTCGTTAATTTGGCGTCTTGAGTCAATCGCGGTGTTCGACGAATCAGTGGATCATCACCTGCGCTCACCGAGCCGTGCGCGTCGCCCGTAGAACGACACGATGCGCTGTACCGGAACACGCGCCGTCGCCTCCGCCCACGTCGCCAGATCGGCATCGGCATCGGCCGACGGCGCAATCTGGGCCGCCAGCGTGTCGTGATCGATCGACTCTCCTGTTCCAGCAAGCATCGGGCAATCTGCTCGAGCGAGTCATGCTGCTTGCCGAGCGTTGACGCGACACGCGTATGCGCATCGGCGAGCAGCGCGCGCACCTCGTCGTTGATCATCCGCTGTATGTTCGCTGCAACGCCCGTTACCCAGCATCCACAAGTCCGGCGGGCCGGCCTGTGGCGCGTCATCGTCGAACGTCGATAGGCCGATCTGCGCAGCACGTAGCGGTCCTCGGTCGGGACCTGCTGCGTATAGCCGAGCGTCGCGACGCCGCGCGGAATGATGGATACCTCCTTCACGGGATCGCAGTGTGCGCGGCTTTGTGCCACGAGCGCATGCCCGGATTCGTGATGCGCGATGATACGCTTCTCCTGCTCGTTCATCACGCGGCTCCTGTGCTCGATGCCCGTCATCGCGCGGTCGATCACCCCGGCGAAATCGGCCATGCCTATTGCAGGCTTGCCGAGTTCGGCCGCGTGCAGCGTGGCATCGTTGACCACGTTTGCGAGATCCGCACCGACGAAACAGGGCTTGCGCGACGCCAGTTCGGCAAGATCGACCTCCTGCGCAAGCTCCACACGTTTCGTATGCACGGCGAGGATCTGTTTTCGTCCGGTCAGGTCCGGCCGGTCGATCGCGATGTGACGGTCAAAGCGGCCCGGCCGCAGCAGCGCCAGGTCGAGGATCTCGGGCCGGTTGGCCGCGGCAACAGTCCGGGAATCGGTACGCTGGCATACCCATCAGGGAGCAGCCGTGATGCGTTCACATCGCGGGATGCGGCCGCCAATCGCCTTTTGCGGCGTTGTCGTGGTCTCAAGCGTCGATTGAAAATAGCATGCAGATCTTCGCCCCCAACACGGGCGTCGGCAATGGTGCATGCCCCTCCTCCCTCCGCATCCCCCGTCGCTGGGCCAAACGGGCAGCCGGTGCTTCGGTATTCATGTCGACGCGCTCCCATGCAATCTCTCATGCCAACCTTCGAGGCCGGACCTAGTCGTCGATCGGCATGCCAATCGATCCGTCTGAGTGCATACGAAGTCTAGTGTCGTGTGAACGATCCTTCTGTCCGCTACCGCGCCAAGCGTACGACCTTGTTCGCGGCACACGGCAGCGGGGCCGGGCCGGCCATCTAGAATGCGGGCGGTATGCTTGGTTCCGGCGAAATGCCGTCGGGCCCCGTGACGAGCATGCGGAGAATTTGCTGCAGTTGCAGCGCGCATCGACGTGCGTCCTCGGGCGCATTCGCATCAATCGCCTCGAAAAGGCTCACGAATGCAATGAGGAAGGAGTCGGAGACGGGCGTTTCGCGTTCACGCTCGCGCAGATAGGCGCTGTAGCTGAAGACGCACTTGATGAACTCGACCTGATGAGCAGCAAATTCGTCATCGTCCAACGAGGGCGGCACAACGACGAGAGCACTGTCGGACAACGAGAGGGGGAGACGGATGTAGGACGGGTGATCACTCATGCAGGGTCTCGTGAAATGCACGAGCGCGGCGTGAATGCCCGGAGCACGGACGCTATTTCACGACGGAAGGCGCCTATGCTATAAGTGTCATTTGGATTTGACATGCCAACTCTCACCGTATTCTTTCATTGGTCCGGTTTGTTGTCAAATCCATTTGACAACAAACCTGGCTATCAAACCATGCGATTTGATTGGAGTGAGCTGTTCGATGAACTGAAGCGTGAAGGGCAGTTCGGCAGCGACGCGCAACTGGCCGACAGCCTGGGGCTTACGCGCGCGCAAATCTCGGCATGGCGCAACGGCAAGAGTGATCTCGGCATTCTGACCAAGATCAAGATCCTGGATGCATTGGGCCACGACACGCTGCGCACGTCGCTGTCGAGCTTGCTCCCCGAGAAAAACCGGGAGGCCCAGGCGGCGCAGCATGCAAGGCTCCTCGCGCGCATCGACAGAGTCAGATCGGGTGCGGCCGTCGCATCAGTGGAGCCCGAGGACTCGACCCATTCTGCCGCGGCCATGAACGATCTGCTTACCGAACTACCGCGGGACGAGCTCAAGCGCATCGAGCCGCATTTGTCGTGGGTTACGCTACCGCTCGGGCATGTCGTGTACGAATCAGGCGATCACCTGAGCCATGTCTATCTGCCCACGACCGCGATCATTTCGATGCTGTATGTCATGGAAAACGGCTCTTCCGCGGAGATTGCCGTAGTCGGGCGCGACGGATTGCTGGGCGTCGCGTTGTTCATGGGCGGCGAAACAATGCCGAACCGGGCCATCGTCCAGAGCGCGGGCGAAGCCTTTCGCCTCAGCGGAAAGGTCGTCAAGGAAGAATTCGCGCGCGGTGGCGCGTTGCAGCGCCTCTTCCTACGCTACACGCAGGCGCTTATCACCCAGATGGCACAGACGGCCGTCTGCAACCGTCACCACTCCATCGCGCAACAATTCTGCCGGTGGCTGCTGCTGAGTCTCGACCGCCTGGATTCGCATAACGTAAGGATGACGCAGGAACTGATTGCCGACATGCTCGGCGTGCGCAGGGCCAGCGTAACTGAAACCGCGAAGCGGTTGCAGGAAGAGGGCATTATCCGGTATTCGCGCGGGCTGATCGAAGTCGTCGACCGCAATGCCCTCGAGCGGCGCGTGTGCGAATGCTACATGGTGGTCAAGAAGGAAAGCGACAGGCTGTTGTTGGCCAAGTAGACAGGCTCGAGCCCGAATCGCCCTGCCATTGACATTGCATGGGCTCCACACGATTGGCCGGCAAGGTCCGATCGTCGCTCTTCATGAGTCAATTTGCTTGCCCGCCTCCCTCCGCCCTCTCCCAATCGTCCGCGTGGACAGCATGCCAGCAACGGCCTGCTGCGTTGCCGTGAGCCGGCCGAAGATCGCATCGCGCATCCGCCTTACGTCTGCATCGGTACAACGTCAATCGACGCCGCGCGAATCGTGGTTGCGCACGCTCGCGTGCCGCGGCCTGTCGCCGCTGCTCGATTGCAGGTCCGGGACGATCCTCGAGAAGAACTCCGTGCGCGCCGTCGGCAATCTCGGCTTTTTCGAATTCTCGTCGGGTTGTGGCGCCATCGATTCGCGGCGCACCTGAAACGCCGTGGCATATGCGAGGCTGACTCGATGCGCGGCACCAGTTCGAGCACTGCGTCGGCCTGATCGCGCCAGCGGGTGGCGCGTCGATCTTGGCATCGGTTACCCATGCCAGGCGGCGGGACTGCCGGGCCCTGCATATCGGCGCAGCACGCGAATTGCCGACACCAATGCCCTGCGCAACCATACCAACCCGCTACGCAGCGAAGCGGCTTGTCACACCAGCATCAGCCGGCCCGCCAGAGGCGCTCAATGTGCGGTGGCCTTGCTCGCTCGACGCTCCAGCATGAGAAGGACCGCGATGAGGCTGACGAGATGCGCGCGCTCCTCCGGAACCAAGCCGTCGCGCTCCAGGATCGATTCCAGCCGCGCTTTCCAGGTGGCCAATGGAGCCGGCTCGCCGAGCGTGACGCGCGCGATGAGCCGCTCAAGAGAACACAGGTCTCTCTCGATTTCCGTGTTGCCCATGGAAACACTCCGTTCGTCACCTGGATCGAAGAACAGCTTATGGCACCGGATCGCATCGCTCTACCCTCTACCGTACATTGGGCACGCATTTCTCCATACGCTTCAGATGCGCGCGGGTGGCTGGATGCAACAGTCGAATGCGGTGCCATGCCAGCCCCCGAACGGAGAGGACTCGCAGCAAAACGGTTCGACCGCCATGTCGCCGTCCATGCACGCCTGCCGTCGATGCGGCCATGGCTTATCTTGGGAGCGGCTTTCAATCGATTGTCGGTCGGAGCCGAAACACATGGCGTAACGGCAACCCTCTTCGCGCGACGGTACCCGAAGCGAACCCTCCGCAGAGCAGGCGAACGAGTCCTTCTACAACAGGCGGCGCGCAATCGGATGAAAAGCAAGCGTTCGGCACCGAACAGACATGCGGCACGAATAACCGCATTGGTGAGAGGCGGGCCGGCTCTGTCAGTCAGACCGTCCGCCACACCTAGACTCCCTGCCGAATCCTCCAGGAGATCCCTGATGAAAACACCTGCACCCTTATTAATGCTCGCGCTCATTCTCGGCCCCACATTAGCCGGAATCGCCCCAGCAGCGGCCGACGGCGACCTCCCCCCGATGCAGCATGCCGATCAGGTTACCTATTTGTCAGGCGGCATTGGACTTGATCAATCGATCGCCATCAAGGGCGTCATGCGCGACTATGCGCTCGTGCTCACCTTCGTGCGCCGCACCCGAGGCGCGAACGAATATTTGTCCGACGTCCGGGTGACCATCACGGATATGAAAGGAAATACGGTTCTGGAGACGCCGTCCGATGGCCCGTTCATGCTGGCCAATCTGAAAAACGGACGTTATGTAATCAACGCCAGCTACAACGGCCGATCCGAACGATACATCGTGGACATTTCGGCATCCCATCATGCGCGTCATACATTCATCTGGTTCACGTAGGCATCGGAACCCGCTCGTCTTCACACAGGCGGCTGTCGGTAAAACGGCATCTTGAGCCGGTACGGCCACATTTATCCGCCCGGCACGGCGCCCCGTTGTAATCGCCGATGAAGCGGCAATCCGCACTGCGAGTGCGCCACGGCAAACAATCCGCATCGTCGAATGCCTGCATCGTCGGCTTCACATCGCGTCCGCGTCACGCGCCCGCGCTTGAAACGCTTCGACCTTTCCATTCGAGTCGGTTCGACACCCAGACCTGAATTGATTGGCGCGCACTCCGTACGCTTACGTACCGCGTCGATCGTTCATTGCCGGTACCGTGTAAAGCATGCCGGATATTCGTCACGACGCCGCGCCAGACTGCGAACCGCATGAATGAGCGGGATCGGCACGAATCGCCCTTCGTCCACGGGCGAGTGACTGGACGCCACCGCACGGCACGCGATTCCGCCGGATCATCGGCATGCCGCGCATCGATCTGAAGAGAACATCATGTTACGAAGCACCAAGGCATTGCACGGAAGTGCGGTCCGCGCAAAGGACGGCGACATCGGACACGTCAACCAAGCCTACTTTGACAACGACTGGTGCATCCGTTACCTCGTCGTCAAGACGGAGGACTGGCTGCACGAGAGGCAGGTGCTCATCTCGCCCTACTGCATCAAGCATACCGACTCCCGGTCCAGCACGCTGCATGTCGACCTCACGCGCCAGCAAGTGGGAGACAGCCCGGATCTGGACACACACAACCCGGTATCCCGCCAACACGAGATCGAATACCTGAGCTACTACCATTATCCGCGCTACTGGGATGGCCCGAACCGGTGGGGCATGGATGCATGCCCTACGTCCCGTTCTGGCACCCTGTCGCGAGAACTCGAGGCCGGTAATCCGCTCCCTCCCCTCACAATGCCCGCCGATGTGCCGGCCGATGCGCCGACGGATACGCATCTGCACGGCACCAGCAGCGTCAGGGGCTATCGGCTCGAAGCCACGGCCGGACGCATCGGCCACGTGTCTGACTTCGTCTACGACGATGAAGCCTGGGTGATCCGCTACCTCGCAATCAGTACGCGGAACTGGTGGTTGACCAACAAGGAATTCCTGATCGCGACGCACTGGCTCGACCGGGTGAACTGGGCCACGGAAACGGTATCCACTGCACTCAACCGCGACTCGATTCGCCGGAGTCCCGAATACGACGATTCGCAGCCCGTCTACCGAAGCGACGAGATTGCGCTGCATCTGTTTTACGGCAAGCATGGCTACTGGCTGAATGCCGAATCGTCCACTGCCCACGAGACGCTTTGATGCCGCCAGCATGATCCCCTGCGGCACTCGGGCTCGTCCATGCCGAACGCTTTATCGGTTCGTATCGGAAAAGTTACGTGTCCGCGTTCATGCCCGTCATCTCGGCCGCGCAATTCATCGAACGGGTCAATCCGCGCCTGCCGTTGCATCACGCGTTTAAGGCCGGGAATTTTCCGTCAACCGCGCAGTGAAATATCGGTTCCATATCGAGCGCGCGTGATTGCGCGCACCTTGATGAGACATGTGCCGACACTATAATTTTTGAAGGCAGATCCGTATTCGAACGGTCATTCCGAACTCATCGAAAAAGGGACGCATTGGCGCCGCCAGCCCGTCCGGTCGTGGGATCGGTAAAGTATGATGGTTGTCTCGTCCCGCTGATTCCCGCTGCGCCCATATCGGCCGGATTCTCCATCATCTGCCGGGCGCGAGCGCAGGAGCCACGCATGCTGGACAACCCGCCCATTACCGAAAATCACCTGCTTGCCGCACTGCCGGAAAACGAACGCGCTTACCTCGCCCCCCACCTGACCCTTGTCGACATGCCGTTGGGAAACGTGCTGTACGAGTCGGGCGGCCAGATGCATCACGTCTATTTTCCGACCACGTCGATCGTGTCGCTGCTGTATGTGATGGAGGATGGCTCGTCCGCTGAAATCGCGATCGTCGGCCATGAGGGCATGATCGGCGTGTCGCTGTTCATGGGCGGCGAAACGACGCCGAGCCGCGCCGTCGTGCAAAGCGCGGGGCAGGCCTACCGGCTTGACGCGCGCATCCTGAAAGAAGAATTCCGGCGCGGCAATGCGATGCAGCGCCTGTTGTTGCGCTATACCCAGGCGCTCATCACGCAGATGGCCCAGACCGCGGTGTGCAACCGGCATCACTCGATCGACCAGCAACTTTGCCGCTGGCTGCTGCTCAGCCTCGACCGCCTGCCTTCGAACCAGCTGCGCATGACGCAGGAACTGATCGCCAACATGCTGGGCGTGCGCAGGTCGGGCGTGACGGAAGCGGCCCTGAAGCTGCAGGACGCGGGCCTCATCCGCTACAACTACGGCCATATCGAGGTGCTGGATCGCCCCGGGCTCGAAAAGCGCGTGTGCGAATGCTACAGCGTGGTCAAACGCGAATTCGATCGCCTGCTTCCCGATCTGAAGCGACTCTAGCCGCTACTGCGCCGCATCGTACCGGCCTTTCCCGCACCTGCCCCTGGCGCCACGCGAAGGCGTGGAAGCGACCCGATATCTCCGTGACATCGTCTCATCCGGCTACCCTGTACACCGGGAACATCGGCGCGCCATCGCCACGATCGTTACTTCCGCGATCAGCGATATCGCTGAATACCGGCGACGACTCGATGGATCGCGGTCACGCAGGGCACTGACCCACGCCGCGCCGTGCAACCCGCGCTAACGGTGCTTGACGTGCGACACCTTCCGGTGATGCTTTCGATGGGCCGGGCGGGAAATCATCCTGGTGACACCGCCGATCGACGGCGGATCGCTGGCGGGGAATGTCCCCTCGACTGCCTCGTCGACATTGCGTTCGCTCTTGCCGCCGTTCGTATGCTGCTCTCGATACCTGCTGCGCATAACCGCCTCCGTGGCGCTGAGTGTCGGACGAGGCTGGCCGCTTCGACTGACCGGCGTATCGACGGCCAGTCAGCGTGGAATCCCGCCGATTACGACGCCAGCATAGGCCCGATTTGAAAATGCCGCTGGATGCGGATCGCGAGCCACCGCGAAGCGCCGCGCATCGGGAGACGAGCCACGCGCACCGGCAAACCGTCCGGCATCGGACAGACTGAGCCACGCGTCCCGCGTATAGCTAAGCTACCGGGCCGAATTTTCCGTCGACCGAGTGAGTCGCGGTACGTCGACTCCTTCAGAAAATTCATCAGGATCCGCCATGACACCCGCTCTTCTCGCCGCCCCCCGAAAGATTGCCTACGCGTTCTCCCTGGCGGCGACAGTCGCCTTCGGCGCTGTCGTCTCCCCCCAACTCTCGAAGGCCGCCGGACCCGCACCGGACCGGTCACCGCCCCACGTCATGACCGTGGCCGCCCAAAAGTCGGTCGACGGGCGCATCAACAGCCTGCACCAGCGACTTGGCATCACACCCGGCCAGGAATCCCTGTGGCAGCCAGTCGCGCAGGTGATGCGGGACAACGCGAAAGCGATGGAGACGCTCAGGAAGATCCGTAGCGATCATGCGAGCAGCATGAGCGCGATGGACGATCTCCACTCCTATGGCGATGTCGCCAACGTGCACGCCGATGGCGTCAAAAAGCTGACCACGGCATTTCAGCCGCTGTACGACAGCATGTCCAATACGCAAAAGCAGAATGCGGATGCGATTTTCCGTGGCAACGACCACCACCTGATCAAGAAACAATAGTTCCGGACCGTCCGCCGATACCGGCTGTCGATGGCAGTCACTGACCAGCGGATTCCGGATTCGTACACAGGAGAACATGATGGACGTTTCTATCGGACATGCACGTCGAACCACAATGGCGCCGAGATCGGGCATGCGACTCGTCGGCCTGATAGTCGCGATCGGCTGCCTTTTCGCCGCACCGCCGTTGCATGCGGAGAGAATGAATCACGGTTTGGACCAGGGCAATCACGCGCGCATGACACATCAGGATGGTCGTCACTACGGCCATTACCGGAACGGTGGCCACGACGGTGATGACGGCGACGAGGAGTATGCGTATGGCGCGCCTTCGATGGTTTACGCGCCGGTACCGGCACTGGGCATCTCGCTGTTCATGCCGCTGCGGCTGCGCTGAGACACGAACCGAATCCGGCAGCCTCGGTCGCCCGGCAGCCCGTCGACGTGTTGATCCTAACTGCTTCGCGATCCTGACGACGAAGACCGAGAGAATGTTCCGCGACATATCGGGAAGGACGGCCCGCCGCCGGATGGATCACCCCCGTGCTCGAGCGGCTGCATGCTTTGTACGGTTTCGTACCGCATCGGCCATTCGGCGCGTGTAGCGTTTCAACCATGCCGGCCATCCGAGGGGATGCGATCGGCAGGAATTGCTCCGCATCGGCGGACGAACGGCTGGATACCACCGCACGGCGGCCAGGCCAGCCGGATCACCGACGTGCCGGGCATCGCTCTGGCGAGGACATCATGTTGCGAAGCATTCGAAGGTTGCACGGAGACACGGTTCGAGCGAAGGACGGCGATATCGGCCACATCCACCAG
The DNA here is from genome assembly GCF_020419825.1 of Burkholderia sp. AU30198. Classification (NCBI taxonomy): domain Bacteria; kingdom Pseudomonadati; phylum Pseudomonadota; class Betaproteobacteria; order Burkholderiales; family Burkholderiaceae; genus Burkholderia; species Burkholderia sp. AU30198. The sequence continues at coordinate 80,891 of NZ_JAIZSA010000025.1, read as the reverse complement.
GCCAACTTCGACGATGGCAACTGGTGCATCCGTTACCTCGTCGTCGAGACGGGCGACTGGCTGCACGACAGGCAAGTGCTGGTCTCGCCATATTCCGTCACGCGTGCCGATCCCGAGACCCGCACGCTATACGTCAGCCTCACGCAACAGCAGGTGAGGGACAGTCCGAATGTGGACACCCACAAGCCGGTATCGCGCCAGCACGAGATCGAGTACCTGCGTTACTACAACTACCCGACCTACTGGGGTGGCCCGAACCTTTGGGGAATGGGCGCATACCCTGCTTTCGATCCCGCCGGGCCGTCGCAGGACGCCGACGCGGGCGATCCGCTTCTCCCGCACACCGCGCCGGCCGGCACAGCGGCGGATACGCATCTGCGCAGCACCGGCGAGGTCGACGGATATCGGCTCGAAGCCAAGGACGGACATATCGGTCACGTGTCCGACTTCATTTACGACGATGAAGCCTGGGTGATCCGCTATCTGGCAATCGACACGTCGAGCTGGTGGTCGACCGGCAAGGAAGTGCTGATCGCGACTCACTGGCTCGACCAGGTGGACTGGCCCACGGAAACGGTATCGACCACGCTCACGCGCGCCGCGATCCGCCAGAGCCCGCCATACGACGACTCGCAGCTCGTTCATCGCAGCTACGAGATCGAGTTGCACGAGTTCTACGGCAAGCACGGCTATTGGCACGGAGACCGATAACGCTGACCCGCGCAACGGGTAGCCAACGCAACCACCCTTCCATGCGGGATATCGCGTGACAGGACGCCAGGGAGCAGCTGCATGACCTCAACCGATTTCCCGCCAACCGAAGGTTCGGCACTCGATGCGCTCTGCATCAATACGCTGCGCTTCCTGTCGATCGATGCCGTGCAGAAAGCAGCGAGCGGACATCCAGGCTTGCCGCTCGGCGCCGCACCGATGGCCTATGCGCTATGGATGCGCCATCTCAAGCATCACCCCGCCAATCCGGCGTGGCTCGATCGCGATCGCTTCATCCTGTCGGCCGGACATGGTTCGATGCTGCTGTACAGCCTGCTTCACCTCACCGGTTACGACCTGCCGCTCGATCAGATCGTCCGCTTCCGGCAATCGGGCAGCCTCACGCCCGGCCATCCGGAGCGTGGCCTCACGCCGGGCGTCGAGACGACCACCGGCCCGCTCGGCCAGGGCCTCGCCAACGCCGTCGGCATGGCGATGGCGGAAACGCGGCTCGCCGCGTGCTACAACCGCCCCGGTTTCGAGATCGTGGATCACCACACCTATGCACTCGTCAGCGACGGCGACCTGATGGAAGGCGTCGCGGCGGAAGCCGCATCGCTTGCCGGCCATCTCCGGCTCGGCAAGCTGATCTGCCTGTACGACGACAATCGCGTCACGCTATCCGCCGGCACCGCGATCACGTTCACCGAAGATCGCGCGCAACGGTTCGACGCCTACGGCTGGCATACGGAAACGGTCGACGACGGCAACGACCTTGCCGCCATCGACGCGGCGCTGCTCGCCGCACGTGCCGAGCAGCGGCGTCCGTCGTTGATCCTCGTGCGCACACATCTCGGCTACGGCTCGCCCAACCGGCAAGACACCTACCAGGCTCACGGATCGCCGCTCGGCAATGCCGAGGTGCGCCTGACCAAGCACAACCTCGGCTGGCCGCCCGATCCCGCGTTTCATATCCCCGCACCGGCGCTCGCGCATTTTCGCCGGGCGCTGGCGGAGGGGCAAATACGGGAAGCGCACTGGAACACCTTGTTCGCAGCCTATGCGCGCGTGTTTCCCGAGCTGGCGGAGATGCTGCTGAGCTCGGTGCGCGGCGCGCTGCCCGACAGTTGGGACCGCGATATCCCGGTCTTTCCGGCCGATCCGAAAGGCATGGCGACGCGGGTCGCATCCGGCAAGGTGCTGAACGCCCTCGCCCCCCGCGTCCCGTCGCTCATCGGCGGCTCCGCCGATCTGAATCCCTCCACCTTCACCGCGCTGACCGGGCACGGCGATTTCGAGGCCGCCGGCATGAACGCGCTCGACCGGCAAGGTTCCGACGGCGGCGGCTGGAGCCGCAGCGGCCGCAATCTGCATTTCGGCGTGCGCGAGCATGCAATGGGCGCGATCCTGAACGGCCTGGCGGCCCACGGCGGCATCCTGCCGTTCGGTGCGACCTTCCTGATCTTTTCCGACTACATGCGTCCACCGATCCGGCTCGCCGCATTGATGCGTCTGCAGGTGATCTACGTGTTCACGCACGACAGCCTCGCCGTCGGCGAGGACGGTGCGACGCATCAGCCGATGGAACAGCTTGCCGGCCTGCGCGCGGTCCCGGGCCTGCTGGTGATTCGACCGGCCGATGCCAACGAAACGGCCGTCGCGTGGCGCGTGGCGCTCGAAGCGCGAGAACGGCCGACCGCGCTGATCCTGACCCGCCAGGACGTGCCGACCATCGATCGCCTCCGGTTCGCGCCGGCAGAGGGCTTGCGGCGCGGCGGCTACGTGCTCGCCGATGCCCCCGACGGTCGCCCCGCGCTGATCCTGATCGCGACAGGCTCGGAAGTCGGGCTCGCGCTGGCAGCGCACGCCGAGTTGCTCGCGCGCGGCGTGGCGGTTCGGGTGGTGTCGCTGCCCTGCTGGAGATTGTTCGACGCTCAGCCCCAGTCGTATCAGGACGCCGTGCTGCCGAAGTCGGTCGGTGCGCGGCTGGCGATCGAAGCGGGCGTGTCGCAAGGCTGGCACCGCTATGTCGGCGATCGTGGCGACGTACTCGGCATTGCGGGTTTCGGCGCGTCGGCGCCGGGCGCCGAGCTGATGCGCGATTTCGGGTTCACGGTCGAGAACGTCTGCGACCGCGCACTGAAACTGCTCGTGTGACCGTTGGGCGGCCCATGCGCGTATCAGGCGTTCGAGCCGCCACCGGCATCGCGCGTGCCTACTTCGAGCACCGCGTCGACCATCGACTGCGCATCGGACACGATGCGCGCCACGTGATCCTCTCCGTTGAAGCTTTCCGCATAGATCCGGTAGAGATCTTCGGTACCTGACGGCCGCGCGGCAAACCAGCCGTGCTCCGTCATCACCTTGATGCCCCCGATCGCGGCCCGATTGCCCGGCGCCCGATCGAGTATCCGGACGATCGCCTCTCCCGCCAGTTCGGTGTGCGTGAACTGATGCGGCGTTAGCCGCGCCAGCAGCGCGCGCTGCTCAGGTGTGGCTGCGGCCTGTACCCTCCGTTCGGCGGGCGCGCCGAAGCGGTGCGCCAGGTCGCGGTAATGCTCCGCCGGATCGCGGCCGGTTCGGATCGTGATTTCGGCCGACAGCAACGCGGGAACGATGCCGTCCTTGTCGGTCGTCCAGGGTTGCCCGTCGAGCTGCAGGCACGTGGCCCCCGCGCTCTCCTCGCCGGCGAACCCCAGCGTGCCGTCGAGCAATCCGCCGACGAACCACTTGAAGCCGACGGGCACTTCGTAGATTGCGCGATCGCGTGCGCGGGCGACACGATCGATCATCTCGCTGCAGACGACCGACTTGCCGACCGCCGCGCGAGCGGGCCATTTCGGCCGATGCGCGAGCAGATAGTCGACAAGCACCGCGAGATAGTGATTGGGCGGCAGCAAACCGTCGCTGCGTGTGACGATCCCGTGCCGGTCGTGGTCGGTATCGCACGCGAACGCGACATCGAATTGGTCTTTCCGCGCGATCAGGCTCTGCATCGCATACGGCGACGACGGATCCATGCGGATACGCCCGTCCCAGTCGACGCTCATGAAGCGAAAAGTCGGATCGACTTCCTCGCTGACGATCGCGAGATTCAGTTGGTAACGCTCGGCAATCGCACCCCAGTAGTGCACGCCGGCGCCGCCGAGCGGATCGACGCCGAGCCGGATCGGCGCGCCGCGCAGGATGTCCATGTCGATGACGCTGGCCAGGTCGTCGACATACGCCGCGAGGAAGTCGTACCGGTGCGTCGTGGCGGCATTCGATGCCGTCGACAACGAGACGCGGCTCACCCCCGCGAGCCGCGCTTCGAGCAGATCGTTCGCGGCCGCTTCGATCCATCGGGTGACGGCTTCCCCGGCCGGGCCGCCGGTCGCCTGGTTGTACTTGATGCCGCCGTTGTCCGGCGGATTGTGCGACGGCGTCACGACGATGCCGTCGGCGAACCCGGCATTGCGTCCCCGGTTGTACGTCAGGATCGCGCGCGAAACGGCCGGCGTGGGCGTGTATTCACCCGGCGGCGCCAGCATGACCTCGACGCCATTGGCAGCCAGCACTTCAAGCACGCTCGCCTGCGCCGGTTCGGAAAGCGCATGCGTATCGATGCCGACAAACACCGGACCGTGGATGCCGTGCGAACGTCGATACCGGCAGATCGCCTGCGTGATCGCGAGGACATGCCACTCGTTGAAGCTGCGGGTCAACGCGGAACCCCGGTGTCCCGACGTGCCGAACGTCACGCGTTGCGCCGGGACTGCCGGGTCCGGCATATCGGTGTAGTACGCGGTCACGAGGCGGGGAACGTCGATCCACAGCGCGTAAGGCGCGAGCCGGCCTGCCAGCGGACTGACGGGCATCGCGGCCGGCGCGCCCGGCGGGTCGGATGTAGCGGGATTCAACATGCCTCCTGTCTGGGACCCAGCCGCCATTCTCGTTCGAGCGCGAGCCATGACTACCGCCACGCGCCCGGCGGATGGCGGGCGCCGCCGCGCCCCCCTCGAACGCGCGACGCGGCGGCCGTGCTCAATGCGCGGCCAGCTTGCCCGCTCGACGCTCGAGCATGAGGAGAAGGGCGATGATGCTGACGAGATGCATGCGTTCCGAGGGTGCCAAACGGCCATGCTCCAGAATCGATTCCAGCCGAATGCGCCAGAGGGCCCATGGCGCAGGCTCACCGAGCGTGACGCGTGCAATGAGTCGTTCGAGTGAACGCAGATCTCCCTCTATTGCGGTATGCGCCATGGTCACGCTCCGATTGTCATGAGGATCGGCGAACAGTCTATGACGAAGCACTGCACCACTCTGCCCGCTACCGTACATCGCGTGCATGCCGGTTCGGGCGCGTCGTCCCGGCCGCGTCAGCAGCAGCCACGCGTCATTTCGATCGCGATAGTTGCGACGGTTGCGCCCGGTTCTTTGTCCGCCATCGGACAGACGCCGGACCGACTCGCTGCGAACGTGGTACAACCGGAGCGATATTGTGCGACGAATGCAAGGCATCGACGCCCAGTCCGGTGTGTGCCGTCCCGCGCGTGCCGCGTGCCGCCTGAACGACACCGCATGGCGACCTGCGTTCGACGCTCGACGCGCGGCGAGCGCGACGTTACCCACGCAGGACATTCAAAGTGACCGAAACCATCGGATGCCTCATCTTCGGAGCCCTGCTGATTTTCATGGGACTCATCGGGTCGTCGCTCAAGCGTCTGCCGCTGAGCGCGGCCATGGTGTATCTCGGGATCGGCTTTCTGATCGGACCGGCCGGCCTCGGCTTCCTGTCGCTGACATTGCCGGACGACGTCACGCACTTGCGCATCGCGGCCGAAATCGGCTTGCTGATCTCGCTGTTCGCGATCGGCCTGAGGCTGCGTGTCCCGCCCGCCGATCGCCGCTGGATGCTGCCGATTCGGCTTGGCGTCGTCGCGATGATCTTCACCGTCGCGTCGATCGCCGCGCTCGGCATGCTGGTGCTGCATTTGAGTCTCGGCGTCGCGGTACTGCTGGGCGCGATGATCGCGCCGACGGATCCCGTGCTCGCTCATGACGTCGGCGTGCGCGACGCGGGTGACGTCGAACTGGTGCGTTTTTCGTTGTCCGGCGAAGGCGGGATCAACGACGGCACCGCCTACCCTTGCGCGGTGATCGGCCTGCTTGCGTGCGGGTCTGGCACGATGTCGGAGCTTCACTGGAGCATGCTCGGCGGCATTGCATGGGGTATCACCTCCGGCGTGGGCGCCGGCTGGCTGCTCGGCTTCGCCACCGCCCGGCTCGTCGCATTCCTGCGCAGCCGCCACGGACAGGCGCTCGGCCTCGAAGGGTTCTTCGCGCTGGGCCTGATCATGCTGTCGTACGGCGTGACGCTCGCCATTCATGGCTACGGGTTCCTGGCCGTGTTCGCCGCGGGCGTCGCGATGCGGCGTGTCGAGCATCGAACGAGCGGCCGGAAGACGTCGAAGGAGACGGTCGGCATCGTGGACAGCGAGGATGTCGAGGCCACCGCCACCGATCCCGACAAAGCCCATGCCTTCGTCGCGGAGTCGGTCATGGGATTCACGATCGAGCTCGAACACATCGCCGAAGCCGTGCTGATCCTGCTGATCGGCGCGCTCGTCTCCGGCTATTGGGTTGACATGCTCACCTGGGCCGGCGCGGCCGTGGTCGCGACCCTGCTGTTCGTCATCCGGCCGGCGGCCACCCGGCTCGCGCTGATCGGGTCCCGGGCGTCGCGCCACCAGCGCCGGCTGATCAGCTGGTTCGGCATTCGCGGCGTGGGTTCCCTGTATTACCTGATGCTGGCCCTCGAGCAAGGGCCGCGTGCGCAACTGTTGCCGCTGGTTCCATGGGTACTGGCCATCATCGCCATGTCGATCGTGCTGCACGGCATTTCAGCCGCGCCGCTCATGCGTCGCTATGCGTGAGATCCAGCGCGGGCGCGGTGGCGCGATGCGTACGCGGGTCGAACGGTTCGGCGGGATGCCACACCCGACACTCGCGGTGTCGGGCGGCAGTCTTCCCATGAACCTGCAGCGTCGATGATGTCCCGCGTCACAGCCTGCCCAGCAGCATCAGGATGAGTAACACGACCAATACCAAGCCCAGCAATCCGCTTGGACCATACCCCCAGCCGTTGCTGTAGCGCCAGGTCGGGATCACCCCGACCATCAGCAGCACGACAACGATCAGTAGAAGAAGTCCCAGTGACATGTCGTCTCTCCTCAATCAATCATCCGGCGGGTCATGGCGCAGTGCGCTCGCAACGATGGCCATCGAATGCAATCGAACCGATGTGTCCGTCGATACGCTCCCGTGCGCTTCCACGTCGACGCGCGCACGCGCCGTTCGCCGCCTGTCGCGTCGAAATGGGCGGTGCCGCATCTCGAATGCCGGAGGAGCCGGGGAGTCAGTCGTCCTGCTCCTTCATGCAGGACGCGTGCTCGATGCACCCGGTTCGGGACGTGCATCGACTCTTTCGCTATCAATGTAGGCGGACGCGCGCGTGGAGTCTGTCCGGCAACGTACCGGACGCGTGCGGATTATCGCGGACATCGGCGCAAATCATCGGCTTGCCGGTCCGAAGCGACGCCAGCCGCCACTGCACGGCATCGTACCGACTTCCGCTGTTCGCTCGTCCATTCTGGGTCGGCACGCGCGCATGCGCTGCCGATGCCGATACGCGTTCGGCGCCACAACGCGCCGACACATTGCCGATGTACTCGCCGCGATCCGGTTCTAGCGGCCGGATCCATGCGAAGCGGCATTCACCGGAGAAGCTCATGAACGACCTGACTCGGAAAGCCCGCGGCACGCCGCAACAGCATCGGAAATATGCGCAAGATACCGCGACCGATGACGGAATGCCCATTGCCCCCGAAAAGCCGAGGCTGACGAACCCGAACGCGCGCGAGCAACCGCGCACCGCGGAGCAAATGCGTTCCGACGCGAGCAGGCGTCCGGGAACGGCATGCCGATCGACTCGATAGCGCATGCAGCCCGCTTCAGTCACCACGCGCTCAGGGTCGTGCGATGCGGCGGCCAACGCCCGTCAACGGGCGGCAGGGTGCCCTCGTTGCGCTCCGGAGCGTGAAGATGGCGCGGTCGGCCCGCGCCTATGTCCGGGGCAATACCGTCAGATTCCACGCATGGCTCGAGAGCCTGGAGCGTCGCACGTTACCGGAAGAACCCCCGGTCCGGATTGGCGGCAACTGCCACGCAGGCAATCCGGGCCCCGTCGCGAACGCTCAGGGGCACGTCGACAGTCGGAGATCGCGGGCGCCGCCCGCGAGGTTCGTCACCTGCTTTTTCGCGAGAGGCTCGGTTCAGTGGTTCAGTGGAGATGTCCTCCGAACAGCCCGAGCAACCCGATGACGATGAGGTAGATCGCCACGATGTAATTCAACAGACGGGGCACCACCAGAATCAGAATGCCGGCGATCAGCGAAACCAGTGGGCCCGCGCTCGTGAGAATGTGCATACGCCCTCCGCAAGAATGAAAACAACCAATGGAGACCAAGCCGCCCCGCGTCCGCCGCTCGTTACAGCGACTTGAGCCGGGTGACCTTCGTGCCTTCCAGCGTCACGCCGGCCATCAATCCGTTGTTCGTCAGTACGAATGCTTCGATCGGCGCGGTCGCGGTGCTGGTGTCGACATTGCCGTTCGCGCCGACTTTCAGTACTGCCACCGACGCGTCGCCGCCCACCGACCAGCCTTCGCTGTTACGGAAGCGACCAAGTGCATCCTCGGTCATGAACAGGAAAATGATGGCTTTCGATTGAGCACCGATCTGCAGGCCGATCGAGCCGGTCGTGGTGCTGTAGTAACCGACCGTGCTGCCGGCAACGCGCAGCGAGCCTTCGCCGTACTGGCCGCCGACGAAGAAGCCGGCCGCGATGACCGACGGGAATACCAGCACGCCGCGCGCCTTGCCGACGAGTTCACGCGAGCCTTTGGCGGTCGTGTAAAGGCGTGCAAGGGTCGAGTCGACGCCTGCATCGATGGTGTGGCGTTTGTCGGTCTGGTGACCACTGGCGTCGGATGTACCGGTCGTCGTGCATCCCGAGACCGCGAGGCCGATAGCCAGGATCGATCCCGGCGTACCCCATAGAAATGTTCGTCGCTGCATGATTCACCCCAGGTTGTTCGTGGATACCCCTGACGCTACACACAGGCGAATGCGAATGCGGTACGAAAGCGTACCAAGCATGCAAAAACAGACAACCTTCTCAACCTGGCTTCGCGGCGATCGATGCAATCGCCGCCCGCATGCATACGCTGGCGCGCCGGCGGCAATCCGCGTACGGCATCGTACCGACTTCCATCGCGATTGCGCTCAGTGTGTCTTCGGGCGCCCCGGTTGTTCCGCGTAAAGCGCCCGATACGACGCTTCGATGGTTCCAGGTTTCGTACCGATCGAGCAGGCGCCCCATGTCAAGGAGCAGTGTAATGAACAGGGATCAGGTGAAAGGCCGCATCGCGGAAGCGAAAGGCAAACTGAAGGAAATGGTCGGCAGGATCATGGGAAATCGATCGACCAGAATGCAGGGCACGGTCGAGCAGGTCGTCGGAAAGACACAAGCGTCATTCGGTGACGCGAAGGAGCAATTCAGGAAGCGGCCGTAGGGGGTTCGCTCGAACGGTTCCGTAGCGCCGCGCGATCGGGCAACGTGATGCGGATTCACTGGATGTTGACCGCGCGTGCAGGCAACATCCGGCGATACCCGCTTCCCGACTGACCGTCACGATGCCGCAATGCGTCGGGGGTTGTCGCCATGCGCAGCGGCAAGCGGCTTGTGCTGCTCGTTTCCCACGCCGGGAAAGAACGCGTCCCACGCGTCCCGGACACCTTTCGCCGCGGTCGCATCTGCGGTCGCATCCACTGCATCGCCCGACTTGGCCGGATCGGAGCGCAAGCCTCGCCAGCGCGTAAAGGTAAGCATCGGCCTTTCCGTCCATTCGCCATCGCCAAACTTCGCAAACGCCGTGTTGCCGCTCACCAGTCGCACTTCATACCATCCGTCGCGAACGGGCGCGTATTGGTCCAGCGCAAACCATCGTGTAGATTGGGTTTTCATCATTGCCTCATGGATCCATGAATCGTTGTGCAGGACAAAATCCGGTCTCGCCTGGTCGACGCATGCGCGCTAGTCCGCACACCGATTCAGCCACAGACGGCCTGCCGCCGTCATGTTGATCGAACCGCCGGTGCGCGACTCGTATGCAAGCCCGTGAGCCAATAGTTCATCGGCTATGGCGCGTGGAATATCAGCCTGGGAATCCGGAATTCGATCAAGCGATTTGAGGGTCTCGACGACCTCGAGTGAAAGTGGGATGCACATGGCGGCCTCCTCGGTGTTGAGTTCATCGTGAACCGGAAGACGCGCGTCGGTCTGTACGGTATCGACTATTTGGAAGCAGATTCTTCCGCAACCGCACCGCAACCCGGTGATTGACCCGCATCGAAAATATGCTTCGGCATCCGATATTGTTATTGCGAAACCATGGCCGAGCGTGCACACTGAAGATACCTGCCGGTTTGTTGCCAAGGCATCGGCGCCCTTGAATCCTTCGGCGCCAACCGTTGCTCTGTCAGGAGCAAATCATGACCATCCCCACGCTCGAATATCGCGGACATGAACTCCGCGTCTATTCACAAATGCTTTTCCCGCCGTTCGGCGATCCCCACGCTCCCGGCCCGAAGCGTTTTGCTTCAATCGTGCGCATCGACACGATTCCGGCTACCTCCGCAACGGCACCGCGTTACTCGACCATTTTCGAGCATGGCGCTCCGCAAACGGCGGCGCTCGCACTCGACCTGGCGATGCAATTCGGCAAGGACATCGTGGACGGCAAGATCGCCCCTGCGGCGATCTGATTCGTCCGCCGCATCCGGCCCGACGCGAGCACACCTCACTCAGGAGCAATCCATGAAATATCACTCAGGCACCTCAATCGATCGGCGCGATGACGCGACCCGGCAAAAGCAGCGGGATGATCTGGCCCGTGCCGACGTCGAACGCGCCGAAAAGCGCATCCGCCAGGATGCCGGCATCAATTCCAATGCAAGCAAGTGGCGTTATTCGCACCCAGACAATCGGGCGAGATGAGCGGCGCTTGCGCCGCACACTGTGGCATGCCGGTCCCGCATGGTGGGTCACCGGCGTGCCGGGATCACGCATACCGGCGCAGGCGCATCGAGAAATCGGCAATCGCCTTGATACCGCTCTGCTCCGCGCAACGGCACCAATCCTGCAACTGAACCAGCAATTGCTCGTGCGACGCGTGCGACCACGTCCATAGCTCGAGCAACGCCTCGTACATATCGACGTACACGCGCATTCGCCGATTGGCATTGGGGCTCGTCAGCGCCCGCAGATCGGGCTTGCCTCGATGGCCCCAGGCCTGGCGCAGCCAGCGTTTCATGGCGAGCGCGAACGCGCGCTTGTCGTCGCGGCTCATGTCCTTCATGCGGCGCAGTTCCCGCCGGCAGGCGGGTTCGAGCATGCGCGCATAGGCGGCCATCACCGCATGGCGGTTGCGGATAACCGCTTGCAGCGTTGCATCGTCGACCACTGCCTTGTTCGGAAGCAGGCGCGGCTTCGTTGCGAGTCGCCGAACGGTCGCCAGTCTCAACGCCGCCAGCAGGCGGATGTACAGCCAGCCGATGTCGAACTCGAACCATCGGTTCGACAGCCTCGCGGACGTCACGTATGCGTGGTGATTGTTATGCAGTTCTTCCCCGCCGATCAGGATGCCCAGCGGGAAAATGTTGGTGCTCGCATCGAGCGTCGCAAAATTCCGATACCCGCTGAAGTGGCCGCAACCGTTGACTACGCCGCCGGCCCAGAACGGAATCCACATCATCTGGATCGCCCACGCCGCCACGCCGGGGAGCCCGAACAGCCCGACGTCGATCACGGCGAGCAGCCCGACGCCGAGATTCGGATAGCGGGCATAGACGTGGCGTTCGAGCCAGTCGTCGGGCGTACCCGATCCATACCGGCGCAGCGTCTCCTCGTTCCGCACTGCCTCCCGGTACAGTTCCGCGCCGCGAAGCAGCACGGTCGCGAGGCCACGGGTTCGCGGGCTATGCGGATCCTCCGGGGTCTCGCTTCTCGCGTGATGCTTGCGATGCACCGCGACCCACTGCAGGGTCAGCATGCCGGTCGTCAACCACAGCCAGAACCGGAAAAAGTGGCTGACGCACGGGCGCAGATCCAGCGCCCGATGCGCCTGACAGCGGTGCAGGTACACGGTCACGCTGATGATGGTGACATGCGTGAGCGCGAACACGACTCCCGCAAGCTGCCACCAGGACAGCCTCAGCTCGCCGTTCAGGAGAAATGCCGACATACCGGTCGCACTCCGGGTCACGCATGTATCCGCGCGCGCTTCGCCGCGACGGCGAGTGCGCGTGCCGATTCCCTGCCCGTCGGCCGGCCTATTTCCCGACCTGGTTGCCGACAACGCCGCCGACGGCCGCGCCGCCCACCGTGCCCAACGCACTGCCGCCCGTCAGGACCGCGCCGGCGACGCCACCGACACCCGCCCCGATCACGGTATCCGTTCCGCGGCGAGACATACCGCCGCAACCCGCCAGCACGACGATCGTCAACGTGACGATCGCCATCTCGACTGCCATGGAATGTAGCTTTCTCATGATCATCCCCTCGGGTTGCCGCCGCGCCGTCCGATCCGGCACGACGCACGGAAGCCCATGCGCTGACATCCCGATGAAATTCGGGACGTCGGTTCATGATGGGCGGTGAATCGCGCGCAGTCCGTCCGCTAACGTACCGGCCCGGATGCCGCCCCGTCGCCTCACAGAAGCACCGCTTGCGCCGCCCCCAGCGTCACGACCACGCTGTGACGCCGACCGTCGTCCACGAGTCGCACCATCGCTTCTCCGGCGGCGAGCCGCACGCCATCCACGACGAGGCGGGACACGCCGCCGCTGACGTCGTCCGGATTCTCGACGACGATGTCGTAGTGCGACGCCCCGTGGCGCAGCGTTGCCCTGAAGCCCGGCCAGGATCGCGGTATGCACGGTTGAATGGACAGCATGTCGCCATGCCTGCGCAGGCCGAGCAGGCCTTCGACGCCCGCACGATAAAGCCAGCCCGCCGAGCCGGTGTACCAGGTCCATCCGCCGCGGCCGACATGCGGCGCGACCGAATAGACGTCGGCCGCGACCACGTACGGCTCCACCCGATAACGATTCGCGCCGCTGCGCGTGCGGCTGCGATTGACCGGATTGAGCAGCGCGAACAGCTTCGCGGCGCGATCTCCGTCACCCATTTGCGCAAACGCAAGCACCGACCACGTGGCCGCATGCGTGTACTGGCCGCCGTTTTCCCGGATGCCCGGCGGATAGCCCTTGATATAGCCAGGATCGACCGGCGATCGATCGAACGGCGGCGCGAACAGCAATGCCAAGCCATCGTCGCGGCGGATCAGCCGCGCCTCCAGCGCGTCCATAGCCTGCGCGGCGCGCGCCGGGTCCGCCGCGCCCGACAGCACGCTCCACGACTGCGCGATCGCGTCGATCGCACATTCGGCGTTGCCGGCGGAGCCGAGCGGCGTACCGTCGTCGAAGTAGCCACGCCGATACCACTCGCCATCCCACCCCGCATCGGCAAGCGCATCGCGCAACGCGCCGGCGCGCGTCAGCCAGCGCGCCGCCAGTTCGCCCGCGCCGCGCGCCGTGGCGAGCGGGGCGAACGCCGTGAGCGTCGCATGCAGGAACCACCCGAGCCAGACGCTTTCGCCCCGCCCGGCCTCGCCAACCCGGTTCATGCCGTCGTTCCAGTCGCCCGTGCCGATCAGCGGCAGGCCATGCTCGCCGACCTGCGCGAGACTCGACTGCAGCCCGCGCACGCAATGGTCGAACAGCGACGCGCTCGTTTCCGAGACGCGCGGGATGAAGAACGCGTCGTGCTCGTCGGCGGCCAGCGGTCGCCCGTCGATGAACGGGATCGACGCATCGAGAATCGCGCGGTCGCCGCTGACGTCGACGTAGTGCGCAACCGCATGGGCGAGCCAGACGCGATCGTCGGAGATCCGCGTGCGTACGCCGCTGCCGCTTTCGGGCAGCCACCAGTGCTGCATGTCGCCCTCGGGAAACTGGCGCGCCGCCGCCCGCAACAGATGCTCGCGCGTCAGGGCCGGGCGGGCGACCGTGAGCGCCATGCCGTCCTGCAGCTGGTCGCGAAAACCGTACGCGCCGCTCGCCTGATAGAAGCCCGCACGCGCCCAGATCCGGCACGACAGCGTCTGGTACAGCAGCCAGCGATTCAGCATCAGATCCATCGCGCGATCGGGCGTTTCGACCTGAACGGCGCCGAGCGTCTCGTCCCAGAACGCCGTCACGGCGGCGAATATCGCGTCGAGATCCGCCTGACGGTAATGCGCGATCAACTGTCGCGCCGCTGCCGCATCGGCGCCTTCGCCGAGCAGCAAGACGATTTCGACGCTGCCGCCGGGTTCGAGATCGACCGTGGTCTGCAACGCGGCACACGGGTCGAGCCCGGCGCCGACGCGGCCCGACAACGGCGACGCGCCGGCCCTGCCCGGAAAACCGGCGGGATCGCTCAGGACGCCATTGCGGCCGATGAACTCGCGCCGGTCCGCGCTCCACGAGGTTTGCAGGCCGCATAAATCGGCGAACGCCACGCTGCCGCGATACACCTGACTCCAGTCGTTGCGGGCAAACATCGCGCCGGTCGGCGGATCGATCTCGCTCGCGGTGTGGGGCGCCGCGACGCTGCGCGGCGCCCCCAGCGCCCACTCCGCATAGGTGGCGACGGACAGCCGGCGGCGCCGACTCGACAGGTTGCGCAACGTCAGCCGGGAAATCTTGACAGGATCGGCCAGCGGCACGAACTGCAGCAACTCGACGGCGACGTCGGCGGCGGAATGCGCAAACCGGCTGTAGCCCTGGCCATGACTCGCCACGAAAGCGCTCGCGCTCGGCGCGTCGTCGCCGATCGAACCCGCCTGCGGCCCCCAGCGCACGCCCGTCTCGTCGTCGCGGATGTAGAACACTTCGCTCGGCGGATCGGTGACCGGGTCGTTCGACCACGGCGTCAGCGGATGCTCGCGGCTGTTCGTCACCCAGGTATAGCCGCCCCCCTCCGCCGATGTCAGGAAGCCGCACGACGGATTCGCGACGACGTTGACCCACGGCATCGGCGTGCATTGACCGGGCTGCAGGATCACGACGTATTCGCGGCCGCCGCGCGCGAAACCGCCGATGCCGTTGAAGTATTCGAGACCGGCGCCGGCCTGTGCGCCCTTCGGTGACGGATTCGCAGGCGGCAGCAACGGCGGGCTCGCGGCATCCGGGCGCGCGGGCAGCGGCGACGCCCCGAGGCGCCGCAATTGATCCACCAGCCGGCCGTTGCGCGCGGCAAGCACGGCCCGCGCAACCGCCGGAAACAGCGCGCGCGCCGCCACCGCCATCAGGTCCTCGCGCAGCACGAAAATACTGCCGCGTCCGGCTTCGCCCGGCGGCTGCCGGGGCCGCACCAGCCCCTCGAGCGCCGCCTGCAAATCCTGCACATACGACGCCGCGCGCTCGTTGATGATGACCAGATCGACCTCGAGCCGCTTCATCCGCCAGTACTCGTGCGCGCGAATCAACTGCCGCACCATGGCGACGTGCTCGATGTCGTCGATCCGGACCAGCAGTATCGGCAGATCCCCCGATACGCCATGCGTCCATAACGGCGACGCGCCCACGCCGCCCGCCGCCGATACCGCCGCCGCATGGCGCAGCAGCGCCGCGGAGCCCGGCCGCATCGACGCATCGCTGTAGAGCATGTATCCGGCCAGCTGCTGGAACAACGCGGCCTCGTCAAGGCTCACCGCGCTGTGCCGCAGCTGCACCTGCGCCTGGGTCCACGCGAGCATCGCCGCACGCGCGAACGATTCGCCGTCGCGATGCTTGTCGACCAGATCGAGCAACTGCGTGCGCGAATCCGCGACGATGGTCCAGTAGACGATGCTCGCCTTCGCGCCCGGCTCGATGCGCAGTTGCCGCCGCAACGTGAACGCCGCGTCCAGCACCGCGCCTTCGGAAGCGCTCAGCGCACGCCGTTCGGTCAGCGCAAGCGGCAAGCGAACGCTGCGTCCGCGTCCGATGACACGCAATCGATCGGTATCGAATTCTTCCGCGCCGACGGTTTCGCCGACAGTCACCGCCAGATGAGCGGCCCAAACCTCCGCCTCGTTCGGCGCGCGCTTGCGGCGCGTCGCCAGGATGGCGCCGGATGCCGGCATGTACTCGGTCTCGATGAACAGCTTCGAGAATGCAGGATGCGCGTGATCGGCGGCGGCCGGCGCGAGCACGATTTCCGCGTACGACGTGAATTCGATCACGCGCGGCCGGGTGCCCGTGTTGGCTACCGACACTCGACGCACCTCTGCGTCGTCCTCGGCGGATACCACCACCTCGAGCGACGTCGTCAAGGTGCCGTCGCGACGCACGAACTCGGCGCGATCCTCGGTGAACGTCACGTCGTAGCTGTCCGGTACCACGCCAGTGGGCTGCCATGTGGCCGACCAGACGTCACCGCTCTCGGCGTCTCGCAGATACAGATAGCTGCCCCAATCGTCGCGCGTCGCGTCCTCCCGCCAGCGCGTAACGGCCAGATCGTCGCGACGGCTGTAGCCGGACCCCGCGGCCGTGAGCATCACGGCATAGCGGCCGTTGGACAGCAGATGCGTGACGGGGGCGGGATCGTTCGCGGACAGCAGGCGCCGCGCCACGCCGGCATCGATCCCATGCATCCTGCCGGCGGGGCGCGTGTCGACCCGCGGCCGCCCTGCCGCGACCCGGCCCGGCACCCGCTCCTGCAACAGCAGCTCGGTGGCTCGAACGGCCGGTTCCGCATGGAAGAAGGTGCGAATGCGCCCGCCCAGCAACGCATTGGCGATCGCCACGATCGACATGCCCTGGTGATGCGCCATGAACGCCTGCACGATGGCAACCGGCACACCTTCCGGCACGCGTGCGGGCGTATAGTCGAGCGCTTCGTAGAAGCCGAAGCGCCCGCACGCGCCGGCCGTGCGCAGCCGTTCGAAGTTGCACGCGGCGGCATGCGGCGCGACCATCGCCGCCAGCGCGGTCGCATAGGGCGCGACCACCAGATTCTGGTCGAGATCGCGCTTGAGCCCCAGCTCCGGCACGCCGAAGCTCGAATACTGATAGGTCAGCTCGATGTCGCGCGTGTTGTACGCCGACTCGGACATGCCCCACGGCAGCCGCAGCCCGTCGCCGTAGGCGATCTGCCGACGCACCACCAGATGGTTGGTCCGCGCGAGCAGGCTGCTGTCCGGCGCGCGCATCACGAGCGACGGCATCAGGTATTCGAACATCGATCCCGACCACGAGACCAGCGCGGCGCCGTGCCCGATCGGCGTCGCCAGGCGGCCGAGCCGGAACCAGTGGCGCGCCGGGACATCCCCTTTCGCGATCGCGACGAAGCTCGCCAGGCGAGCCTCCGACGCCAGCAGGTCGTAGTTGCCGGGATCGCGCTGGCCGTCGGCCACGGCATAGCCGATCGAAAGCAGGTTCCGCACCGGGTCGAGCAGAAAGCCGAACTCCATCGCATAGGCCATCTGCAACGCGGAATCGGCCAGCACCTGAAGACGCTTGTTCAGCACGTCCGCTTCGTCCGGCGTGCGCGTCGCGTCACGACAATGCCCTTGCACCCCATGCTCCAGCGCCTGCGCCCAGAACAGCACGTCGTCGACGTCGCCGCCCCGCACCCGGCCGACCTCGTCCATCAGCGCGCGCGCGACGTCGGCGACTGTCGCAGCGAGGATCGTGATCGCGTTCCATTCCGTCGCGGCGCGGCCATCCGTCGCGGCGAGCGTGTCCTCCAGTTCGGTCGCGGCCCGCTCGAATTCACCGTGCAAGGCCGTCCGGACGTCGCCATTTCGGCACACGGCCTTGCGCAACAGCGCCAGCGTATCGCCGATCCCTTCATGCGCGGCCTGCCGTCCCACGCCAGCGGGCTGATTCGCCCACGCCCGGCAACCGTTGCCGAGCGCGATCAGGTGCCCGGCGAGATTGCCGCTGTCGACCGACGATACATACCGCGGCTCGAGAGGCCGCAGGTCGCGCGTGTCGTACCAGTTGTAGAAATGGCCCCGATAGCGCGACATCAGCCGCATCGTCGCGAGCGTCGCCTCCAGCCGCGACACCGCGTCCTGCGTGCCGAGCCAGCCGAACTCGCGGGCGCTGACGACGGACAACAGGTACAGCCCGATATTGGTGGGCGAAGTCCGGCGCGCACAAACGGGCTTCGGGTCCTCCTGGAAATTGTCCGGCGGCAGCATCTGATCGTCCGCCGTCACGAACGTCTCGAAATAACGCCAGGTCCGGCGCGCGTCGAGCCGCAGTTGACGCGCATCGTGCGGGGTCACCGCCAGTTCGCCCGCCGGCCGTGGTGCACGGCTCAGCCAATACGCGATCGCCGGCGCGGCGAGCCAGACGAGTGCGAACGGCACGGCCAGCCAGCCCGTATGACGATCGAAGCGCCAGCCCGCCGTCAGGCTGGCAGCCGCAGCAAGCAGCGCGAGCGTCACGCCGCCGCGCATTTGCAGATAGGTGGACGCGAGGGTCCGCCGGTCGCGCGCGCCCGCTGCGGCCGCTGTCGTCCATTCGAGCAGGTGGCGACGGCTGATCCCCAAGCGAAACAGCGTACGCGCGATCGCGTCGCCCATCGACCACGCCTGCTGCGGCAGCATGACGATCGACAGGCCGAACCGCGTCAACGCGAAGCGCAGCTCCATCGACCACGCATGGAGCACGCTGCGCGTCGTCATCCTGACATGCGTGCGCCGCCAGCGCGGCACCAGTCCGCTCAATACGGGCAACAGGAACGGCAGCGCGATCATCACCAGCACGAAGGCGCTCCAGCCCAGCGATACGGGGAGCGGCTGCATCCATCCGGCCAGTAGCGCGATCAGCATGGCGGGCGCCGTGAGCGTGCGGCGCAGGTTGTCCAGCATCTTCCAGCGGCCGACCGCCGTCAGCCGTTCATGGCCGGAAATCAACCAAGGCAGGAGCTGCCAGTCCCCGCGCGCCCACCGGTGCAGGCGTCCCGCCGCGACGTCGTAGCGGGACGGCGACGCTTCGACGACCTCGACATCCGACGCCAGCCCGGCCCGCGCGAAAATGCCTTCGAACAGATCGTGACTGAGCACCGTGTTCTCCGGCACGCGGCCGGCGAGCACCGCCTCGAACGCGTCGACGTCGTAGATGCCCTTGCCCGCATAGGAGCCTTCGTCGAACAGATCCTGGTAGACATCCGATACGGCCGACACGTAGGGATCGATGCCGTGCGCGCTCGACGACACGCGCTGGAACAGCGACCCCTCGTCACCGCTTGCGAGGGACGACGTGACGCGCGGCTGAAGCACGCCGTAGCCTTCGACGATGCGCCGGCTCGCCGAATCGAATACCGGCCGGTTGAGCGGGTGCGCCATCTTGCCGATCAGGCGGCGCACGGTATCGCGCAGCAACCGCGTATCGGCATCGAGCGTGATCACGTAGCGCACGTCAGGCGGCACGCGCGGCGGCCTGCCTGCCAGCGAGATGAATGTCGTGTCCGACGCCCCGCGCAGCAACCGGTTCAGCTCGTGCAGCTTGCCGCGCTTGCGCTCCCAGCCCATCCAGCACCGTTCGCCGTCGTTCCACACGCGCTTGCGGTGCAGCAGCAGAAAGCGCTCGCCCTCGCCCGGCGCCGCCGGATAAAGGCGATTCAACCGGTCGATACCCGCCACCGCGGATGCCAGCAGCCCGTCGTCGCTGTCTGCGTGCGGGGTGGGCGCGTCCACCCAGTCGGAGAGCAAGGCGAAGTAAAGCGCGCCGTCAGGGCTCGCCAGGTGATGAATTTCCAGTTGCTCGATCTGCTCGCCGAGCGCCGCTTCCGTCGTCAGCAGCACCGGCACGGCGACCATCGTGCGCAGGCCCGGCGGAATGCCGTCGAGCAAGGCGAGGCCGGGCAGGATCTTCGCACCGACATCGCGCATCACGCTGCGATTGACGAGCGCGACCGCGGTATCCAGCGCGGGTAGCAGGCCGGCGACGCCGAGCCAGATCAACCAGTGACCGGGTGGCTCGATGCGAGTGAGCCACGCCAGCATGGCCGTGAGCAGCAGTGCCGCAATCAGCCCGATACGGCCGAGATAGCCGCCGAGACCGGCGTGGCGCGTCAGGCGCCGTAACCACAACGCAACGGGCGGCCGATAGCCGATCTCCGCCTCGAACGCGGTGCGGCCGTCCGCCAGCAGGTAGTAACCGGGGTCCGTCTCGCGGGCCGGCACCGCGCCGGCGGCCGGCACGCGGCTCGCCCCTTGCGCCGCTGCATCGGCGACGACGCGGCGGGCAATCTCGAGTTCGCTGACGGGCGCGCCGCGGGCAAGCGCTTCCACCGCGTCGCGATACAGGTTGCGCGTGGGGAAATCCATCTCCGCGAAGCCCGGATGGCTGCGCAGCACCTGATCGACCAGGCTGATGCGCTCGAACAGATCGGTCCAGTCCACTTCCGAAATCAGCCGCATGCTGGTGATCACGTTGCGCACGGTCAGGCTGGCGGCGCCCTGCTGATGGTTGACGGAGGCGACGATCTGGTCCGGCGTCGCGCCGCGCGCCGCCAGGTGCCGATGCAGCCACGCCAGCGCCGGCGCGACGGCCGGATCGGGATCATGCAGCCGCTGAATCAGTTGCACCGCGAACGCATCGTGCAATACGGCCTGCTCATAACGGGCGACGAGCGGCTCCGTTTCCACCCGTGCCTGCCCGCGTTCGCCGAGCAGGCGATCCGCGAGCGCGTCGGCGTCGAGTCGCGCGTGCCGATCGTCGATGATCTGGTCCGCGAGCCGCCGCAGGTTTTCGATCAAGACGATCCGCAGCGTGATCGCCACTGCCCACAGTTCGCCGATCGTCAGCGGTTCCACCGCCTGATAGGCGAGCATGAAGCGGCACAGCATATCGGGATCGAAACGGCTGTCCGTATGGGCGACGAATGACCAGTTGATCTCGAATACGCGCGGATACCCGGCAAACGGCCCATTGCCGAGCTTGGGCAGTTGCCGGTAATAGCGCGGGGAAAGATCGTCGCGGATCTGCCGCACCTGCTCCGCGACGAGATAGTAGTTGTCGAGCAGCCACTCCGCTGCCGGCGTGATTTCCTCGCCGCGCGCATCTGCGGCCACCGTATTCCGGTACGCCTTCAGCAGATGATCCGCGTTGTCCTTCAGCCGCGTCGCCAGAGACGGGCCAGAGGGCGCCCCGGGAAGTACCTTCTGCGCACGCGCCAGACTGCCCGCATGCTGCGCAAGCCGTTCATCGCCGAAGAACTCCTCGCGAATCGGCCGTGCATTGCTCCATGGCGATGTCCGGCGTCGCGAAACACGCGCAACGTGAATCTTCAACGCACCTTCTCCCAATGACCGCACCACCCGTCCGGCGTCATACGCTGTGCGTCGCACCATCAACCCGCTTCCGACAGCGATTTCGCGACGGGTTCGAAACGCACGTCGCGATGCTGCGCGGATCGGTCGGCGGCGTTCGCGCACGCCATCGACACGAACGCGTCGCGAGTCATGCGCAGCGCGCTCGCCGTCATGTCGATGTCGCGCACGATGC
Source organism: Burkholderia sp. AU30198 (assembly GCF_020419825.1). NCBI lineage: Bacteria > Pseudomonadati > Pseudomonadota > Betaproteobacteria > Burkholderiales > Burkholderiaceae > Burkholderia > Burkholderia sp. AU30198. The sequence goes on along the minus strand of NZ_JAIZSA010000025.1, from coordinate 59,529 downwards.
GCTTCGGCAGGCACAGCGCGATCCGCACGGAACTCGAGGTCACGCCGGTCAGGTCGATATCGAAGAACCGCCAGATTCCGTTACCCCGGTCGACATCCGACGCCTGCAATATCGCCATGTCCGTGGTCGGCGGCGGCACGAGACGCGCGGAGCGGTCATAGCAGGCCATGACCTGTCGCGCCGCGGCCGCCTGCAACTCGCCATACGAGTCGCCCTCCACATCGATTTCCGGAAAATCCGGAAGCGCGCCGCGATAGCGGGGATTCCCGTGATGCGTGATATAGACCGGAAATTTCATGAACCGCTCCCGACAGAAAATGACGACGAACGTCATCATGCGTCGCGGCGGCCCGACGAGTCGGTACGCTGAAGAACAGTCTGCGGGGCACGTTTCGTGGTGACCTGCCCGCCGTTCACACCCCGGATCGCCCGATGCCTCGCCACCCGGTCAGTCAGGCACAACGCGCTCGATCGAGGTACGGCACCGTACCGATCGGCACTGCAATGGCGCGCACACTCACATCAAGGGCCTCTGTCCCTGTTGCCAGAATGCCCAAGACGACCTGAATGCGGCGCGCTTCATCGCTCATCCGACAGGTCGTTGTCACCCAAACGGAGCCTCACCATGAATCCCATCACACTCGTTTTATCGGCTGCGTTCGTCCTCGCGGCATTCGCCGCCGGCGCGTGGGGCTACCTGTATCTCGCGGTCTCCCTTTTTATCGTCGCGGTACTGATCGCGTTGTCCGTGCGGGTCGCCAACGTCTGGGAAAAGTTCGTGATCCTTCGGATTGGCAAGTTGCAAAGCGTCAAGGGTGCCGGTTTCTTCATGATCATTCCAATCCTGGACAACGTTGTCGCGATCATCGACGAACGTATTCAAACCACCGCCTTCAACGCCGAACAAGCGCTGACCAAAGACACCGTTCCTGTCAACGTCGACGCCGTGATTTTCTGGCACGTCCATGACGCGCAGAAAGCCGCGCTCGCCATCACCGACTACCGGCAAGCCATTGACCGCGTTGCGCAAACCTCACTGCGGGAAATGATCGGGGCATCGATGCTGGCTGCATTGTTGTCGGATCGCAAGGCGGCCGACATGCACTTGCGCGACGAGATTGGCAGAAAGACCGTGGAATGGGGCGTGACTGTCCGCTCGGTCGAGACCCGCGATGTCGCGATCCCGGTCGCGCTGCAGGATTCGATGTCGCGGCAGGCGCAAGCCGAGCGCGAAAAGCAGGCACGGGTGATCCTCGGCTCGGCGGAGGCCGAAATCGCCGCCAAGTTCGTCGAAGCGTCGCAGGTCTACGAAAATCATCCGGGTGCGCTTCAGTTGCGGGCGATGAACATCATCTACGAAACGACGAAGGAACGCGGCGCGACGATCCTGATTCCCAGCGCGATGGTGGACAGCCTGAATCCCGTGCTCGCGCTTGCGATTGCCGGGCATGACGCGGCGGGCGCCGCGCCCGTGCCTTCGCTCAAGACAGCGGCGTAATCGCTAGCTCGTATTCACTCCCCTGCGACGCCTTGCACAGATCGCCCGGACATTGCCAGAACGGGGTACACCTACAATTTGATGGCGAGTCTGTTGTGAATACTCCACCATGGGCAGGAGGCAGAAATCGCTTTACCACGTTACAACGCGGGGATGGTCGCGGCGAAGGTCAGTCCGACACTCATTCCAGATCGGCCGTCGATCCTGATATAGCATCGATTGCTGAACCTGCGTGAACGTGTCATGGCAAGAAGGTAGTGGCCGCGCTCATATCGCAAAGGCTGATCTTCGAATTGCACCTGGTTCGTCACCGAGACGGTGCCGCCGACGCGCCACGCGACTGCTGCTACGAAGTTCGCCTGGTTCGCGTCGGCAACTGACCCGACATGCGCCGCGATGACGGTGCATCACCTTGCGGGAGACTCGCGCGCTTTCATTTCCTATTAACGGTTGGTTTGACGGTATGCCTCGAACCCGCCGGCATGGCACCCAGACAACAACCATTTGATTTTAAACCAATATTTAGTGGGGGCGGGTCGCAAACCCGCATGCAGTCTAGAGCGCTCTAACCGGAGAACTCCACGGAAATCAAGGTTACCCCGATTGGGTCTTGGCGGCACAGCCGGCTGAAGCGCCAGATTTCCCCCTATCGCGCGATGGGCTTCACGCTCGGCCGGCACCCCTTGGCGCTGCTGCGCGATCGCCTAACGCTCGATCGCCTGAAGCCGGCCGACCAGCTGGCGATGCTGCGCAGCGGACAGCTCGCGCGCGCGTGCGGACTGGTGACGGTGAGGCAGCGACCGGGCACGGCCAACGGGAGGGTCGGCCGGGATTCGTGAAATTTTCGCCAAAATTGCCTTAAGCGGCTGATTCAAAAGAGAAATCGATGCTTGGGTCGAGGGGCGCCGCCCGCCGCTGGAGATCCAGCAGATAGGAGCCGAGCCGGTTAATGTGTTCGCGTCGATACGGCGAGAGCGCCTGCAATACCTCGGCGTCGATCGGTAGCCCCTTGTCCTGCAGCGCCTTGAGTTTGCGCGACATCCATTGCACGTTGTACAGGATCACCATGTTCGCGACGAGCTGGTTGTATTTGATGACCTTGCGCTGCTCGTGCCGGATATTTTCGGCGATCACTTCGCCGCCGAACATTAGCCACTTCGCGAAGTCGTTGAACTGCTCGCTCTTGTTCGTCGCCGCGTGGATGGTCTGACGCATTTCCGGATCGTCGATATAGCGCAGCAGAAACATCGTTCGGATCACGCGGCCGAGTTCGCGGAAGGCGAAGTACAATTTGTTCTTGGCGCTCTCGGAGCCAAGGCGACGCAGAATCGTTGACGGTGTCATCCGTCCCGCCTTGATCGACACCGCGACGCGCAACATGTCGGGGAAATGCCGTTCGATCAGCCCCCAATCGATGCTCGCCCGGAAAAGCGATTCGATGTTCTTGTAGCGCCGGCGCCGATCGGCCTTGTAGAACACCAACTCCTTGATGTCGCGGATGCGCGGCATCAGATTGATCCCGAGCAGATGCGCGAGCGCGAACACCGGCGCGCTTTGCGCGTGCGTGTCGCCATGCACGGTATCGGGCTGCACGTCAGAGGCGTTCTTGATCAGGCCGTCGAGGATGTACACTGCCTCGTGCACGCCGCACGGGATGAAGTGGCTGAACAGCGCGATGTACATGTCGGACACGTGGTAGTAGCCGATCCCGCCATAGCCGCCGTACCGGATGTGATATTCCGACAGCAGGTTCTGTTCGTACAGATTCCACTTCGTGCCGTCGGCCGACACCCGCTTACCCGAGCCCCAGAATTTCGGCAACGCGAACTGGTTATACGCGTTGATCACCTTGACGGTCGCCTTGTCGAGCCGTTCTTCGGTGACGTGCTTCAGGTTCAGCCACGCAACCTGCTTGCGGCTCAGATTCTTGACTGAGCGTGCAGTCTGCGTCGGTCCGAGGTTACAGCCGTAGCAGAACAGCGTCGTGATGAAGCGTTTGCGCGGATCATCGACCTTCGCCTCGAATCCCGAGAGCGGACCGAAAAGCCGATGCAGATCAAGCCATTGCTCGGTTTCGGTGAGGATATCCAGGATGCTGACCGGCCGCATCGAGGCAGTGATTGCCTGATCGATCAAGGTCCGGTTGGGCGGATCGGGTTTCTTGTCGAGACGGTGGAGGATAAGACCCTGCGCACCGATCTCGACGTGGTCATTTTCCGGGAAACCCGCGTCTACCTTGTCGGCCAGCGCGCAGAGTTCATCTTTCAGTTTCTGGACGAAGGCCCGGCTGTCGACAGGGAAGTCGACGAGTTCGCTGTAGCGCGGCAATTCCTCGCGGAATTCGGCCCACGACACCTGGTGTTCGCGCGGGTCATCGTATTGATCGCTGCCCTCGACAAAGATGTCGCCGGAATTGAGTTCCCGCATGACTTGGCTGAACACGCAGAGCTCGAAATACTTCCGGTGCAGCAGGCGCGCCGCTCGGCCATCCGGCAATACGCATCGCTCCCACTTTTCCGGGAGCCAGTCGAGCGGCAATTGCGCGAGATCGGTGTCGCTGAGCAACAGATATTCGCGTCGCGACATACGCAGTTGCTTGATCCACTCGAGCGCCCGAAGTAAGGCGTCGTCCTGTGAGCTGGGCTTCAGCGACAGTTGCTCGACACATTGGAACAGCAACGAGCGCAGGTTTTTGTACGGTGCGAGCAGGAACGGAAAGATATGATTGCCGGCTTGAGCGATATGCTCATTGCAGCGGATCAGGACGGCATCGGGATCGTCGTTTAATGCGGCACGCATCTGCGCGATGCGCATGGCCGCGGGTGTTTCATCATCCTGCAGCACGTTCAGGATGTCGCGGAACTGGCTGACGAGTGACTGCAACTGATCAGCATGCGCGAGCTGGTACTGCTGAAGTCGAAGCTTGGCGGTGTGCTCGAGGTTGCGTACGGTCTTGATGAAAATCTCGGCGACGTCATCGAGCGCCTTCTGGCGTTGCGCGAGCATGAACAGCAGCGCGAGTGTATAGCGCTTGGCAGGCTTGAGCGCCCGCATTTCGTGCACATCGAGCGCACGCGCCTCAGTAACGAACTGCATGCGCTTCGGAACCGAGAGCATGTTCGGCACAGGCGGCAAGCCGTTGGCCAACGCGTTCATGGCCTGAATGTGCTCGAGGAAGCTCGCAATTTCACGCGGCCCGGGCCGCTTCGGTTCGCGCTTGAGCTCGTCCCATTGCGTTCGGCCGCGCCGGTTCAGAAACAGCGCGTCGACACGCTCCTTCAATGTGTCGTCGAGCGAGTCGACGAAGGCGCGATAAATCGATTCATGGAGCTGGCTGCGAGCCTGGCTGGCGATCCGAGTGAGCGTCGCGAGCGGCGGCAGTTCGTAGCGGCGCCGAACCAGCTCTTCCAGCATCACGTTGACGATGTCCGGCAATTCCGCCTTGGTTCGGGCCGCATTGGCAGCTAATTTGGCCAGCCATGTGTGAGCGGCGCTGTCGACGGGGAGAATCCGGACGAACTCGCGAAGGATTTTCTGATGCCGGGATTTGCTGCCTGAGCGGTCATAGCGCGCGAGGGTCGCGCGCGGCAGCGGACGGATACCGAGTACAGCACACACATGTTCGATGATGGCCGGCGGCACGTCCGAGATCACCGGCATGTACCCGAGGCGCTGCAACAACTTCAATTGCGCGAGGATCTTGCCAGTGCCCGGACCACCGATGAACACGACGTTGTGCGCGCTTTCGAGGAACGACAGCTCGCTCAGTTCGCGCACCAGCGCTTCGTCGACGTGTGCCTGCGCGAAGTCGAAGCCCTTCAGGTCGCGGTGGGCCGGGAAGCGCGCAGCGGTCATTTGATAGGCGATCGAGCGCACCTGCCGTTCGGCGGTTTCAGCCATCAACAGCTGCTTCATGAAGCGCTCCGGCTCGAAGTCAGTGTGGCGCGACTGCGCGAGCAGCTCCGGCCACGTGCTCGCCATGCCGTGCAGTTTAAGACCCTTGAGCTGGGCCGCGATATCGTTAGACATGACGATCCTCCGGTGGGTTGGCGCGCAGCGTCTCGTAACGGCTCACGTCGGCCGCGGGCTCTTCCTTGAGCTGGAGTTTCGTCGTGGCGAGGCTGCCATTCGTGACGGGCGCCTTCAGCCGGCTCAGCACGTTCAGGACGTGCTCTGCGCTGGGGCGTCCTGAATCCAGCGCAGCCTGTACGGCGAGCAGCACCGCATCGAGCCCGTGTTCGCGCACCGCAGCGAGCACCTGCGTCATGACGCGATCGCCGCCCGGGTGTTTCAGCAGATGCCGCTGCAGCAGTTGCAGCGGCTGCGGCATCGTGATGAACGGCGCGCCGTTGCGCAGTGCGCCGGGTTTGCGCTCGACCAACGTGACGTAGTGGCGCCAATCGTAGAAGGTCATGTGCCGCTCGAAGCTGCGTTCGTGGCGTGCGATCTCCTGGGCGTTGGCGACGACGCTGAGATATGCCGGATAGCAGCGCACGCTCACCAGCTGGTTCGTGTACTCGGTGGGCACGCTGTAGCGGTTGCGCTGGAAGTGAATCAGGCTGGTCGACGAGACTCGCAGGGTCTGCTCGATGTAGCCGTCAAACGGCCGTGGATTGGGCATCAGCCGGGTACGCTCGTCCTGCAGCACATCCTCGACCGTCAGCTCAGGCCACTGCGGGTGCCGCATGTGCCACGCCTCACGACACTGACCAGCGACCCATTCGTTCAGGATCTCCAGCGTTTCCCAGCGCCGTAGCGCTGCTTCGTGCCAGATCTGACGTCGCCGGTCCTGAACGTTCTTCTCGACGATGCCTTTCTCCCAGCCTGCAGCCCGGTTGCAGAACTCCGGCTCGAACAGGTAGTGACTGCACATCGCTTCGAAGCGCGCGTTGACCGCACGCTCCTTGCCGCGGCCAACCTTGTCCACGGCGGTCTTCATGTTGTCGTAGATGCCGCGCCGCGGCACGCCGCCGAACGCGGCGAACGCGCGGGCGTGCGCATCGAACAGCATCTCGTGACTCTGTGTGGGATAGGCGACGAGCCAGAACGCGCGGCTGGAGTTAAGTTTGACGTGGGCGACCTCCAGGCGTCGCCGCAGCCCGCCAATAAAAGCGTATTCGCAGCTCCAGTCAAACTGGAAGGCTTCGCCGGGTTCGAAGGCGAGCGGCACGAAGGCCTGCCTGCGAGGCGCCTCAGCCTGCTCCTCGTGCCAACGCCTCACGAACGCGCTCACCCGGCCGTAGCTGCCGGCGTAACCCTCGGCGCGGATCGCCTCGAACATGAACCGGGCGGTGCGCCGGTCACGCTTCGGGCGATGACTGTCGGCACGCAGCCAACCTGTCAGCTGTGCGGCCCAGTCGTCGATGACGCTCGGGCTGACGCGCTTCGGATACTTCGGCTCGACGGCATCAGTCTGCCGCAGCCAGCGGCGCACCGTGTTTCGGGACAGGCCCGTACGCCGCGCAATCTCGCGCAACGGGACCTTCTCGCGGAAATATATCCGCCTGATCTTGGCCAATATACCCACCGTGATCACCTTTGTATCCCCTGCTCAAAGATTGAGCAGGGCATTCAATCAAGTGGGTCAAAATTCGATGAAAATTTCCAGCTCTAGTGGGTCAGTTCTGCGCGGACATCAACACCCGAGTCTTTCCGACACCCGTTCGCGATCAGGATGGACTGGATGGTGGTAGGCGTCACGGCAGCCATGGATAGTGAAGGGTTGAATTAAGTTCGCCGACGCGCCGCCCGCCATCCGCTTGTTTCGCTGGGCGGCGCACGGATCGTCGCTTCGGTCGGGCGCGGTTGCATCGTCCCGGCTTTCGCCAGCCAACATCTTCGTCATATCGCCCGATAGCCGCTATCGACATCGCGACGACGAACAGGAGACCGACCGGCCGGTCGGCAATCGGAACTCGGCGAGGCCATGCCACGACCCGCCCCGCCACAACTTCAGTCGCGGTTCTCGAAAAGTGGCGCGTGATCCATCCAGTCGTAGACCGCACCGGCTCTCGCCCACGCCCAGTTCGCATCGCGAAGCCGGTCGCCGGACCGCGCTGTCGATCGAGCGCCATCCGTCTCCCGCTCGGGCGCGATCCCGCGCGCGTCGTCCTGCGGTACGCCATTTCGCTTTTGGTCGCCAGTCATTGCATCCCCTTATGTTTGTAGAAGCTTTCCGTGCTTCGGCCAGGCCCGTTCGACTCAGGAAAATTCCTGCCTGACCGGCGCGCGCCGAATACGCCGAGGTTCCATCACGCAAAAAGCAAGCCACATCGAATATCGAGCGGACAGCATTGGTGTGCGGTGACCGGGTCTGAAGCCCGGTCCCGTATAGCCTCAGCTATGGAATGGAGGTTTCAATTCTGAAATCAAAGAACCCCATTACAACGCCTTGCGTCGCGGCGCCGATTGCGATGCGAGTGACAAAACGGCACGGTCTGGTCGGTCGTATCTCGTGAGCCGGAGATCGCCGCCCCGATCACCGTCAACGCATTAACGCGAACGCTGCTCCCCGAGGTCACCCCGGTCGGCGAAGCAGCGTCGTTTGCGTGTTGCAGTAGTGCGCCAGCCCGGCGACACCGTTTTCCACCCCGAGCCCCGACTGCTTGACCCCACCCATTGGCACTTGCGGCCCCAGGATGTGGATCTGGTTGATCCACACCACGCCGACCTCGAGCCGACGCGCGATTTCCTGCGCCCGCTCGACGTCAGCGCCCCACACGGACGCCCCGAGCCCGTAGTGAGTGGCGTTGGCACGCGCGACGACCTCGTCGACATCCCGATACTTGAGCAGCGGCAGCACCGGCCCAAACGCCTCCTCCTGCACGCAGCGCGAATCGTCCGGCGGGTTGTCGACAATCGTCACCGGGATAAAGAAACCGTCGCTGTCGTCGACTTCGCCACCCAGCGCGAAACGATGGCCGGCCGATTTCGTGTCCGCGATCAGGTCACGCACCTTGCGATACTGCAGCGCATTCTGCAGCGGACCGAGATGCGTTGCCGGATCGCTGCCATCGCCCACCTTGACTGTCTTTGCATACGCGACGAATGCGTCGAGGAACGCGTCGTAGATCTGCTCGTGTACGTATAGACGCTTGGTCGCCACACAGAACTGCCCGCTGTTCTGAAATGCCGCCCAGAACAACGCGGGCACGGCCGTCCCGATATCGACATTCGGCAGAACGATCGCAGCGTCGTTGCCGCCGAGTTCAAGCCCCGTCCGCTTCAGCGTTCCGGCAGCCGAGCGCTGCACCTTCTTTCCCGTCTCCGTCGAGCCGGTAAATGCGATCATTCCGATATCCGGATGCTCGCTCATCGCTTGCGCGACGTCGTCCGGCGTCACAATGACGTTAAGCACGCCCGGCGGCAGAATCCGCTGCGCCAGCTTGCCCAGCAGAAGGGTCGTGAGCGGCGTATGAGGAGACGGCTTCAAAACCATCGTGTTCCCCGCCAGCAATGCCGGGGCGATCTTCCAGACCGCCAGCAGGATCGGGAAATTCCACGGAACAATGGCACCGACGACACCGATAGGCACATGACGCAAGATCGCTGTCTGGCCATCCCCCATGTCAAGCTCCTCGTCCGGGAGCGTCAGCTTCGCGATACCGTAGAACCAATGCGCCGCACCGTCGATCTCCCACTCCGCCGCAACACGGGGCTTCCCCTGTTCCGCAACGAGCCACGAAACGAGTTCATCGCGATGCGCTGCGACGAGTTCGCCCAGGCTCGCAACGATGCGTTGACGCTCCGCGTACGAGGTGTTTCGCCATGCAGGTAACGCGTCGCGTGCAGCCTTGACGGCAGCATTCAGATCGTCGACCGATGCCAGCGGAACATTCGCGAGTTTCTTTCCGTTAGCTGGATTGAAAACCGCATTCTGGCGGGATCCGCCGTGGTCCTTGCCGGCGATCGACAATTTGAAGTCCGGAACGGAATCGTTGCTGTTGTTTTCCATCTCTTCTCTCCAATCATTCCGATGATTCTTGAAGCGTCGAAATCGCGCGGCTCGAACATCGAGCCAGTTCGAAGAAGCCGGTTGTTTCGATCGGCCGCGCGGCTTTATAAAGCAGGATGACGTTCACCGTCCCCGGTCAGCTTTCAGCCAATCGGCCGCGCGCTCTGCAATCATGATTGCCGGCGCGTTGGTGTTGCCACTCACGATGGTCGGCATGATTGACGCGTCGACCACGCGCAGCCGTCTCGTGCCATGTACACGGAGCCGCGCATCGACGACAGACGCCCTGTCAAGCGCCGGCCCCATCCGGCAGGTTCCGACGGGATGGTATTGCGTGTCGGCACGATCGCGAATGTCGGCCCGGATTCCAGCTTCGTCGTCGATCGGCGTGGGATAAAGCATGTCGCCGCGAATCGTGTCGAACGGCCTTGATTCGATGATTCGTTGCTGGAGTTTTGCCCCCATGACGAGCAGGTTCAGGTCTCGCTCGTCGGACAGAAATTGTGGATCGATACGTGGCGCAGCACGCGGATCCGCCGAAGCCAGCGTGACAGTGCCTCGGCTGTACGGGCGCAGGACATCGACGTGACACGATATGCCGTGACCGAGATGCATCTTCCGTCCGTGATCGTCGACCATCGCGATTACGAAGATGAGTTGCAAATCAGGGGCCGGCTGATCGGGCGTCGAACGCACGAACGCACCGGCAGTCGCGTAGTTCGTGGTCAGCAAACCCGTGCGGTCATGCTTCCATTCGAACATCGAGCCGACCATCTTCATCGCGAAGCGCGCCGATATACCCACGGTATCGTCCACACCTCGTACACGCCAACTTTGTATGTAGTCGATGTGATCCTGCAGGTTCTTCCCGACACCAGACAGATCGTTAACGACGGGAATACCGACATCCCGCAACACGTCTCCGGGGCCGATACCGGACAGTTGAAGGATCTGAGGCGAGCCGAACGCGCCTGCACACAGGATCACCTCGCCCCTCGCACGGACTTCGCGCAGTACGTTGTCGTGGTAATACTCCACGCCAACCGCACTCCCCGCTTCGACCATGACGCGAGCCGTGATCGCGTCGGTCACGAGCCTGATGTTCGGCCGTTGCAGAGCGGGCGTCAGATAGGCCTTGGCCGCGCTGCACCGTTCACCGTTACGCTGGGTCACCTGATAGAGGAACGCCCCATCCTGTTCCGCACCGTTGTAATCGGGATTGAGCGCGATACCGTGCAGTTGCGCCGCACTCAGGAACAGCTCACTCGCACCACTTTCGAAGCGCGGATACGTGACATCAAGCGGGCCGCCATTTCCATGCCATGGGTCGCGGAACTGCTCGTTGTTTTCTGCGCGAATGAAGGCCGGCAGCACATCCTCATACCGCCACCCCGAGTTGCCGAGGGACGCCCAATGATCGTAGTCCCAGCGATTACCCCGCACGTACAGCATTGCGTTGATCGAACTCGATCCGCCAAGCGTCCGGCCGCGTGGCTGATAGCCTTTGCGCCCATTCAGCGCTGGCTGCGGCACCGTCTCGTATCCGTAATTGAGATGCGATGGCTTGCGCATCAGCAACGGTACCCCGGCGGGTGCGTGAATCAACGCGCTGGTGTCATGCCCGCCGGCTTCCAGCACGCAAACCGTCGTTGCCGGATCTTCGGTCAGGCGCGCCGCTAGGACGCACCCCGCCGATCCCGCTCCAACGATCACATAGTCGAATACTTCACTGTTCATTCGTGCCCCTCCGCGGTATCTCATGCTCAAGAAACGCGTACCGAATTGCGCGGGACAACCGAACCCGCTGCTTGCAGGTTCGGTCGCCGTGCAACGCCGGAACACGGCACACTTAAAATTTCCTGGAGTACTGGAGCGCGTAGAAGTTGATGGATGTATCGAGATTAGTACCCGTGGAAGGCCCGGTCCCGTAGACCTTGTTCGGCAGCCCGTAGTCGAACGAAAAACTGATGTCCTGCTTCTTGTCGATGTGATAGGTGAAGCCGCCGGTGACCGATCGGTTCTGCGTGACGGGACCGAGCACGTTGGTCATCGTGTGAGCGGAATCGGACCACTGGCCGGACACCATGTAGCCTGCACGCACCGTCCACCGGTTGTTGATGTCGTAGGAAGCGCCGAACCGGCCGGCATTGATGTTCCTGTAACCGAACGACTCTGGATTGCCGAATACCCGCGTGTTACCCCAATTGATGCGGAGGTAGTCGGCTGCCAGCGTAAGCGCGGGAATCGGACGCCACGACACGCCGACGCCGTATTCTTCCGGCAGATCGCCGCGGCCATCACTCGACGCGAGTACATCACGGTTGTAGCCGGAGAATCGGCTGAGTGCCGTCTTGGATGTATAGCTCGCGCCGACGGACAGAGTCGGCAGCACGTCCCACAGGACCCCGAGTCTGAAACCGACACCGTAGGCGAAGCGCATCCCGTGACCAGGCAGCTGCGAGAATCCGCTGGACAAATCGGCGGCGATCGGCTGCCCGTTGGGCACCGCGACACCACGTGCAAGGAACGCGGCCGACACCAAGTTGAGCGACACGCCCACGGCCAGGTTGTCCGTCAGTTTGCGCGTGACGGTCGGCGAGATGAAGTTTGCAACGAAGATCGTCGTCGAATGGCTCAACCCGGGAACCGGTACGCTCGACTGGTTATACAACCCTCCCGCGCCTTCGCCGGAGACCACCACGCCGAACGTCGTCTTGCTGTCGTATTGGAAATTGACGCCGCCGCTAGGGATCGCGAAGAACTTCAGCCCGGACAACTGGTTGTTTGGAGACAGGTAAGTGTTGTTCTGATCCGTTGTCAGCAGCAGTGTCGCGAAATCGAACCGATTACCGACCTTCGACAGATTGGCAGGGTTCTCGGCGCCCGATATCGTATCCACCGGATTCGCAATCGATGCGCCGCCCATCCCCATCAACAGCGGCGAATAGGAATCCGGCTGCGCACCGAGCGCGCCCCATGCCGACATTGGTACCACAAGAGGAATGCACGACATCGCAATCGGTGCTACAACGTGTCTGAAACGCTTCATCTGTCTCCACCTATTAAATTTAGTTATACTGATTTATAGAGCGAAAATATCGAAAATCTCCCGTCACCCCACTTTCAATCGATCTTCTTCCTGTCGTTCGAATACCTCGGTACAACCACCGGCACCGCCACCTCCGTATGCGGTGCTGGTAAGACGAAACGCCCACCTTCCCGGAATGTCACCTCCGGATACGAGTGGTTTGAGCCGACCGCCTCGCCTATTCGCCGAGGCCCAGCTCGCGATTGACCTCCTGCGTGTGTTCGCCGAGCGTGGGCGCATGTCGCGGCGCCGTCTTTTCAGCCGCCGAGAAGCGGACAGGCTGACCGACCTCCGTATAGCATCCTTCGGTCGGATGTTCGCGCTGCGTGAACAACCCCGACGCGTTGAGCTGTGGATCGTCGAGAAGATCGTCGATCGTGTTCACACGGCTGGCCGGAATGTTGTTTTCGGCCAGCAGCGCAAGCCATTCATCGGTCGTCTTTTCCGGCAACACCTGTGCCATGTACCGATACAGCCGGTCCGCGTTCGCACGCCGCTCCATCAGCGTGGTCAGTCCCGGTTCCTGCGTCACCTGCGACAAGCCCGCCAGTTCAAGGAAGCGCAGCCATCGGCCATCCTGGTAAGGCGCGATCACGATATAGCCGTCCTTCGTTCGCATCGGCTGGCGCGTCGGGTCGAGTTGTCGCGCGTAGCCAGTTGGTCCGATCGGCGGATCGAACGTGCGCTCGTACAGGTGTTCGAGCAGGTTGAAGCTGGCAATCGCCTCCAGCATCGGCACCTCGACGAGTTGCCCCTCGGCTGTTCGCAGACGATGAATCACGGCTGCCATCGTCGCGTAGGCCGCATGCAGTCCGGAAACCTTATCGGCAAAAGCCATCGGCAGAAATCGCGGCGCCGGGTTGCCATCCACCCGCGGCAGCAACGATGCTGCACCCGACGACGCCTGAATGATGTCGTCATAGGCAGGCAGCCCGCTGGATGGGCCGCTGGTGTCGAACCCCGTGCAATGGACATAGATGATGTCCGGACGCAATGCACGCACGGTCTCGTAACCGAGCCGCGCACGCTCGACGGCGTCAGGACGGATGTTGTGAATGAGGATGTCGCTGGTAGCAAGCAGGCGTTCAAGCGCGTCGCGTCCTTCGCTGCTTTTCAGATCCCATACTACCGATCGCTTGCCGCGATTGAGGCGGATATGGAGCGGCCCCATGTACGGCGTTTTGGCCGACTTTCCGATATTTCGCGATGCGTCGCCGATTGCGTCCGGTTCGATCTTGATCACGTCGGCGCCGAGATCGGCGAGGATCTGTGTGCAATACGGGCCGAAGATAACCGTCGTCATATCGACCACACGCAGGCCGCTCAGTAGAGAAGGTTTCATCAGGCTGTCTCCGAAATTTGATTGATGACTACGGGCGTCAAACTTCGCACCGTTTTTCAGTGAGATGGGACAGACCTGGTCGGCCCGTCCCTCGGCATGCGGGAACGGCAAGCATTGAGCGACCGCGCGCCCGTACCGCGCGTCGGTCAGAGGCGTTCGATGATCGTGACGTTCGCCAGTCCGCCGGCCTCGCACATCGTCTGCAGCCCGTAGCGCTTGCCGCGTTGGCCCAGCGCATGGACGAGCGTCGTCATCAATCGAGTACCGGACCCACCGAGCGGGTGCCCGAGCGCGATCGCGCCGCCATTGACGTTCAGCCTCTCGGGATCGGCGTCCAGCGCCTTCAGCCAGGCGAGCGGCACCGGAGCAAATGCTTCGTTGACTTCGAAAAGGTCGATGTCGTTGACCGTCATGCCGGCCTTGTCGAGTGCCTTGCGGGTGGCCGGCAACGGTGCTTCGAGCATGATCACCGGATCGTGCCCGATGACCGTCATCTGATGGATCCGGGCAATCGGCTCGACACCCAGGGCCTTCAGTCCACGAGCGTTGACGACCATCACGCCGCTCGCTCCGTCACAGATCTGGCTAGCATTGGCTGCGCTGATCACGCCGCCCTCGGTCAACAACTTGACCGACGAGATGGCATCCAGCGATGCATCGAAGCGAATGCCTTCGTCGATGACATGCGTCTCGCCGCTCGGCTTGCCGTCCTTTGTCTTCACTGCAACAGGGACGATCTCCTGGTTGAACAGGCCGGCCTCGGTCGCCGCAATCGCGTGACGATGGCTGCGCAGCGCATAGGCGTCGATCACCGGCTTGGCCAGTCCGAACTTCTTCGCGATCGCCTCGGCACCCGTGAACTGGCTGAACTCGACGCCCGGATAACACCGCGCCATGCCCGGGCTGACGAAATGTCCGAGCCCGTGCTGCTGCGGTAGCGACACCGGCGTGAACATCGGTACGCGGCTCATGCTTTCCACACCAGCCGCAATCACCACGTCCATCGCCCCAGACATCACGGCCTGTGCAGCAAAATGCACCGCCTGCTGCGACGAACCGCACTGACGGTCGATCGTCGTGCCTGGTACGGCTTCGGGCAGACCCGATGCGAGAACGGCACCGCGAGCAATATTCATCGCCTGTTCGCCGACCTGGCCGACGCAACCCATGATGACGTCTTCGACGATCGCCGGATCCGCGCCGGCGCGCTCGATGAGCGCGTCAATCACCGTCGCCGCGAGATCGACCGGATGCCAGCCGGACAAGCGGCCATTGCGACGGCCACCCGCAGTGCGCGCGGCGGACACGATAAATGCTTCGGACATATGTTCTCCAAGGGGTTCCGACTTTCACGTCATTGTTGTCGCGATCATCGATGTGCGATTCGTCGGAACCGACGAATTTTCGATTGCGTCGAGCTGCGCGGCGATGCTCATCCGGATTCGTCGGTTTAGACGAATCCGTCTCCGATCGGCTCCGCAATAATCCATTACGGCCGGCTTGCCGTTGCTCATCGACCCATCGTTGGAACACTCACACCATGTCCCTTTCCCCGTCCACCCCTGTCATCGTCGGTGTAGGTCAGTTCACCGAGCGGATCGGCTCACCGTCCTATCGCGCACTCAGTGCCGCCGACATCGCAGCCGAGTCGGCAACGCGCGCGATCAACGATGCGCTGTCGCTCGACCGGCTGAGCAACCATATCGACGCAATCGCCACCACCCGAACGTTCGACGACTCGAATCCGCTACGCACACAACCGTTCGGTCGTTCGAACAATTTCCCGCGCTCCGTTGCCGGCCGGCTCGGCATTGCGCCGCGCATCGCGGTATGGGAAAAAGGGGGGGGCGATTCGCCGCAAAAGCTCGTCAACGAGTTCTGCGCGCGTCTGGCCGACGGTGAATGCAGCATGGCACTGATCGCCGGCGCGGAGAATATTTCCACCGCCCGGTGGCTCAGGGCGGAAGGCAAAACGGTGGATTGGTCGGAAGAGGTGGACGGCAGCGTCGATAACCGCGGCATGGGACTGCACGGCCTCGTCTATCGCTACAACACGAGTCACGGTCTGGTCGGCACGCCGCCAACATACGGGCTGTGCGAAACGGCGCGGCGCACTGCGCTCGGTAAGACGACTGCCGAATACGGCATCGAGATGGGGAAGCTGTTCGCTCCCTTTACTACCGTGGCCGCTGCCAATCCTTATGCATCGTCCGCCGTGTCGCCGCTCACTGCTGAAGAACTCGTGACCGTCGGTGAGCGCAACCGCATGATAGCGTCGCCGTATCCGCAGCGGCTCGTTGCCCGCGACCAGGTCAATCAGGGCGCCGCGCTCCTGCTGACAACCGTCGGCGTAGCACGTGAGTTCGGCATCGATGAGCGGAAATGGGTGTTTCTGGTCGGTCATGCGGCCGCCACTGAACGCGAAGTGATGGAGCGCCAACATCTCGGCCGGTATCCGGCCGCGGTGCTGGCTTGCCGCGATGCAATGCAGCAGGCTGGCGTCACGACCGACGATCTTGCGTTCTTCGATTTCTACAGTTGCTATCCGATCGCCGTGTCGAGCGTCGCGATCGATGGCCTCGGCCTGACGGCCGACGATCCGCGAGGCCTGACCGTGACGGGCGGCCTGCCCTATTTCGGCGGCCCGGGGAACAACTATTCGATGCACGCGATCGCGACGATGGTCGAACGACTTCGCGAGCATCGCGACACCTTCGGCCTGATCGGCGCGAACGGCGGCTACCTGTCGAAGTATGCGGTCGGCATCTACTCGACGCGTCCCGCGCCGTTCGTGCCAAGCGATTCCGCGCACCTGCAGGCCGAGATCGACAGTTGGCCCGCACCGCCGCGAGCCACAACGCCTCAGGGCCGCGCGACCATCGAGACGTTCACTGTCGTGTATGCGAAGGGAATTCCCGATTACGCGGTTGCCATGTGCCGCAACGCAGACGGGGCCCGCTTTCTCGCGAGAACGGAGGCCGGCGACACGCGCACAGTCAACGAAATGCTCGACGGCGATCCCGTCGGATACACGGTCTGTGTGTGCGCGACCGATCGCGGCAATCGGTTCGCATTCAGCGAGGCACGCCTCGACGAACTGTTTCCGCGACGGGCCGCGGCGCTGCGCGATTCATACGATTTCGCAAGAGTCGAACGTCGAGGCCACCTTTTGATCGTCACGATCGACCGCCCGGATGTACGCAACGCGCTGCACCCGCCGGCCAATGAGGAACTGGCCAGGATCTGGGATGCGTTCGAAGCCGATCCTGATCTCTGGATCGCGATCCTGACCGGCGCCGGCAGCGACGCGTTCTCGGCCGGCAACGACCTCAAGTACACGGCCAGCGGCAATCCGATGTGGATTCCGCGAAGCGGCTTCGGAGGCCTTACCGCACGCGTCAGAACCAAGCCGGTGATTGCCGCGGTCAATGGCCACGCGATGGGGGGAGGCACGGAAATGGCGCTCGCGTGCGACATCGTCGTGGCCGACGAACGCGCGTCGTTCGCGCTGAGCGAAGTCAAGGTCGGCGTCGTGGCCGCCTGCGGCGGCCTCGTTCGCCTGCCACGCGAGATTCCGCGCAAGATCGCACTCGAACACATCCTGACCGGTCGTGCGATTCACGCGCGGCGAGCCGCTGAGCTCGGCCTCGTCAATCGGGTGACGCCGACTGGCGAAGCGCTGGCTGGCGCGCTGGGCATCGCGGAAGAGATTCTGTCCGTGTCGCCGACATCGGTGCGTGTGTCGATGAAGATCGTCAACGATGTCGATGCAGGCGACCGCACGACGCCGAGCCGCCACCTCGACGAGCTGTATACGAGCGAGGACTACCTAGAGGGGCCGAAGGCGTTCAAGGAGAAGCGCAAGCCGGAGTGGAAGAACCGGTGATTCGCGCGTATCGGTCGAGAGGCGGCCCGGTTCGGCCGCCTTGCCTCGAGCGGGACCGTCACTGTCCGGTTCGGGGCTCCCCGACCGCATCGTGCCAGCCCGCTTGTACGGGGTTTATGCGAGTTGTGCCGATCGCGTCGGTAGCACGGCGACGATCCGTCCAGGACCAACGGATGTGCCCCTCGAATTCTCCGACCACATCTCGAGTTCGACGAAGCCGGCGCCCTCGAGCCACTTGCGAGCGACGCGCCCCTTGACAACGACCGTGTCGCCCACCGTATTGAACAGACGCATCCGGAAGCCGCTCAGTCGCAGGATCGCTCCCGCCTCGCCGATGTACTGTCGAACCGTACGCTCCCACATCCCTTGCAGCAGGAAATTGTTTGCGTACATTTCGGGGGCACCCGTCG
This sequence comes from Burkholderia sp. AU30198, assembly GCF_020419825.1. Taxonomy (NCBI): domain Bacteria; kingdom Pseudomonadati; phylum Pseudomonadota; class Betaproteobacteria; order Burkholderiales; family Burkholderiaceae; genus Burkholderia; species Burkholderia sp. AU30198. Next base: position 41,351 of record NZ_JAIZSA010000025.1, on the reverse strand, counting down.
CCCTCGCGACTTCGCTGTTGTGATGGATCGAGTTGAAATCGCGGTTCGCGCCGGCGGCCATGACCAGCCGGTACACCGTGAGCGGAAATGCGATGCTGTCCAGCGCTTCGCCTTCGATCACGTCTTCCCAGTATAGTTGCTCACGCGTCATGATGTGGTGCTCGGGTTGTAGCGGAAGAACGTCGTGCGCGTGCGGGCCACGACGTCAAGCTTCTCGTTGACGAGTCGCGACTGCCACGTGACGAATGCGCCGCGCCCGACCCGGGTTTCCTTCGGTTCGCAGGCGACGAGCAGCGCGCCGTGCTTCATCAGACGATCACCGACCGTCACTGGAAGCAAATAATCGATCTCAATATCGGTCGCGAAGAAACCGATCGTCGGAGGCTCCAGTCCGCATCGGATACCGGACACCGCGCTGCGCGACGGCTGCGCATCGCGCGCGTCGCTGTCGAACAGCACGTCACCCGGGCACCACATCGGTTCGAGCGCGAATGTCGGCAGCGCGGCGACCGGTACAACGACCTCGTCATGGCCATGACGGCGAGCAACGTCACGGTCGTAGTGCAACGCGCAGTCGAACTCCAGCGGCTCCAGCCAGCGGCGCACCGAGCTGAGTTCGATGCGATCGGCAACGAACACAAGCGGTCTGTCGTCGAAGTCGCGACCGATGGCAGCCATCATGGGCTGCCAGTCGGCCTTCCATGCGTCTGAGGCGAGGGGCACAGTTCATTCTCCCGTGGATCGAGCCGGCACGTCCATCGCGCCGGGTTCGATATGCCTGCGATACTTACAGATCCAGTACGAGCACCGACGACTTTGCGCGTGAACAACATGGCGTACACATCTCGCCCACGGCATGTTCATCGTCGGTCAGGAACACGTCTCGGTGCTCGACCTCTCCTTCGAGGACGCGAGTAAGGCACGTACCGCACGTGCCCTCGCCACACGACGTATAGATGTCGATGCCCTCATCCGCCAGCACCGCCGTGATGGAGCGATCAGCGGGAATGCGGAAGGTTTTCCCAGTACTCGCGATCCTGACGTCGAATGCACCGTCATGCGACGTGTCGACCGGTTTCGCATTGAAATACTCGAACCGAACTCGATGCTTCGGTATCCCGGCACGTTCGGCCGCCGCACAGACCCAGTCGATAAAACCGGACGGGCCGCACACGTAAATCTCTTCGTTGCCGCCAACCTGGCTGAATTCGGTATCTATGTCGAGCTTTTGCGATGGTTCTCCGTCGTCGAAATGGAACGCAACACTCGATGCGAACGGCGCCTGCCGGATGCGGTTCAGGAACGCGGTGCCATTCGCACTGCGCGTACAGTAATGCATGACGAAATCGCGCCCTTCCGCTTGCAGTGCCTCGGCCATGCACAGTAACGGCGTCACGCCGATGCCGCCCGCCATAAGACGCACGCGCACGCCGGGACTCAACGGAAAATGATTGCGCGGTGGACTAATCTCCACGAGTGCTCCCTCCGCAAATCCGTCGTGAATCGCCATCGATCCGCCCCGCGACGCCGAATCGCGCAGTACACCGATCACGTAGCGATCGCGCTCCGACGGCGGATTGCACAGTGAATACTGTCTTATGACGCCGGGCGCCACATGTACGTCGATATGTGCACCGGCATCGAATGCGGGCAACAGCGCGCCGTCTGGCGCGCGAAATTCGATACAGACGATTTCAGGGGTTTCGAGCGTACGGCGTTCGATCTTTACGACGATCGTGTCATTTTCATTCATGATGTTTCTCTGATCGGGAGTAACGATTCTGCTCACTGCATCGTGCATCGAACGGGAAGATGTTTGGGTCCGCTCACGAAGGTGGATGCAATGAAATCCATGGTATCGACCAGCTGAACCTTGCTCAGCATCGGGATAAGTTCCTCGAACAGGATGCGCATCTCCATCTTCGCGAGATGCTGCCCCAGGCAGACGTGGGCACCAAACCCGAATGCAAGGTGTCGGTTCGGCTTGCGATCGATGTTGAACTCGAACGGTTCAGGAAAAATGTCCTCGTCACGATTCGCCGACCCGTAGCACAGCATCAGCCAATCGCCCTTGCGGATCGTCCTTCCGCGGATTTGCGTGTCGGCGGTTGCGGTGCGCATGAAGTGGCGCACCGGCGACGCGTAACGCACGGCTTCGTCAATGAACTGCGGGATCAGCGCCGGATTGGCCTGAAGTCGTTCCAGCAGGCCGGGGAAGCGGCCCAGCGCCCACATCGCGACCGACGTCGACGACGATGTCGTATCGTGACCCGCCGTCGCGATGATCACGTAGTAGCCGAGGCGGCTCACCTCGTCGATCGGCTTGCCGTCCACCACGGCATTCGCGAGCAGGCTCGCGACGTCATTACGGGGATCGTTCTTGCGCAATGCCGTCAGGCGCTCGAAGTACGCCTTGAAATCGGCAACGACCGACATCAGCGCCTTGCCCATCGCACTATCTGAATTTCCTTCACGCCGCTTCTCACGCTTGAATTCGGAGTCCTCGCTACCGAACATCTCCTGCGTCAGGGAGAGCATGCGCGGTGCATCTTCCTGCGGCACGCCGAGAATGTCCATGATGACGTGAAGCGGATAGTGCAGCGCAATGTCGTTCGCGAAATCGATCGTCTGCCCGTTCTGCTGTCGGATCTTTTCCACCGTGGCTCGTGCCAGCGTGCGGATCCGGTCGTCCAGCTTGAGAATGCTGTTCGGCATGAACCACGACTGCGTGAGCGCGCGCAGATTCTTGTGTTCTTCTCCGTCCACATGCACCAGTGATTTCACAACGTTGGGGCTCCCCGTCATGTCAATCACGTGCTGGATCGATGCCTTCGGTCGGCACACCACGGAGTAGTCACCGTTATGGAACAGCACGTTGTCCCGTGAGATCGCAGAGATGTCAGCATGCTTCGTAACGACCCAGAACGGATCGTGCCCGTCGGCGACCGCGCGCGCCACCGGATTGTTCGCACGTGCCCAGGTATAAGTCGCATGCAATTGATCGAGATCGGTGTAGGCCTTCGGATCGACCAACTGGTTCGCCATGTCGCCAGGCAATTCAAAATTCGTCGTGTTCATGATCGTTGCTCGAGAGTTCGTTGTTGAAGGCAGGAAATTGCTTTTCCGCCTGTCCGCATGCTGTCTTGTCCTGATGTGCGCGGTCGTGCGGAGGGGGCACGATGCACATATAAAACAGAATCGAAATTCTGTTTCCGAATTTTTAGCGTCATTTACCTGTCGTTCAATGCGTGCTTTCCCTTAGCGTTGCGGAAGGTCTGGGCAGTACGACACAGACGGTGTCGGCGATCGGCGGGGTACTGCATAATGCGAACCTGCTTCGCAACAATTGACAGCCCAGCGCCCATGCCCGAATCCGAGAAATTTCCGGACAAACCGAAGAGCCGACGCCGGCTCTCCGCTCGCACTTCAGCACCAGCCGAACAGCACGCCGATGTTTTGCCGGCATTGCGTCCGCCGCGTCAATCGCGCAGTGAAGCAACGCTGGCCAACATGCTTCGAGCCGGGCGCGAACTGATCGAACAGCACGGTGACTTCGGCGATGTCGTCATTGCCGACGTCATTCGCGCAGCCGGCACCTCGACCGGTGCGTTCTATTGCCGCTTCAAGGACAAAGATGCGTTCGTTTCGGCAGTCATGGACGCAACATTCATCGAGCTCCGGGCCGACGCCGACAAAACCATCGAAGAAGACGCCGTTTGGCGCAGCGGTGATGCGCGCGCGATCACCGGCGGCATCGTCCATCACTACACCGACATGTGCCGATGCAACCGCGGCGTCTTCAAAGCCGTCCTGCGCTATATCGCACCCAGCGCCCCGGACTCACATCCGATGCGCCTGCTCGATCACCACATCAAGGATCTCGTCGTGCCAGTCCTCGCGCCATTGCTGACTGGCCGCTCGACCAAGGTGGCGGCCCAGGAAATCAGATCCGCGATCCAGATGATCTCCAGCACGCTCGCGATGGCCGTGCTGACGGATCCCGGTCCGATGCGCTTCGAGGACGGAACGCTGGAACGCCAGTTGTTGCTGTTGATGCAGCGCTACTTGCGCATCGACTGACGGTACACCGCCGCGACGGCGGTGATGCGGCGGCGATCGCGATTCAACCGTCGCCACATCCGTCTACCGCACGATGTCGCCGTACCGCCCTGGCACAACAGCACCGATCAGATCAATTGCGCCTGACTGTGATGGTCTGCGGTTCGGTGCAGGCCAACATCCCTTCGACGCCATGCTCGATGCCCAAGCCGGACTGGCCATGGCCGGCGAACGGCGCGTCCGGAGACAGATACATGCTCTCGTTGATCCATACCGTGCCGCTTCCGATGCGTTCGGCAACTTGCGCGGCAAGCACTTCGTCGCGCCCCCAAATCGAACCGGCGAGGCCATACGGACCCGCGTTGACGCGCTCGACCACCTCGTCGATTGAGTCGTAGCGCAGGATCGGCAATACCGGGCCGAATGCTTCTTCCGCCACCACACGGGCATCCTCGGGAGGATTGTCGACCAGCGTGACCGGAACGAAGTATCCGGGCCCCTCCGGTACCCTCCCCTGAAAGCAGATATTCAGACCGGCCCGGCGCGTCTCGTCAATCAGGTCGAGTACACGGCGATACTGGCGCGCATTCTGGATCGGGCCCAGCTGGCTGCGCGGATCCGCTCCAGGCCCGACCACCACGTCCTTCGCATACGCAATCAGTCCGTCGCGCACCGCGTCGTAACGGTCACGATGCACATACAGCCGCTTGGCGGCGACACACACCTGCCCGCTGTTGGTGAATGCGGCCCAGAACAGCGACGGGATCAGCGCATCGACATCCGCGTCGGGCAGCACGATCGCCGCGTCGTTGCCGCCGAGCTCAAGCGTGAGCCGCTTGAGCGTCGACGCCGCACCCGCCATCACGCGCCGGCCGGTTTCAGTCGAACCGGTGAAGCTCACCTTGTCGACGCCATCGTGCGCGCTAAGCCACGGCCCGAGATCGTCGCCGCCGCTGACCACGTTGATCACGCCGGGTGGCAGTATGTCGGCTAGCAGCTCCGCGATGCGCAGCACCGTCAGCGGCGTCAGCGGCGACGGCTTCAGCACCACCGTATTGCCGACGAGCAGCGCCGGAATGACTTTCCACCATGCCAGCAGAACGGGAAAATTCCACGGTGCCAGTGCTGCCACCACGCCAAGCGGCACGCGTCGCGTGATGCTGCGGCGCTGCGGGCTGTCCTCGTTGACGACTTCCTGCGGGAACGTCAGCTTGCACTGTCCCTGCATGAAGCGCAGCAGGCTGTGGAACTCCAACTGCGCAAACGCGAGCGGCTTGCCCTGCTCCCGTGTCAGCAGCGCCGCGAGTTCGTCGCGCGCGGCTTCGACGCGCGGCGCGAACTGTTCAAGCAATGCCCGGCGCTGTTCGATCGGAACAGCACGCCATGCCGGAAATGCACGGCGCGCAGCCGCGACGGCGTGATCCAGCTGTTCCCGCGTGCAATCCGGCGCGTGTGCGAATACCTGTTCGTCGGCCGGATCGACCACCGGCAGCAGCACGTCTCCGCTCACCAGTTCGCCGTCGATCAGCATTTGAAACGGACGCGACAGATCCATCATGAACTCCTCAATTGGAATAATCCGGTTGGTTGGCCGCATCAGGGCAGCAGGACAATCTTCGTGCACAAGCCGCGATGCTGATCGTCGATCGCTTCGTTGATACGCGTAAGCGGATACGTGCGAGTCATCTTCTCGAACGGAAACCGGCCTTCCAGATGCAGCGCCATCAGTTGCGGCAGGAACACGTCGGGCTCGCTGTCTCCTTCGATGATGCCGCGATAGGTGAACCCGCCACGCATCAACTGAAGGAGCGTGCCGGGCAACGGGAGTTCGCGCTCGCTGGCCGGCGGGACACCGACGAAACCGAACGTCCCGCGCGACGCCAGGATGCGCGGAACGGCTGAAATCACCGCGTGGCGCCCGCTGGTGTCGAGCACATAGTCGATGCCGTCCGCGCAGATTGCGCGCGCCGCATCGGCCAGATCGCCGGTCGCCGCCGGGTCGAGCACGTGGGTAGCACCGAGCTCGAGCGCAAGCTCGCGCCGGTCTTGATGCGGCTCAACCATGACAATCGTCGTACACCCCTGGATAACGCCGCCCATCACCGCGCTGAGCCCCACCGCGCCGCCGCCGATCACCATCAGCGACGAGCCGGCGCGGCAGGCCATCGCACGCATCACCGCACCGGCGCCCGTCTGCACGCCGCAACCGAGCACGCCTGCCAGCTCGAGCGGCACGCCATCCGGCACCTTGACGATATTGCGTTCCTTCGCGATCGCGTGCGATGCGAACGACGACTGGCCGAAGAAGCCGCCGGAAACGGCGTCGCGTGCAGCGCGCAGCGTTTTTGAGCCATCCTCGCGCACGCCGCAATAGTTGAGCGACGTGAATGCCTTGCAGTAAGGCGATGCGCCCGCCGTGCAACAGGAGCAACGGCCGCAGGACAAGAAGGTCAGCGCGACGCGATCGCCCGGCTTGACCTTGGTGACGTGCAATCCGACCTGCTCGACGATGCCCGCGCCTTCGTGCCCGAACACGGCCGGCATCGTCATCGGGAAATAACCTTCCTGAGCGACAAGGTCGGTATGACACACGCCTGCCCCGACGATCCGGACGAGCACTTCGTCGACACGCGGCTCATCCAAGTCGACCGATTCGAGCACAAACGGCGCATTCGGCGAGTGCGTAACGGCTGCAACGATTTTCATCGTGATAACACCTCGATTGGCAACGAGTAGAAAGCGGGTCTCATTTGTCCCCTTGTTTCCGATACCGTCAAAGCGACGGTGCATCGTGCGTCAGCGCGTGCGGACAGGTCGAACTCCGTTCGGTTCGATTTCGGCATCCTCAACGCGCCTTGCCAGGCAACGTGCCCTCGTACTTGCAGATGATGGTGAGCATGATCTCGTCGGCGCCACCGCCGATCGACGTCAGCCGGCCGTCGCGATAGAACTGCGACACCAGGTTTTCGCGCGTAAAACCCATGCCGCCCCAGTACTGTAGACAACTGTCCGTGACCTCCCGCATCAGCCTGCCGGCCTTGAGCTTGGCCATCGACGCGAGCCTCGTTACGTCCTCGCCCGCGGCATACTGGTCGACCGCCCGGTATGTGATCGAACGCAGCGCCTCGACCTCGGCACGCAGCTCTGCCAGGCGAAAATGCACGATCTGATTGTCCAGCAGCGATTTGCCGAACACGTTGCGTTCACGCGTGTACTCGATGGTCGCGTCGATCACGCGGTCGAGTGTACGGAGCGCTCGAGATGCCCCCCACATCCGCTCCTCCTGGAACTGCAGCATCTGATAGGTGAAGCCCTTTCCCTCCTCGCCGATCACGTTTCGCCGCGGTACGCGCACGTCGTCGAAAAACAGCTGCGCCGTGTCGGAAGCGTGCATGCCGATCTTGTCGATCTTATGGCGCGTGATGCCGGCGGCATCCATCGGCACGACAATCAGACTCTTGTTGCGATGCGCAGGCCCGTCCGACGTGTTCGCCAGCAGGCAGCACCAATCGGCCTGCATGCCGTTGGTGATCCACATCTTGCTGCCGTTGATTACATAGTCGCCACCGGAGATGTCGGCGCGCGTCTTCAACGACGCCACATCGGAGCCTGCGCCGGGCTCGCTGACACCGATGCAGCCCACCGTTTCACCGGCAATTGCAGGGGCCAGATACTGCCGCTTGAGCTCGTCGCTGCCGAATTGCGCGAGCGCCGGGGTACACATATTGGTCTGCACGCCGATCGCCAGCGGTACGCCACCGCAGTCGCATTCCCCGAGTGCCTCGGCCATCGCCAGCGAGTAAGTAAAGTCGAGCCCCAGCCCACCGTATTCCTCCTCGTAGGTGATACCCAGCAACCCGAGGGCACCCAGCTTTCTGAAAACCTCGTGTATCGGAAAGGATTCGGCGCGCTCCCACTCCTGCACGTACGGATTGATCTCGTTCCTGATGAATCGGATCAGCGTGTCGCTGATCTGGCGATGCTGTTCGGTGTATTGCATGCTGCACTGTCTCCTGTGAACCGTTGTTTGACGTCGTTGACGCGGCCGCTCAGGCCGCATCGGCGGGCTGCATCACCCGCCAATGGGCGAGCGCGTCGTCCAGCGTGACGAATGTTTGTGATTGCGGCGGCCTGGCGGGTGTTCGCGAGAAGCGCGGTGCCGGCGCCGGCTGCGTGATGCCGTCCACGTCGACGAACGTGCCGCGCGCGCGGTGATGCGGATGCGCCGGCGTTTCGTCCCAGTCCAGTACCGGCGTGACACACGCGTCGACACCGTCGAGCATCGCGCACCATTCGTCGCGCGTGCACATCCGGAACAGGTCGGCCAGCTTCACCTTCATCAGCGGCCAGCGCGCGCGGTCCATCTGGACGTCGAACAGCGGATCCTCGATCCCGCATCGTTCCATCAAGGTCCGGTAGAACTTCGCCTCGATCGGACCGACCGCGATGTACTTGCCATCGGCACATGCATACGTGTCGTAGAACGGCGCGCCGCCATCCAGCAGGTTTTCGCCGCGCGGGTGGCTCCACTGCCCGGCGCCCTTCATTTCGTAGATCATCGTCGACAGCAGGCTCACGCCGTCGGTCATCGCCGCATCGACGATCTGCCCGCGCCCCGAGCGGCGAGCCTCGAACAGCGCAGCCAGCAGGCCGAATGCGAGCAGCATCGCGCCGCCACCGAAATCGGCGACCAGATTCAGCGGCGGTACGGGGGCGTCGCCCGGTCGACCGATCGCATGCAAGGCGCCGCTCAGCGCGAGATAGTTGATGTCGTGGCCGGCCGCCTGTGCGAGCGGCCCGTTCTGCCCCCAGCCTGTCATGCGGCCGTAGATCAGCGACGGACGGCGCTCGAGGCACGGCTGCGGCCCCAGGCCGAGTCGTTCCATCACGCCGGGGCGAAACCCCTCGATCAGCACATCCGCCCGGGACACGAGATCAAGCACGGTGGCCGCCGCGACGGGCTGGCGCAGATCCAGCTCGAGCGTGCGGCGACCGCGCGTCAGCGTGTCGTCTGCCGTCTCGCCGTCGCGGCCCGGCCGCACGATCCGGAGTACATCGGCACCGTGATCCGCCAGCATCATCGAGCAGAACGGCGCCGGCCCCAGCCCTGCAAACTCCAGCACTCTCAATCCCGTCAGGGCGCCCGCCATATTCCTTCCCCGTTCGCAGACGTATTCCGTCATCACCGGAACCGATGATGCGGCAACCGCGACGCCGTTCAAATCGTCCGAAACGACGAATCGGCGCGCCCGCCGGCACGCGGTTCGTCGGATGCGACGATGTGCATCGAACAGGCCGCCCGCAGAATCAAGCGTAATCGTGGCGTCCGCGGACGATCGGAACCGGCTGTTCCGGTCCGTCGCCAGACCACCCAATAACATTGGAGACATACGGTGCAAATCAATCTTTCAGAGGTCATCGACGACGCGAGATTCGGCCCGTTTCAGGCCACGGTTCTCGCGCTGTGCTTTCTGATCGTGACGATCGACGGGTACGACCTCGTCGTCATGGGCGTCGCGCTGCCGACGATCATTTCTGAAATGAAAATGGGCGCCCATGTGGCCGGGATGGTCGCCAGTTGCGCACTCGTCGGCATGATGTTCGGGGCAATCGTCATGGGTGCGCTGGCCGACCGCATCGGCCGGGTTCGCACGATCGCGGCATGCGTGGCCCTGTTCAGCATCTTGACCGCCGCGAGCGGCCTCGCACGCGACCCCATGTCGTTCGCTGCGCTGCGTCTGATCGCCGGCATCGGCCTTGGCGGCGTGATCCCGTGCGTGACGGCCACCGCCGCGGACTATGCGCCACGACGCCTGCGCGCCCGGCTGACGACGATCATGCTTGCCGGCTACCCGCTCGGCGGCGTACTGGCCGCGTGGCTCGGCAAGCACCTCATGCACGGATTCGGCTGGCAGTCGGTATTCTTCGTCGCCGGCGCATCGCTCGTGCTGCTTCCGGTCATCTTCAGGCTGATGCCGGAATCGCCGGCGATCCTGCAGAAGCGGCGGAACACGACGGGCTTGCGCGCGATCATGCGCCGCATCGCCCCCATGCGCATCGTTTCGGATACCGACGAGATTCGCGTCCCGCTGCCCGTCCGTCACGCAAAAGCGCCCGTTGCACTGCTGTTCCGCGACAATCGCGGCTTCACCACGCTCATGCTCTGGCTCGGGTACTTCTCAGGCCTGTTCATGCTGTACGGCCTCAATTCCTGGCTACCGAAGCTGATGTCGCTCGCCGGCTTCAGCCTGGACGCCGCGTTGACCTTCCTGCTGTTGATGAATATCGGCTCGATCGCCGGCTCCCTCGCCGGCGGCTGGCTGGCCGATCGATTCGGCCTGAAGCGAGTCATGATGGTCATGCTGATCGCGGGCACGATCGCGATTGCGCTTGCCGCGCAAACGCGCGGCGCCGGGCCGCTATCGATTGTCATCTTCATCGTCGGCATGACCGCGTCGGGCGTGCAGGGTGTCGCCAACGCCTATGTCTCGCAGTTCTATCCGGCCGACATTCGTTCGACCGGCATCGGCATGACGCTCGGCATCGGACGGCTCGGCGGCATCGCGTCGCCGATCGCGGTCGGTCTGCTGCTATCGCTTCACCTGCCCGTTCAGCATATCCTCCATGTGGTCGCCGGGTTCGGCTTGCTGCAGGCGGTCGCGATGTGGCTCGTCGACGACCGGGTGGCCGATTTCGCGCCGGCCCGGTCGACGAACGCGCCGTCGACGCACGACACGCCAGGGTACGGCGCTGACGGTAAAGCGGTCGATTGATCCATCGTTCCGGCCACGACGCACGCCATGCAAGTGCGCCGGATCGTCCCTCCTTCATCTCCTTCTGACAGCCATGAACTTCGATTTATCGCCGGAACTGATCTCCCTGCGCGATCGCACGCGCCAATTCATCGCCGAGCAGGTCATTCCGCTCGAGGCCGACGCGGCATCGAACGTCGCCACCGGCGCCCACGGTCCGAGCGAAGCCCTGCGCCGTGAACTGATCAGGCGCGCTCGCGACGCCGGCCTGCTGACGCCGCACGCGTCGGTCGAGATGGGTGGACTCGGTCTCAGCCACGTCGCGAAGGCGGTCGTCTTCGAAGAAGCCGGCTACTCCTGGCTCGGCCCGACCGCGCTGAACATCCACGCGCCCGACGAAGGCAACATTCATCTGATGGAAGCCGTCGCGTCGCCCGAACAGAAGGCACGCTGGCTACGCCCGCAGGTCGAAGGCCTGACACGTTCGTGCTTTGCGATGACCGAACCGGCACCGGGCGCCGGCGCCGATCCGTCGATGCTGCAAACGCACGCGGTACGCGACGGCGACGACTACCTGGTATCCGGCCGAAAATGGTTCATTACCGGCGCAAGCGGTGCGGACTACGCGATCGTGATGGCACGGATGGATGACGGTTCGGCCACGATGTTCCTGACCGACATGGATCGCGCAGGCATCCGCCTCGAGCGCAGCATGGACGCGATGGATCGTTGCTTTACCGGCGGGCACGGCGTGCTGTCGTTCGACCGGGTCAGAATTCCTGCCGCCGACGTGCTCGGCGAAGTCGGCAAGGGCTTCCGCTACGCACAGGTTCGCCTTGCACCGGCGCGGCTCACGCATTGCATGCGCTGGCTCGGCCAGGCGCGCCGCGCGCACGACATCGCGACCGAATACGCGCGCGGGCGTCACGCGTTCGGCAAGCCGCTGGGCGAGCACGAAGGCGTCGGGTTCATGCTCGCCGACAATGACATGGATCTGCAGACCGCCCGTCTGCACATCTGGCATACCGCCTGGCTGCTGGACCAGGGTCATCGCTGCAATGTCGAATCGAGCCGCGCCAAGGTGATCTGTTCCGAAGCGCAGTGGCGCACCGTCGATCGCTGCGTGCAGATCCTCGGCGGCCAGGGGGTCACCGGCGAAACCGCGGTGATGCGCATCTTCATGGACATGCGCGCGTTCCGCATCTACGACGGCCCGAGCGAAGTCCATCGCTGGAGCATCGCTCGCAAGATCCTGGCCGGCACGGCAGGCCATGTCGCGCGACCCGACGCAGAAGCCGCCACGCCCAATGCAACGGGAGGCGCATGATGAACACGTTCGTCCCTGCCTCACCGTCACTCGATGCGTGGCTTCGCGACGCCGGCATCGCCGGTTCAGGCGATATCACCGTCGCGCCGCTGTCCGGCGGCCAATCGAATCCGACCTTCGTCGTGCAAACGGGGCGCGGCCGCCTCGTGCTGCGCAAGCAGCCGGCCGGACCGTTGCTGCCGTCGGCCCATGCAATCGACCGTGAATATCGCGTGATGCAGGCGCTGCGAGACAGCGCGGTGCCGGTGCCCGACATGGTCGCCTATTGCGACGACGCGTCGATCGTCGGCACGCCGTTCTACCTGATGGATTACGTGGAAGGGCGCGTGATGGTCGATCAGTCGCTGCCCGGCATGCAGGCTTCCGAGCGTGCAGAGATATACGGCGAGATGAACAGGGTCATCGCGGCATTGCATGCCGTCGATATTGCCAAAGCCGGGCTCGACAGCTTCGGCAAGAGCGGCAACTACTTCTCCCGCCAGATTGCCCGATGGTCGAAGCAGTGCCGCGCATCGACCATTCAGGTCAGCGAGCCGATGAACAGGCTGATCGCGTGGCTGCCCGACCGTATCCCGGACGACGATGAAACCACGCTCGTCCACGGCGACTTCCGTCTCGACAATCTGGTGTTCCATCCGACCGAACCGCGCGTGCTGGCGGTACTCGACTGGGAACTGTCGACGCTCGGCCATCCGCTTGCGGATTTCGCGTATCACTGCATGAGCTGGCGCATCGCGCCGACCGTCTGGCGCGGGATCGCCGGGCTGCCGCTCGACTCGCTCGGCATTCCGGCGGAAGCGGCCTATATCGACCGATACGAAACCGCGACCGGCCGCCGCGTACGCGAACACTGGGAGTTCTATCTGGCCTACAACCTGTTCCGCATGGCCGCGATCCTGCACGGGATCGGCGAGCGCGCGGCGCAAGGCAATGCTGCCGCGGCCGACGCCGTCGAGACCGCCGCGAAGGCGCTCCCGCTCGCCGAACTCGGATGGGCGTGCGCGCAGCAGTACGACGCGGCACGACGCTGACGCACCCCGGCGCACCCGGAGCGTTCCCGTTACGCGTGCGTGGCCCGGTACCACGCGACACCGTGCTCGTCCGTCACATACGTCGCCTTCCGTTGCGCGATCAGGTAATTCAGGCACGCGACGGCCTCGCCCGTCGCCATATGCAGCAGCGACGACCGAGTCTCGTCGATCGGGCGCGAGAACAGCGCGGGGAATGTGTCGATGACGCGCTGCGGTTCTCCGAGCAGCGCCAGCAATCGCGCGAAGGCACGCTGCTGGCTGTCCGCCAAAGCGTCGATGCGCGCGTGCAGCCCTCTAAAACACTCGCCATGCGCCGGCAATACCAGCACGTCGTCGGGCACCTCGCGCCTGATATTCTCGAGCGATTCGAGCCACTCGGCCATCGGATTCGCGTCCGGCTCGGTCGGCGTCACGGACACGTTCGACGAAATCCTCGGCAACACCTGATCGCCGGAAATCAGGATGCGTAACGCCGAGCAGTACAGGCACGCATGCTCGGGCGAATGCCCACTGCCTACGATCACGCGCCACTCGTGCGCACCGATCGTCAACATGTCGCCATCGCGCAATCGCCGATAGCTGTCGGGCAACGCATGGACATGCTTGCCGAACGACCCGAAGCGGGCCCGGTACGTTTCGACCGATACGTCGCTCCACCCAGCGCGGCGCAGGAAGGCGATCGCATCGGCCGGCGCCTCGCGCCCGGTATCCGATACCAGCATCCGGCACGACAGGTATTCGAGGCGGGTCATCCACAGACGGATGCCGAACTTGCGCGTGAGCCACCCGGCCAGACCGATGTGATCGGGATGCAGATGCGTGACGAACACACGCGTCATCGGCCGCCCGTCGCTCCTTGCGAACAGTGCCCGCCACGCGACGATCGCATCGTCGGTGCAGGCGCCCGTATCGACGATCGCCCAGCCGTCGCCGTCGTCGAGCGCCCACAGGTTGATATGATCGAGCGCATACGGCAGCGGCATGCGGAACCAGTGCACGCCCGGTACGACCTCGACCGTCTGCGCAGCAGCAGGCGGCGCATCGAACGGATAGTCGAGCGCGTCTTTCGGCCGCGTTTCGACCGGCTTCTCCTGGGCCATCGTGCTCCCTCCAGGCGATTTCAATGAATGTGCATTGCTCGCCGGTATGCGCCGCCCGGCAGCACACCGTCGGGTCCGGCGCGACGCGCGACGCCAGCCGCGCTATGCGGCTTGTACGAGCCCCTGCAACAACGCTGCGTGACGCCGCACGCGGCCCGACGTGCCGTACAGCGTCCGATCGAACACGATCCGCTTGTACCAGTAATGCAGCCCGAGCTCGTCGGTGATACCGATCCCGCCATGTACCTCGATGGCCGTGCGCGCGACGAAATGTGCGGCGTCCCCCACGAGTGCCTTCGCGTGCGCCGCATACAGCGGCGCATCGCCCGGCATCACGTCGAATGCGTGGGCGGCGTACCAGACCAGCGCTCGCGTCGGTTCCAGTTCGGTCGCCATCTCGGCGCACATATGCTTGACCGCCTGAAACGTTCCGATCAGCCGGTCGAACTGGCTGCGTTCCTTCGTATAAGCCACCGCATCGTCGATCATGCGCCATCCGGCACCGAGCGCATCGGCGGCCAGCATGATCCATGCGGCATCCCGCAGCCGCGCCAACACGCGGGCGTCTGCTCGCGGCAGCGTCTGCGCCTCGACACGATCCAGCACGAGCTCGACGGTAGGCCGCGTGCCATCCGTCGCACTCAGTGGCCTGCGCCGCAATCCGTTCGCCTTCGCGTCCACCATATACAGCGCACCGGAGGCATCAGCGACGAGCCACGCGTCTGCCTGCATCCCGTCCACGACGAATAGCGCAGTACCACTCAATCTGCCATTCACGCAGCGCAGCCCCGCTTCGTCGCGCGAGCCGCTCCATGCTTCACCGAATCCGACACCGACGATGCATTCGCCCGTCGCCATCCGCGGCAACCATTCCGCTTGCTGACTTGCGCTACCGGCCTCACGCAGCGCCAACGTTGCGAGGACCACACTGCCGAGAAACGGCACAGGCGCGGCGGCGCGCCCAAGCTCCTCGGACACGAGAGCGGCATCGAGCAGGGAGAGTTCAAGCCCGCCGAAGGTTTCCGGCACGAGCAGCGCCGGAATGCCCAGCTCGCACAAGGTGCGCCAGACATTCTGGTTCATCGCGCATGCACCGTCGACGGTGGCACGGACACGCGACAGCGTGCATTCGCCATCCAGCGCACGTCGCAAACTGTCGGCCAGCATGACCTGGTCTTGCGAAAGGGCAAATTCCATGACTCGTCTCCTGTCGCTCAAATCGCCAGCTTCGGCTCGCGCGGCATCTCGAGGCCACGCTCCGCAATGATGTTCTTCTGGATCTGTGCGGTACCGCCGCCAATGATCAGCCCCAGGTCGAATCCTTCACGATGCTGCCATTCGCCGCCGGAACGCACTCGCGGGTCTTCCTCCGTCAGCATGCCGATTTCACCGAGCGCATCGAGCGCGAGCACGTCGATCTGATAGCGGGTCTCGCAGCCATACAGCTTCGTGACCAGCCCCGGTAAACCCGGATTCTCGTTGCGGCTCGCGTGTGTGAGCAGACGCATGCCATGACAATGCTGCGCCAACACCCGGCCCTGAAGCCGCATCAGCCGGTCGCTCAGGAGCGGATCGCTCATCACCGGCTCGCCATCGACCGTCTCGCTGCGCATCAGCTTCGCCAGTTCGCTGTAACGACCGAGCAACGCGGCCGGATTGGCAAGGTATGCGCGCTCGTGGCGAAGCGTCGCGTTGGCAACGGCCCAGCCCTCCCCGCGCTTTCCTACGATCTGCCGCTGCGGCACGCGCACATCGGTGAAGAAAACTTCGTTGAATTCGGCACGTCCCGTCATCGTCTTCAACCGGCGGATCGTGATGCCGGGTGTCTTCATCGAGAACAGCAGATAGCTGATGCCCGCATGCTTCGGCGCATCTCGTTCGGTGCGAACCAAGCAGAAGATCATGTCGGCCTCATGGGCAGTCGAAGTCCAGATCTTCTGGCCATTGACGATGAAATCGTCCCCGTCGTCGACGCCCCGCGTCTGCAGCGAAGCGAGATCGGATCCCGCGTTGGGTTCCGAATAGCCCTGACACCACACCAGTTCGCCTCGCAGCGTCGGCGCGATCAGTTCCCGCTTCTGCGCATTGGTGCCAAGCTCGAGTAGCGTCGGAACCAGCATCGAAATGCCCTGGCTGCCGAGGCCGAGCGGCACACCGGCCCGCGCGAACTCCTCGGTGATGAGGTGCTGCTCCATGACGTCCGGTTCCGCGCCGTAGCCACCGTATTCCCGCGGCACCGTACGACCGGTATAGCCGTGCTCGAGCAGCAGCTTCTGCCATGCGAGCTGTGCCGGCCCGGGGCGGCGACCATGCTGCAGCGTGGCCGCCTGATGACCGTGGCGCGCGAGAAATGCACGGACTTCGCCGCGCAACGATTCGTGTTTGGGGTGAAGTTCGAGGTCCATGTAAAGGCCTGCCGTATCGTTCCGATGCAATGTTGAATCGTGCCGCGCCGGTCGGTGTACGACAGCCGGATCGAACGTCAGGATCCCGGTCCTGCCTGCCTGCCTGCCGGCCGCGAGCGGGCACCCATACGTTGCTATTCCAGCTTGTCCGACAATCCGAGCGAGCGCCCGATAATCTCGAGCATGATTTCGGACGTGCCGGCGAAGATGCGCGACACGCGTGCATCGCGATACATCCGGCTGATCCGGTACTCCTCCATATAGCCGGCGCCGCCATGCAACTGAAGGCAATCGTCGATGACACGGTTCTCCAGTTCCGACGTGAGGAGCTTGGCCGAAGCCGCTGTCGCAACCGTCAGACGTCCTGCGTTATGCTCGATGACGAGCGCATCGATCCACGTCTGCATCGCATCGAGTTCCGCGCGCCGGCGGGCCAGCACGAACCGCGTGTTTTGAAGCGCACCAATCGCGCGCCCGAACGCTCGCCGCTCTTTCACAAACGGCAGCGTCAGGTCGAACGCCACCTGTGCGTGCGCGATCGACTGACACGCGCTCAGCAGGCGCTCCTCGGCCAGACCTTCGGTCAAATAGGCGAAGCCGCACGCGGGATCGCCCAGCACGTTCGAGTTGGGTACCCAAACATCCTCGAAAAACAGCTCGGCCGTATCCTGCGCGTCGAGCCCGAGCTTGCTCAACCGTTCCCCACGCTCGAATCCCTTCATCCCGCGCTCGACGACAAAGATCCCGAACGCGCGGCGCTCTTCAGGATTCGTCCGCGCCACGACGAGCACCGCATCGGCATTCAGGCCATTCGATATATACGATTTCGCTCCGTTGATAAGCCACCCGCCATCCCGACGCTCCGCGCGTGTCCGGATACCGGACAGGTCGGAGCCTGCTTGCGGCTCCGTCATCGCAACGGCAAGGATCGTCGTTCCCCGGGCAGCGCCCGCGAGCCACCGATGTTTCTGTTCGTCGCTTCCGAGGCGTCCAATGTAAGGCGCTACCAATCGCGAATGCAGCGTCAGATACACGCCGATGTCGCCATGACGGATCATCTCCTCGTACAGAATCTGCTCGTAGCGGAAATCAGCCATCCCGGCGCCGCCGTAAGCCTCGTCGGCCCACATCAGCAACAGGCCATTCGCGCCGGCCTTCTCGAATATCACTCGATCACAGCAGCCCCGCGCACGCCAGTCATGCACATGCGGCGCAACTTCCTTCTGGATGAATCGGGAAACTGCGTCCCGGAACTGCTCGTGTTCGGGATCGAAGACAAGGCGGTGTGTCGAGAACTGGGACATGGTGTTCGACCGAGAATATAGAGGTTGTCGACGGCAATTCGCCACCGGACGCCTGTATCGAGCATGCCTGCCCGGAAGCCGTCCGTATTGCCGCCATGCCCGGCAGGCGAAGCGATCGGCTCGATGGACACCGATTGCCTCACCATCCGTCATCAGCGCGGTGCCATGCGAATCGCGCCGTCCAGTCGTACACACTCGCCGTTGAAATAACCGTTCACGATCATCGTTTCGACGAGCTGTGCGAATTCCGCCGGCTGGCCGAAGCGCTTCGGAAAAGGCACCGATGCAGCCAGTGCCTCCTTGACGTTGTCGGGTACGGCCTGCATCAGCGGCGTATCGAAGATGCCGGGCATGACCGTGTTGACGCGTATGCCTTCGCTCATCAGATCACGCGCGATGGGCAACGTCATGCCGGTCAATGCGGCCTTCGACGCGCTGTATGCCGCTTGCCCCATCTGCCCGTCCTGTGCCGCCACGGACGCCGTATTGACGACGACCCCGCGTTCGCCGTCTTCCAGCGGCTCCAGCGTCAGCATGCCGGCCGCCGATTTCGCGATGCAGCGGAACGTTCCGACCAGATTGATTTGCAGGATTCTGTCGAAGCTATCGATTGGAAAATGCCGAATCTCGCCGGTCTTCCGGTCGCGACCCGCTGTCTTTGCGGTGAAGCCGGTGCCGGCGCAATTGACCAGTACGCGCTCCTGGCCGTGCGCGACGCGCGCCGCAGCAAATGCCGCGTCAACCTGCTCGTCGGACGTGACGTCGACCTTGCAGAACAAGCCACCGATTTCCCGCGCCAGCGCTTCGCCCTGTTCGACGCTCATGTCGAACAGGGCGACCTTCACGCCGTGAGCCGCGAGGCGGCGTGCAGTCGCGGCGCCGAGGCCCGATGCGCCACCCGTAACGACGGCGGCGGTGCGTGAGTTCAGTTGCATGGCGTCTCCTTGAATCCTTTCAGTGTGAACCGACCTTCAATCGGTTCGGAACGGTTGTGTTCCGCTCGACGTATTGCCCGCACACGGGTGCAAGGTCGAGCGCAGATGCAATCCCGCGTGTATCACGCAGGGTAGTAATGGGCCCCAGCTGCCGCCATCGCACGCATGTTCGGTGTCGCGACATAGGGCGCACCGAGTTCGGCGTGGCGGTCGCACATTGCGACGACGCGATCGAGACCGAGCCAGTCGGCATACTTGAGTGCGCCGCCGGCGTGCGCGGGGAAACCGAGCCCCAGGACCAGTGCCATATCCAGTTCAACCGCAGTCGCGACGATGCGCTCATCAAGCACATGCGCCGCTTCGACGATCATCGGCAACATCATGCGTTCGATGATCACGTCGTCCGGGAAGGCGCTCGAGCCATTCGATTGAAGAGTCGCGACCAGCGCATGGGCATCCGGTGATGGACACTTCGATGGCCGACCCGCCCGGGCGCCGTCGTAGCGATAGAATCCCTCGCCCGATTTCTGCCCGTAGCGTTGTCGTTCGATCATCAGTCCGAGTGCGCTGCCGTCGACTGGTGGCATCCGGTCACGGTAGCCGGCACCGATCACGTCGACGACACGGTCGAGCACGTCCATCCCGATCACGTCCAGCAAGTACGCCGGCCCCATCGGCCAGCCGAAACCTTCCATCGCGCGATCGACGGTTTCGAAATCGGCGCCGTCTGCCAGCAGACGAAGAAATGCGTTGACGTAGGGCATCAGCACGCGGTTGACCACGAAACCCGGACAGTCGCGAACGATGATCGGGGTCTTGCCCAATGCAACTGCGTACCCCGCTGCCGTCGCGACTGCCACATCGCTCGTCCGGCTGCCGCGTACTACCTCGACCAGTCGCATCTTCGGCACCGGATTGAAGAAATGCATGCCAACGAGTTGCTCCGGACGAGCGAGCGAGCGGGCCAGTTCATCGATACCGAGGCTCGACGTGTTCGAAGCCAGCACCGTATCGGCAGGCACCAACTGCTCGAGTTCGGCGAGTACGCGGCGCTTGACATCAGGATGCTCGACTACGGCCTCGATGGCGAAGTCGACGTCATCCAGGCCGACATCGCCGAGCTGTGGCGTGATCGAAGCGTAACAAGCGTCGGCCTGCCGAAGGCCAAGCCGGCCGCTCTCCACATGCTTCGCCAGTTGCTTGCGTGCCGCGTCCATTCCTGCGTCGAGCCGTGCTTGCGCGATGTCCTTCATGCGCGTCGGGATGCCACGGAGTGCGCTCGCGCACGCAATTCCACCCCCCATCGTTCCGGCACCGATCACGGCAGCCTGCGAGACCGGCCTTGCCGCCTGCGCAGAACGCTTGACCTGCTTCTTCAGCACCTGCTCGTTGAGAAAAATCTGGACCAGTGACGCAGCCGCTTGCGTACGCGCGACACGGCCGAATGAATCGGCTTCGTGATCGAGTGCGTCCTCAAGGTCGTGCACTGCAGCGCGCTCCATCGTCTCGGCCGCAATTGCAGCGGCCGGTCGGTTCCGGTCGTGCAGTGCACCGATCCTGGAACGGGCGCGGTCGATAACATCCGCTGCCTCGCGCGCCGATATCGGCAGGCGCACCTTCTTGCGTCGTTGCGCAGCTCGCCAGTCAATTTCGCCTGTTGCCGCGTGGCGCAGCCATGCGAGTGCGGTCTCTCTCAGCTCATCGGGCGCGACGACTTCATCCACCACGCCTGCCGCGACCGCCAAACGACCATCGAACGACTGCCCCGTGGCAACCCAGTCGATCGCGGCGGCCAGACCGGCCACCCGCGACAGCCGAGCCGTGCCGCCCAGTCCGGGAATCAACCCGAGCGAGACTTCCGGGAGCCCGACCCGGGCATTCGACGCCATCACGCGAAACGCGCCGAGCAGCGCCAGTTCGAGCCCGCCGCCGAGCGCATAGCCGTTGATCGCAACCACGCTCGGAACGGGGAGATCCTCAAACGTGGTCACATGCGCGTCGTTCGTGCGTACGGCAGTCGCAATCGCGTCCGCGGATTGCTGGAACATCGCAGAAAACTCCGTGATGTCGGCGCCGACGATAAATACGTCCTTTGCGCTCGTCACAAGCACGCCGCGCACTTCGGACGTCGTGGCAATGCATTCTGTCGCCTTCCGAAATTCGTCGATCGTGCGTGCGTCCAGCTTGTTTATCGTCGCGTCGCGTCGATCGAATCGCAACTCGACAAACCCGTCGTCCAACGGCAGCACGCTGATGTTTTCACCCTGGAACAACAAACTTTCCTCCAATCGTCCGCTACTACCTGATGCGAACCAGTGTAGGCAAGTGCACTCCCGAACTCATCGTCGGAAGCGACGAATTGCACGACGAGTCGTCCGGGCCATACAGTCGTCGCCGTAAACAAAAACGGGCGTCCGATTGGACGCCCGCCTTTCATTGACCGTGTGTTCGACACCACCGGCCCCGAGTCAAACCATCAAAGCGACGACACCAGATGCCCACCATCGACCGCCAGCGCCGCACCGGTAATCCATGAACCCGCATCCGTCGCAAGCAACAGCAGCGCCCCATCGAGTTCTTCCGGCATTCCAAGACGCCTCATCGGGATGCGCTTGAGCATCGCCTTGCCATGCTCGGTTTCCCATAGCCCGTCGGTCATCTCGGTACGCACATACCCGGGCTCGATCGCATTGACGCGAATGCCGTAACGCGCCCACTCGAGCGCCAGGCTGCGCGTCATGTGCACGACCGCCGCCTTCGACGTCGAGTAAGCCGCGATGCCGGTCGCGACCCGTTCGCCCTGTATCGATGCGATATTGACGATCGCGCCGCCCCGCGCCGCGTCCCGCCAGCGTCGGGCGGCTTCCGTCGCGACCAGCCACGCACCGCGCAGGTTGATCGCCATCACTTCGTCGAACCGTTCGATCGGCTGATCGATGGCCAGTCCGTCCCCGGAAATACCTGCGTTGTTGACAACCACATCGAGCGGCGCCCCGGTCTCGGAAATCGTGTCGAACCCCGCCGATACGGAAGCGGCATCGGTGACGTCGAGCGGCAACACCGTCACGCTCGGCGCTCCAAGTTCGCGCAGTTCCACGGCTAGCGCCTCGAGTCGCGCAACCCGTCGCGCACCGACAACGACCGACGCACCGCAGCGGGCGGCCAGACGCGAAAAGTGTTCACCGAATCCCGACGACGCACCCGTTATCAGGACACGTCGCCCCTTCAACTTGATACCCAGATCCATTCCTTCTCCCGTTCAACCGGATGCGTCCATGGCCGCCGTCCGCATCGATGCGCCGCAGCACGTCGACAAGGTTGCAGACTCACCCGAGCCTTTGCGTATAGCGCGCCCTGAGGCGCTTCTTGTCCAGCTTGCCGACGCTCGTCCTGTCGATCTGCTCGACCAACTCGAATGCGTCCGGCATCGCATACGACGGAATGACCCCGCGTTCGACCAGACGACGCATGTGTTCGCGCAACGTGCCCTCATCCAGCGCAGCGTCCGGCTGGGCCTTGACGACGGCCAGCGGTCGCTCGCCCCACTTCTCGTCGGGTATGCCGATCACCGCCACCTCGGCCACGCCGGGACATTGGCCAATCAATCCCTCGAGCTCGACCGACGAAATCCACTCGCCGCCGCTCTTGATCACGTCTTTCGCACGATCGACAAGATGGAGATATCCGTGCGCGTCAAAACGGCCGACGTCGCCCGTGTGCATCCAGCCGCCGTCCCACAGGGCGGCACTGGCTTCATCGTTCTTCAGATAACCCTGCGTCAGATACGGCGTGCGGGCGACGACCTCGCCGACCGACACGCCGTCTTCCGGCACGGGCTCGCCGGCTGGATCCACCACCCGAACCTGCGCCATCAGGATGGGCATCCCTGCCGTCGTGCGGATATCGATATCGCGCTCTTCGCGCACATCGGCATCGTCAATCTCGTCCAGAAGGTCCGTTTTGATCTGGGCCAGCGTCAACAACGGGCAGCTTTCCGACATCCCGTACCCGGTATAGATATCGATGTTGCGAGCGAGCGCCTGCCGGCACAACGTGCGTGGTAACGCGCTGCCGCCGATCAGCACCTTCCAGCGATGAAAATCCGCGCCAGACGCATCCGGCACCCCCAGCACCATGCTCAGGACGGTTGGAACGCAATGTGAGAAAGTCACGCGCTCGCGCTTGACCAGATCGACGATCACCGCCGGTTCGTATCGTCCCGGATAGATCTGCTGCCAGCCGCACAGCGTGGCGATGTACGGATAGCCCCACGCATGCGCATGAAACATCGGCGTAAGCGGCATGTACACGTCGTTGCGCGAGAATCGCCCGTTCTCTCCCGCCTGGGAAACGCTTGCCAGCACCGTCAGGCAATGCAATACGATTTGCCGATGGCTGAAGCTCACACCTTTCGGATTGCCGGTGGTGCCTGTCGTGTAATACAGCGTCGCGCGCGTGTTCTCGTCGAACTCCGGAAACGCATGTCCCGGATCGGCAGCCGCCAACATCGATTCGTACTCGCCCGCCCATGCAAATCCAGGACGCACGACCTTGTCGTCACTGAGACAGATGAAGCGCTTGATCTGCGGCAGCTGATCGCGAATTTGCTGAATCATGGGCAGGAAATCGACATTCAGCAGCATCGTGTCGACGCTGGCGTGATCGAGCGTGTACGCGAGCTGATCGGAGGAAAGGCGAAAATTCGCCGTCATCAGCGTGGCTCCAAGCATCGGAACCGCAAAATAGGCTTCGAGATAGCGGTTGGTGTCCCAGTCGAGCACCGCAACCGTACTTCCTTTGCCAACCCCGATTCTCGACAGCGCGCTGCCGAGACGGTTGATGCGCTCGATCAGCGTCGCATAATCAAAACGTGCGAGGTCACGGTAGACGATTTCCTTGCGTGAGCGCTGCGCGATCGGCGTGACCAGCAGTTGCTTGATCAGCAGCGGAAAGGCGTACGGATTCATGTGTCTCCAGTTCTCTTTTCGTATCAAGGCGCGGCGCGCATACGTGCCGGCAGCCTGTCCCAACTGTAGATCGGATGCGACGCACGGGCATCGTCGGATACGACGATTCGTGTCGACTCGGCAATTCCGATCGCCAGGGCCCGGTCCGGCGGGAAAGTCCCGAACTCAGACACTCGACTGCTTTGCTAGACTATACGGTCCGCTTTCCCGACTTCGCAAATGACATCGCCTTCAGTCGAAGCTCGGCGCATACCGAGCATGAAAGTCAGCCCTCCCGCCGCTTCCTCGTCCCAGGTGATTCGACAGGGTGTCTGTCGATTGCTAAGCGCATCCGCGTCGCCTCGCCTGGTTCTCGTCCGCGCACCGGCTGGCTTCGGCAAGACGACGGCCATGCTGCAACACCGCGCTCGACTCGAACAGGCATCGGTGTCCACCGCATGGTTTACCCTCGACAGCGCAGATAACGATCCCGTCCGTTTCCTGCAGGGCTTTAAGGTCGCCATCGCGACCGTAGTCGGCGACGACGCTTTTTCCGACACGGGGTTCCCGCAATCGGAGACGCTCGGTGAGGCCGCGCTACGCGTGATGAACGTCGTCGCCGGTCTGAAAAAACCGTTCGCGATCTTCCTGGACGACTTCGAAGTGTTACAGGACCCGAGCGTCGTCGCATGGATACGGGAATTCATCGACCATTTGCCTCATGGTGGCCAGCTCGTGATCGGTTCACGCAGCCTGCCGGACCTGCGTATGGGGCGACTGCGTGCGCGTGGGCAACTCGTCGAAATCGATGCGCATGTATTGCGGTTTTCTCTCGACGAGACCGACGAATTCTTCCGTATCGTTCAGGGCGCATCGCTTCCGCAAAGCGAACTGGCACGTCTCCATAACAAGACCGAAGGGTGGGCGGCGGCGTTGTGGCTCGCGTCTGCTTCGCTCCGCCGCAATGATTCTCACGCCGATTTCATCAACCGTTTCTCCGGTACCAATCGCTCGGTTGCAGACTATCTGACCGAGGATGTGTTTGCCCAGCAATCAGAACCGGTTCGCCGGTTTCTGTTGCGAACCAGCATCTTGCGTTACCTGAGCGTCCCTTTGTGTCAAAGGCTTCTGCCCGACATGGATTGCGAACCGATTCTCAACCAGCTCGAGGCGTCCAGCCTGATTGCACTGATCGACAGCGAGGATCGAACCTGGCGATACCACAGCCTGATTGCCGAATTCCTGAAGGCGCAGTTGCAGCGCGACGCACCAGATGACATACCGCGGTTGCATCGGGTCGCATCCGATTGGTACCTGAATCAACGGCGGCCGGTCCCCGCCATCGATCACGCGCTCGAAGGAAGCGATTTCCCGCGTGCGGTCGACCTGCTCGAGAAATTTGCGCTGCCGCTGCTCGCACAGGGAAGGATGCGCCTGCTTTCGCGCTGGTTCGATGCTCTACCCGCGCAGATCCTGTACGACCACCCGATGCTGCTCGCGGCGCGCATCTGGTCCGTCAACTTCACGCGCGGGCCATGGGAAGCCATGGAACTCCTCGAGTCCAGTCGCTTGCAGGAGGTCGACGATCCCCAGGTACGCCCGCACGTACTCGCACTCCGGCCGGTTCTGCTCGCCATGATGGACCGCTCCGAGAAGGCGCTCGAGGTTGGGCGCGAATGCCTGAAGCATTGTCCGACCGGTTCAGTATTCGCCGACATGATGCTCGCTAACGTGATGGCGAACCAGTTCGCCGTTGCAGGCCAACGATCGGAATCACGTCGCCTGCTGGAGATGGCCAGACGCTCGCAAGGCACGGATTTCAGTGCCTTCAACATCATGTATTCCGAAACTATCGAGGCAATTTTCGATCTTCAGGAAGGGCGCCTGCGCGAAGCGACTGCCCGGTTGCGCATTGCAGTAGCGAGCGGCAGCTCGCATCACGATGGCTATACAGGGGGTAATGCCTGGGCCGGATTGATGTACGCGGCAACCGTATATGAAACCAACGACCTCGCACAGGCGGCGCATCTTCTTCAGGTTTACGTCCCCCTCGCCCGCGATGTACTTCTCCCCGATCACGTCATGCTCGGTCACGTGATGCAGTCTCGGGTCGCATTCGCTCGCGGCGACGTAGACGAGGCATTCGAAATTCTCACTCAACTGGAGTATCTCGGGCATGTTCGACGCCTCACACGCATGACTGCCGGTGCGAAACTCGAGCGCGCCCGTATCCTTTTGATGCAGGGACATCATCGTGCGGCACAGGATGAATTGGCGCGTGCAGAGGATCCCGAACTATGGAGCCACGTCGGGCAATTGCACCTTATCGGCAACGATCTCGATTACCTTGAGCTTGCGAAGCTCCGATGGGAAGCATTAGCCGGCGATGCGCAAGCTGTCGTCTCGCGGTTAAACAAAGCAGCAGAACTGGCCGACCAGGAAGCTCGCCATCGGCGCGCGATGAAACTACGTTTGCTTGCTGCAATTGCGGCGCACCGCGCGGAAGACCCAATAGCGGCCCAATCCATACTGGATCCGGTGCTCAAAGCTGCGTGCCGAGAAGGTTTTGTGCGCTTGCTGCTCGATGAAGGCGAGCAACATGTGGGGCCGTTGCTACGACAATTTTCCCGGTCACTTGATGTGAGCGGTGCGGCGTCGTCGGATCCAATCCTGGCTGACTACATCCTCAGACTGGGCCGTGCGTGCGGGCTGGCAGACGAGCCGATCACGCCGGCTACGGCCGATCAACCCAAGCTGCTCGACCCGCTGACACCCAAGGAAATTCGTGTCCTTCAGCTTTTGGCTGAGGGATACTCCAATCAGGCGATCGCGGAGAAGCTGTTCGTATCCGAGAGTACGGTTCGCACTCACTTGCGCAACATCAACAACAAGGTGAGTGCCCATAGCCGCACGCAGGCAGTGGCGATCGCGCGAAAGCTCGGCCTGATCGGCTGACCTGTTGGCGACCACAGAATCTTAGCTCACGGGGGATGCGGACATCAACACTTGACCCGCAGCGCATCGAAGAACACCACCGGATACATCATCTCGAGCGGGCGGCTCTGCCAGCTCAGCGCTTCAGCCATCACCTCGTCGGTGACCGAGCTGATGAAGTCGGGCGAGACCTCGATGCCATAGTGCTCGGCCAGAAATCCCTGAATCTCGCGCACGCTCATGCCGCGGGCGTACATCGCGATGATGCGCTCGTCGAAACCGGTGAAGCGGCGCTCGTGCTTGGGAATCAGGATCGGCTCGAAACTGCCGTCACGGTCACGAGGCACGTCGACCCGGACTGGGCCACGATCGGTGATGACCGTCTTGCCGCTGGCACCGTTGCGCTCGTTGACCTGCCCGGGCGGCTTAGGCTGGCCCGCAGGATAGCCCAGATGCAGATTCATCTCGGCGCCCATCGCACGCTCGATGACCGCCTTGTTGAACGCCAGCATCAGGTCCTGTGTTGATTTCCATCGAATCTTGACCCACCGGGGATGCGGACAAAATCTTGGACTACTTTGGAGGTAGTCCATGTATTCATAGATTGCGAGGCTTGGTCGATTGACGCTCAAGCGCAACTAACGGTCAATCTCGACACACTCCTCATTAAACGTCGTCGCGATGCATCCTCCCCTTGTCTACAATGAGGGGGGCCTCACGTCACTTTCGCTCTCGCGTTCTTCGTCTGCATGAATACAAAGAGGGAGAACGCAGTTCGCAGAGCTTCATGGTGAGAAAGGGAATCGTCGTTCAAGTCAGCCATCGGATCGATACTCAAACGACGCATCGTCAATCTCGCGGCCTGAGAACGCTTGTAATTCCGCCGCCATTCGTCTCTCTGCGCGAGCGCGGCGCCCTCGTACGCCGCCCAGCCCTGCCGCACCTCGTCGCCCATCCGCTCTTGCGCGCTCACCTCTTGCGCAGCGGCCTGCAGTGCCATCCGAGTTTGAGCTTGAACCTTCGCTTCGGTCTCTTGCTGCTCCCGTTCGATGAGGGACTGCTGGACCTGCACCATCTCCCGCTCTGCCTCAGATACCGTCCACCCCTCCTTGAGGGCCTTCATGAAAAAGCCGGCCGGACTCTTCGTCACCTTGCCCAATTTCAGGCTGAAACGGGTACGGTCAATAGCTTGCTCCAGCCGTTCGTCGGTGTAGCTGTCCCGGTCGCCGACGATCTGATTGAACTGCGCTGCTGACAGACCGAATTCCTGCTTCAGCGTCTGGTAGATCACCTTGGCGTGTTCATGCGTATGCAACACCCGTTCCGCAAGGTCCTTCCGGGCGATCCGGAACCGCAAACTGCCGATTTTTCGCGAGCCTGGCAGATTTCGAGTTTCATATGCGAGGGAGATGTCAGCGACCTCATTGATCTGCTGCACTGCCGGCTCGAGCCAGTCACGCTTGAAGTACTTGAACGCCTGCGCGTTCGCGCCCATCTCGCCCTGCCATCCCCGCAGTTCGTCGAGCGTGATCCAATCAGTCACCCCTTCGTCCGCGTGTGGAAGCAGATGGTCGTACATCACGCGAGCGTAGGACAAGGTGAACATCGAAGTGATCCGAAGGCTCAGCCAGTGCGACTTCCCCTTCCCCCGGATGATACCGACCAGGTCTGGCGGCACGCGGAACTGGAAGCGGCCGCCCTGGTAGGAGATCCGGCCAATCAGTTGTGTTGACCCGAACGGTCGCTCGCCATCTGCTTCGGCCGGCGCCGTCGCCTGAATGAGGGCCTTTTGCGCTTCGGTGATTACCTGCTCGAGATGGGTGTTGTTCCGGCTGGAGTAACGCATCAGCCATTTGAAGTAGTCGAGTTCCACGTCGTAAAGGTCGCGGGGCCGCTCGTCATAGGCAACAATAAAATAGGCGGCGTCGATCAAGCGCCTGGCGGCCACACCAAGGTCGACAATGCGAATGAGGACGTTGTTGCGCGAAAAGCCGATGTCGGATCGGGCGCTATCGACCGGCAGCCCCTCTGACGACGCGTCATCGAACAGGGCGAGCGCTAACTGCTGGGACGTTGCCAACTGCCCTCGTTCTACCATGCTGTCCTCAACCCTCTACGTGTATTCGTCATATTGGAGCGTAAGGTACTCGGCTCAAAGTGAACCGTCAAGACAAAGAACCTCACCTTTACGGAATCTGGTCACATATCGCCTCACCTTCTAGCCCATTCGTCTCACCTTCCAGCCCAAACGCCTCACCTTTGCCGCCAATTCCTCTCACCATTCTGTGGATTTTTCCTCACCTTGACGCTCAATCCACAGCGCCTTCAACACATGACACCTCACCTTTCAGCGATAAGCCATTGATTTTTAAAGAAGGGGCGCGTTCTGTTTGTGGTTGGTTGGTTTTCTTTCTTTATAGCAACTTACAAACCCGGCGACCAGAAACCCCGGCGGCACCATGACTGCCCCACTGCCCTGACCGGTTCGCAGCGGCCCTGGCTACCTAAGTGAGAGTGAAATCCTTGAGATTCGGGAGAAAACATCGCTGCTTTGATGGTGAGGTGGATTGTGACTCTCTCTCAGGAACGACGATCTGTCGGCTGTGTCTCGAGAGTAAGGTGAGGTGTTTTGTGCTGATGATCGCTGCGGAGGTCGATGCGGCCGGACTGCGATCCACACAATTCACCTCACCTTGCTTCAATTGCGTGCCTCGGCGCGACTTATAGCGCCTTCGCTGGCGCGAACTTGTTAGTGAGAAGCGCAAGAATTCGGAGCCGGATACGAATTCCATAGCCATTCTTCGGTCTGACGGGTATTCTACGGTTCATGTTGAAAAGCAGCAGAACCGTATAAATCTACATCGGGTGTAGAAAAAACACCTCACCGTTGAATTCAAAAGGAAGCGTCCAATGAAAATGAGCGAGTTGCCGGCAGTCGAGCGGCAGGTGAAGCTATCTCAGCTCGGCGAGTTCGCTAAGCGATTGTCGGTGATGACCGATGAGCTGCGCGAGGACATCCTGGCGCCGCGGCCGCGAAAGAGCCCTCCCGTGTTTACGATCGGAGAGCTGAGCGAAATGTGTGGGCTCGACCGCCAGAAGATCAATTACATGGCAACGAAAGGCGGTGGCGATCTGCCGCCCGGTGAAGCCCACGGTTCGGGCCGTGCGCGCATGTTCACGCTGGTTGAGGCACGCACATGGGTACAGAAAGCATCCAACATTTATCAGACTGCGTTGGTTACCGGCAAGGGCAACCACCGCGGTCGCGTGATGATCACGGCGAACTTCAAGGGCGGGTCGACAAAGACGACGATCACGATGTGCGAGGCACAAGCGCTCAGTTTGCGCGGCCGGCGTGTCCTGGTCATCGATCTGGATCCACAAGCCTCTCTCTCTGAATTGTGCGGTCTCTATGCCGAGAAGGATGTGACGTGGGAAGACACAGTGCTCCCCTTTATCTACGACCCGAGTATCGAAGGTGGACTGGCATCAAAAGTCCAGTCGACGTACTGGGATGGCATCGACGTCATTCCTGCTCACAACTATCTTCACGACGCGGAATTCCATCTGCCGACCGCACAGAAGGAAAACCCGGAATACGAGTTCTGGTCGGTGCTGCGCCGGGGCATTGAGCCGCTCCGTGCAGAGTACGACTACATCATTCTGGATACCGCACCGTCATTGTCCTACCTAACACTGAACGGTCTTATGGCTGCGGATGCGATGGTCATGCCGCTGGTGCCGGAGAGCCTCGATTTCATCTCATCGGTTTCCTTCTGGTCCTTGTTCTCTGAAATCGCAGCGGGCTTTGTCGATCATGAACTCGACAAGACCTATGACTTCATTTCGGTGCTGCTCTCGAAAGTGGACTATGGTGCGGTGTCATCCGCGCCAGCCGTCCGAGTCTGGGCTCAACGGGCCTATGGCGACTGGCTTTCGGCAACTGAGATCCCTGCTAGCTCAGTGATGAGCAATGGTGCGCTTGCCTTGTCGACGGTCTTCGATCTCTCAAGATCGGATGGCGTCGCGAAAACCTTGGCGCGGGTGAAGCAACCTTTGATTGACCACTGTAAATGGATCGACGACCAGTCGGTCGCGCGCTGGAGGGCTGAGGCATGAGTAACTTGCGAGAACGGATGATGAGCAAGACAGCGGGCTTGCGCGCAGCCAAGGACATCGAGCTCGCTGCGCAGCCTGAGAAGCCTGCTGCCCCAAGAACTGCTCCCGGAATGGCGGGCGCGCTCGCGACCGCGCAGGCGCGAATCCTGGAACTTGAGAAGAGCGGCAACTCTCTTGAGCTTCCCCTCGCTTCGATCGTGCCGAACCCGTGGCAACCTCGTCGGGTGTTCAATGAGGCGAAGCTGACGGAGCTTGCAGAGTCGATCCGTGAGGTGGGGCTGATTCAGCCAATCGTCGTTCGGAAGGCGGCGTCTGGCTACCAAATCGTCGCAGGCGAGCGCCGTTGGCGCTCGCACAAGATGCTTGGGAAAGGGTCGATCAAAGCCGTCATCGTTGAGATTTCCGATCAGGATATGGCGATGCTGGCGCTGGCTGAGAACGTGGTACGCGACGGCTTGGCGGACTACGAGATCGCTAGCTCTATCCGGGAGACCGAAAAGGAGTTTCCGAGCCGTAAGCGAATGGCCGAGGCACTGGGGATCTCGCGATCTGAACTCTATCGATTCCTGTCGTTCGCGGACCTACCGAAATTCGTTATCAAGGATCTCGACCTGCAGCCTCGCTTGCTGGGTGCCCATGCCGCGGAGGGGCTCGTTGCAGTCCTGCGCAATCAAGAAGGACGCGCATTCGAGATTGCGGAGGAGTTGTGGATGCAGGTGGTTGCTGGCGATCTCGATCAATCGAAGCTTGCAAAAGAGGTCAAACTGGCGATCGAAAACGACGGGAAGGCTGGCACGGTGAGCGATCGGAAGATCGACAAGATTTTCGCAGGTAAGAATCAAGCCGGTTCGATCACGAGAGACGCGGGCAACTTTACGGTGAAGATCAAGGCCGGGATGCTCACGACGGAGAAAGAGGAAAAGATCAGGGCGCTCATTTCACAGCTGTTTGCTGAGCCAGACTGAAACCTTTCCAGATTCGTCCGAGCCCGCTGGTTGCGGGCTTTTTTGGGGGCGCTGCGAGGTGTCCCCATTGGGGACACGAGCCACCCGCTGGCAATTAGTCGACGAAGAATTGGGCGCTGTCCCCAATGGGGACACGCGCCCTATCGACCGTCCCTCCGTCCGGTCGAGTTTGGTCTTTCACGCGTGCGGGAAAATAGATTCAAGCGCTCAACCACGCCGCTTAGTATTGGAGGCCAGTCGATCGGTAAAGCGGAAGCAAGGGGGCATTTCGCCCCGCTCCTCAATCCACTCGCACGAGTGCTTCCGCAAACGACGAGTGCTGCAGGCCACTCAGAACACCGAAAGGATTTCGAGGCAGCGAGCGTCAATTAGCCGGCGGACGAGCTGCTCGCCGGTGCCGTCGATTTAGTGCTCGGCAACTTGTCGCCCATCAACGCTCGAAGCTCGCGCGCCAATTCGTCGATTGCATCACAGATTGGTCCATTCACAGCCTCGTCGATCTCTATCCACCTTTCAGCTCGCTTCGAGTCATGGGTGTTCATCGAGACGGTAAAGTTGAACCGGTTGCCGTGGACCATAAGCTTCTGCCGAATGTCCTTCAGCAAGCGTGCGGACGCCTCGGGGAGAAAGATTTCATTCTCCGGCAATGACTCGTCGAACTCCCGCGACGCTTCAACCAGCGCCGAGAACAGCGGCTGATCGTCTGCCTCGATGTTTCGCATCGGCGACGTCAAATGCGCCAGCGCACGATGGAACCTCAGCAACTTTGCATGGATCGTCTTGATCGCGTCAAACCGCCGTGTCGTCAGGGCAGACAACAACGTCGTGCGTTCTGCGTTGGCCGCTGCTAGTTGCGAGCGCAGCTTCTCGATTTCAGCATCGCTGCTGCGTTTCAGCTCCGCCTTGTGCACTTCGAGGCGGTTGTCTGAATCACCCTTCAACTGCGATTTCAGGGCCTCGAGCCTCGTGTCTGCATCGCTCTTGAGATCGGCCTTTAGTCTTTCCAACACCTGGGCGTATTGCGAGTCGACGCCGCCTTTCACCTTGGCCACGAACCAGGTCTTCGCTACAAGCGCAAGCACCACTGCTCCAGACAGGCCGGACAAGAACGATGTGAGAACTGGATGCAGCGCCGCCCATCCTTGTTCGACCAGGGGTTGCAGGTTGGCATCGGGCATATGGGTGGTCTCCAGTGATTTCGGTGGTCTGTCGGTGCCCGCAGGCGGGGCGGGGCGTTTTGGGCGCCAGACCACATGGCGGCACGCCGTCAGACTTCAAGGGCGGCATCGCATGATATTTCCCGCGCCGAAGAGCTTCATATCTGGCAGCTACCCCTATGACATGCGACGCTTCTTTGAGGGATCGAGGGTGATACCAAAATTTGGTATATGATGCTTCCATCATGAGGAGGTGCGCGATGGCACGGAATACATCGATCTCGCTGGGGGATCACCTGACCCAATTTGTGGACACGCAGGTCGCGTCCGGTCGCTACGGCTCTGCCAGCGACGTGGTGCGGGCGGGGCTGCGCTTGCTCGAGACGCAGGAAACCGAGTTGCGGGCGCTGCAGGAAGCCTTGAAGGCCGGCGAGGCCTCCGGCGCGCCGGCCGCGTTTGACAGCCAGGCGTTCCTAGCCCGGATGCGGACCAAGCATGCCAGTTAAGGCGCGCACGGTGCGCCTGACGCCGCTGGCGGAGACCGACCTCGAAGACATTTGGACCTATACCTATGAGCATTGGTCGCTCGAGCAGGCCGAGCTCTACGTCGGCGAGCTGACCGCGGCGTTCGAGCGGTTGGCGAGCGGCGAGCGGGTGGGGCGGCCGACGCGCGCGCGGGGCGATTATTTGCGCTACCTGGTCGGTTCGCACGTGGTCTTCTATCGCGAAGCGACGGAGACCCTGGACGTGATCCGGGTGTTGCACCAGCGCATGGACGTCGACCGGCATCTCTAGCGGCCGTAGCGCCGGCGGCAGACGCCAACATCAATGGAGATTTGAATGAACCACGACGCGAAACGGATTTATGGCGAGCTGCGCGATCAGGTCGAGCAGTGACAGGCGGCGTTTCCCGATCAAGCCATCGTACTGGTCGAAATCCCGTCGGTTGGTGTCTCGAGTGGCAATCGCGGCGCGCTGGAGCGCAAGGCTTTGCTGCAGAGCGTCAGCCTTCACCCGGATGGCACGATTTGGTTCAATGCGGTTCCGGGCACGCGCGCGGCCGGTAGTGTCGGCATCTGGCACGCGGCCAGCATGCGGGTAGAGCTCTCGCCGGTGAAGCGAGCTGAGTTCGCCGGATTCGCCGCGCCCGATCGCGTCTGGTTCAGCGAGCTCGACGCCGGTTAGAGAGCGTGACGCACCCGGCCACAGCCGGGCTTTTCATGGGCGATGCAATGCTGTATCAAGATATATCTCCAAACAGCATTGCGCCGGGTCCGCCACCGGACGTCGTCGCTCACGCGTCGCCGCGCCGTTCCAGCCGGCTGGCGGTGCGGACCGCGCCGGCCGCCTCCGCGGCCGCCGTCGTGAACCGCTGCCAGGCGATCTCGAGCTCGACCATCCGGGCCTCGGCCTCGGCCGCCAGCCGTTCCCGGTGGAGCGCCAGCCAGGCGGCCAGCGCGTCGGGGTCGGCCCGATCGTTGGCCCGGCGGCCGGGCGTGGCGAAGTGGCGGTGCAGGTCGTTGACCGACACCGCGTGGCCGAACAGCACCCGCATCAGCTGCCGCGTGGTCGTGATCGTCACATCGGGTGGGGGTGGGGCGATCGCCTGGACGAACGTGATCACCGCGCGGGCCCGGGCGCGGCGCTTGATGCCGCTCATCAGGCCGCGCAGGTGGCGGCTGCGGAGATCGGGGTGCTCGAGCATGGCCTGCACGGCCGCGTCGTGATCGGCTGGCGTGAAGAAGGTCATCATCAAACCGTGCTGTATAGAGATATATCTTTATACGGCACGGTTTCAGGTGCGTCGAGCGCGGTACGAAAGTGCTACATCTGATAACTCTACTTATCAGACGGGTCACTTTTCGTCGTCAGATTGCCCATTCTCCGCTACACTTGCTCCAGACCCTTTGCCGGCGCGGCCGAGCGGAGTAGGGCGCGCCATCGCGCCGCGCCCGCCCGTCCGCGACATCGTCGACGCGCCGTGCGGCGCGCCACGGTTTCCGTCACGCCCGACACACCGCCGACCCCCAACTGCCCCCTCCGGAGCGCCCGATGAAATTGACCATGACCGCCGGTACCGCGCGCCATCTGACGTACCCGCAGCAGGACTGGACCGACGACGCGCGTGGCCTCTCGATTGCGCTGTTCGCCGGCCACGACGCGACCGTCCAGCTCGAACGCGACGGCGGCGTCTACCTGTATTACTTGGGCTACACGACTGAGCCGTTCGACACGGTTGCGGCTGCCAAGCAGGCCGCCCCCGCCTTCACACGGGAGGTGCTGGCGCACCTCGCAAGCCTCATCCACGACAAGGACCCGTCATGACCCGCACCCCCTCTTCGTTCGCCACGCTGGCGAATTACTCCCTGGTCGACGTCGGCGGCTACAGTTGGATGACGCTACCCCGGAGTGACGGCTCGGTCGAACTCAGCCCGAGCGGCGAGCCGCGCCTGCCCGACGTCGCGATTGTGGAGCGGCCCGGCGACAACGGCATCCCGACGTACCGGGCCACGGTGCGTGCGGCCGGCATCTTCGAGTTGACGGCTCGCCACGACGGCTTCGCCAGTGCGGAAGCGGCTGTCGAGTGGGCGACCGCGTTCGAGTTCGCGACCCGACCGTGCGGCAGTCTGACCTGGTATGCGGTGATCGGCGCGGGCGTGGCGGAGATCGCCGCCTTTGAGCACGGTGGCAGCGCCACCTACGTGGTCAAGCGGCGCCTGCAACTCGGCAAGCAAGCGGTCGAGTTCTCGATCACCGATCTGGCCTATACCGAGACGCCGAAAAGCATCGTCAGCTTCGAACAGGCGTCGGCGATCGCGCTGACGATGTCCGACTATGTGATGGAGCTGATGCGCACCGCATGAGCGACAACGCCGGCGGGGAAGCCCGCAAACACCACTACGTGCCGCAGTGCTACTTGAAGGGGTTCACACACGACCGGCGCAAAGACTCGCGGCTCTATGTCGTCGACGCTCGGCGACGGCGGGACTTCTACACGACGCCGTCGAACATTGCGGCCGAACGCGACTTCAATCGCATTGACGGCGATGACCCGAACGCGATCGAAGCCATTTACGCCGACTTCGAATCGAAAGCCGGCCCGGCCCTGGTTCGCACCGAGGCCCGGCGCGCCGTCGGCAGCGAAGCGGATCTTGCCGTCCTGCTCGAACTGGTCGCGCTGTTCGCGGTGCGAAGCCCGCGGCAACGGGAGAATCTGCGTCAGTTTTACGAGCAGTCCGCGGGCGCGATGATGAAACAGATGGTCGCGACCAAACAGCGTTGGGAGGCCCAGGAGCAGCGCGCGATCGCCGCCGGACGCACGGCGCCGTCGGACATCAGCTACGAGGCAATAAAGGCGCTTGTGGACGCGGGGGAATACCGCGTCGACGTGACGACGACTCGACACGTGGTGACGGAGCTCGAATTGCTGCCTACCGTCTACGACCTTCTGCATCGTCGGACCTGGGTGGTGCTGCGCGCCGCTGCGGACTCCGGGGGCTTCGTGACCAGCGACAATCCGGCGACGCTCTGCTGGGACGACGAGGACCTGGCGGCCGGCTTTTATTCGCCCGGCTTCGCGTCGACCGACACCTCGGTGGTCTGTCCGCTGTCGAAAAATCTCGCCCTTCGCGGCTGCTTCGACGGCCGCTCCGGCATCGTTGATCTACCTGCGGATCTCGTTGCCGCCGTCAACACGCGGACGATCGCGTTCGCGGATCGCCAGCTCTATGCCGAACATGATCAGTTCGTGTTTGTCGCGCCAGATGGAAGCGTGCTGAAAGGCCATGAATTGGTTTCTCTGCCACCTGCAGAGTCGTCTGCGCCTGAGCCTTCGGGTGACCCATCATGAACCTTGCGCCGATCGGCCTGATCTCGGCCGTTAGTCTGCTGCCGCTGTTTGCCTGTCCGAATGCGCTGCCCAGCTGGGGGCTCGGCTGGATCACCCGGCGGTCCGCGTGGCTGCACCCGGCGCCACCTGGAGGCCAGTGACGTGCGTGCTTCACCCGCTCGCGCGACGCTGCGCCTGACCCCGGCCCACTTCGCCCTGTACCGCGCGTACCTCGAAGGGCTCGACGAAGCGACGCTGCACGCGCACTACGGCGTGCCGGGCACCGACGTGCGCGTGACCCGGCGCACGCTCGCGACGCTGCGCGACACGCTGACGATCGCCGCGCGCCGCGCGCGTGACATCGACGCCGCGCACCTGCTGCGCCTGAAACCCGGCAGCCTGCCGCGCGACGCGCATGCCGGCGCCGCGGCCGGGCACGAGGTGCCGACGCTCGAGGAATTCCGCATCGCGGTGGATCCGGACGCGTTTTACAGCGAGCGCGAGCTCGTCGCGCTGTACGTCGAGACTTATCCGCCAGTGTCGTCGCCCGCGCTCGAGCGGAAGGTCGCGCGCAATCGGCGCCTGCGCGAGCGACAGGACGCCGCGCTCGCGCGGATGGAAGCGAGTCTCGTCGAAGCGCCGCAGCTGGAGCACACGCTCGACGGCTGGTTCGACGGCAGGCTGGTCGCGCGTCTCGCAGCCGCTGGCGTGACCACCTTCGCCGAGCTGTTTTCGCTGATGCGCGCGCGGCGCCACCGCTGGTATCGCGCGGTGCCGCGGCTCGGCGCGATCGGCGCGCAGCGCATCACGGATTTCATCGCGCAACATCCGGACACGCTCGGCTACCTGTCGCCGCTCGCGGTCACGCCGCGCCGGCAGCTGGCCGCCGGCCATCCGGCGCTGCAGCCGGTGCCCGGTGCGCTGGCCGACGTGGCGCCGCTCGAGGCGCTGCGCGTGCCGGCCGCGCTTGACGGCTCGGCCGGGTTGAACCGCGCGCCGGTGCCCGCACACCAGGCCGAACTGAATACCGACCTGCAGGCGGTGCACGCGTGGATCGCGATCCGCGGCGCCCGCAGTGAGGCGACCCGCCGCGCGTACCGGCGCGAAGCCGAACGGCTGCTGCTGTGGGCGATCGTCGTGAAGGGCAAGCCGCTGTCGTCGCTGAACACGATGGACTGCGCCGAATACCTCGACGGGTTCCTGCGGGATCCGCAGCCCGCCGCGCGCTGGATCGGGCGCGGCCGCGTCGAACGGTTCGACCCGGCCTGGCGGCCGTTCGTCGGCCCGCTGTCGGAGCGTAGCCGCGACACCGCACGGCGCATTCTCAATGCGATGGGCGCGTGGTTGGTCGGCCAGCAATACCTGCGCGTGAACCCGTTCGCCGGCTTGCCGGCGGCGCCTTCCGTGCCGATCGACGCGACCGGCCGCACGCTGACGCGCGCGCAGTGGCAGTACGTGCTGCAGACCGTGCTGCGGCCGCAGTCCGCATTCGATGTATCGGCCGAGCAGGCCGCGAATCAGGCGACCACCGCGCGTGACGCGTTCCTGCTGCTGTTCGCGTACGCGACCGGCCTGCGTCGCGCCGAGCTTGCCGCGGCGACCACCGGCGCGCTCACGCGCACCGCGCTCGACGGCGCGCTGGATGACGCGTGGAGCCTGCGGGTGATGGGCAAGGGCCGGCGCGCGCGCACCGTGCCGATGCCGCGCCGCTTGATCGATGCGCTGCGCGCGCAGCTGCGCACGCGTCCGGTACCGCTTTCGCTCGAGACGGCGCCGGCTGACACGCCGCTGATCGCGCATCTCGTGACCGGCGAGGCGCTGCATCCGGACGTGGTCGGGCGACTGTTCAAGGGGATTTTTGCGCGGGCCGCCGACCAGCTGGCGCTCACGTACCCGAACGCGGCCGCGGACCTGCGTCGCGCCAGCACGCACTGGCTGCGCCACACGTTTGCGAATCACGGCCTGGACGCCGGCGCCGACATCCGCGACATGCAGGAGCTGCTCGGCCACGCGAGCCTGGGCACCACCACGCTCTACACCAAGGCGGACGCGGTGCGGCAGTTCCAGTCGGTCGAGGCGTTTTTCAACGCGGCGCTCGACGGTGCGGCAGAGGCGGGCGGGGGGCCGACGGCGGCCGCGATGCCGGCGGCCACAGCGCGTGCCGCACCGAGCCCGGCCTCGCATGCCGTCGGCGCGAATCCAGCCGGCGCAGTGCCGACGATCGCCGTGCACGTGGCGCTGAAGGTCGAGCCGAAACGCGCGGGCGGCCGCGGCCGGACCCGAGTGCTCGAGCGCATCGAGCGCGAAGTGCTGGCCGGCATCCCGCGCACGCCGACCCGCGATGGCCTGACCGTGCTGCAGGTGCCGTTCGACCACGACGACACGTTCGACCGGCGCGTCGACGACCTGCTGGTCGCGATCGCGCTGACGGCCGAGCAACATCGCTGTACGTCGGAAACCGAGGCGTGGGCGGAGGTGGGGGGCGACCGGTGGCGCTGGTAGAGCGCACCAAACCCGAAACCGATAGCCCGGCCAGAACGGAACAGCAGGACAAACCGCACAACTAATCGAGAGAGACCCTCTGATGAAAACCTGAGAACCGTGCTCGGCATTCGCAAGTCCGCGCTGTCACTAGCCGAGTCACTTCATTGGTACGACCCCATACTGATCGTTGTGGTATATATCTGAACGGGTATAATGCCTGACTAGGAAACGGCGCGGCTTCGGCGTTACCGCACTGTAGTCAGTGCGTGGTGCTGAACGAGACGTGGTCGAACGGTTGTGCCTATCCGTAACGCGGTGGGCGGGAGAATGTGATGAGTCGCAAAACTAGTCCGCGGAGTGCCGACGATGTGCTGAACGATCTCGGTTTCGGCGATGCGGAGGAGCTATCGGCGAAGGCTGCCCTTGCGCTCAAGCTCAATGCATTAATTGATCAACGTGGGCTTAGTCAGACCGCGGCCGCAGCCATTACTGGCATGACTCAGCCAAAGGTATCGCAGGTACGCCACTATAACCTCCAGAACATTTCGCTTGAAAGGCTGATGCAGGCGCTGGTGTCGCTTGACCAACGTGTCGAGATCATCGTCCAGCCTGCTCGACGTGCGCACGGAGCAGGTATTTCGGTCGCAGTCTGACGGTTGATGGCAAGAACAAGAATGGGGGTGCAATGAAGTTCGCGTATGAAGACCTCAGCGACGACCAGTTCGAGCGCTTGATAGTGCTTCTTTGTCAGCGCTTGCTCGGCATTTCGGTGCAAGGTTTTGCAAAGGGGCCCGACGGGGGACGAGATGCCAAGTTCGTTGGTATCGCTCAACTCCACCCAAGCACGACGGCCCCATGGAACGGCACGACCATTGTTCAGGCCAAGCACACCAACGGATACAACCGCAGCTTCTCCGAGTCAGATTTTTTCAGCAAGTCCACCGAGAACACGGTGCTCGGCAAGGAGATTTCTCGCATCAGAAAGTTGCGCGTGGCGAAGCGACTCGACCATTACATGCTGTTCGCCAATCGTCGCCTGGCCGGAAATGCTGAAGCGGAGATATGCGATCACATTGCTGCGCAGTGCGAGATTCCGATCTCGTCGATTTACCTCTGCGGCCTAGAGCAATTGGAACTCTGGTTGAAGCGCTTCCCCGAGGTGGCGAAGGAAGCCGATCTCGATCCGGTCGATTCGCCGCTGATCGTCAGTCCCGATGATCTGGCTGAGGTGGTGCAAGCCTTGGCACGGCAAAAGGACGGCGTCGAGGCCCTGCTCGATGATCCCCCGACCGCGCGTGTGACAGCCTTGAACTTCCTTTACCTCATGGGCTTGATCGAGTATCGCCCGAAGACGGACGCCATCGAATATGTGGGGCCCAATGAAGCTGTCTAGACTCTATTCCAATAAGCCGGATGTGTTCGAGCCCGTGGAGTTCGTCCAGGGATTGAATGTCGTCATGGCGGAAATCCGGCTGCCCGAGAATCGGAACAAGGACACCCACAACCTCGGCAAGACCACGCTCGGAAGACTGCTTGACTTCGGCTTCTTGGCTAAGCGTGACCCCAAGTTCTTTCTTTTCAAGCACCTTGAACTGTTCCAAGACTTCATCTTCTTCCTTGAGATCGAACTGGAGGACGCTTCGTTTGTGACGGTCCGGCGTGGTGTCGAGGAAGCTACGAAGATCAGCTTCAAGCGTCATGAGGCTGGGCGCCAAGACTTGTCGGGGCTACCGCTGGCAGAGTGGGATCATCAAGACGTGCCTTTCGACCGGGCGCGCGATCTGTTGGACGGATTGCTCGACTGGCGCGCGCTCAAGCCTTGGGGGTTTCGCAAAGGCCTGGGTTATTTGCTGCGTTCTCAGGATGATTTCCGTGATGGGGCCTGTCAGTAATTTCGTGTTCAAGGCATATGATGCTCCCAAGGAGAATGTATGCCTCGCAAACCGAAAACCAAGCCGGCGGAGCTGCCGGCGATTCCCGCCGAGTTGCTGGAGCAATTCGGCA
>NZ_JAIZSA010000024.1:0-107810 GCF_020419825.1 Burkholderia sp. AU30198 | reverse complement strand
CGACTTGCACCACCACCGACAGCTTAAAAGCCAGGCTGTAGTCCCGCTGCGTCCGCTTGATCCCTTGCTCCATCTGGCACCTCCTCGCCTCGGCGAAAAAGTGTCAACCTATTTCAGGATGGGTCACCCTGGTAAAAAAGGTCGTTACATGCGTCATCGAGAATGCTGGCGGCATACCTGAAGTCGCCCGAGGAGACGGCATGGAACATGGCATCGTCCAGCATTCCATTGCTGCAGAACCAGTGGGCCGCACGCCGGTGCAGGGCATATAACCGGGTTTGACTGCTTTCACTCAGTCGCTTCTTCAGGAATTGCGAGAAGAGATGGTGATACCGATACCAATTTTCTTCTTCGTCGAGCGAAAAGATAAACAGGCCCTGTCGTTGGAGTTGCTTGATGATGGCCCGGCTATCGTCGCGTTGGCCTACCTCGTCACACAACGTGTAGCAGAACTGCCGGAGAACCGACGACTCGAGCAGAAAGCGCTGGACCTCTTCACTCTGCGCCGAGAAAACGTCGTCGGCGAGAAACGAACCGACCGAGCGATTGCTGCCTGAAAGGCCGTGCAGTCGCTCGTCCCAGTTATTGCCGTTTCCGACAGATAGCGAGACTAACTGGAGTCCTGCTGCCCAGCCTTCGGTCTTTTCGCACGCGAGCTCGACCAGCCTGTCGCTTGGCGGACTTGCGTTGCTGCTCTTGAAGAATTGATGAGCTTCTTGTACCGAGAACCTGAGCGTTGTCGAGTCGAGCTCGCCGAGTTCGCCACGGGCGCGTAACCGTGCGACGCTGAAGCCCGGTTCTGTCCGACTGGCTATGGCAAAGTGCATCCGTTCCGGTGCATCGCGCAGCAAGCATTCATACAGGTGTTCGCCGGGTGTGCCGGCAATGGCATGAAGGTCATCGACAAAGAGGAAACCATCACCGTCAGCGCGCTCCAGTTCGTTACACAACATCGCGCCGATCGTTTCCGGCGACACATTGCGCTGTGCTTCGAACAGGGTCTGCATGGCGCTGTCGAGACCAGGCACGATCCGGGAAAGGGCCGATGCACAATGCATCGCGACTTCGGCAAGGGATGCGCCAATCTCCCCCACACTGATCCACCCTACGGCCGCTTCCCCTCCAGCCCGCAGCGCGTCATGGAGCTGTGCCATCAGCAGGCTCTTGCCATAGCCGGCTGGTGCGCGCACAAGAAGCAATCGGCGTGAACGCAAGTGTTCCAGCGCCGTTGGCAGTACCTCTCGCGGTACCGCGGCACCTGCTCTTGTTGGCGGGCGTAACCGGGTCGCGATCACGGGCAGCATCTTCGTCGTCCTCCTCCAGCCGTATAGCCGCTCGCAAGCAGGCTTCCGGTCATTTGGTTTCTTGTCTCCTCACAAAAGCATACACGCGTGTCCGCGGCCAGGTTCCTATCGAAAGATAGGTTTGTCGCGTTCGCCTTCCTTGGATGCCGATCGCCCGGAAGCCGAAATCGGTGCGACGGGGCCGCCGCGGGAAAACACCTAGTAGTAGCCATCACCCTTGACGGGCGGGCGCTGCGTCAACGACGCATGCCCATGTCAGCTCGGACACTGCATCTCACCTTCCTTTATGCAGGTGTGTGAACGTCCGTCGATTACTACATTGACGCTTCAGAAGCGCCGCTTCCCGAAGCCTGGATGTGGCGCAAGGAATACATGGAGACACAGACATGACCATGAGACGCCAATTGGAGGTGCCTCTCACCTCGATCGCCCTTTCTCAGGCGGGTAGTGCTCGCAGTGCTCGTTCCGCATTGCCGCTCGCTCCCGTGTGCATGACCGGCTTGATCGGCGGAATTTGACAGGGAAAGGACATGAACACTCAGACGCATACGCAAAATCTGCGCAGATGCTTCGGACGCTTTCTGACGGGCGTAACCGTGGTGACTTATCGCACCTCTGAAGGCCCGCGTGGCGCGACGATGAATTCGTTTACCTCGGTATCCCTTGATCCAGCACTTGTGCTGATCTCGGTTGCTCGGTCGTCCCGGACGTGCGTAGCTATTGATGCGCAGCCTTTCGCCATCAATGTTCTCGGATCCGATCAAGTCGATGTCGCTTCGCACTTCGCAGGTCGGAGCAAGGAGGGCATCGAGCTGGTCTGGAGCGACGACGGCGCGGCCAACACAACACCGGCTCTTGCAAATGCTATTGCTGTTTTTCAGTGTAAGCCATGGCGGCAGTATGACGGGGG
This sequence comes from Burkholderia sp. AU30198, assembly GCF_020419825.1. Lineage (NCBI taxonomy): Bacteria > Pseudomonadati > Pseudomonadota > Betaproteobacteria > Burkholderiales > Burkholderiaceae > Burkholderia > Burkholderia sp. AU30198. The sequence goes on along the minus strand of NZ_JAIZSA010000024.1, from coordinate 105,596 downwards.
AGACCACGTTCTGGTCGTCGGCGAGGTTACATCGAGCATCTTGCGCGATGGAGACCCACTGGCATTCAGTGACGGGCAGTTTATGAGCATGGGTCTTCCTTTGCTCAGTTGACCACCCGAAATTCATCAGGATGATCGAGTGGCGCCAGCCTGTCGCCAGTCGGGCCCGCCATGGGGCCGAGATCGGCAGACCATCATAAGCACGACAAAACAGTTCAGAAAATCACAGGAGCAGAGATGAAGATCAGTCTATTTTCGCAAGCGGCGTATCGGGGGTTGCCAGCAGACTTCGAACACCAATACGAGTCGGTGTGCGACACCCCGTACTCGCTTACCAATCAGGATGGCATTTACGCGGATGTTCGAGACTTCCTCGATGTGCTGATGGTTGCCGCTCGAGCCGGATTTGATGGGCTCGCCGTAACGGAGCACAGCCAGTCGGCGTACGACATGATTCCCAATCCGGACCTCATCGCCAGTGCGCTGGCTTATATGACCGAGTCGGAGAACATCCCGGTCGCGATCATTCCGATGGGACGCTCGCTCGGTAAAGCCCGCGAACCGCTTCGCGTCGCCGAGGAATACGCGATGATCGACGTCATGAGCGGCGGTCGGCTTGTGGCGGGGTTCCCGATCGGCTTGTCTTACGATGCGGCGATCAACAATGGCATCGCGCCAATCGACATTCGGCCTCGTTTCGACGAAGGGCTCGAACTGATTCTGCGGACCTGGCGGGATAAAAACCCCTTCCCGTTCAACGGACGATTCAGCCAGCATCCGACAGTCAACATCTGGCCGCGGCCCTTGCAGGAGAATATCCCGGTCTATATCACGGGCACCGGCAATCCACGAACGATGCAGATGTGCCTGGAACGCAATATGGCGTTCAATTACCTGAGCTGGTTTGGGGCGAAACTGACCGGCAAGCGAATTTTTGACCGCTTCTGGGAAACCGCCGACCAGCTCGGCGTGGCTCGTAATCCGTTCCGGATGGGATTCGTGCAGACCATCGCGGTAGCAGAAACCGACGCGCAAGCAGAAATCGACTACGCGCGGCATCTGGAATACGGATTCCGAAAAGGTCTGGGAGCCATCCCGATCGAAAAGCTGGGGTTGCCGGGAGGCATCGATATCAAGGGTGTCGAAGCCTTGATCAAGGACCCGGGTGACTTCGGGATGGTCGAAAAGTTGCGCGATGCCTCTTATCGTGACCTCGTCAATGCTGGTTGCGTAATCGCCGGCAGCCCGGCAACCGTACGCGAACAATTGGCCGAATACATCAAGCTCTACGGCATCGGGAATCTCCATGCCATGTTGACATTCGGATCCCTCCCTCGGCACCTCGCCATCAAGAACGTCGAACTGTTCGCAAAGGAAGTCGCGCCTTACTTGCGTGACATCTGGAAAGATTCGGATCACGAACATCATTGGTGGCCGGCCAAGCTCGGCGGACGTCCAGGCCCGGTTACAAATGGCACGCGCGCAACCGTCGGTGGTTCCGAAACGCAAAAACCCGGCCGTTGAGGTCACGAGTTTGCCAGAGTGCTCACATGTCAAAAGGAGACTGTTCAATGAATATGCCAACCCGGGCCGCGACCCCGGACATCACCGAACGCACACTTCGAGTATGGGGTGGTCGCATCAACATGCGCGTAAAGGTCGCGGGTGCCGGACAACCCGTCGTCTACCTGCATCCGTCAGCTGGACTTGGCTGGGATCCATTTCTGTCCTGGCTGTCTGAACACTTCACGGTCTACGCGCCCGAGTTTCCCGGAACGAGCGCTGGTGATCCCTATGCGATTCACTCGGTCAACGCGCTTGGCGACGTCGTACTCGTGTACGAGGAGGTCGTCCGCACCTTGGGGCTCGTCAAACCCATACTGATTGGCCAATCATTCGGCGGCATGCTCGCGGCAGAACTCGCGGCGGCTTTTCCCAATCTCGCCTCCCGGGTCGTGCTGCTGGATCCTATTGGTCTGTGGCGCGAAGACTTGCCCGTTGCGGACTGGATCTCCGCTCGGTCGGAGGAACTTCCGTCGCTTCTGTTCCACGATCCGGCGAGTCCGGCTGCACGGTCCATGCTTGCGCTTCCCGAAGATCCCGGCTTGGCGGCCGCTGCCATCGCGGCGCGGGTCTGGGCCTTCGGCTGTACCGGGAAGTTCGCCTGGCCTATCCCTGACCGAGGCCTGAGCGCAAGGCTGCATCGGATCACTCAACCGGTCCTGCTGGTCTGGGGGAGGGAAGACAGGCTGGTTCCGGTCGGATATGTCGACGAATGGCAGGCTCGACTCCTGGATTCCAGAGTCGTTGTCATCGATAGCTGCGGCCATATTCCGCAAGTGGAGAAACTTCCCGAAACAGTGGCGGCAGTGAGCGATTTCGTGCGCATCGAATAGCGATCGCACGGCGAATCTTGTGGCGCCATGGTACAGGGTACGTGGTGTGCGTACCCTGTTATCAAGTTAGGAATACTATTAAAAAAGGTGAGGAGATGATCAATTTGATTAGAAGATTGCTGCCTGCAACGATGGCGATTCTCGCGCTTATGAATACAAACGCGGACGCGACCGAGAACGGCCTGATCAGTTACCCCGTCGGAGTCAATACGGTGCTCGACGGCGTACTGCCTCCACCTGGCGCCACGCAATTCTATAACTACACGCTCTATTACGTTGCCAACAAGTTTGCTGGATCAAACGGAAAAAATCTGATTCCTGGATTTCATCTCGATGCGTTTGTCGATGCACCGAGAGTCGTCCATACGTGGGGGACAACTTTCGGCCCGTTCAGTGTCTCCAGTGGCGTGATTGCCCCGGTATTCCATCTGCACCTGACCACGCCTGGAGGAACCGGCAATCGGACCGCGCTCGGCGACATCATTCTTGAACCATGGCTGATCAACTACGCGAATCCGTCGCACACGTTCTTTGCATTTCTTGCCACTGATGTGGCGGTCCCCAGTGGAGCGTACTCCGTGAACCGCATGGCCAATACCGGATTGAACACGTATGCGCTCATGCCTTATATCAGCACGACGTGGTTTCCCACACCCGCGTGGGAAATCTCGACGACCACACTTGTTGAAATACAGTCGCCAAATTCTGCCACGCACTATCACTCGGGCGTGGTTGGAACCCTGGATTATCTTGTCGGCTATTCGTTGAACAACAAGGTTCAGTTCGGTTTGCAAGGATATTTTCTGAAGCAGGTCACCGACGACACCGTGAACGGCGTCCCGGCTCAGGACGGTGGTTTTCGCGGACAGGCGGTCGCCATAGGTCCGCAACTGCGGTACATGTGGTCACCGGCGGCTGGAATCGTGTTCAAGTACCAACATGAATTCGCCGTACGCAATCGCCCGCAGGGCGAGAAACTTTGGATGGAAGTGAGTTTTCCGCTCTCGTAGCGCGATGAACTGAATTTTTAGGGGGCGCCTCGCCGCACGGCAACAACGGCGTCATGCATTGCTGACGCGGCTCTGGTGCGGTTTCGACGCCGAATTTTCCCTGAAGATGGTCCTGGAGCAACTTATGAAGATCGTTGACACATTGCCGACATGTCCAGATGGACCCGTGGCACTGACGATTGGCAACTTTGATGGCGTTCATCTCGGTCATCAGGCAATGATAGACAGGTTGAAATGCATGGCGAAATCGAGAGACCTGCCTGCATGCGTGCTGACGTTCGAGCCACACCCTCGCGAGTATCTGTTTCCCGAGATCGCTCCGCGAAGACTCACAACGCTGAGCGAAAAGGCGGCCCTGCTGGAGCGATATGGCATCGACCGACTCTATGTTTGCCCTTTCGATAGCCACATGGCCAATTTGCCGGCTGAGCTGTTCGTATCACAGGTTCTCGTGGGCAATCTGGGCGTGCAGTGGCTTCTGGTCGGCGAGGACTTTCGCTTCGGTGCGAAGAGACAGGGAGATCTTGTGATGCTGAGCGAGGCCGGTCGTGCGTTGGGCTTTGAAATTGAAACCCAGCGCGATGTAAGGGCGCTAGGTGATCGAATTTCTAGCACTGCGGTGCGAACGGCCCGGGCGCAGGGGGATCTTGACCGGATGTGGTTGTTGCTTGGTCGGCCCGGTCTGCTTTCCGATGCCATTGCCTGCTCAACATGACATCTGTCGTCAGCTGTGAGCGCGATGAGTCCCGGGAACGCCAGGCATCGCCGCGATGGACAGGCTATCAGCCTGGGCGACGAGTGCGGAATCTCAATTTCGTCTGGAATCGTTCCCCTCTCGAATATGAGAGGGCGGTTGTCAGTTTTGTCGGTTCCCCACCAAGATACGAGCGTGCATAGTGGTAACGCCGTCACGATCGGCTATGAGCAGGGCGCACCACGCGGCTGGGTTGGCGAGATCAATGGCTGTGGCCAGACGATACAACCAAAGTCGCTCGCTCGGTGGTCAGCAGAATCCAACTTTACAGCGGCGCCGTCGTCGCTGTTCCGCCAGAACTGGCGGCTTGATCGAAAGGGCAAGACGGTAGGGGCTCTGCGGCGGCGGAGGTGTTTCATCAACCCATCTGACCGGCATATCTGAACGATTGGTTAGGAATACTTGATTGTGAAGGAAGCGCCTTGAAAGCTTATGTGATCGACCGTATCGGCGGCCCGGAAGTCCTGCAACTCCGCGATATCCCGTCCGTTCCGCCGAACGCGGATGAAGTTCGTATTCGGGTCCGTGCGTTTGGCCTCAATCGTGTCGAGACCTATTTACGTGCCGGCAAGATGGGGACTGTCGACGGCATGCGCGTACCGGGCGTCGAGGCAGTCGGGGAAATCCTCGAGGATCCTTCCGGTATGTTCCGGAGTGGCCAGCGCGTCGCGACCGTAATGGGCGGCTTGCAGTTCAGTCGCCGGGGCACCTATGCCGAAGAAGTGACGGTGTTGCGTACCAACGTGATCGATCTCGACGGTACTGCACTGTCATGGGAAGCGCTCGCGGCACTGCCGCTTGCCTATTTGACGATCTGGGGCGCGCTGAGTTGCAGCCTGGAAATCGAGTCGGGACAGACGATTCTCGTGCGCGGTGCTACCTCGACAATCGGGCTGGCGGCTGTTACTTACGCCAAAGCACGAGATCTGCACGTGATCGCGACGACACGCTCGAAAAATCGCGCCGAACAGCTTCACATCGCCGGCGCAGACGATGTGATCATCGATAGCGGAACCATTTCCAGCGACGTGCTTCGACTCCATCCCAAGGGGATTGATGCCGCGCTCGAAGTGGTCGGTGCGTCAACGCTGCGCGACACGGCAAGGACGTTGAGACCCTTCGGCGCTGTCACCGTGATCGGGATGCTGGGTGGCCCGCCCATCCTTGAAAAATTTGATCTGATGGCCGATCTGCCCCCGGCTGTTCGGCTTGCCTTTTTCCCGGCGCAGTTGCTCGGCTCGACTGCGCTCCCGCTGACACATTCGCCACTGCGCTCGATTGTCAATGACGTCGCCGTGGCTCGCTGGCCGTCGCATCTTCAACATACGTTCGCTTTCGATGAAGTACGCGAAGCACACGAGTGGATCGACAGCAATCGCGCACACGGGAAGCTGGTGGTGCGAATCTGAGCCGGGCGCGAACATTCCGAAAGCAGGGTGTCACCCTCCGCTAGTCTTGATAGGCAGCGCGTGCTGCATTAACGCAGGAGATGAAAAATGGGTAACGAACAGTTCGACTATTCCGGCAAGACAGTCCTGATCACGGGAGCTGCATCGGGTATCGGTCGGGCCACGGCGCTGGCGTTTGCCGAACGCGGCGCTCGGCTGGTGATCGGTGATGTGGGGCAAGGTGCCAACGAAACCGTGGAGCAAATCCATGCGTTAGGTGGAGAAGCGATCTTCGTGAAGACCGATGTCAGCGACTCCGAAGCCGTTCGCGCGCTCGTGACGACGGCGGTGGAGACTTACGGGAAGATCGACGCCGCATTCAACAATGCGGGGATTTTGCCGCGAACGGCACCTTTCGCCGAAATGACGGAAGAAGATTTTGACCGGGTGATCGCCGTCGATCTCAAGGGCGTGTTCCTGTGCGTCAAGCACGAGATCGAAGCGATGCTCAAAACGGGCGGCGGTGCGATCGTGAACACGGCTTCGGTCGCGGGGGTGATCGCAGATCCCGGGATGGCGCCGTATGCGGCAGCGAAACACGGGGTGATCGGCTTGACGAAGGCCGCGGCCCTCGACTACGCAACCCAGGGAATCCGTGTGAATGCGTTGGCGCCGGGTCTGATCCGTACGCCGATGACGGACCGCTGGCTGAGCGATCCGGCAATGACGCAGACCCTGATGGCGAGCAGCCCGATGGGGCGTGCAGCGGAGCCCGAGGAAATGGCTGGCGTGGTGCTGTTCCTGTGTTCTTCCGCGGCGTCGTTCGTCACGGGTGCGGTTTGGCTTGCCGACGGTGGTATGACGGCACATTGAGGCACGGCATACGCGCGATTGCGCGAGAGAAAGGAATGCTTGATATGAAGGATTCCATATCTTGTAGGAAGGCGGTTGTAGGTGCAACGTTTTATTTTCAATTTCCGGCAAGCGCATCAGTCGAACGTGAACGCGACGGCCGGGCATCCCATCTGAGCACAGGATTGGTATATGAGCAATTCACGTCATCTCATTGCGAAGGATCAGGTAAGCGCCGTCACTGAATCGTCCACTGTTTTGAAGTTGAAGACGAAGGATGATATTGAAGCGACGCGAGCCGCCGTGCGCATGTTCAGCTCGAAAGTGGACGACACTTTTTTCGGGAAGAGAGTCCAGGTAAACGAAGATGTGAGCGTCCTCGTATACGGTCCTTCGCAAAGCGCAGAAAACGAACTGTTGCCTGCCATTTTCTATATCCATGGCGGTGGGTATGTAGCAGGGGCCGCTGATCTGTACGACAACGAGCACCACGAGGCGGCCGCAAAGCTGCACTGCGTCGTCGTCGCGGTGGATTACCGGCTGGCTCCTGAAAACCCGTACCCGACGCCGCTGAACGACTGTGTTTCCGGCATCACGTGGGTTGATGACAACGCAGAGCAGCTTGGCATCGACCGGGAGAGAATAACGGTGATGGGGGAAAGCGCAGGGGGCGGTCTCACTGCTTCGCTGTGCCACTATCTGAGGGACAAGACAAAGATCACCCCCAGGAACCAGGTCATGCTGTTTCCGATGCTGGACTACAAGACGTCTGCCAATCCCGCCGAGGTCAAAAACAAATACGCCGGCGAGTATGTGTGGACCCACGATGTGAACGACTTCGGATGGAAATATCTTCTTGGCGGAAACAAGGTGGAGGATATCGAGATTCAATACTACTCGCCGTCGTACGCGCCGAGTCTCGAGAATCTGCCTCGCACGTACATTGCAGTCGGCAGCCTCGATCTGTTGCTTGATGAAAGTCTCGAGTACGCCAGGAAGCTCAGCTGCGCCGGCGTACCGATTTCGTTGGAGGTGGTGGCCGGGGCCGTTCATGGATTCAACTTCATTCCCAGCGAAACAGCGAGGAAATTCAACGCGCGACTGAGCGAGTACCTGATGTCTGTTTTGTAGTGCTGCGGGTGGCAAGCGAACCGGTGTTGGAAATCGTTTGCCATCCGGTGGTGGGTGATGGATGAGACGTAGCGCCAGGTCCGCACTTGAATCAATTTGTTTTGGCAGCGTTTTGCCGACATGAAGTGCGGGGAGTTCGGGCCCGACGGGCTTTCCCGGATCGAATTGACGCGTGGCGATCCATCCGCTCAAGACATTGGATGGAGATGTGCGCTCAGGCAAATATTCGGCGAGAAAGTTGAGCCGGATGACCGGACGGATTCCGTCCGGCTGGTGATGCGCGGCGGCACGGAGAGCCGCGGCCGGCCGCGCTTCGTGCCGTGTCGGCCGGCGCGTGACCGGTTCAGATCGTTTGCGACCGGACCACGCGAACCGGGACCGACTTGTACGACGGTGTGCCGCTTTCCTTGTCGATGTAGTCGAGCGGGACGAGTACGTTCGCTTCCGGGTAATACGCGCCGACGGATCCCGCGGCGATGTCGTAGGCGATCGCCGTGATCTTCTCGAGCCGCATCGGCCGGCCGCCGGATGTGGCGGTCTCGATGTCGACCAGATCGCCGTGTTCGAGCCCGCACGCGGCCAGATCGCCCTCGTTCATGAACAATACGTCGCGTCGGCCGAACACGCCGCGATAGCGGTCGTCGAGCCCGTAGATCGTGGTGTTGTACTGGTCGTGGCTGCGCAGCGTCACGAGGCGCAGGATGTCGTCGCCGTGAACGGGTGCATCTTCCTCGACGCCGCTGAACACCGAGAACATCGCCTTGCCGGTCGCCGTCGGCCATTGGCGTTCGGTCGGCGGCAGCGGCAGCCGGAATCCGCCCGGCGCCCTGATCCGTTCGTTGAAATTCTCGAAACCCGGTATGGTTCGTTCGATCAATGTGCGGATCTCGTCGTAGTCGGCGATCAGGTCCAGCCAGGCGACCTTGCTCGCCGGCAGCGTTGCGTGCGCAATGCCGGCGACGATTGCGGGCTCGGAGCGCAAATGGTCGGACGCCGGCGTGAGCTTGCCCGACGACGCATGGACCATCGACATCGAATCCTCGACGGTGATCGACTGCCGGCCGGTTGCCTGCATGTCGAGCTCGGTGCGGCCGAGCACCGGCAGGATGAACGTTTCCTTCGCGACCAGCAGGTGCGAGCGGTTCAGCTTGGTGGCGAGATGCACGCTCAGGTCGAGCTTCGCCATCGCCGGGAACGACTGTTCCGAATCGGGCAGCGCGACCGCGAAGTTGCCGCCGAGGCAGATCAGCGCCTTGGCGGTGCCATCGATCATCGCCTGCATGCCCTTGACGGCATCATGGCCGTGCGCACGCGGCGCTTCGAAGCCGAACACGTCTTCGATCTTCTTCAGGAATTCGGCCGACGGCTTTTCGGTGATGCCCACCGTGCGGTTTCCCTGCACGTTCGAGTGACCGCGCAGCGGGCAGATGCCTGCGCCGGGCTTGCCGATATTGCCGCGCAACAGCAGCAGGTCGGCAATCAGGCGAACGTTCGCGGTGCCCGTGTTGTGCTGGGTGATGCCCATCCCGTAGGTGACGATCGTTGCATTCGCCTTTGCATAGGCGTTCGCCACTTGCTCGAGTGCGGCACGCGCGAGCCCGCTTTCCCGCTCGATTGCGTCCCAGCCGGTCGCGACGAGATCGGCGGCGAACGTGTCGAAGCCTTCGGTGTGCTGGGCGATGAACGTATGGTCCAGCACGTTGCCTTGTGCGGTGTCCAGGGCCAGCAGCGCCTTCATGATGCCCTTGAGCGCGGCCGCGTCGCCGCCGGCCTTGACCTGAAAGTAGGTCGACGCAATGCGCGTCGACCCATAGGTGGCCATCTCGACGGGATTCTGAGGGTCGGCGAAGCGTTCGAGCGCACGCTCGCGAAGCGGGTTGAACACGATGATCGGCACGTTGCGGCGCGCGGCTTCATGCAACGTACCCATCATGCGCGGATGGTTGGTTCCCGGGTTGTGGCCGATCGAGATGATCAGGTCGCACACGTCGAAATCTTCCAGCGATACCGTTCCCTTGCCTATGCCGATCGACTGCGGCAGGCCGACACTCGTCGGCTCGTGACACATGTTCGAACAGTCGGGAAAGTTGTTCGTCCCGTATTCGCGTGCGAATAGCTGGAACAGATACGCGGCCTCGTTCGACGCGCGGCCCGACGTATAGAACTCGACCTGCTCGGGCGGCAGCGCGCGCAGCACTTCGCCGATGCGCGCGAATGCGTCATCCCACTCGATCGCGCGGAACGTGTCGGTCGCGCGATCGTAGACGAGCGGATGCGTGAGCCGGCCCATGTTCTCCAGCTCGTAGTCCGACATGCGCAGCAGCGACGACACGGTGTTAGCCGCGAAGAACTCGGGCGTCACGCGCTTGGTCGTTGCTTCCCACGTGACGGCTTTCGCGCCGTTCTCGCAGAACTGGAACGTCGACTTGTGTTCCTTGTCGGGCCATGCGCAGCCGGGGCAGTCGAAGCCGTCGGGCTGGTTGGTCCGCATCAGCACGATCGGCGCCTTGAGCGATTCCATCTGCGTGCGGACTGCTTCCGCCGTTGCACGGAGGGCGCCCCAGCCGCCGGCCGGGCCATCGTATGCCCGGATACCCGGGACGTCGCGTCGTGCAGTCATGTGAACTCCGTTGTTGTTCAGGTCAGCTTGAATGTCGGCCGGTTTTGGCTGGTCACTGTGCCTGTTCGCATCGCGATGCGGAATCGACAAATCTGATAACCTCCCTCTCAAATTCGAAAGGCTGATATGGATCTGAATGCTGTCGAGATGTTCGTGATCGTCGTGCAGGCGGGCAGCCTGTCGGCGGCGGCCGTACGCACGGGTATCCCGCTGCCGACACTGAGTCGTCGGATCCGCGCCCTCGAAAGCGAACTGGCCGTGCAATTGCTCGAGCGTTCAGTGCGTGGCACGCGCTTGACGGATGCCGGCGTGCGGCTCTACGAACACGCCAGTCGCGGCATCGAAGCGCTGGCCGAGGCGCGGGAGTCGGTGGTGGGCGCGCAGCATGAATTGAAAGGGTTCCTGCGTTTGTCGTTGCCGCCGACGTTCGAAGTGTGGTGGGATCTGCTCGGCGAGTTTCAGGCGCGTTATCCGGGTATTCGCCTGTTCGTTCATACCACTGAGCGCCGTGTCGACCTGATTCTCGACGGCATCGATGTGGCGTTGCGTGTCGGGGCGATCGAGCAGGAGTCGATGGTGGCGCGCAAGATCGCAATCTATCGGCATCGGCTCGTCGCGAGCCCCGCGCTGCTCGAGCGTTACGGCCGACCGGAGACGCCGGACGATCTGCATCGTTTGCCGTGTGCAACCTGGGGGCGCGGGGCGTACGCGCCGCCTGTCTGGCATCTCGGCGACACGAAATTCCATCCGCGCCCGGTGCTGTCGACGAACGATTACTCGCATCTGCGCAACCGCGCGCTCGTCGGAGATGTCGTGACCGAACTCCCGCCGTTTCTTGTCACGGACGAGTTGCGCAAAGGCCGGCTGGTCTCGATTCTGGACGACTATCCGTTTCCTGCCGTCGAGCTGAACCTGCTGTTTCCGTCACACCGACATCCGTCATCGATCGTCAGGGCGTATCTCGACTTTTGCCAGGCGTACTGGGACGCGAAGTTGAGTGATGTCGTGAGCGGGGCAACGCCTCCGGATTCGCACGCTTGATCCGGTGATCCCGGGCATCGCCCCCGGCCCCGTCCCGCTGCTTGCTTCGTGGCGATCTGATCGCGATTCGGTACGACGCGACGGACCGTGGCGTTGATCCCGAACGGGATGCGCAATGCGGAATAGGATCGATTCCAGTTCTTCTGTTTCCGTCGCCGTGACCGCGCAGGGTGTTACATCAAATGAATGCTCGGGTGCATATCGCGACCCGGCGCAAGACATCGGGCACGCGGGTTCATTCTTCCTGCGCTCGGTCGATGGCTTCTCGAGCGAATCCCGAATCCAGATCCCTGCCTGCTTCTTGAATTTGAGAGGCCGGTTTTCAGATTTGTTGCTTCCGCCGCATGAGCCGAACCGGCATAGTGATCGAGCCATCCCGTCCACGCAAGGAGGAACACGATGCTCGAGGTTAGACATGCAGATCAGCGCGGACGAGCGGAGCACGGCTGGCTCAGCTCGCGTCACACGTTTTCATTCGCGAGCTATTACGATCCGAAGCAAAGCGGCTTTTCCGATCTGCTGGTGATCAACGACGACCGGATCATGCCGGCGCAAGGATTCGGCAAGCACCCGCACCGTGACATGGAGATATTCACGTACGTGCTGGAGGGCTCGCTGGAACACAAGGACACGATGGGCACCGGGTCGGTGATCGTACCCGGTGACATTCAGGTGATGAGCGCCGGCACCGGCGTCGCCCATAGCGAATACAACCCTTCGAAGCGTGAGCCCGTGCACCTCCTGCAGGTGTGGATCGCAACGGCCGCGAACGGCACGCCGCCACGCTATCAGCAACGTCACTTCGGCGAGGAGCAGAAGCGTGGCGTGTTGCGACTGGTGTTGTCACCCGACGGCGCGAACGAATCGCTGACGCTGCAACAGGACGCTCGCGTTTATGCCGGACTGTTCGACGGCGACGAAAGCGCCGAGCTCGAACTTGCCGGCAACCGTTACGCGTATGTGCACGTGGCGCGCGGTGCGATTGCCGTGAACGGCGTCGAACTTGGCGAAGGTGACGGCGCACGGGTCCGTGGTGAACGGGAACTGAGCTTTACGCGAGGTCGCGGTGCGGAAGTGCTGGTGTTCGATTTGCGCGGCATTGAAACGCCGGTGTTGTGGTCTTGACCGGCCTTCCAAGGACGCGTCTGGCGCCATGTGCGGCGACACTTAATTCATCGAGAAAAATCGTGCGTGACACACTGTTTGAAAACCGCAAGGACGAGTTGATTCTCGTCGCTCGCATTCTGTTGATGGTGCTCTTCGTGATGTTCGGCTGGTCGAAGCTGACCGGATTTTCCGGAACCGTTGCATCCATGGCATCGAGTGGCGTGCCTGCCCCCGAGTTGTCGACGATCATCGCCGTGGTGATGGAGTTCGTCGTCGGCATCGCGCTGGTGGTCGGGTTTCATACGCGCCTGCTGGCCTTGTTGCTCGCGCTCTACACATTCGGGACGGCGATTGTCGGTCATCACTACTGGAACATGACCGGCGCCGTGCAGTACGACAACATGATCCATTTCTACAAGAACATCAGCATCATTGGCGGGCTGATGCTGCTGTGCGTGACGGGTGCGGGAAGGTACTCCGTCGACGGGCGTTGAGTCACACGTGGTATTAGTCAGGAGTGTTATGGATGCGTGACGAAAAACAATTCGACTTTATCGTTGCCGGCGGTGGGGCCGCGGGCTGCGTCATGGCCGCACGGCTCAGTGAAGATCCGTCGATATCGGTGCTGCTGCTCGAAGCCGGCGCCGTCTTTCACCCGAAGGAAGCGCCTGTCGCTGTCAGCCAGGCGTTCACGGTCGGCGGGGCCGCGGAGATCCTTTGGGACGACAGCGCATCGCATGTCGAGGGGCAACCGGTCGAGATTCGCGCGCGTGTCCTCGGCGGCGGGTCGTCGATCAACGCCGGCGTCTTCGTGCGTGCCCTGCCCACGGATTTCCAGCACTGGGTCGACCGAGGTCTCGAGAACTGGTCCTATGACGACGTCCTGCCTTATTTCAGGAAGATCGAATCCGACGACCATGGCGACGCGTCGCTCCATGGACGCGATGGCCCGGTTCCGGTACGACGGTGGGATGCGAAGGAACTGAGCCCGTCGCATGCGGCATTCATCGAAGCCGCGAAGACCCGGGGCTTTCCGGAAGTGGACGACTTCAACGGTAAAGCGCACTTCGGTGTCGGCCGCTATCCGATGAACATTACCCGGGAGGGGATCCGGTTCGGCGCGGCACTCGCGTATCTGACCGACGCGGTGTGGAAGCGTCCGAATCTCACGGTTCGTGGCGGCGTTCTGATCGATGTCGTCACATTCTCGGGGCAAGTCGCAACGGGGGTAAGGCTTGCCGACGGGGAAGAGATAGCAGCCAGGAACGTTGTCCTGACGGCCGGGACGATCGGGTCGGCCGCCGTGCTGTTGCGTTCGGGAATCGGCCCGATTGACGAGCTGGGCGCGCTTGGCATCGACACGGTCGCCGATTTGCCGGTCGGGAAAAACTACATGCAACAGCCGGCCAGCGGCGTGGTTTTCGCCACGACGGCAAAGAAAATGGGCGCTACCGTGCCGCCGATCTCAGCGCTCCTGTTCGCCCGAAGCGGGGGGCGAACCGAAGGCGCTCCCGACCTGCACATCATCCCGAGTCACATCACGATGCTGGAGGCGATGTCGTCGGACGACGGCGGCATGGTTTTCTCCATGAGCCTCGCGGTCGCGACGCCCGAGGACGATTCCCGGGGGCGGCTCACACTGGTCTCGCGTGATCCCAGGACGCCTCCCCGGATCGAGACAGGTATTCTGGGGAACAGCAAGGACCTCGAAAAACTCGCGGATGCGGTGGAAACGGCACGGCGCATCGCGTCGACGGAGCCCTTCTCGCAGTACCTGGATGCCGAGATTTCTCCGGGGCCCAACGTGAAAACCCGTGACGACATCAGGGCATTTCTCCGCGAACACGTGCAGACGTACTTGCACATGACGTCATCGGCTCCGATGGGGGGTGCGGACGATCCTCGGGCAGTGGTCGACGACAGTGGTCGGGTCAAGGGTGTCAGCGGCCTGTATGTCGGGGATGCTTCCATCATGCCGCGCGTGCCTTCGGTCGCGACCAATCCGACGGTACTGGCGGTCGCCGAGATCGTGGCCGATCGCATCAAGACTTCGCATGCGGCGCGCTGATCAGCGCTGCGGCAAGACATAAGTCCTTGTCCGTCGCCTCGAGACACGGAGCGTCGGGCAGTGCGAGCGCCCGACGCGACATGTCATGTGGCGTCGTGAACGCGGGCGGGGCCAGGGGCGCGGCGCCTGAAGTCGGCGGCGATGCCCCGCGTCTCGCGCCGGCGATTGACACTTCGAAGTCGTTGGCGCAACGTCATGAACTGCACGACGCCTTGGGCCGTGAAAGGCGATAGTCGTAGTAATACTGTCATCTGCGCGTTCCGTTCCTTACCCGGGACGCGAGCGGCGTGTGATCTCAATAGCCGACAGGCAACCGATGCCATCTGTCGAGACAATCTTCTATGATGACGTGTCGCAATGTGACTGGCGGCCCGCGAAACACGGTGCATGGGCCGCCACCGAATGGAACACGGCTGAACAGGTGAACCGATATGAATACTGGAACACATTCCCACGGAGCAGAACATTGCACCCGCATCCGGACCGCGCTTCTCAATTTGCACCGGACACTGGTCGAACTTGAGCGTCGCGAGTATGAGAAGACCCATGGGCACCAATCGGCCGGCGATTTTCTGCAGGTGATGGCCTTCGACGATTCGATGAAGTGGCTGGAGCCGCTCAGCCGACTGATCGTCATGCTGGACGAAGCGCTGGATCAAGAGGGTGAACTGGAGCTGACGCCGACGGTAGTCGTGGCAAGAGCACGGGAATTGCTCAAGCTGGACCGTGCGTCCACGGACGCATTTGCGACGCGTTATCTGTATCACTTCGACAACTCGGCCGATCTCGCGGTCGATCACACTGCGTTGTTGAAGCTCATCGGCAACGTTGTGTAGGCTACGCGCGAAACGCGTGGTCGACCTGCCTCGAGCGGCCTCTACGCGTCACGCTGACAGGACGTGTAGCCGCTGCGATTTCGCATGAACAGGAAGCCATCGAGGGCAATCCCGATCGGCAAAAGCCGTTGATCCGGATTGCACACGCATGTCTGGTCAGTTGCACGCGGGTGGCTTTCGCATTGATCGTCAGGATCGAAGACGGGCCCGCCGCGACCTGACTTCACGGGAGAGACGATATGGTTCTACGGCAGATCATCGGCAGTTGGCGTGATGTGTCCTTCGAGGTTGCCGCATGGGATGGCGTCGGTGCGCAGGTTGATCTTTCCTGTGGTTGCATGTTTGCCCGCGAGGCGGCGGGTGGGGGGCCGGCGGGCGGACTACGCCATCTCGACCTCGCGCTGTCGGGGGCGCTCACCGGGTTGCGGCGCGAAGGTCACTTTCTGGCAGCGCCGATGGAAACACTGTTGATCAGCCGCCCGCCCGCGGGCATCGAAGCGGGCCGCGTGCTGTTGATCGGGCTCGGTGATCCCGCAAGCTGGACCATTGATGTCACCGCGGATGCCGCCGCCACGGCCGCCCGAACGGCGATGCAGCAGGGATTGCAAAGTGTGGCCTTCGCACCGAGCATACTCGACGGCGGGTTGACGAGCGCGGCTACCGACGGGATGCCGCACGCGATGGTGACGGCCGTGCTGGCCACGATAGACACACAATACCGGATCGCGGAACTGGGGCTCGCTGCGCTACCGTCACTGCGCCATTGGGTCTTCGATGTCGGCGCGTCCCGCTTCGACGGAGCCGTAGAACAATTCGGAAACGCACTGGCGACCGCACAGTCCCGGCGCTCGACGTAGAGGAAGATCGATTCGGTTTGCGTGAAATGCGGCGTCCTCAGCCGGCGCGTCGGGGCGTCCACCTCCACCAGCAGCATGCAGCCGGCACCCGTTCCTCGAACCACCGATGATCGCTGCCGTCGATCTGAATGGATTCGCCCAGGCGCACGCTGCAGCGCAGCAGCTTTTGACCTCGGACGCCAACTGGAAAGCGAAACTCGCTCGGCGTCACCGCTGTCATTCCGCGTCGTAGCCGGTGGCGGATCGCGCACTAGTGACGGCCATGTATGCCATCGCCCGGACGCGAACCCTGTCCCCGGAAGATTGCTGACGAACCTGTCGTCGCAGCGTGGGCCGCGAACCGCGCGATACCGCAGACGGCAACGACCTGTCCGTCGGGCGCGTCTATAGGCTGATGACGCCGCGCCCCAGTTCGATCACGCGCCCACCGACACCGATTTCTCCGCTCGCACTGACCGACAACCGCAGCAGGCATGGCCGGCCGACGGCTTCGCCCTGCTCGACCTGAAACGCGGCAGGCAGGTCGCGGTTCATCGCAAGCAGCCACCCGCCCAGATTCGCGCAGGCCGACCCGGTGCCCGGATCTTCCGACACGCTGCCTTGCTTCACGAAGAAGTAGCGCGACACCACCGTCTCGGGACGCTCGGGATCGAACGCGAACACATACGCGGTCTTGCGGCCGAGGCTGCTGGTCGGCCAGACGTCGAGGCTCGCGCTGTCGGGCTGCGCGCGACGCACGGCGGCGGGGTCCTTGAGCGCGACCAGCAACTGGTCGGCGCCGGTGTCGACCCAGATCGGCGGTGTGAGCAGATCGTCTTCCGTCAGTCCCAGCAAAGCCGCGATCCGGGCGTCGGGCAACTCGCATGCTGCTGTCTTCGGCATGCCGGAATGCGGCGCGGTAAACGTCCACACGTCGTCGTGCGCGTTGACGTCGACCACGCCGGCCTTGAATTCGAGCGCGAGATCGTTGCCCGTACCCAGCAGGTCGCGCACGACGTGCGCGGTGCCGAGCGTCGGATGGCCCGCAAAGGCCATCTCGTAGCCCGGCGTGAAGATGCGAACCCGCGCATGGGCGTGCTCCGACGGCAGCACGAAGGTCGTCTCGGACAGGTTGAACTGCACGGCGAGTGCCCGCATGGTCGCATCGTCCATGCCGCGCGCATCCTCGAATACGCAAAGCGGGTTGCCGCCGAACGTCGATTCGGCGAATACATTCAGCAGGCGGAAGGCGTAGGAAGGCATTTGACGCTCGTGTGAGTGGGTTGATTACCGTACCTGGGTTGGGGGCACGCTGCTCGATGAGCTGGCAGCCGCGCGGAGTCGCATGGGTCAGCTCGGCTTGTCGAGCGGCGCAAGCATCGCCTGCATGTCGGGATGCTTCAGGATTTTCCTGTACTCCGCCGGACTCATTGCGTCGATCAACACGCGCCCGCTCACGTCCGCCTTGATGTACTCGACCGCGAGCAGCGCAATGACCGGATTGGTCGTCAAGGTGGCGTGATCGGGTGAATGATCGCCGAATTCCGCCACGACTGCCTCGGTGTTGTCCGCCACGGCGACGGCGAGCCGGCGACCGGACAGCCTGAGCCTTGCGCTGGCGCCGCATTTGGCCATGTCGTAGTGGCGCGGCCCGTTGAGCGTGCGATTGCCGTAAATCGCCACGTGCGTGTCGACGCCCCGTGCCGCGGCAGCCTCGAGCAGCGGCCCGAGATCGTCGATCTCTTCGTCCCAGACGCCCGCGAAGATCTGCGTTTTCGCATTGACGATGACGCGCGCGAATGCGCTGGCGATTGCTTCCCGACCGCTCAACGACCAGACGAGCCCCGGCTCCTGTTGAACCGGCAGCCGATCGAGCGCGCCCGCGGCCAGTTCGAGATCCGCATTGAAGCGTGTGCGCAAGTCCTCGAGCAACGACCGGTGGGGCACGGCCGCATAGCGTACGGGTTCCGACCGGTTGACGAGCACCGCACCGCGCGTTTCCAGGCGGCCGAGGGTTTCGTAGATTTTCGATGGCGGCATGCCGGCGCGCCGGCCGACTTCCGCACCCGTCAGCGCGGCCTGACCGACGAGGGCAGCATAGGCCTGCGCCTCGTACTGGGTGAATCCAAGCCGGATCAACGATGTGATCAGCTCCGTGTTCTCGCTCATGCGTATCGGCTCCTGCTCCCACGACGACCTGCGTGGGGCTTCTTGATTAACTACCGGAGTAGTATACAATCGCTCGAACTTACTACCCAAGTAGTAGGTGATGCATCCAAACCTGACTGGAGGGATCTTCAAGATGCGTAAACGGATCAGCACCGGCTCCCCGTGGGAGCCCAAGGTCGGCTACTCGCGCGCGGTGGTCGTCGACAACACCATCTACATTTCGGGGACGGCCGGCAAAGGCGTAGACGTGTACGCGCAGACACGCGATGCGCTGGCGACGATCGACCGTGTGCTGGCGGACGCCGGGTTCTCGTTGTCGGACGTTGTCCAGAGCCGCCTGGTGGTGGCGGACTTCGACAACTGGGAAGCCGCGGCGCGCGCGCATGGGGAGATCTACGGCGATATCCGGCCGGCGTTTTCGCTGGTGCATGCGCTGCCGTTCGTCGACCCGGAGATCCTGGTCGAAGTCGAGGCGATCGCGGTCAGGACCGCGGCATGACCGTCGCCGGCAACCGCGTGCCGCTGTCCCGCACCGCGACGGTGGTGCTTGCACTGGCGGCCGGCGTGGCGATCGCCAACGGCTACGCGTTGCAGCCGTCGCTGTCTGCGATCGCGAGCGAGTTCGGCGTGGCCGCGTCGCGCATGGCGGCCCTCGCGTCCGTGACGATGCTCGGTTATCTGGTCGGCCTTGTATTGCTGGTGCCGCTGGTTGACCGGTTCAGCCCGCGCGCCCTCATCTCGGCGCAGATGGGCGCGCTCGCGTTGTTGCTGGTGTGCGCGTCGTGGTCGCCCGGGCCGTTCGCGCTCGACGCCGGCTTCTTTCTGGTGGGCGCGGCAACGACGGTAGCGGCGCAGTGCAGTGCAGTTTCCGGAAAACATGCGGATCCGCAACGGCGCGGCGTGGCGATCGGGGCCGTGTCGGCGGGGATTTCCGCCGGGATCCTGCTGAGCCGTTTCGTGGGCGGCGTGCTGTCGCAATGGTTCGGATGGCGCGGCGCATTGCTCGCGCTGGCCGGATGCGTTGCGCTGGCCGCCATCGGCGGTGCCATGCTGTTGCCCGGCGGCCGGCCGGAAGGGCTGCCCGGCCGTGCGAACGCGATCGGTGCCATTGCGCGGTTGCTGCGCGACAGCGCTCAGTTGAGACGCCGCACCTGCGCCGGCATGCTCTGGTTCTTCGCGTTCAACCTGGTCTGGGTGGGGCTCGCGCTTCGCCTGGCCGAGCCACCGTATAGCCTGGGTGCCGCGGCGATCGGTACGTACAGTCTCGCGGGCGTGCTGGGGCTTGGCGTGACGCGCGTGGCCGGAAAACTTGCCGATCGATTCGGCGATCGCGCGGTCATCCGGGGCGGGCTCTGCGTGGCGGCCGTGTCGGCCCTGCTGCTTGCCGTTGCGCTCGGTCGTCCCGGATGGCTGGGCGTCGGGCTGGCCATGTTCGATGCCGGTTGCTTTGCCGCACAGGTCGCGAACCAGACGCGTGTCGTCGCGATTCAGCCGGCCCAGGCCGGAGCATTGAGCGCAGCGTACCTGACGCTCTACTACGCGGCCGGTGCCGGCGGTGCCGTGGCGGCAGGGCTGCTCAACGCGCGGGTCGGGTGGGGCGCGATGATGATCGTGGCGGCCGCGGCAATCGCGGCGGCCGGGTTGATCGGTACCGCATCGACGAGCGTCGATGCGCGGAGCGAGCCGACCTCCGCCGCTTGAGCGCAGGCGCGACGTGCGTGCGCGTGGTCGATCCGAATTTCATTTTTCGTGCATGATCGGGTTGCTCCGTCGATCGACGGCGATCGGGCTTTGGCATTCAACTATCCGCAACGCTGGCGGATATTTTTACGCTGAAGCAGACAGTCGCGCTTCCGCGCGTGACATTTGCGATCGCATGCGAACACGGGCTCATCGGATTGACCACAACGGCGCCGTGCCCATGCAACACGTGTCGGGTTCAGTGTCGCTTGACGCGTGCCGGTTGCCGCACGCAGGAGGAAGACATGGAACCAGACAGAAGCGTGGTGAATACCGGCGGCGGGTTGGCCGGCGCGCATGCAGGAACCGGCTCGCCGCAGGCCGCTCTGGACGCGATCGTTCGTGGCGTGGAAAGCTACGGCATTTCTGCCGGCATGGACTGGCCGACCGCGAAGCAATCCCTCGCGGACAACGACAGACAGTGGAAATTCTCGGCGGTGCTGGTCGCGATCGTCGCGCGGCGCGAGCCGACGATCCTGCTGACCAAGCGCTCATCGGATCTCAGCGAATACTCGTCGCATGTGAGTTTTCCGGGTGGACGCCCGGCGGAATCCGACCGCGATATCGGTGCGACCGCATTGCGCGAGGCGTTCGAGGAGATCCGCCTTGCGCCGGGCGCGGTTCGCGTGGTCGGCAGCTTGCCGATCCATAAAACCAGAAAGCGCAATCACGCGATCTTTCCCGTGATCGGCATCGTGCCGGAAACGGCGCAATGGGAGGCGGCGCCCGCGGAAGTCGCGGAGATCTTCGAGTTTCCATTCTCCGTGCTGCTGAATCCGGATCTGCTACGGCAATACACGGACGGCGAACGCGCGGGCGCATGGTACTGGGCGGAGCAGACGCAGGACATCTGGGGCGTGACTGCGCTCATCCTGAAGTCGCTCGTGGGCCTGGTACGCGATCCCGCACGCGGCGAGCAGACGCGTCGCGACTAGTTCATGAACCGGGCCTCCGTCCGGCAAGGGTGACGCATGGAGATGGCAGAAGCGTTCGGCGACGAAGGGTTCGACATCCCTCGCCGCTATTTTGCAGCGGTTGCGATTCTGGTCGGCGTATTCATGTCCGCGCTGGACAGCGCGATCGTCAATATCGCGCTGCCGACGATCTCGACCGACCTGCACGTGAGTGCGGCGGCGGTCATCTGGGTCGCGAACGGGTATCAGGTGGCGAGCGCGGCGACGATGCTGACGTGCGCGTCGCTCGGCTCGCGAATCGGCGAGCGACGCTTTTACACGATCGGGCTGGTGTTGTTTACGCTCTCGTCCCTCGGCTGCGGGCTGGCGCCCACCTTCGGTGCGCTGGTGGCGATGCGGATCCTGCAGGGCATCAGCTACGCCATCCTGATCAGCGTCGGCTACGGTCTCTACCGGGTGATCTTTCCGCCCGGTTCGCTGGGGACGATCTTCGGCATCAATGCGCTGGTATTTGCGGTCGGGACGGCCGTCGGCCCGGCATTGGGCGGCCTGATCGTCTCCTGGGCATCGTGGCCCTGGCTGTTCTACATCAACCTGCCGTTCGGGATCGCCGCCATCGCGTTCTCGTTCGTCGCGCTGGGGAAAGACACGCATCGGGAGCGCGGCTTCGACGTGCCGGGTGCGGTGACTTCCACCGCGGCATTCGGCCTGTTTGCGCTGGCCATCGACCAGATCGGGCAGTGGAGCAATCGAACCGTGCTGGTGCTTGCCGCGGCGGCGGTGGCGTTGATGCTGGCCTTCTGCATCGGGCAGACCCGGGCACGGCATCCGCTGTTGCCGCTGGATATTTTCAGGTCGCGCCGGTACACGTTCGCAGTGCTGACGTCGGTGACGATGTTCGTGTCGCAGGGCATGGCATTGGTGGCGTTGCCGTTCGTGCTGCAGCACACGTATGCGTACAGCGTATTGAAATCGGCGCTGGTCTTTACACCCTGGCCGATTGCGGTCGCGCTGTGCGCGCCGTTTGCCGGGCGACTGGCGAATCGCGTCAATGCGACGCTGCTGTCGAGTGTCGGCGTGCTGACGTTCTGTCTCGGGATCGGTTCGCTGACCCTGTTGCCCGCGCAACCAACGGTCGGGGATGTCTTGTGGCGTGTCGCGCTATGCGGCATGGGGTACGGCTTCTTCCTGCCGCCGAACAACAAGGAGATGTTTGCGAACGCGGCGAAGAACCGGACGGCCACCGCGTCCGGCGTGCTGTCGACTGCGAGAACGACGGGCCAGTCGATCGGCGCCGCGCTGGTCGCCGTGGTGATTGCACTCGTCGGCGGCGCGGGCGGAGGAGGGGGCGAGCGGCAATTTCCGGTCTATGTGTTCGCGTTGGCCTGCGCGATCGCCGCGCTGTCGTTTTTCGCGAGCATCGCGCGCATCTACCGTCAGCGGGGCTAGGTGCGGTTGACCGAAATCGACACACGGGCCCGTCGCGGTGCCCGCATCAATGCGACGACACGAACACCGCATCCTCGAACGCGGCTGGTATGGCGAAGCTTTCGCGCATCCGCTGCGTTTCCTTCGCCGGCGTCAGGCCGAACAGGCGCTTGAATTCGCGGCTGAACTGCGACGGGCTCGCATAACCGACCGCGTAGCCGGCCGCCTCCGCCGTCAGGTCCTCGCGCACCATCAGCAACCGGGCCTGATGCAGCCGTGTCGACTTCAGGTACTGCATCGGCGATACCTGCGTGATCGCCTTGAAGTGGCTGTGGAAGCTCGGCACGCTCATGCCGGCTTCGTCGGCCAGTTGCGGCACGTCGAGCGGTTGCGCGTAATCGGCGTGGATCACGCGCAGTGACCGGCCGATCCGGCCGAACTGTCCGCGCATCGCCAGCGCGCCGCGCATCGCGCTGCCCTGCGCGCCGGTGAGCACGCGGAAATACAGCTCGCGCAGCAGCGCCGGGCCCAGCACCGCGGCGTCGAGCGGCCGGTGCATCGCCTCGACGAATCGCAGCACCGACGCGTGCATCGTGCCGTCCATCGGCGTTGACATCATGCTCCGGGGCGCCTGCACGGGCTCCGCGATACCTGCGCGGTCGATCTGCGCCGCGAGTTCGGCGGCCATCGTGAAATCGAGGTGCAGGTACAGCGCGAGCAGCGGCCGCTCGGGCGTGGCGTCGGTTTCCATGCTGAACGGCACGGGCACGGACACCGCCAGGTAGTGGTGCTCGTCGTACAGGTAGCGCTCGCCGCCGAAGTAGCCGCGTTTGCAGCCCTGGCACACGATCACGATGCCGGGGTCGTACAGCACCGGCGTGCGCGACAGCGCGCGGTTCGAACGCAGGATGCGCACGCTCGGCAGGGCCGTCAGGTTGTAGCCTTCGTCGGGCGCCAGCGCGCGCAGCAGCGTCACCAGGCGCTTCCGGTCGCGCGGCGGCAGCGACGGAGATCGGGGGGCGGCGGGCTCGGTGTTCATAGTTTTGTGCAAGAAAATCAGCGGAATCGGGCTTATTCGACGTGGTTCGTCAGACTAGTATGCATGCTTCAATCAACATTCGGGAGAAGCGCAAATGGCATCCGGCAAGCTCATGCTCATTACTGGCGTCAGCAGCGGCTTCGGCCGCGCGCTCGCGCAAGAGGCGCTCACGGCCGGTCACAAGGTGGTGGGCACCGTGAGAAGCGCGCAGGCGGCGCAGGATTTCGAAGCGCTGTCCGCGCAGGCGTTCGCGCGGGTGCTCGACGTGACCGACTTCGATCGCATCGACGGCGTCGTGGCTGAAATCGAGGCGAACGTCGGGCCCGTCGACGTGCTGGTGAACAACGCCGGCTACGGGCACGAAGGGATCATGGAAGAAGCGCCGCTCGCGGAAATGCGCCGGCAGTTCGACGTGAACGTATTCGGCGCGGTCGCGATGATGAAGGCGGTCGTGCCGTACATGCGCGAACGGCGGCGCGGCCACATCCTGAACATCACGTCGATGGGCGGCCACATCACGATGCCGGGAATCGCCTACTACTGCGGCAGCAAGTTCGCGCTGGAAGGCATTTCCGAATCGGTCGGCAAGGAGCTGGAGCCGTTCGGCATCGCGGTGACGGCCGTGGCGCCGGGGTCGTTCCGCACCGACTGGGCGGGCCGCTCGATGTTGCGCACGCCGCGCTCGATCGCGGATTACGACGCGATCTTCGACCCGATCCGCCAGGCGCGCGAAGAGAAGAGCGGCAAGCAGCTGGGCGATCCCGCGAAGGCCGCACGGGCGATGCTCGCGGCGATCGCGTCGGGCCATCCGCCCGCGCATCTGCTGCTCGGCAGCGATGCGCTGCGGCTCGTGCGTGGAAAATTGGCTGCGCTGGATGCGGAAATCCAGGCGTGGGAGGCCGTGACGGTGTCGACGGACGGTTGACGCGGGCGCGACTGGCGCGGGAGTGCGGTGTCGGGCCGCCACGGCGCTCCCGCGTGGATCTTCAACTGCCGACGCGCGCCGCGTCGTCGCGGTTGGCAGAGCCCGCGTCTCGCGATATCACGTAAGTGACCGACCGGTACTTGGGCGTCTCGCCACGCTGCGCGACCGTGCCGCCCAGCGATTCCGCAATGCGGCGGCTGGGCTCGTTTGCTTCGGCAACCGGATAGGTAAAGCGTCGAATGCCGAGCGTCGCGCATGCCCATTCGACGACGAGACCGACCGCTTCACGGCCCATGCCTTCGCGATGGCGATCCTCGCGAATCCAGACGCCGAGTTCCGCACCGGCATCCGTGACGTGATGAAGACCGACCAGGCCCAGGAACGTTCCGCCGTCGCGCTGGCGGACGGTGAAGACGAAGTCGCTGCCGTCCGCGATCGAAGGCAGCCACGCGCGCCAGATGCGATCGAAGCTGGCCCGGTCGGGCGGCGGCTCCCAGGCCATGAAACGCGTCAGGGTCGGCGTGATGCATGGATACGTCGCATCGGCGTCGCCGGCAGAAAATGGCTTGATCGACAGTCGGTCCGATTCGATCTGAATCGGGTCAGCGCGCAGCGCCATCGTTGGTCCTTCGAGGGTTCGTCCAGGTTGAGCGGACGGGCGACGATCGCCCGCATCGCGGCATCGACGTTTAACAATACTGTCCGATAATGGCTTCCGGCCAGAGCGCCGAGTTCATCCACCTTACAGGAGTCCATCGCGATGCCAACCGTCACAACGAAGGATCACGTCGAGATTTTCTACAAGGACTGGGGCCCGAAGGACGCGCAGCCCATCATGTTCCACCATGGCTGGCCGTTGTCCGGCGACGACTGGGATGCGCAGATGCTCTTCTTCATCCAGAAGGGCTATCGCGTGGTGGCGCACGACCGGCGCGGCCACGGCCGGTCGGCGCAGGTGTCGGACGGCCATGACATGGATCATTACGCGGCAGATGCGTTCGCGGTCGTCGAAGCGCTCGACCTGCGCAATGCGGTGCACATCGGTCACTCGACCGGTGGCGGCGAAGTGGCCCGCTACGTCGCGAAGCATGGCGAGCCGGCTGGCCGCGTCGCGAAGGCGGTGCTGGTCAGCGCGGTGCCGCCGCTGATGCTGAAAACCGAGTCGAACCCCGAAGGCCTGCCGATCGAGGTGTTCGACGGTTTCCGGAAGGCGCTCGCCGACAATCGCGCGCAATTCTTCCTCGATGTGCCGAGCGGCCCGTTCTACGGGTTCAACCGCGAAGGTGCAACCGTGCATCAGGGCGTGATCCGCAACTGGTGGCGACAGGGGATGGAAGGCAGCGCCAAGGCGCATTACGAAGGCATCAAGGCGTTTTCGGAAACGGACCAGACCGACGACCTGAAGTCGATCTCCGTCCCGACGCTCGTGCTCCATGGCGAAGACGACCAGATCGTGCCGATCGCGGATGCCGCGCTGAAGTCGATCAAGCTGCTGAAGAACGGCACGCTGAAGACCTACCCGGGCTACTCGCACGGGATGCTGACGGTCAACGCGGACGTGCTCAACGCCGACCTGCTGGCTTTCGTGCAGGCGTAACAGGGGTGGCGCAGGCCCGCTTTGGCGGGCTGCGCTGTCGTTGCGGGCCGGCGGCGCGAGGTTGGGCCCGTAGCGCCGTCGGCAACGCGGCCGGATCACCGGCCGCAGCGGTTCAGCCCGGACCGTTGAAGCGGATGCCCGGAAACGTCAGGCGCGGCATCCGGCTTTCCAGGAACGCGAGCAGGGCGCGCACCTGCGCGACCTTGGCGGAGTCTTCCGGCCACACGAGGTAGTACGCGTCGCCGGTATTGACGGCCGTCTTGAACGGCAGCACCAACTGTTTCTCGTCGATGGCCGTCGCGCACAGCGCGAGATCGCCAATCGAGAGGCCGTGGCCGGCGATGGCCGCCGCGATCCCCTGTTCGAGCATGTCGAACACCTGCCCGCGCGTGATGTCCACCTCGAGATCATGGCCGCTGCCCTTGAGCCAGCGGCGCCAGTCGCGCCGGTCGGGCGACGGGTGGATCAGCTCGCACGCCGCCGGGTTCGTACGTGCGACCGTCGCGATCGCACGCGAGCACACCGGAATCAGCCATTCGGCGAACAGCTTCACGCACTGCGTGGCCTCGCCGAACTTGCCGGTGCCGAGCAGGATCGCGCAATCGTAGGATTCGCTGAAAAAATCGACGGTATCGACATCCATCCACACGCTCGCGATCTGCACCTCGAACGCGGGGCGCGTGTCGCGAAACGCGGCCAGTGCATCGAGCAGCCAGCGCATCGTGAGGGTGGATGGCGCCTTGAGGCGCAGCACGTCGCGTTGCGACTGGAACAGCACGCAGGCTTCCTCGATCTGCCTGAAGCCGCGCCGCAGGCCCGACGCGAAGATGTGCGCTTCCGCCGTCACGGTCATCCTGGGGCCGCGCCGGACGAACAGCTTCCGGCCGAAGTAGGCCTCGAGCGTCCTGACGTGCTTGCTCACTGCGCTCTGCGTCAGGCTCAGTTCCTCGGCGGCCAGCGTAAACGAGCCGGTGCGCGCGGCGCACTCGAACGCGCGCAACGCGTAGACAGGGGGGAGCGGTTTGGCCTTCACGGGTTTCGAATATGAATAAAACTCATGTCATCCCACAGGATTTTCCGTTTTTCAGCAGCCGGCCGGGCACGCAATACTTCACAAAACCCTGCAATCCGCCGCGCTGAATCCCGATGATGCCACCGTGGCGGGCGCGCGCGTCAATCCATCCAGCAACTTTTTGTCATGACACTCCATTACCCGCTGCTGTTCGCCTATCTCGCCGCGATCGTGCTGCTCATCGCGACACCCGGCCCCGTCGTCATGCTCGTGGTCGGCACCGTCGCGCGGCGCGGCTTTCGCCAGGGCATGCTGACCGCGGTGGGCGCGAATGCCGCGAGCCTCGTGATGATCGCGGGGGCGATGCTGATGGTGTTCGGCGTCGTGCTCGTCAGCGATCGCCTGCTCACGGGGCTGCACGTGGCCGGTTGCATCTTCATCGCGGTGCTGGCCATCCGGACGCTGCTCGGCGAATGGCGCGCCAGCCGGATGCGCGACGGCATCGACTCGCGGGAAGGTAACCCGGCATCGCAGGCGCGGCGCTTGCCGGGCGTCGTGCGCGGCTTTCTCGTCGGCATCGCGAATCCGAAGGACCTGCTGTTCTTCGTCGCCTTCTTTCCGCAGTTCGTCGGCATCACGCCGGATTCGCGCGTGAGCCTGGCCATCCTGGCCGCGCTGTGGATCGCGGTCGATTTCACGATCCTGACCAGCTACATGGCCGCGATCAACCATCCGCTGATTCATCGCAAGCAGCGCTGGATCACGGCCTCGTCGGCGGGCGCGCTGCTCGTGATTGCGCTCGCCGGGCTCGGCAGTGCGATCGCGGGTGCCGCGTAAGCCTGTCGGCGATCTGCGTTACGCTTCGTTTGCCCTGACCTTTTTATCGAGTTCAATCATGTCCAGCACCACGCCCACTTTCTCCGAGCACCTCTTTTCCTATGGCACGCTGCAACTCGAACCGGTGCAGCTCGCCACCTTCGGCCGCAAGCTCGACGGCCGTGAGGATGCGATGCCCGGTTACGCGATGACGATGCTGAAGATCGACGATCCGGAGGTGGTCGCGACGAGCGGGAAGACGCATCATCCGGTGGTGGCCTACACCGGCCAGGCGGGCGATCGCGTAACGGGCACCGTGTTTGCGATCACGCAGGAAGAACTGCAGCACGCGGACGACTACGAAGTCGACGCGTATCGCCGCGATCGCGTGGTGCTCGAGTCGGGTGTCGCCGCGTGGGTGTACGTGGACGCGACTTCGCCGCGCCCGGAATGAATCCGGCGCGCGGAACGGCGCGCCGCCGCTCCGCGCCTTTGCCCGCTAGCCGTTGCGCAGGAACACGACGTAGCCGCGGAACCACGGGTTCGTCGCGAGGTACGGCGGCGCGTCCCATTCGCCGCCCTGGATGATGCCGATGCGAAACGGCAACTGCAGCCGCGCGACGCGCGGCAGGTAGTCCGCATAGTCGGGGATCGTGCGGCGGCCCTGGTAGGTCTGCACGACCACTTCGTCGACGATCCCCCTGAGCTGGTTGACCTGGTCGGTATCGATGCGGCTGCTCCAGTCGAGCAGCCCGGTGATGCTCAGCCGGCAATCGGTGGGCAGCGTCTCGCGCAGCGACCGCAGGAACTCGAGGTAATCCTGCAGGTGGCGCGTGCGCGCATCGAAGTCGATCTGGATGCCGGTGATCGTGCGGCCCGACGCGCGCCAGCGCGTGAGCTGCGCGAGCATGATCTGCGTGACGCGCGGTGTCCAGCGCAGCGTATGCGCACGATAGACGAGCCACACGCGCGCCTGCGGCGCGGGCGGCAGCGCGACGCCCTGCGCGATCACGCGGACCTGCGATTCGTCCTGCGGTGATGCCTCGATCTGCCCTTGCAGCACGTAGACGGTGCGTGCGTCGCGCACGACCGCCTGCGGCTTCACGCCCGCCCACAGCCAGAACGCGTCGTACCGCGCGGCATCGACGGTGCCGGCCAGGGCGACGCGTCCGGCCAGCAGCAGCGCGATACACGCCAGGCACGCGATGCGATTCACGCGGCGCTTACCAGTAGTAGCGGAGCTTCTGCGCCCACGGGGTGCCTGCGTAGCTGGCCTTCAGCGTATCGAACCAGCGTTTGCGCACGTTCTTCGGCACGTCCTTGCCGCCGCATTCGTTGGAGCCGCCCGGCGCATAGCACTTGATCGCACGGTAGTACGCGTACGCGCGGTCGTTCGGGTTCGCCTGTGCATCGGCCATCACCGTCACGTAGCTCGACATCCGCTCGTACGGCTTGCCGGCGAACTGCGACGGCCCGGCGCCGAGCGTCGGCGGGATGCGCGTGGCGGCCGTCGTCGATGCGTTGCGTACCCACATCGGCACCGGATCGTATTCGAGGCCGGGCACGGGCGGGTGCAGGCGCACGAAATCGGCGAGGCAGTTCAGCCCTTTCGCATCGGCGGGATTCTGTTGGAGCGCCGTGGCGATGTCGTGCGCGGACGGGCACGTATAAGCGTCTTCGTTTTTGGCGCCGGCTGCGATGAACGGCTTCAACGGGTCGGCAGGCTTGCCGGACACCAGCGCGGCATCCGCAATGAACTCGGCGTAATGCGAGCGTGTGAGCTCCTTGTACAGCAGCGTGTACAGTGCGGTGTCGCGCAGCGCGCCGCCGGTCGCCTGGTTTTGCGCCTGCGCGCGCAGCAGGTCCGCATTGGCCGAACGTTGCAGCAGCACCGCACGGATCGCCGCGTTCTGCACCGGCGAATCGTCGGCGAACGCGTCGTTGACGAGCCCGGCCTGCTCCAGGTTGATCGCGAGCGCGAGTTCCAGCGCCTCGCGCTGGAAGCGGAATTTCGCGAGCGGGATCAGGTCGCGCCACAGCTGGCGCGCCTTGTCGGTCTGGCCGCTGTCCTCCAGCGCGAACCCGCGCAGCGCCTGCTGGCTCAGGCCGAAGTAGTCGAGTGGCTCGGCGGGCGTCTGCGGCAGCAACGCGAGCGCGGCGTCCGGCTTGTGCCCGATCTGGACATACCAGGTCGCGAGCAGGTAGTCGTAGAGTGCGGGCGCGTTCGCGAAGCGCGGCTTCTGCGCCTGCAGGTCGTCCAGCGTCAGCGGCTTGTCGCGGCTCGAATCGCTGCTGTCCGACGTGCGCATGCGCAGCAGGTCGACGGTCGCGAGCACGGTCGGCGACTGGATCTGGCTCGCGTCGAAGTCCGACCCGAACAGCAGCTTGCTGTCGAGTTCGTTCGCCAGCTGGATCAGCGGCACGTTCGACGTCGCCGGCGACCAGCGCGCGAGCGCGTGGCCGTACAGGTCGGCCTGCTGCGTGACGTTCCCGCCGAGCCATGCGACACGCCGCAGCAGCCCCGTCGCGGAGGTCGCATAGCGTCCCTGCGGATACACCTTCAGGTAGGTGCGAAACACCGTATTGGCCGCGTCGAGCGACACCTTCGTCACGCGGCCGCGCGACGGCGTGGGGTTGTCGTTGTCGAACACATTGGCCTGCGCGGCGTTCAGCTGCGCGCGCCCGGCCATATAGAGGCCAGTTTCCTTCAGCCACGGGTTCGCGCTGTGCGAAGCGCTCGCGAACGCCCGGGTCGCGGTGAGGAAGTCGGCGCGGTAGAACGCGTTCGTGCCGTCGAGGTACGCGGCGAACTGCTGGCCGAGCGGCGACTTGACCGGCGGTTTCGTCCAGGCGGCGGTGCTCGCGCCGCCCGCGGCGCAGGTCTTCTGCGCGATGTCGGCGCGCGCCGCGCGCAGGCGCGCGGCTTCGTCGGCGGGGAGGCCGCCGGCACCGCCCAGTGCGTCGTTGAATGCGTCGGCGCCCGAGCTCATGCTGCGGCAGATGCTGCCTTCGCCGTCGGCGTACTGGTTCGACGGTGCTTCGCTATCCGCTGCGTTGCCGGTCTTGTCGGGCTCCTTCTGCCCGATGTAGATCCACCCGGAAAAGTCCATCGGGAACGGCACGATGATCTGGTTGATCCGGTCTTTCACCGGGATCGTCTTCGGGTCCGGAAACGCCTGCGCGACCTTGGCGCTGTCGACCATCATCAGCATCGCGTTGATGCGCGTGTCGTTCGCGGGGCTCAGCATCGGCAGGTTGCCGCACGAGTAGGTGGTTTGCCGGAGCGTGGCGGGCGCATAGCAGCCGTCGTCGCCGCTGGCATGGGCAGCCGGAATCCAGAGCAGGCTGGCCGCCAGCGCGGCGAACAGGTTTCGGTGCAGCGATGGAGTGTTGGGCATTTTTTTCTTGTGCCGGGTGTAGGGCCGCAGCGGCCGGGTCTCTCAGGTGAGGCGTGTCGCCCCGGCGCGTATCGTACCGCACCGGCCGCTTTGGCCGCGAGCGCGCGCTGGCCGGCCAGTAGCCGCGTCGAATGCGGGCCGGTGAAATGGAAGTCCACTCAGTGTAGACGCAACGCCACCTTGAATCCGGACGGCCTGAATTAAGATGCAGCCGGCAGTGACGGACATCCGGCGATAGACGACCTGTCGTCGTCGTCGCTGCCCGACGGGGGCGGTCTGCCGAAAGCGGTGTTCGCATCGATCCGAACGACGGAGTCGATCATGACCGAAGGCGAACGGATGCCGGTTTCCATGCCTGTTCAATAGTATTGCTTATCAATATGCCGATCGATGCGGTGCATCGTGCGGCGAACGGCAGACGAGAGTGAGCCGGAACACGAAAAGAAGAGGATTCCGATGAAACCCATTACATGGATGGTCATGGCAGCCGCGCTCGCGCTGTCTGCATGCGGCGGCGACGACGTTGCCACGAACGGCGGCGCGTCGTTGTCGTCGCCGAACAATCCCGGTTCACCTTCCGGTCCGACCTCGCCCGGTGGCGGTTCCAATGGCGGACCGACGGGCGGCGGGACCACGCAGCCGCAGGCCGGCTGGTCGAAGGCCGCCGCGGTGGACGGCAAGGGGCCGGAAGGCCAGCCCAGCGTGACCATCGACGCGAGCGGCAACGCGCTCGCCACCTGGATGACCAATGGCCCGGCCGGCACGAACGGCAACGAAATGTGGGGCGCGCGCCATGTGGCGGGCTCGGGCTGGGGAAGCGCGACGCGGCTCGACACGAGCGACGGTTCGCATGCGATGAACGCGCTGACCGGGGTGCAGCCGCGACTGGTCGGCAACGCGAGCGGGCAGGCGGTCGCGTTCTGGACCGAATGGACGCCGGGCCCCAACACGTACGCGCTGTGGGCGCGCCCGTACAGCCCGGGTAGTGGATGGGGCACGCCCGTCACCGTGGCGCCGGACATGGCCGGTTCGTCCTATTCGGCCGGCATGGACAGCCAGGGCAACGCGCTCGTCACCTGGACGCAGTCGATCAGCCTGCTCGATACGCGCATCGCGTGGACGCGCTATACGCAGGCCGGACAGTGGTCGCCGACGGCGCTGGTCCAGATGCCGGTGCAGAGCGGGCCGGGCGCGGTGACCGGCGATACCGACAACGTGAGGCCGATGCTGTCGGTCCTGTCGTCCGGCCGCGCGGTGCTTGCGTGGCGGCAGACCAACCATACGAAGTCGGCGCTGTGGACGGCCACGTACGACGCGACCAACGGCTGGACCAACGCCAACCAGGTCGTATCGAACTCGAGCCTGTTCACGACGATCATCTCGCCGGTCGCTGGCATGGATGCGAAGGGCAACATCACGCTGGTCTGGGGGCAGCTCGACGTGACGGGCGGGAAGCTCTACAACGCCACGATGTCGCAGCGCTATGTATCCGGAACCGGATGGCAGCCCGCGCAGCCCGTCGCCCCGGCGATCGTGGTGCCCACGGGCTTCATCGCGACGCCGATGCTGACCGTCAACGAAAACGGCGTGGCCGCCGCGATGTGGGCGGAAGGCGGCGCGGTCCTGCAGGCGAGCGTGTCGGATGCCAGCGGAAACTGGGGGCCGCTGCAGAAGCTGACGGAACACCTGAACGGGGCGGCGCTCCAGTACCCGCCGCTGGTGGTCGACCCGGCCGGCAACGTGACGGTTGCATGGGAGGACACGGGCACGCCGAACGCGTCGGTCCTCCTCGTGGCCGGCTACCGGAACGGTGCGTGGAGCACGTCGACGCTGGATCCGCAGGATGGGTCGTGGCCGGCGCTGGCGGTCAACGCGACGGGGGCGATGGCGCTCGTCTGGCAGGGGTTTGCCGCGAACATCGGCAGCCAGATCCAGTCCAGTTTTTATACGCCGGGCCCGTAATCGTGTCGCGTCGGGCATTCGAAGGAGAAGCCGTGAAGAAAGTCTTGCAGCGCACCGTCACCTTGCGGACCGCGCTGGGCGCGGCCGCCGCCGGCCTCGTGTTGTCCGCGTGCGGTTCGACGCAGATGAACATGATCGACGTGCAGGCGTCGACCGCGAAGACGCTCGGGCTGGCGTCGTCGGACGAGATCACGGTCGCCAACGTGCAGTACGGGAAGAAGGACGGCCTGGGCGGCCAGAAGGTGAGTTACGACGCGACGACCGGCAAGGGGCGGCGTTTCGGCTGTACGGTGTTCATGATTCCGGGGCTCACGCCGATCGATCGGCCGACGTACAACAACTGGGAATGCCATCCGCAACGCTGATGGTCGCGAGATCGACGGCGCCCGTCGCGGGGTGCCGGTCGGCCGCTTCGGTGGACGATATGCCGCGCCGGCCTTGCGCCGGCGCAATTTGGTCCGATAATCGACGAACCGATCTATCCTCTCGTGTCGGCTCGATAAAAAAACTGTCATGGATCAAGCGGCATTCGTCCCTGTTTTCAAGTTTCGCACGATCGACTACCCCGAGCAGGACCGGTTCCATGTCTGGGTCAAAGACATGCTGTGCGATTACCGTCTCGATGACGACGGTGGCCATGGTGCGTTCGACGCGGAAGCGAGCGGCGCGGCGCTCGGCCCGCTGATCCTGTCGGGCCGGCACTGGCGCTCGCGCGCGCCGGCCTATCGGGTCAACCGGACCACACGGCGGATCCGGCTCGACGGCCAGGATTCGATCCGTTTCACGCTGCTGCTCGGCGGGCGGCTGGCCAGCCACACCGGCGGGCCAGAACTGATCAAGGGCGCCGGCGACCTGTTCGTCTACGACGTCGCGCAGGTCAACGACTGCAGGGTCGAGGCCGGCGACGTGATCAGTCTCGTCGTGCCGAGGTACCTGCTGCCGAGCCATGCGGCGCAGGCGCACGGCCAGACGCTGACGAGCGGCGTGGGACGGCTGCTCGGCGACCACATGCTGTCGCTGTTCCGCAACCTGCCGAATCTGCGCACGCACGAGATCCCGAGCATCGTGCAATCGATGCTGATGCTGCTGGCCGCGGCCGTTTCACCGACCGCGCAGGCGTTGCACGACGCACGTGGCCCGATCGACGGGGCGCTGGCCGAGCGGGTGCGGCGCTACATCGACGTGCATCTGCTGGAGCCCGATCTCGATCCCCACCGGATCTGCCGCGACATCGGCGTGTCGAGAGCGCGGCTCTATCAACTGTTCAAGGAAGACGGCGGCGTGATGCGGCAGATCACGCGGCGGCGGCTGCGCCACGCATACCACGTGCTGGGCGACCCGCAGCGCCGGCATCAGCGCATCGCGGAGATCGCGTGGGCGCACG
The DNA here is from genome assembly GCF_020419825.1 of Burkholderia sp. AU30198. Lineage (NCBI taxonomy): Bacteria > Pseudomonadati > Pseudomonadota > Betaproteobacteria > Burkholderiales > Burkholderiaceae > Burkholderia > Burkholderia sp. AU30198. The sequence continues at coordinate 71,173 of NZ_JAIZSA010000024.1, read as the reverse complement.
GCTTTCCCGACGAGAAGTATTTCCACCGGCTGTTCAAGGCGGAGTTCGGTCATACGCCGAAGGAAACCCTCGAATGCGCGACCGCGCCAGTTCTGCTGCCATGCGATGCGGCCGAGGATCGATGGGCGGATGGCGGCCGGTTGACAGGGTGGACGTTGCCGTTCGGCGTGCTCACCAACTGAGCGGGCGGTGCTTTCAGGCCGCCGCACGGCGGCTCGTTTCGAGCGTCACGCGTATACGCTGCTCGCTACCCCGTCTTCATCGACATCGTCGATCGCGGCCCGCAAGTCGTCGATCGCCACCATCAGCTCGCGGACCTGCCGCAACGACGGGTACTGGTGCAGCACGGCATGCCATTGCGGCAGCGTCAGCAGCGCGTGCCAGACGACGCCGAGACTGCCCGGATCGGCATCCGGCCGCCGTGTCAGCGCGCTCGCGTATTCGAGGCTGGCCTGCGCCGACAGCAACTGCATCCGGCTGGCGGCGCCCAGCAGGCGCGGCGTCGCGTCTGCGGACGCATCGCAGCAATAGAGCACTTCCCGTGGCAGCGTCGCGTCGTCGGTTGTCAGCGCACGCAGTGACGCGCCGTGCACGCGCACCGTGCCCTGGTGCGTCTCGAACGAATAGATCGAGTCCGGATCGGCCTGCGCGAGCAGGTTCAGGCCGCGCAGCAACCGCGGCAGATCGGTCGTCGCGGCATCCGCGGACGCTTTCGCTTCGACGAGGAAGCGCACGTTCCATACGGGCGCCGGGTCATCGCCGCGCGTGCGTTCGAGCAGGATCGCGTCCCATTCGGTTTTCGCGCGATCGTGCCGGCCCGGTATCGATGACGGCACGCGCATCGACGTCACCACGCGGTACGTGCGGCGTGCGTCGACGGCGTCGAGCCTGCGGGCCAGTGCGTCGAGCGCCTGCGCGGCCAGCGCTTCGACGGCCGCGCCGCGCTGCTGCGACGCGACGCCCTGCGCGACGGCGACCGTACTGCCTTCGAGCGGACCCTGGCGGACCCAGAGCGCACGGTAGCGACGGACGTGCTCGTCCGATGCCAGTGCGTCGACGCGCAGCATGCGTTCGAGTGCGGGGCTGTCTTTCAGCTTGACGATGTCCTGCTCGAATGCGGTGTCGGTCGCCATGTCGGGCAGCGCGAGCAGTTGCCGCAGCGTGTCGTGCAGCTCGGCCCACGACGTGGCGGTGGCGGCCGCATGCAGCCGCGCGAGCCCGTCGCGTTGCCACGGCCGGGCGCTGCGCTCGAGCTTGGCCGGGTGCGCGATCGCATTGACGGCCGAGTGCAGCGCGCGACGGTCCTGCTCGGCGTGCGCGGACAACGACGCGTATTCGCGCACGCTCGGCGCATAGTGCCGCAGCACCGCGGCCTGGAAGGCGGGATCGCCGGAGTGCGTATCGATCGCATCGCGGATCATCTGTGCGAGCGCGTCGATGAAGCGCTGCCGCAGTGCCGCGTCGGGCGTCCGTCCGTCGCTGCGCATCCGGCGCGCTTCCTCGATCGCGATCGCAAGCGTGGCGGCCGGGTTCGCGGCGTCGGCCGGCGACAGCGCGCTGTCGAGCGGTGGCAGCCGGTAGCGGCGCGCGACGGTGCGCAGGGTTTCGTCGAGCAGGGCGGGAAGCGGTGTCAGCGACATGGTCGTTATCGGCGTGAATGCGGTGCGCGTGCGCAACGGAACGGGCCGATGCGCGCGGTGATGTGCAACGTTATCACGCCGGGGCTTGCGGGATGGGGCGAGCGGTTGACGGTGCCACGGGGTTCGGAACATCCGGATGCCGATCGTCGCCTACGACTTGCGTGTGCCCGGCGGCGGATGCTCGCCGGGATCCAGCAGGTTCGCGTTGAAGTTGCACGACTGCGCAGCGAGCCGTGCGATCTCGGCATTGAGCGAATGCGGCCGGTTGGCGCGGTGTAACGCGACGTAGCGAACGGGGGGCAGCGCGGGGCGCGTCTGCATGATGTCGAGCGCGCCGCACGCGACCATGCGCGACAGGCAGGCCGTCGGCAGGTAGGTGACACCCAGCCCCGACAGCGCGAGCCCGATCTGGGCGATCAGGCTGTTGCTGGCCAGGGTGCGCTGCATGCCGACCCCGTGCTCCTGGAGAAAGCGCGTGTACAGATGGCCGGTGCCCGACAGGCCGCCTTGCAGGATCAGCGGGAACTGCGCGATGTCCGCAAGCGGGATGGCCGTTTTCCGCTTCGGTGCGAATCCGGCCGCGCACATCCACGCGTTGTCGACCTCGCCGACCGGTGTCGACTCGAACGGCTCGGTGGCATGGATCTGCGGCACGACGATCAGGTCGATCGTATCGGCCGCCAGGCGCTCGCGCAGCGTCGCGTTCAGGTCCACTTCGGCTTCCACGTGCACTTTCGGATAGGCAACCTGAATGGCTGCGATCAGGCGCGGCAGCCACGTGAGCGCGGTGAGCTCCGTCACGCCGATCCGGATCTGCCGCACCAGCACCTCCTTCGAACTGATGCGCTCGACGATCTGGTCGCGGCGTTCGAGCAATTCCTTTGCATGGTCGAAGAGCTCGGCTCCCTTGTCGGTGAGCCTCGCGCTGCGATGCGCGCGGTCGAACACGGTCAGGTCGAACGCGCGCTCGAGTTCCTGGATGCGCTTCGATACCGCCGACTGCGTCGTATTCAGCCGGTTCGCCGCTGCTTCGAACGAGCCGAGCTGCACGATCCAGTACAACGCCTCCATCTGCTTGAAGGTCAGCATCGTGTCCGCCGATTCATGAATAAAAGCGATAGTTTGACATATAAAAAAATCGCTTTTTTCGCTTATTTAGGCTGCTTAAGGTGTCGATGTCGTGTCGCCCGGCGTGTCCTGCGCGGCCCGAAACGGCCGGCAATCCCGCGGCCGGCATGCGCGCCGCACGGTGCGCCACGATCAATCGCATGGCCCCCGGTTATGGAGACAGACATGGATACCGTCATTGAACACCCGCCGGCCGAGCCCGCCGCGCGCAAGCCGCGCGTCGGGCTGGCCTGGCAGATCGTCATCGGCCTCGTCGCGGGCATCGCGGCCGGACTCGTACTGAACCGCTTCCCGCAGCTGCGCGACGCGGCGGTGTCCGGGTTCCTGCAGCCGGCCGGCGACATCTTCATCAAGCTGATCCGGATGATCGTCGTGCCGATCGTGTTCACGAGCATGGTGATCGGCATCGCGGGCGTCGGTGACGGCAAGTCGCTCGGCCGTATCGGCTTGAAGACGCTGGTCTACTTCGAGGCAGTGACGACCGTCGCGATCGTGCTCGGTCTCGTGATCGGCAACGTGCTGCAGCCCGGTGTCGGCACCGACCTGTCGCAGCTCGGGCATGCGGACCTGTCGCACTACCAGCAGGCGGCGCAGCAGGCGCAGGCCCATCACGGGCTGATGGCGCTCGTGCTCGGCGTGATTCCCGACAACATCGTCGCGTCGATGGCGAAGGGCGACCTGCTGCCGGTGATCTTCTTTTCGCTGCTGTTCGGGCTCGGGCTGCAATCGGTGCCGGACGAATACCGGGCGCCGGTCCTCGCGACGCTGAAGGGGATTGCCGATGCGATGTTCAAGGTCACGAACATGGTCATGCACTACGCGCCGATCGGGGTGTGTGCATTGATCGCGGTGACGGTCGCGAGCTTCGGCTTCGGTTCGCTGTTGCCGCTGCTGAAGCTGGTCGCTGTGACCTACCTCGCGATCCTGCTGTTCGCGCTCGGCGTGCTCGGCGCCGTCGCGCGGATGTGCGGGTTCCGGATCTTCACGCTGCTGCGCGTGATCAAGGACGAGCTGATCATCGCGTTCTCGACCTGCAGCTCGGCGACCGTGCTGCCGCAGCTGATGAAGAAGATGGAGGACTACGGTGTACCGAAGAGCATCACGACGTTCGTGGTGCCGACGGGTTACACGTTCAATCTCGACGGTGCGTCGATCTATCTCGGGATCGGCACGCTGTTCGTCGCGCAGCTGTACGGCGTGCATCTGGGCTGGCAGGAGCAGGTCGTGCTGACGCTGACGATGGTCGTCACGTCGAAAGGCGCGGCAGGCGTACCGGGCTTCATGTTCGTGATCCTGCTCGCCACGCTGGCGAGCGCGGGGCTACCGCTCGAGGGGCTGGCCTTCATCGCCGGGGTCGACCGCGTGATGGACATGGGACGCACCGCACTGAACGTGATCGGCAATGCGCTAGCGCCGCTCGTCATCGCGAAGTGGGAAGGCCGGTACGACGCGGAAAAGGGCCGCGCGTATCTCGCGTCGCTCGACGCGTGACCCTGGCTGCACGACACCGACCGACAACTTCAAGAACCAAACAGGAGCATCGCAGATGAGCAGTATCCGTGGAGCCTTTTTTCCCGACGCGCTGATGCGCGAAATCCGGTCGCGCTTTCATCACCTCGACCGTGACATCGACGGGCGTGAACGCCTGTTTTTCGACAACGCCGGCGGGTCGTTCCGGCTGAAGGCGGCACTCGATGCGTATGCGCGTGTCGATGCGCTGCCCGACTGCCCGGAGCGCATTCACGAACGCGCGCTCGACCTGCAGGCGATCCAGGCGCGCGGCGAGGACGACGTTCGTACGATCTTCAACGCGCAGGGCGGCTCGATCTACGCATCGCTGACGGCATCCGGCGCGATGTTCGACATGGTGCGGGCGATCATGGAGAACGTGCCGGGCACGAACGCGGTCACGACCGTGCTCGAGCATCCGTCGTCCCATGACGCGATGACGTACTACGCGGAGCGCACCGGCAAGACGTTGCGCATCGCGCCGAGCAATCCGCGAACCGGCGGCGTGGACGTCGACGCGATCGTGTCGCTCGTCGACGCGGATACGGCGCTGCTCAGCGTGATGGCTGCGTCGAACATTTCCGGTGCGAAACTCGATATCGAAGCGATCGTTGCACGGGCACGCGAGAAGAAGCCGGATCTGTTCATCGTCGTCGATGCCGTCCAGCATGCGCCGCACGGCTTGATCGACCTGCGGGAAACGCCGGTCGACGGCATCAATTTCGCCCCTTACAAGTTCTTCGGCTGCCGCGGCTCCGGGATCTCGTGGCTGTCGCCGCGCGCGGCGTCGCTGCCGCATCACCGGCTCGCGGCGAAAGCGTCGGGCGTGTGGGAACTCGGCAGCCCGGCGCCCGCGCAATTCGCGGTCGTCACGGCGATCGTCGATTACGTCACGTGGATCGGCGCGTACTTCAGCGACTCGGACGATCGGCGCACGCTGTTCGCCGAAGGCATGCACCGGATCGAACTGCACGAACGGGCATTGCTGGCGGCGCTGCTCGACGGTCACGGCGGCCGGCGCGGGCTCAGGGCGATGGAAGGCGTTCGCGTGTTCTGGGACCACGACGCGTTCGAGACCCGCGATTTGATCGTCGGCATCGGGTTCGAGAATCTCGACGCGACGCAGGCGGTACGCGAGTACGAGCGGCGCGGCGTGATCGTCTACGAGCGGGTCGCGTCGAGCCTGTATTCAGGGCGGATGCTGAAATCGTTCAATCTCGACGGCGCGGTGCGCGTGTCGCCGCTTCACTGCCAGACGGGTGAAGAGATCGAGCGGTTTCTTGCGGTCACGGAGGCGATGGCGGCGTGTTGATACTGGATGCGGGGTGTGGGGTAGTGTCGTTGGCGCAGCTGGTCGGGCACCATCCATATTTCGCATCACACTGAAGCGTTTGCATGTCGGCCAATCGCATCATTCGCTCACGCGATCCGCGCCCGACGAGTCGATCCCGACCCGTCACGGACCGCGAACGCGAACACCCCGACATGCAGCCAGCCATGCCCCGCCACCCGCCCGCCGTCGCGGATCTGCTCCTGCTCCTCACGCTCTCGACGTTGTGGGGTGCGTCCTACACGTTCATCCGGATCGGTGTCGAGACGATTCCGCCGCTGACGCTGATCGCCGCGCGGACCCTGATCGCGGGCTCGGTGCTGCTGCTGTGGATGCGCATCCGGCGCATCCCGATGCCGCGCGATCCCGCGGTCTGGCGGCGCTTCTTCGTGCAGGCGCTGCTGAACAGCGTCGTGCCGTTCACGCTGATCGCATGGGCTGAACGTTCGGTCGAAGCGGGGCTCGCGACGATCCTCAATTCCGCATCGCCCGTGCTCGCGTTCGTCGGCACCTGGCTGATCACGCGCCATGAACCGCTGACGCCGCGGAAGCTATTCGGCGTCGTCGCGGGGCTCGTCGGCATCTCGCTGGTGGTTGGCGTCAGCGCATTCGAGGGACTCGGGCGGCAACTCGTGCCGCAACTGGCGATCGTCGCGGCGACCGTCTGCTACGCGGGCGCCGCGATCTACGGGCGGAGCTTCAGCGGACTGTCGCCCGCGGCGCCGGCTGCCGGCTCGCTCATCGTCGGGGCGGCCGTGCTGGTACCGGCCAGCATCGTCGTCGATCGCCCGTGGACGCTTCATCCGTCGGTGCCATCGCTGATCGCGCTGGCAGCGCTCGCGGTCTTCTCGACCGCACTCGCGTTCGTCATCTACTTCCGGCTCGTCCAGACGCTCGGGTCGGTCGGCACGACGGCGCAGGCCTATCTGCGCGTGCCGATCGGCGTCGGCATCAGCATGGCGCTGCTTGGGGAGTCGTTGTCGCCATCGGCGTGGCTGGGGCTCGGATGCGTCGTCGCGGGCGTGGCCGCGATGACGCTGCCGTCACGCCAGCGCGGACAGTCACGTTCCTGATACCGGCCGCGAAGCAGGCCGCGCATGGATCGCGGCCATCGCGCTGGGGCTAGCGGCCGGCCCGGTCAACCGTGCCCGCGCGCCACCTACATCACGCCGTCAACGTCACCGACAGGCTGCCGAGTTCGCCGAAGCGCACCGTCAGCGCATCGCCGAGCGGCACGTCGATCGCGCCCGCGTACGAACCGGTCGTCACGATCTGCCCGGCGCGCACGGCGTCGCCGCGCGATGCGAGGAAATTGACGAGCCACACCAGCGGCTTCAGCGGATCGCCGTCCGGATGGCGGCCGTCGATCGCGCGGTTCAGTGCGCCTTCGAACGACAGCGCCAGCGTCTCGCGCGGCACGTTCAGCCCGTCGGGCACGACCGGGCCGACGCACAGCCCCTGGTTGAATTGCCCGTCGGCCAGTAGTTCGAACTTCGACGCACGCGCGGGCTCCGCATAGCGGCAGCCGAGCACTTCGAGCACGATGCGCACTTCGCGGATCGCGTCGCGCACGTCCTGTTCGTCATATGGCTGTTCGCGTGCGGGCAGGTCGCGATCGAGCACGAACGCGATTTCCGGTTCGATCCGCACGATCGGCCCGCCGACCACGCGGTAGGGCGCATCGGCCTCGCGGATCGTCGACGCGAAGATCGGCGCGAGGATCACACGGTCGGGCGGCGGCAGCGCGCATTTCCAGCCGCCGACGGGTTCGCCGAGCAGGTCGGCCACGCGCTGCTGGATTGCAAGCGCGGTCTCGACGTTCTCGGGACGCAGCGCATCGGGCAGCAGCGGGCCGGGCGAGCCGGCATGGCGGGCGGCGACGAGATGCTGGGCGGCGCCGTCCACGCGTTCGGTAGTCGTTGTCATGTCGGTTGAGCGAGTTGAAAGTGGGCCGGCAAATAAGGGCCGGACGAAAGTCGCACATCCGATGATAGCGCCTTCGGCACGATGATCGCTCGATCCGGTTGCGCATGGGCGGCTCGGAACTGCCGCGACACGCCCCCGGGATATCCCCTAGACGATCGGTTCGCCCCGGCGCTTGCAAGCCGGGCAGGTTGTGCGACACAATAGGGAAAGCGCTTTCCCAAATGAATCGGACGACGGGGAAACGCGGGATTCCTGTGCGACGGATCGCGGCCGCATCGCGTGCCGCATGCCCCGATCGCCGCACGCCACTGGCCGTGCCCACGATTCAACAACAAACATGGAGACAGCAGATGTTCAACAGGCTTCGGGCGGCAACTTTCGCAGTCCTTTCAGTGCTGGCGGCGCAGGTGTGCGCCGCGCCGGTCACGCTCGACGTGACGGGCTGGAAGGGCGGCGGCGCCGAGCCCGCCAACATGGCGGCGCTGATCGCAAAGTTCGAGAAGGAAAACCCCGACATCAAGGTCAAGTTCGAGTACATGTCGCGCAACGACACGACGACGGTCGTGTCGTCGCGGCTGCAGGGCGGCAACGGGCCCGACGTGCTGATGGTCGATCGCGAGCTGATGCGGCAGTGGCAGGGTGCGCATCAGTTGCTGGACCTGAGCGGCGAGAAGTGGGTGCCGACGATCTGGCGCGGCGTGCGTAACCACACGCAGATCGGCGGGAAGACCTACATGCTGCCGATGGAGCTGGTCGGCATCGGCCTGTTCGCGAACCTCGACCTGTTCAAGCGCGCGGGCATCGCGACGGTGCCGACCGACGTCGACCAGCTGAAGGCCGCGTGCGGGAAGCTCGCGGCGGCCGGCATCACGCCGATGCTGCTGCCCGCGAAGGAAGGCTGGGCGCCCGCGGCGCTCGTGATCGCGTCCGGGCTCGCAGCCGGCGGCGGCGATGCGGACGCGCGCGCCGAATCGTTCGTCGGCGCGGGCAGCGCGCGTTTCGCGGCCGATCCGGCGTTCAAGCAGTCGATGGCCGCGCTGAAGGTGCTGGCGGACGCGAAGTGCTTCGTGCCGCGCCTGAACAATGGCGTGAGCGCGTGGAGCACGGGGTTGACCGAGTTCCAGGCCGGCCGGGTCGCGATGATGCCGCAGGGCGCATGGAACATCGCGAAGTTCAGCGCGACGAAGGGCCTGTCGTTCCAGTTCGCGCCGCTGCCGGCGCTCGTGCCCGGCAACGGGCCGGTCGCGCTCGACATGCTCGGCACCGCGTGGGCGATCAACGCGGCATCGCACCAGGCCGACGCCGCGAAGAAGTGGCTCGCGTTCTGGGCGCGCCCCGACAACGACCGCCAGTTCCTCGACGCGGAAGCCGGGTTCAGCCCGTTCGAGGGCGGCACCGACGCGATGCCGACGCAGGCGCAGCCGTACGCGGCCGCGCAGAAGAACGGGCACGTCGTGCTGTATCCGAAGGGCGTGTGGACCGGCACGCTGTTCACGGCGATCTGGAATTCGATGTCCGCGTATTTCCTCGACATCGGGCAGGACCCGGCGAAGCTGCTCGCCCGCTGGGATGCGGCTGCGCGATGAACGGCCTGTCCGCTGACATTTCCCGTGCCGCGCGATCGTGCGCGGCGCGGTTCGACGAAGGAGGCGCGCGATGAAGCGCAACCGGACCTTGCTGTGGTGCGCCGTTCCGGCGCTCGCGCTGTACGCGCTGCTGAGCCTGTATCCGCTGTTCAAGGCCGCGCGGATGAGCCTGACGGATTTTTCCGGGGTGGGAGACGCGCACTGGATCGGGCTCGCGAACTACGCGGCGGCGTTTCGCGACCCCGCGAGCCTGCATACGCTCGTCGTCACGTTCGCGTATGCGGCGATCGTCGTGATCGTGCAGAACGGGCTCGGGCTGCTGTTCGCGGCACTGCTGTTCTCGCTGCCGCGGCTGCGCGGCGCGTTGCGCGTCGGGCTGCTGGTGCCGAGCATGTTCTCGGCGGTGATCGCCGGGTTCGTGTGGGAGTACCTGTACTCGCCGCTCGGCGGCGGCATCAACGAGTTGCTGCATCTCGTGCATCTCGACGCGCTGCAGCAGGTGTGGCTCGGCGATCCGTCGGTCACGCTGCCGGCCGTCACGGCCGTGCACGTGTGGATGTACGTCGGCTACTCGACGGCGATCTTCCTGGCCGGCTACCTGAACATTCCGTCCGAACTGCACGACGCGGCGAAGCTCGACGGCGCGAACGCGTGGGTGCGCTTCACGCGCATCGACCTGCCGCTGCTCGCGCCGGCGTTCACCGTGAACATCACGCTGAGCACGATCGGCACGCTGAAGACCTTCGAGCTGCCGCTCGTGCTGACCAACGGCGGGCCGGACGGCGCGACGACCACGCTCGGGCTGCAGATCTTCCACAGCCTGTTCAACGACTACAAGTTCGGCTTCGCGAGCGCGCTGTCGATGATCATGCTCGCGATCGTCGTGGTGGTCGCGACCACCCAGAACACGATCCTGCGCCGCCGGGAGGACAACCTGTGAACGTCATCCGTCAACGCTTTCATGCGGACCGTCCGTCCGCCGGCACGTCGGGCGGCGGGCTGGGCGCGGGTGCGCTGCTGCGCCGCGTGCCGGGGTGCGCGCGGCTCGTCGCCGCGATCGCGATCGTCGCGATCGTGCTGCTGCCGACGATCTACATGGTGCTGATGTCGCTGCGCACCGGCGACGACATCATCGCGCGCCCGCTCGGGCTGCCCGACCACGTGTTCTTCGGCAACTACACGGCCGTGTTCACGCAGATGAACTACTGGCGCAGCGTCGCGAACACGATCGGCATCACGCTCGCGGTCACGTTCCTCGTCGCGATGCTGTCGTCGCTCGCTGCGTATCCGCTGGCACGCGTGAAGGGCCGGCTGTCGAACGCGGTCTACATCGTGCTGACGCTCGGCCTGACGATCCCGATGTTCGTCAGCCTCACGCCGCTGTACGTGCTGTTCCGCGACCTGCACCTGCTCAACACGTACCTCGGCGTCGTGCTCGCGTACACGGTGCAGAGCCTGCCGCTCGGCGTGTTCTTCTACACGAGCTTCCTGAAGCGGATTCCGCTCGAACTCGAGGAAGCCGCGGTGATGGACGGCTGCAGCCCGCTGCAGGTGTACTGGTACATCGTGCTGCCGCTGCTGCGGCCGATCACCGGCACGCTCGCGATGTTCGTCACGCTGTCGGTGTGGAACGATCTCGTCTATCCGCTGCTGTTCCTGACCGACTCGTCGAAGTTCACGATCACGGTCGCGGTGTTCCGCTTCATCGGCACCAACGACATCGATCCGACCAAGCTGTTCCCGGCAGCCGTGATGGGCACGCTGCCGCTGCTCGTGCTGTTCTTCATTCTCCAGCGCAGGATCGTCGCGGGCATCACGGCCGGCGCGGTCAAGGGGTGACACCATGAATCCATTCGAATCGCTCGACGGCCGCGTGATCGTCGTCACGGGAGGCGGCGACGGCATCGGCCTCGGCATCGTCGAAGTGCTCGCGCAATGCGGCGCGCAGGTCGTCGTCGCGGAGAAGAACGCCGCGCGCGCCGACGTGGTACGCGAACGGCTCGGCGGGCGCGACGCGCTGTTCGTCGAGACCGACGTTGCGGAGCCCGAGAGCGTCGCCGCGCTGTTCGAGCGCGTGGACGCGCATCACGGCCGGCTCGACGGGCTCGTGAACAACGCGGGCATCACGCTGCACGGCCCGTTCGACGCATTCTCGCTCGACGACTGCGACTGCCTGTACCGCACCAACCTGCGCTCGATGTTCCAGTGCACGCAGCTCGCGGCGCCGCGCATCGCGCGCGCGGGCGGCGGCGCGATCGTCAACATCGCGTCGAACCATGCGGGTGCGAGCGTGCCGGGCTTCGAGATGTACGCGGCGACCAAGGGCGGCATCGTCGCGATGTCGCGTGCGATGGCGACGAGCCTCGCGCCGCAGCGCATCCGCGTGAACACGCTGAGCCCCGGCTTCACGCTGAACGCGCCGATCGGCGCGGCACTCGAGCGCGATCCCGCGCTGCTCGACGCGTATCGCGCGCTGCATCCCGCACAGCGCATCAACGAACCGGCCGATATCGGCCGGATCGCCGCGTTCCTGCTGTCGGACGCGGCGGCCGGCATCGCCGGCGCGGATCTCGTCGCCGACAACGGCATGTCGGCGCTGCTGTTCAACCGGACCCGTTCATCCACATGAAGATCACCGAAATCGAAACATTCGCGGTCGCGCCGCGCTGGCAGTTCGTGAAGGTCAGCACCGACGAGGGCCTCGCCGGCTGGGGCGAGCCGATCGTCGAAGGGCGCGCGGCCACCACGGCCGCCGCCGTGCACGAACTCGCCGACTACCTGATCGGCCGCGACCCGCGCCACATCGAGGATTTGTTCCAGGTCATGTATCGCGGCGGCTTCTATCGCGGCGGCCCGATCCTGACGAGCGCGATCTCGGGCATCGAGCAGGCGCTGTGGGACATCAAGGCGCGCGCTCTCGGGGTGCCTGTCTACGACCTGCTCGGCGGCCCCGTGCGCGACAGGGCGCGCGTCTATGCGCACGTGAAGGGCGACACGCCCGAGGAGATGGCCGCGAACGCGCGGCAGCTCGTCGAGGCCGGCTATACCGCGCTGAAGATGGGCGTGGTCAACGCGACGGACTGGATCGAGTCGCCGGCGGCGATCGACCGCGCGGTGGCGCGCTTCGGCACGGTGCGCGACGCGATCGGCAAGGAGGTCGGGCTCGGCATCGATTTCCACGGCCGCGTGCGCCGCCCGGTTGCGAAGGCGCTCGCCAGGGCGCTCGCGCCGTTCGACCCGATGTTCTACGAGGAACTGCTGCTGCCCGAGCACAACGATGCGCTGCGCGAAGTCGCGCGCGACTGCGCGGTGCCGCTCGCGACCGGCGAACGGCTGTTCACGCGGTGGCAGTTCAAGGAGCTGTTGCAGGAAGGCGTCGTCGACATCGTGCAGCCTGACGTGAGCCATACGGGCGGGATCTGGGAACTGCGCAAGATCGCCGCGATGGCCGAGGCGTACGACGTCGCGGTTGCGCCGCATTGCCCGCTTGGGCCCCTGACGCTCGCGGCGTCGCTGCAGATCGATTTCTGCACGCCGAATGCGTTCATCCAGGAGCAGTCGACCAATGTGGCCTATCACGACGACAACGCGATGTACGCGTACACGCGCGGCATCCCGTTCGCGTTCGACGCGGGCTACGTCGCGCGCCCGGATGCGCCGGGGCTCGGCGTCGAGATCGACGAAGAGAAGGTGAGGGAAGCCGCCGCGACCGGGCACCGCTGGCGCAACCCGGTGTGGCGTCGCGAGGACGGCTCGGTCGCCGAATGGTGAGCGGCAGCAACGGACGAGGAGAAAGGCAATCATGGCAAGTGTGTCGCTCAAGCAGATCTGCAAGCGCTACGACGACGGCGCGGATGTGATCAAGGACGTCAGCCTCGACATCGAGGATGGCGAATTCATGGTGTTCGTCGGCCCATCGGGCTGCGGCAAATCGACGATGTTGCGGATGCTCGCGGGGCTCGAGGAGATCACGTCGGGCGACCTGCTGATCGATGGCCGCCGCGTCAACGACGTGCCGGCCGCGAAGCGCGGGCTCGCGATGGTGTTCCAGAACTACGCGCTGTATCCGCATATGACGGTGTTCGAGAACATGGCGTTCGGGCTGAAGCTCGCGGGCGTCGACGCGGCCGAGACGCGCACGCGCGTCGGGCAGGCGGCCGAAGCGCTGCGGTTGTCCGCGCTGCTCGACCGCAAGCCGAAGGCGCTGTCGGGCGGCCAGCGGCAGCGTGTCGCGATCGGCCGCGCGATCGTGCGCAAGCCGGGCGTGTTTCTGTTCGACGAACCGCTGTCGAACCTCGACGCGGCGCTGCGTGGCGGGATGCGGCTCGAACTCGCGCGGCTGCATCGCGAGCTCGGCAGCACGATGATCTACGTGACGCACGATCAGGTCGAGGCGATGACGCTCGGCGACCGGATCGCGGTGTTCAACGGCGGGCGCATCGAGCAGGTCGGCTCGCCGCTGGCGCTGTACGAGCAGCCGGCGAACCATTTCGTCGCGTCGTTCCTCGGCTCGCCGTCGATGAACTTCCTGCCGTGCCGCGCGCACGGCGGCGCCGATGCGACGCGTTTCGACGTGCCGGGCGGCTCGCTCGCCGCGGCGCCGGACGCTGCACGTGCGTGGCCGTCGGGTTCGCTGCAGCTCGGCATCCGGCCCGAGAACCTCGTGGTCGGCGCGCCCGGCACGGGGCTCGACGGCCGCGTCACGCACGCCGAGCACCTGGGCGACGCGACGATCGTCTATGTCGAACTCGCGGGCCACGACCGGCCGCTGTCGGTGCGGCAGAACCGCGACGCGTACACGGTCGCGGCCGGGCAGCCGGTCGGCGTGCGCTTTGACATGCGGCACGCGCACTTCTTCGACGACGCGGGCCGCGCGCTCTGAGCCCGGCTCGCCGGCAGTTCCGCCCGCCGTACCGGCGGGCGGCCGAACGCATGCATAACAACAGAATTTCGATGACGACAGTAAAACTGGTACAGGGCGCGAACGCGATCCTGGGAGAGGGCCCGCTCTGGTGCGAACGCTCGGCGTCGCTCTACTGGATCGACATCAAGCGCACCGCGCTCTATCGCTACACGCCCGGCCACGGGCAGACCGGTTTCTGGCTGTTGCCGGAGCTGGCCGGCTGCGTCGCGGGCGTCGACGACGGGCGGCTGCTGGTCGCGTTGAAGAGCGGCCTGCACCTGTTCGACCCCGCGCACGGCACGCTCGAACGGCTGGCCGATGCCGCGCATGCGCGGCCATCGCTGCGCTACAACGACGGCGCGGTCGATGCGCGCGGCCGCTTCTGGGTCGGCACGATGGCCGACGACGGTGACGGCCCCGGCGATCTGCATTGCTTCGAGCATGCGCGTGCTTCGCGCGTCGCGGTGGCCGGCTTCGCGTGCGCGAACGGGATGGGCTGGAGCCCGGACGGCACGACGATGTACGTGACGGATTCCGGCCGCCGCACGATCTTCGCGTACGACTTCGACGTGGATGCCGGGCGGTTATCGAATGCGCGGCCGTTCGCGACGTTCGGCGACGCGCGCGGCGTGCCGGACGGGCTCGCGGTCGATGCGGAAGGCGGCGTGTGGTCGGCGATCTGGGACGGCTGGCGGCTGCATCGCTATGCGCCGGACGGGGCGCTCGACAAGGTCGTCGAAATGCCGGTGCAGCGGCCGACCAGCGTCGCGTTCGGCGGCGCCGATCGCGCGACGCTGTTCGTGACGTCCGCGTCGGTCAACGTGAGTGCGGACGGATTGCTGCGCGGGCCGCTCGCGGGCAGCCTGTTCGAGACGCGCCCGGGCGTGGCCGGGCTCGAGCAGCATTGCGTCGCGCGCGCGTGGCTGGGTGACGCGGTTGCGGCCGTGCCGCGTTGATCGAGCGGTAAGCAGTAAGCGGCGAGCGCTCAGCGGCGGCGCGCGTCGCGCGGCCGCACCGTCGATTCGCGCACGACGAGCCGCGATTCGAGCATCGTATGCGGGGCCGGCGACTTGCCCGCGAGCGCATCGAGCAGCGTCGTCATCGCGACTTCGCCCGCGCGCTCGGTTTCGGTGTCGATCGACGTCAGCGTGGGCGACGTGAGCTTGCCGAGTTCGAGGTTGTCGAAGCCGCACACGGCGACGTCGTGCGGGATCGCGATGCCGAGCCGTTCGGCCTCCTTGATGAAGCCGGCCGCGATCATGTCGTTGTAGCAGATCACCGCATCGGGCGGTTCGGCCGACAGCATCACCGACGCGCACACGCGCTCGCCGTCGGCCACCGTCGCGCGCGGCACGCTGAAGGTGCGCAGCGGCAGGCCGGCACGCGCGAGCACCTGCTCGGCGCCGGCGCGGCGTTCGTCGTCGCCGCGCGCGTTGGGCAGGCTGATGTACGCGAAGCGCTGGTACTTCTCCATCAGCAGGTGCTGCGCGAGCATTTCGCCCGCGCGGACCGGATCGGAGTACAGCGTGAGCAGGCCGTCGCGCGGCGCGGAGCCGACCGCGACCACCGGCTTGCCGAGGCTCGCGGTCCAGCGCAGGTCGTCGTCGGGCATGCTGGTGTTCAGGATCAGCCCGTCGACGCGCCGGCTCAGCTTGGTCAGCGCGGGCCGCTCGCCCTTGCGGTTCTCGTCGGCATCGACGATCAGGACGACGAAGTCGTTGCGCTGCGCGATCCGGTTCACGCCCTTGACCATCGCGGTGAAGTACGGGTTGAGAATGTCCTGGATCACGACGCCGACCGCGCCGGTCTGGCCGGTGGCCATCGAGCGTGCGAGCGGGTTCGACTCGTAGCCGAGCTGCTCGATCGCCTCGGCAATGCGGCGCTCGACGTCGGGCGAGAAGCGCTTCGTCTTGTTGATGAACTTCGAGACGGTTCCGATGGAGACGCCTGCGGCGGCGGCGACTTCGTTGATCTTGGCCACGATGAAAGTGAGTGTCAGTGCATTTTGCCGGCGAGCATAGCATGCGCGCCGGCGGCGGCGACCGTGCGGCGGCATCGCAGGCGTGCCGCGCGATCGGACTCGGTAGTATCCCTTGGAGGGCCAGAATTTTCTTGAAAAAGCGCAACCGCGCGCCGACAATGAAAACGCTTTCCCAATTCGCGAGCATAGCACGCGCGCATTCCGTCAGAGACATAGCGGAAAACGATGCGCGACAACCGCCGCGAAATTTTTTTGCTGTCGAGGGAAAGCGCTTTCCCCAATCAAACGAGACGTGAACGAAAAGAAGGAGGAGATCTAGATGCGACAGTATGGGTGGATCGCGGCGCTGGCCCTGGCGGTGCCGGCGGTGGCGCAGGCGCAATCGAGCGTCACCGTGTGGGGGCGTGTGGGCGGCGACGTGCAGTACCTGAGCGGTGTGCAGAACGGCCCGCATTCGACGGGCTCGCGCATTTCGGAAGGCAACGACTGGGGGACGAGCATCCTCGGCATCACCGGCAAGGAGGATCTCGGCGGCGGCAACCAGGCGGTGTTCTGGCTCGAATCGTCGATCAACGCGGCGAACGGCAACTACGGCGGCGGCGTGCTGTTCCAGCGCGGCGCGTGGGTCGGCTTCAAGAACGAGCGCTACGGCTTCCTCCGGCTCGGCCAGGGTTCGTTCATCAACAGCTATATCTGGTCGTACGATCCGCTGCTCGAGGAAAACTATTCGGTCGAGTCGCTGACGTCGTACCGGAACGGCCCGAAGCTGTCGAACGGGATCCGCTATGAATCGCCGAAGTTCGGCGGCTTCTCGTTCGCGCTGCAGGCGAACCTCGGCAACAGCTCGAACGGCTGGCTGCGCGGCTCGCCGAACAACGTGGGCGCGACGGGCCTGTCCGACGGCGCGACAGTCGCCTACACGCACGGCGACTTCGAAGTGCGCGCCATCTGGAACGAGATCCGCAACCAGTACGGCCGCGAAGACAACCTGTTCACCGCATCGCAGGAAGCGTTCATCGGCGTGCGCGAGCGCTTCGGCCCCGCGCTGGTGCAGCTCGGCTATACGCGCTACAGCGCGCCCGACACGCCGGCCGGCCTGTCGCGCACCGCGAACTACTACTGGGGCGGCGTGACGTACGACGCGACGCCGTTCCTGCATCTGCAGAGTGCCGTCTATTCGATGAAGATCGACGCGGGCCAGTGGACCGCCGACCACAGCGGCGAGGGGCGTTCGACGATCATCGGCCTCGGCGCGATGTACGACCTGTCGAAGCGCACGTTCCTGTATGCGACGGCCGCGCACGTGTTCAACAGCGCGGGGGCGAACCTGGGCGTGAACCCGCAGTCGCCGGGGCTGGGCAATGGCAACGGGCTCGGTGCGTCGCCGATGCCGGGGCACGGGCAGACGGGCGTCTACGCTGGTATCGAGACGCTCTTCTGATACCGGCGTGACGAAGCCGCGAGCCACAACCGTCAAACAGAGGAATCCTATGCAAGATGTAATGCCATGGCCCGGTGGCGAAGCGCCGGTGCCGCGCCTGATCGCGCTCGACTGGGGCACCACGTCGCTGCGCGCGTACCTGATGGCGGATGCGCGGACCGTGCTCGACGAGCGGGCCGCGCCGAAGGGCGTGATGCAGCTGGGTGTCGCGGGCGCCGCGATCGCCGACGCATGCGATGCGGCCTTCGAGGACGTGTGCGGCGCATGGCTCGATGCGTGGCCGGCGCTGCCGGTCGTCGCGGCCGGCATGGTCGGCAGCACGCAGGGCTGGCGCGACGCACCGTATGCGGACGTGCCGATCGACGCGGCGCGGCTTGGCGCGTCGCTGCAGACGGTGCGTGCGCGGCGCGGCGTGACCGTGCACATCGTGCCGGGGCTGATCCAGCGCGGCGAGCTGGCGAACGTGATGCGCGGCGAGGAGACGCAGATCGTCGGCGCGCTGCACGCGAGCGGCGCGACGCACGGTTCGGCGCTGCCGCGATGGATCGGGTTGCCGGGCACGCATTCGAAGTGGGTCGCCGTGCGGGGCTCGCGCATCGAGCGCTTCCGCACGTTCATGACGGGCGAACTGTACGCGCTGCTGTGCACGCACAGCCTGCTCGGCCGCACGATGCAGCCGTCGGCCGGGTTTGCGTGCGACGCCTTCGAGCGCGGCGTGCGCGCCGCGCAGGCCGGCCATGCGACGGGGCTGCTCGCGACGATCTTCGGCAGCCGCGCGCGGCTGCTGGCCGGCGATCTGGCGCCCGACGAGCAGGCCGACTACCTGTCCGGCGTGCTGATCGGTCATGAGCTTGCGGGGCTGGCGGCCGAAGACGGTGGGCCGGGCGGTGCGGCCCGCGATGAGGCGCCGCGACCGATGCTGATCGGCGACGCCGCGTTGTGCGCGCGTTACCGGCATGCGGCATCGCTGTTCGGCTGGCCGCCCGTCGACACGATCGACGGCGCGGCGGCAGCCGGCCTGTGGGTGCTGGCCGAGCGGGCGGAACTGCTGCCCGCGGCAAGCGAGGAGGGGGCGCCGGTTCGTGTCGACGAACCGGCTGCCGGAATGAGCGGCCGGCGCACGGATCGACCTGCGGTCGACCCGGTGCCGGATCACGAATGCCCTATTTCGGGAGACTGACTTTGAAACACTGGAAGATTGTCGCAGCGCCGCTGATCGGCGCACTCGCAGCATGCGGTGGCGGTGAATCGGCGGACGGCGTCGCGGCCGGGCAGCAGCTGGCTGCCGCGCCCGCTGCCGGAAAGACTGCCGATGAGGTGCCCGGCACGCTGCATGTCGACTGCTCGCTCGGCGCGAACGGAACGGGCTCGCCCGCGACGCTCGGCTCCGCCGCGAATCCGATTCACGATCTCGCGACGCTGAACCGGATCGTGCTCGCGCCCGGCATGCACGTGCGCTTCAAGCGCGGCACGACCTGCGACGGCAGCTTTACGCCCGCACCGGGCAGCACCGGCGCGGCCGGCGCGCCGATCGTCGTCGACGCATACGGCGACCCGAAGGCCCCGCGTCCCGTGATCGCGGCCGGCTGCGCCGATGCGACGGCGGACCCCGACCAGTCGATCACCGAGCAGCACAAGACGCCGGGCGGGTTCAGCGGCTATTACTCGCTGTGCAAGTCGGACAATCCCGCCGTGAACCGTGCGGCCATCTATCTGTACAACACCCAGTACTGGGAAATCCGCTCGCTCGAGCTGACCAACGATGCGACGACGCCCGGCGGGCGCCTCGGGCTGTATGTGCGGCTCGAGGATTACGGCACGGGCAGCCACTATCACGTCGACGACGTGTACGTGCATCACGTGCGCGGCTATCTGAAAGACGTCGCCGGCAATACGGTCGGGTCGTACAAGACGACCGGCGGGATGCTGTTCGAGGTGACCCGCGACAACGAGGTCGTCGGCACGAAGGAGAAGCGGACCGGCTTCGACGATATCGCGGTCGAGAACAGCGAGATCTACAACGTCGACGCGGTGGCGCTGTCGACCCGCTCCGCGTGGATGTGCCGGGAAGGCGGCGCACCGTGCGGCGACTATCCGCCGTACAAGGGCAATTCGGCCTACCTGACGAATCCGGCCACGCAGGCCGCGACGGACTATTTCCCGATGACGCGCGTCGTGTTCCGCAACAACCTGATCCACAACGTCGGCGGCGACGGGATCATCGTCCGCACGGCTACCGCGCCGCAGGTTGAAGCGAATCACCTGTACGACATCTGGATGCGCGCGCCGGGCAACAGCGCCGGTGCCTGGGCGATCAACACGGACGATGCGCTGTTCCGCTACAACGAAGTCAACGGCGTGCGGCTGCAGAACAATATCGAGGCCGGCGACGGGATGGCGTTCGACGCCGATCTCGGTACGCGCAACACGCGCGTGGCCGCGAACTTCAGCCACGACAACGACGGCGGGCTGATGCTGTTCTGCGGATGCGGTTCCGACGGGCTGGGCCACGTCGCGCAGGAAACCGGCGCGATCGTCGAGAACAACCTGAGCCTGAACGACAAGCGGCGGATCGTGTCTGCCGCGGGCTCGGCTGATTCGGTCGTGCGCGACAACGTCGTGATCACGCGCACGCCGGGCCTGGTCACGCCGATCGTCGAAAACCTGAGCTATGCGAACGCGTTCGAGGTGACGGGCAACCGCTTCTACAACGCATCGGACAGCGGCGCGATCTTCCGGACGAAGAATCCGCAAGGCAGTTACGCCAACATCGTGTGGAGCGGCAACACGTACTTCGGCTACGCGACGGATCCCGAATTCACCGGGCCGAACTATCGTCACGGCGCCCAGCCCGATACGGTCCTGCCGTTCGCGGGGCAGGACGTGGACGCGGTCGCCAGCACATGGTCGCGTGCCAGCGGGTTCGACGAGCACAAGTACCGCGCGCCGCACGCACGATGACGGACAGGCCGCCGGCGCGGGGCGGCGCCCTGCGTCGGCCGGTCGCAGCGTGAATGCCGGCCCGACTTGATCGCCGTCAACATTCGAACCCGCCATCCGCCGATGATGGTGACAGGGCCGCGCGATCAGACGCGCGGCCCATCACCCCAACGAGGTTCGCATGTACGAGAAGATCATGGTGGCCGTCGACGGCAGCGTTTCGTCGAAACAGGCGCTTGCCGAGGCAGTGAAGGTCGCGCTGGCAGGCGACGCGCATGTCAGCGTCGTGTACGTGGTGGACAAGTCGGTGCTGTTCACTTACGCGGGCCGTTTCGACCCGCACGCGCTGGTCGAGGAAATCCGCGACGACGGGCGCAAGGTGTTGCGCGAAGCGGAGCAGATCATCGCGCTGGCCGGTGCGAAGGGCGAGGCCGAACTCGTCGAGACCGAGAGCATCGGCGAGGACATCGCGGAGCGCCTGCAGCGCTACGTGAAGGAATGCGGGATCGATCTCGCGGTGGTCGGTACGCACGGGCGGCGCGGCATCCGGCGCGTGCTGCTCGGCAGTGTCGCCGAGCGCTTCGTGCGCGGCTCGAAATGCCCGGTGCTGCTGATCCGCGGCGACGATGACGACGCAGCGGCCGCCGCTGCCGCTGCTTAACGCGGCGGGGGCGAGATGATACGCCGCCAGTCCCGGATCGTCGTTGCGGCGATCGCCGTGTTCGTGTCGCTCGCGGGGATGATGGCCGTCGTGTCGGGGCTGTTGTTCGACAACGCGATGGCGCTGCGCGGCGGTGCGGTCGCGCTGGTCGTCGGCGTGGCCGGCTTCGTCGTGATGCTCAATCCCGGCGCGAAAGGCGAGGAGTGACGGACGCGAGCGGGGCCGGCCTCGTCCGGTAGGGGCCGGTGCCGGTGCCGGTGCCGGACAAGGCCGGCAGCCGCTTTCCACCCGTCCGGCCACAGCCGTTGCGGCGCCAGGCGTCCGCTTGCCTGTCCGCTCGCGTCGCCGGTTACTCGCTTGCCGTACCCGGCGCCTTCGCGCCATCCTGCCCGAGCGGTATCGCCAGCCGCTTCAACGTCTCCGCCAGATCCGCGCTCTCCGGCTGAACCTTCCGCGCCTGCGCGAACGCATCCTGCGCGGCATCCTCGCGGCCCAGCTTCCACAGCACCTCACCCTTGTGCGTCAGCCCGCTCGCATAGGCTTCGCGCGCGCCCTTGTCCGTATCGTCGTCCTTCGCGAAGATCGCGAGCGACCGGTCGAACCACGTCAGCGCTTCGTCGTTGCGACCGAGGCGATACAGTGCCCAGCCCTTGCTGTCGAGCGCATACGCGTCGTTCGGTGACTTCGCCAGGCGCGCATCGATCATCGCCATCGCACGATCGATCTTCAGGCCGGCATTGACGAGGTCGTACCCGACGCTGTTCAACATCTGATCCGAGAAATTGCCGACCTCGAGCGCGGTGTCGATGCGGCTTTCGTCCCGCTCGGCTATCGCCAGCGCGACCATCTTGGCCGCGATTTGTTGCCGGAGTGCGTGGCCGAGGTGCTGGCCGTCGGCGACCAGGCTGCCGAGATACTGCGTATAGAGATCGGGCACGCCCGGATTGCCGGCACTGTTGGCGATGTCCGTGGCGGGCCCTGCACACCAGTCGGTGTCCGCTGGCACGCGCAATACCGTGGGGTGCAACCAGAGCTTGCCGTCCCCCTGCGATTGCGCGAAGACGGTATATCCGTTGGCATCGATGTGCCCGCAGGCCAGGTATGCGCCCGTCACGTCGAGTACGTACGAGTAACGACCGTAGGGTCGCCCCGTATCGATGTCGATCACCTGAAACGTCCCGCCAATGTCGCCTTCGCCCACGACAGGCTGAAGCGCCCACTCACGCTCGGGATGACGGGCGGGCAGGCGAATCCGTACCGTGCGTCCGGCGGCATCGGTCGTGCCGAACACGACGCTTTCGCTGCTTTCCTCATGGGGAGGCAGCCCCGCGATCACCTGCCCGGGCAGCAGCAGCCGGTAGCGTGCATTCGGCAGCGGCCGGTGCGTGACGGGGTCGCGCAGCACGAACTGATGAACGTAAGCCCCTTTGCCGAACGACGCGGTCGGCGGGATATAGGTGCGTGCGTGGGCAGCGGGCAGGACGGCGCAGCTCAAGGCCGCGGCAGCGAGCGCGGCAAGAAGTCGGGATGTCATGAAATTGCGGTGCTTGTTGGTATGGGTTTTATTGTTCGACGGCCGGAAATGGAAATGCACTGAACCCGTTGCGCAACCGTCGACCAGCAACCGGCTGCGGCCTGCGAATCCCGTTACGAATGGCAGGGGCGTTCAACGCATTTCAATGCGGCACCCGCACGCCGCTACGCGATGCACGGAAGCGGCGGACGGATGACGCGCGAATGCAGTGCGCAGCATAGCAGGCCGTGCCGCGCGCTCGCGCCCCAGTGGTTTTTGCCGTTGCGCGCGGATCAACGATATCGTGATTTGTATCAAATCATGATATGTCGTTCCGCCCGACAATCGATTCGACCAGGGAAAAAAGGGCGAACGATTGCCATCTGATCGACCTTTACTTCCGCTATTTCACCTCCTTAAATAATCAGGGTCTGCCAAAAGACCGGAAAAACGAGATCCCCATGAGCCATTTCCTGGACAGATTGCGTTATTTCTCCACCACGAGGCCACGCTTTTCCGACGGACACGGTGCCGTCACGGACGAGGACCGAAAATGGGAAGACGGCTACCGGATGCGCTGGCAGCACGACAAGATCGTCCGCTCGACCCACGGCGTGAACTGCACGGGCTCGTGCTCGTGGAAGGTCTATGTGAAAGGCGGGATCGTCACCTGGGAAACCCAGCAGACCGACTATCCGCGCACGCGTCCCGACATGCCGAACCACGAGCCGCGCGGCTGCTCGCGCGGCGCGTCGTACTCCTGGTACCTGTATAGCGCGAACCGCCTCAAGCATCCGATGGTGCGCAGCGCGCTCGTGAAGCTGTGGCGCGAACGCCGCCGCACGCTGGGGCCCGTCGAAGCGTGGCGCTCGATCGTCGAAGACGACGAAGCACGCCGTTCGTACCAGAGCCGGCGCGGGCTCGGCGGCTTCGTGCGCGCGAGCTGGGACGAGGTCAACGAGATCGTCGCGGCCGCGAATGTCCACACTGTGAAGCAGCACGGCCCCGATCGCGTGGTCGGCTTCTCGCCGATTCCGGCGATGTCGATGGTGTCGTATGCGGCGGGCTCCCGCTACCTGTCGCTGATCGGCGGCGTGTGCCTGAGCTTCTACGACTGGTATTGCGACCTGCCGCCCGCGTCGCCGCAGACCTGGGGCGAGCAGACCGACGTGCCGGAATCGGCCGACTGGTACAACTCGACGTTCATCATGATGTGGGGCTCGAATGTCCCGCAGACGCGCACGCCGGACGCGCACTTCCTCGTCGAGGCGCGCTATCGCGGCACCAAGGTCGTGTCGGTGTTCCCCGACTACTCGGAAGGCGCGAAATTCGGCGACCTGTGGCTGCACCCGAAGCAGGGCACCGACGCGGCGCTCGCGCTCGCGATGGGGCACGTGATCCTCAAGGAATTCCATCTGGCGGGGAAGAGCGACTACTTCACCGACTACTGCAAGCGCTACACCGACATGCCATGCCTCGTGCGCCTCGTGCCGCACGGCGACGGCTACGTGCCCGAACGCCTCGTGCGCGCTTCCGACTTCGACGATGCGCTCGACGAGGCCGCCCACCCGGACTGGAAGACCGTGATGATCGACGATGCGAACGGCGAGTTCGTCGTGCCGGTCGGCTCGGTCGGGTTCCGCTGGGGGCAGCAGGACGAAGCCGACAAGGGCAAGTGGAACCTGCGCGGCGAGACGTCGAAGGGCGCGGCGCTCGCGCCGCGGCTGTCGTGCACGGCCGCGCATGACGACGTGGTCGACGTGCTGTTCCCGTATTTCGGCAACCAGCCGCATGCGCATTTCAATTCGACGCAGCACACGTCCGAGCTGTCGCGCCGGATCGGCGTGCGGCGCATCGCGACGCGCAACGGCGACCTGCTGGTCGCGACCGTCTACGACCTGTTCGTCGCGAACTACGGGCTCGACCAGGGCCTCGGCGGCCGCGACGTGGCCGCGAGCTACGACGACGACCTGCCGTACACGCCCGCCTGGCAGGAAGCGATCACCGGCGTGAAGCGCGCGGACGTGATCTCGGTCGCGCGGCAGTTCGCGGAGAACGCGCACAAGACGCAAGGCAAGTCGATGGTGATCATCGGCGCCGGGATCAACCACTGGTTCCACATGGACATGTCGTACCGCGCGATCATGAACATGCTGATCATGTGCGGCTGCGTCGGCAAGCCGGGCGGCGGCTGGTCGCACTACGTGGGCCAGGAGAAGCTGCGCCCGCAGACGGGCTGGACGGCGCTGTCGGGCGCGCTCGACTGGAGCCGCCCGCCGCGCCAGATGAATTCGACGTCGTTCTTCTACGCGCACACCGACCAGTGGCGCTACGACCCGATGGACCCGGCCACGCTGCTGTCGCCGCTCGCGGACAAGTCGCAGTTCCACGGCGCGCCGATCGACTACAACGTGCGCGCGGAACGGATGGGCTGGCTGCCGTCCGCGCCGCAGCTCGCGGTGAATCCGCTGAAGGTCGGCGCGGCGCTCGGCGATCCCGCGCATGCCGGCGCGGAGATCGCGCAGCAGTTGAAGGCGGGCACGCTGAAGATGGCGAGCGAGGACCCCGATGCACCGGAGAACTTCCCGCGCAACCTGTTCGTGTGGCGCTCGAACCTGCTCGGTTCGTCGGGCAAGGGGCACGAGTATTTCCTGAAGCACCTGCTCGGCACGACCCACGGCGTGCAGGGCGAGGATCTCGGTGCAACGGGCGGCAAGCGCCCCGAGGAAGTGACGTGGCATGACGAAGCGCCGCGCGGCAAGCTCGACCTGCTCGTGACGCTCGATTTCCGGATGTCGACGACCTGCATGTACTCGGACGTCGTGCTGCCCACCGCGACGTGGTACGAGAAGGACGACATGAACACGTCCGACATGCACCCGTTCATCCACCCGCTGTCGGCGGCCGTCGATCCCGCGTGGGAATCGAAGAGCGACTGGGAGATCTTCAAGGGGATCGCGAAACGCTTCTCCGAGCTGTGCGACGGGCATCTGGGCGTCGAGCGCGACGTGGTGCTCGCCCCGATCGCGCACGACACGCCGGGCGAGCTCGCGCAGCCGTTCGACGTGCAGGACTGGAAGCGCGGCGAATGCGAGCCGGTGCCGGGCCGCACGATGCCGAACGTGACCGTCGTCGAGCGCGACTATCCGAACACCTATGCGCGCTTCACGTCGCTCGGGCCGCTGATGGACAAGCTCGGCAACGGCGGCAAGGGCATTGGCTGGGACACGAAGGACGAAGTGAAGCTGCTCGGCGAACTCAACTACAAGGTGGCCGACGGCGCGGCGCAGGGGCGACCGCGCATCGACACGGCGCTCGACGCGGCCGAGGTGATCCTCGCGCTCGCGCCCGAGACCAACGGCGAAGTGGCGGTGAAGGCGTGGCGCGCGCTGTCCGGCATCACGGGCATCGACCATACGCACCTGGCCGCCGCGCGTGCGGACGAGAAGATCCGTTTCCGCGACATCCAGGCGCAGCCGCGCAAGATCATCTCGTCGCCGACGTGGAGCGGGATCGAATCCGAGCACGTGTCGTACAACGCCGGCTACGTGAACGTGCACGAGCTGGTGCCGTGGCGCACGATGACCGGCCGCCAGCAGCTCTATCAGGATCATGCGTGGATGCGCGCGTTCGGCGAATCGCTGTGCGCGTACAAGCCGCCGGTCGATACGGGCAGTTACGCGCACATGGTCGGCACGCGTTCGAACGGCAACCCCGAACGGGTGCTGAACTTCCTGACGCCGCACCAGAAGTGGGGGATCCACAGCACCTACACGGACAACCTGCTGATGCTGACGCTGTCGCGCGGCGGCCCGATCGTGTGGATGTCGGAGGACGACGCGAAGGCGATCGGCGCGGTCGATAACGACTGGATCGAGTGCTACAACTCGAACGGCGCATTGTGCGCGCGGGCCGTGGTCAGCCAGCGAATTCCGTCCGGGATGGTGATGATGTACCACGCGCAGGAGAAGATCGTGAACACGCCGGGCTCCGAGATCACCGGCACGCGCGGCGGCATCCACAACTCGGTCACGCGCATCGCGCTGAAGCCGACCCACATGATCGGCGGTTATGCGCAGCTCGCGTACGGCTTCAACTACTACGGCACGGTCGGCTCGAATCGCGACGAGTTCCTGATCGTGCGCAGGATGAACAAGATCGACTGGCTCGATGGCGAAGAGACCGCGGTCGACCCCACAACGCAAGTCCGGGCGGGAGAAACGTCATGAAGGTACGCGCACAGATCGCGATGGTGCTGAACCTCGACAAGTGCATCGGCTGCCATACCTGCTCGGTGACCTGCAAGAACGTGTGGACGAGCCGCGAAGGGATGGAATACGCGTGGTTCAACAACGTCGAGACGAAACCGGGCATCGGCTACCCGAAGGACTGGGAGAACCAGGACCGCTGGCGCGGCGGCTGGAAACGGCGCGCCGACGGCAAGATCGAGCCGCGTCTCGGCAGCAAGTGGCGGCTGCTTGCGCAGATCTTCGCGAACCCGCACCTGCCCGAGATCGATGACTACTACGAGCCGTTCACGTTCGACTACGCGCACCTGCAGGAAGCCGGCAATACGCGCGCGATGCCGGTCGCGCGGCCGCGCTCGGTGATCAGCGGCCAGCGGCTCGAGAAGATCGAGTGGGGGCCGAACTGGGAGGAGATCCTCGGCGGCGAGTTCGAGAAGCGCGCGAAGGACTACAACTTCGAGAATGTGCAGAAGGACATCTACGGGCAGTTCGAGAACACCTTCATGATGTACCTGCCGCGCCTGTGCGAGCACTGCCTGAACCCGGCGTGTGTCGCGTCGTGCCCGTCGGGCTCGATCTACAAGCGCGAGGAAGACGGCATCGTGCTGATCGACCAGGACAAGTGCCGCGGCTGGCGCATGTGCGTGTCGGGCTGCCCGTACAAGAAGATCTACTACAACTGGCAGAGCGGCAAAGCCGAGAAGTGCATCTTCTGTTACCCGCGCATCGAGGCCGGCCAGCCGACCGTATGCTCGGAAACCTGCGTGGGCCGCATCCGCTATCTCGGCGTGCTGCTGTACGACGCCGACCGGATCAGCGAGGCGGCCAGCGCCGAGAACGAGAAGGATCTGTACGAAGCGCAGCTGTCGCTGTTCCTCGATCCGGACGACCCGGCCGTGATCGCGCAGGCCGAGCGTGACGGCGTGCCGGCTGCCTGGATCGACGCCGCGCGGCGTTCGCCGACCTACAAGATGGCGATCGACTGGAAGATCGCGTTCCCGCTGCATCCGGAATACCGGACGTTGCCGATGGTGTGGTACGTGCCGCCGCTGTCGCCGATCAACGCGGCCGCGAACAGCGGTGATCTCGGGATGAACGGCTACCTGCCGGACGTCGAGTCGCTGCGCATTCCGCTGCGCTATCTCGCGAACCTGCTGACGGCCGGCGACGAGGCGCCCGTGAAGCTCGCGCTCGAGCGGCTGCTCGCGATGCGTGCGTTCATGCGTGCGCGCCACGTGGACGGCATCGACGCGCGTGGCGTGCTCGACCAGGTCGGGCTGTCGCTCGCGCAAGTCGAGGAGATGTATCGCTATCTCGCGATCGCGAACTACGAGGATCGTTTCGTGATCCCGACCACGCACCGCGAGTACGCGGAGAACGCGTACGACCTGCGCGCGTCGTGTGGCTTCTCGTTCGGCAACGGTTGCTCGGACGGCCGTTCCGAGGCGAGCCTGTTCAGCCCGAGGAAGGGCAGCAAGACGATTCCGATCCACGAGGCTTCCCGATGATGAGCACCGCACCCGATCCGACCTATGCAGCGCTCGCGGCGCTGCTCGACTATCCCGACGAGGCGCTCGTTACCGCGCTCGACTCGATCGACGCGCACCTGCTCGCGCACGCGCGCCTGCCGAAAACGGTGCGCGCGGGCCTCGACCAGTTCCTCGCGTACGTGCGCGAGCGCGACCTGCTGACGCTGCAGGAGAACTACGTCGGGCTGTTCGACCGTGGCCGCGCGACGTCGCTGTACCTGTTCGAGCACGTGCACGGCGAATCGCGCGACCGCGGGCAGGCGATGGTCGACCTGCTGCAGATGTACGAGCGGCACGGGCTGTTCCTGAACCAGGGCGAACTGCCCGACTACCTGCCGGTGTTCCTCGAATACCTGTCGCGGCTGCCGGCGCCCGATGCGCGCAAGCTGCTTGCCGAAACCGGCGAGATCCTGCGCGCGCTGGCCGGCCAGCTCGCGCAGCGCGGCAGCCATTACGGCTTCGTCGTCGGGGCGCTGCTGCCGATGGCCGGCCTCGCACCGGCCGACGCGCCGGACGCCACCGGCGACGACGTGGCCGCCGAGCGGCCGAGCGCCGCCGACTACCGCGCGCTCGACGCGTCGTATGCGGACGAGGCCGTGCGCTTCGTCGGCGCGGCCACGCCGGCGGAGGAACCGGTGCGCTTCTACGATCAACGGCCTGCGCGGCGCGCGTAGGCGCGCCGGTTCAACAGGGGAAAGCCATGAACGATTACCTGCATCAATTCCTGTTCGGGATCTATCCGTACATCTGTCTCGCCGTGCTGCTGCTGGGCAGCCTGATCCGCTTCGACCGCGAGCAGTACACGTGGAAAAGCGATTCGTCGCAACTGTTGCGCCACGGCATGCTGCGGCTCGGCAGCAACCTGTTCCACTGGGGCGTGCTGGTCGTCGTGCTCGGGCACTTCGGCGGCTTTCTCGCGCCGCACTGGCTCGTGTCGCCGTTTCTTTCCGCGTCCGGGCACCAGCTCGTCGCGATGGTGGCCGGCGGCGCGGCCGGCGTGGCCGCGATCATCGGGCTGACGATCCTGATCTGGCGGCGCCTCGGCGACCCGCGTATCCGCAAGAACAGTCGCAAGTCCGACATCCTGATCGTGCTGATGCTGTGGGTGCAGCTCGCGCTCGGGCTCGGCACCGTCGTGCTGTCGACGCGCCACATGGACGGCGCGATGTTCGAGCAGCTGACCGACTACGTGAAGGGCGTCGTCACGTTCCGGCCGGATATCGCGAGCCTGCTCGTCGGCGTGCCGCTGACGTACCGGCTGCATATCCTGCTCGGCTTCACGATCTTCCTCGTGTCGCCGTTCACGCGGATGGTGCACATCTGGAGCGGCATCGCGTCGGTCGCGTACCTGATCCGCCCGTACCAGCTCGTGCGCAAGCGCTGAGGAGGCACCATGAACGACGTTCTCTCCGAAGCACCGGCCGCGCTGCTGACGATCAACGGTGTCGTGATCGACGATGTGGCCATTGCGGCCGAGGCCGCGCATCACGGCGACGCACCCGATCCGCTCGACGCCGCACGGCGCGCGCTCGCGGTGCGCGAACTGCTGCGGCAGCGCGCGGTGTCGCTCGCGCTGCTCGACGAAGGCGCGCCGCTCGACGACGCGGCCGTCGACGCGTTGCTCGAACGCGAGCTCACGCACCTGCCCGAACCCGATCGCGCGGATTGCGAGCGCTACTACGCGCAGCATCCGGCGCGCTTTCGCCGCAACGACATCGTCTATGCGAGCCACGTGCTGTTCGCGATGACGGACCGCGTGCCGCTCGCGCCGCTGCGACAGCGCGCGGAAGCCGCGCTCGCCGATGTGGTCGCCGCACCCGACACGTTCGAAGCGCTCGCGCGGGCGTCGTCGAACTGCCCGTCGGCGGAAGTGGGCGGTAGCCTCGGGCAACTGCTGCGCGGCGACACGGTGCCGGAATTCGAGGCCGCGCTGTTCGACACCGACGGGCTCGGCGTGCTGCCGAAACTCGTCAATACGCGCTTCGGCTTCCACATCGTGCGCATCGAGCGCCGCGTGCCGGGCGACGCGGTGCCGTTCGACGAAGCCGCCGCGCAGATCGCCGCGTACCTGTCGGAACGCGTGCGGGAGCGGGCGATGCGGCAGTACGTGGCGATTCTCGCGGGCGACGCGCGTGTCGAAGGCGTCGAATTCGACGGCGCGAACGGGCCGCTGGTCCAGTGAAACGGGGTTTGGCGTATGGCAACTCAACAACAAGGTAACGTGGTGCCGGCCGGCGGC
Source organism: Burkholderia sp. AU30198 (assembly GCF_020419825.1). Classification (NCBI taxonomy): domain Bacteria; kingdom Pseudomonadati; phylum Pseudomonadota; class Betaproteobacteria; order Burkholderiales; family Burkholderiaceae; genus Burkholderia; species Burkholderia sp. AU30198. The sequence goes on along the minus strand of NZ_JAIZSA010000024.1, from coordinate 40,600 downwards.
GCGCCGGCGATTCCGCTGCGCGCGTGGTCGGTGCTGGCCGCGAGCACGCTCGCGTTCATGGTGTGCTTCGTCGTGTGGATGATGTTCGGCGTGCTCGGCGTGCAGCTGCGTACCGATCTCGGGCTGAACAGCACGGAGTTCGGGCTGCTCACGTCGACGCCCGTGCTGACCGGCGCGCTGATGCGCTTGCCGCTCGGCACGTGGACCGACCGCTTCGGCGGCCGGATCGTGATGACGGTGCTGCTCGTCGTGTGTGCGGTGCCCGTCTATATCGTCAGCTACGCGACGCAGCTGTGGCAGTTCCTGCTGATCGGGCTGTTCCTCGGTTGCGTCGGTGCATCGTTCGCGGTCGGCACACCGTATGTCGCGCGTTTCTTCCCGCCACAGCGGCGCGGGCTCGCGATGGGCGTGTTCGGCGCGGGCACCTGCGGCGCGGCCGTCAACCTGTTCGTCACGCCGCTGCTGCTCAATGCGTACGGCTGGCGCTTCGTGCCGCGCGTCTACGCGGTCGCGCTGCTCGTCACGGCCGCGATCTTCTGGTTCGCGTCGGCGCCGGATCCGGGCGCGGGCAAGCGCGGCGGCTCGTGGCTCGATTCATTCAAGGTGCTGCGCGACCCGCGCGTGTGGCGGCTGTGCCAGTACTACTCGATCACGTTCGGCGGCTTCACCGCGCTGTCGCTGTGGATTCCGCAGTACCTGAAGAGCGAATACGGGATGTCGCTCGTGATGGCGTCCGCGTTCGCGGCCGGCTTCTCGCTGCCGGGCTCGGTGTTGCGCGCGCTCGGCGGTGCGCTGTCCGACCGCTTCGGCGCGCACGCGGTCACGTGGTGGGGGCTGTGGGTCGCGTGGATCGCGCTGTTCCTGCTGTCGTATCCGGCAACCGACTTCGTGATCCACACGATCGACGGCACCGCGACGCTGAATGTGTCGATGCCGGTGGCCGGCTTCGTCGCGCTGACCTTCGTGCTCGGCGCGGTGTTCGCGCTCGGGATGGCCTCGACCTTCAAGTACGTCGCCGACGATTTCGCGGACAACATGGGCGTCGTCACGGGCATCGTCGGGCTCGCGGGCGGGCTCGGCGGGTTCCTGCTGCCGATCCTGTTCGGCGTGCTGCTCGACCTGCTGCGCGTGCGCACGACCTGCTTCATGTTCCTGTACGGGATCGTGTGGGTGTCGCTGATCCTGATCTACCTGTCGGAAGTGCGGCGCACGCCGGTCACGGGCTGACGGGGTGCGGCCGACACGCGCGGGCGCGATGCCGGAGCGATCCGGTGTCGCGCATCGGCGCCTGTCGCGCCCGGAACGCCGTGCGCGACGTATCCGGCCGCGCGCGCTTCTGTCAAACTCGCGGTCATGAAACCGCGCCTCGCCTCACCGCCTTCTCCCGATTCTGCGCCTGCACCCGCAGGCTTTCCCGACGCCGACGAACTGGCTGCGCTGCGTGCGTGGTACGCGGGCATGACCGTGCGCCAGGCCGTCGCGCGCTACCTGCCCGATCGTCTCGGCGAAGGGCGTTCGGCGCGCGGCGTGATCGGCGTCATCCGCCGCCGTCTCGTGCGCGTCGCGCGGCAGGCCGGCCGGCCCGATCTCGCGGAGCGGCTCGGTCATCCCGACGGTGAGCGTTTGCAGGAGGCGAAGGCTGCCGCCGAAGCGATCGGCCTGCTGCGTCATGCGCGCCCGCCGGTCCCGCAGATCAGCGACGACGTCGATCTGTGGCTACCCGCGCGCGCGGTCGTCGCGCTGCGTGCGCACGGGATCGCGACGCTGGCCGATCTCACGGTGCGGATTCCGCGCCGGCGCCAGTGGTGGCGCGCAATCGCGGGCCTCGGCGTGGCCAGCGCGCGGCACATCGAGGCATTTTTCGCCGCGCATCCGGACCTGACCGAACGAGCGCGCGCGCTGATCGCGGCGACGCCGCGCGGCAGCATCGTGCCGTGGGAGCAGTTGAAGCTGCCGCACGAGGTCGACGGCTCGGCCGGCACGTTCCGCGCGCCGCGCGCGACCAGCACGCTCGATGCGGACAACGATTACGCGGCCGTGCACGCGTGGTTGTCGCTGCATGAATCGGCCGCGACACGGCGTGCGTACCGGAAGGAGGCCGAGCGGCTGATCCTGTGGGCGATCGTCGAGCGCGGCCGCGCGCTGTCGTCGCTGACGACCGAGGACGCGGTCGCGTATCGCGCGTTCGTGCGGCGCCCGACACCGCACGAACGCTGGGTCGGGCCCGTGCGGCCGCGCGGTGCGCCCGACTGGCGGCCGTTCTCGGGCGCGCTGTCCGCACGCTCCGCGGCGTACACGCTGTCGGTGCTCGGCGCGCTGTTTCGCTGGCTGATCGAGCAGCGCTACCTGCTCGCGAATCCGTTCGCGGGCGTCAAGGTGCGCGACACGCGCGGCGCGAACGCACTCGACACGTCGCATGCGTTTACCGAAGGCGAGTGGCTGCTCGTGCGCACGATCGCCGACGGGCTCGAGTTCCGCAAGGGCACGAAGGCTGCGCCGCAGTCGGGCTGGACGGCGGCCGCCGCGCAACGGCTGCGCTTCATTCTCGATTTCGGCTATGCGACCGGGCTGCGCGCGAGCGAGCTGGTCGGCGCGACGCTCGGCAACATCGAGACCGATGCGCACGGCGACGCGTGGCTGAAGGTGATCGGCAAGGGCAGCAAGGCCGCACGTGTCGCGCTGCCGCCGCTCGCGCGCACGGGGCTCGACCGTTTTCTGGTCGCACGCCGGCTGCCGGTCACGCCGTCGCGCTGGCGGCCCGACACGCCGCTGATCCCGAGCCTCGCGGAAGAGGGCGAGGCCGCGATCACGAGCGTGCGGTTGTGGAAGGTGATGCAGCGTTTCTTCGCGCAGACGGCCGATCAGGTCGATGCCGACAATCCCGCGCTCGCGCAGAAGCTGCGGCAGGCGAGCCCGCACTGGATGCGTCATACGCATGCGACGCATGCGCTGGCGCGCGGCGCGGAGTTGACGACCGTGCGCGACAACCTGCGACATGCGTCGATTTCCACGACGTCGATTTATCTGCATGGCGACGATGTGAAGCGGGCGCGGCAGATGTCGAGTGCGTTCGCGGCCGACAAATAACGGCGTCGTGCGGATCGGGCAGGGGCTGCCTGCGCGTCGTCAGGTCGCCTGTCGGCTTGCGTCCGGCTGTGCGAGGTGCTGCGCCGCGCGCGCCACGACCGCATGACGATCGGGCCGCACGCGCTCGAACAGCGCGGACACCGACGCGAGCACGTCCGGTGCGGCCCGCTCCGGACGCCCGCAGTCGAACGGCGGCTCGGGCGCGTATTCGATGCCGAGCTGTACCGCTTGCGCGTAGGCCGGGCCGGCGATGTCGGCCATCACCGACAGCGCCATGTCGATGCCGGCGGTGACGCCGCCACCGGTGATGACCGGGCCGTCACGCACCACGCGGCCGGTGTCGACGATCGCGCCGAACGGCGGCAGCAGGTCGCGCCACGCCCAGTGGCAGGCGGCCCGCCGGCCGTGCAGCAAGCCGGCCGCGCCGAGCACCAGCGACCCGCTGCACACGGAGGTAACATAGCGGGCGCCCTGCGCGAGCCGGCGCACCTCGCGAACGAACGCATCGTCGGCGATCGCGTCGATCACGCCGAGCCCGCCCGGCACGCAGACGAGATCGGCGTGTGCGATGTCGGCAAGCCGCTCGATCTCGGCGATAAGCAGGCCGCTGTCCGCGCGAATCGATCCGCCGCGCACCGAAGCCCGGTGAATCCGCGCGCCGGGCAGACGCCAGAACACTTCGTCCGGCCCGGTGAAATCGAGCTGCGTGACATGATCGAACAACGCGAATACGACGATGAACGGTGGGGTGGCCATCACGATTTCCCGAAGACATGAATGGCCTGTAGCATCGGGCCGCGTGCCGTCCGTCGCAATGTCATTTCTCCCGCACTTTCTGCCATGACCCATCGCGTCGCCATGCTCGTGTATCCCGGCTTCCAGTTGCTGGATGCCGCCGGGCCCGTTGCCGCGTTCGAGATGGCCGACTACGCGCGTGCGCCGTATTACGCGGTTCGCATCGTCGCGGTGCAGCCGGGGCTGGTCCGCAGTTCGTCGGGCGTGAGCTGGCACGCCGAGCCGTTGCCGGACGCGGCGGACCTCGATACGTTGCTGGTCGCGGGCGGCGATGGTGTCGATGCCGCGATGGCAGACGACGCGACGTGCGCGTTCGTCCGGCGCTGCGCGGCGCGCGGCATCCGCGTGGCGAGTGTCTGTTCGGGCAGCCTGCTGCTGGCCGCGGCCGGTTTGCTGGACGGCCGGCTGGCGACGACGCACTGGGGCTGCGGCGAGCGCTTCGCGCAGGCGTTTCCGCAGGTCCGGCTGGCGCTCGACCGCATCTACGTGAACGACGGGCCGTTCTGGACGAGCGCCGGCATCACGGCCGGCATCGACCTGACGCTCGCGCTGATCGGCGAGGATCGCGGCGAGCGGCTGGCGCGCGCGGTCGCGAAACGGCTGGTCGTGTACTACCGGCGCCCCGGCGGGCAGTCGCAGTTCTCGGCGCTGATCGAACTCGACAGCGCGCAAGGGCGCTTCCAGCCGTTGCTCGACTACATTCGCCGCAATCTCGGCGCGCGCTTGCGCGTGAGCGACCTGGCCGAGCAGGCGTGCATGAGCCCGCGTCAGTTCGCGCGGGCGTTCCAGACGGAAACCGGCGTCACGCCGGCCAAGGCGGTCGAGAAACTGCGCGTGGAAGCCGCCCGCGCCGCGCTGGAAAGCGGTGCGGCATCGCTGCAGCGTGTGGCGAACGAGTGCGGGTTCGGCGATACGGAGAACATGCGGCGCAGTTTCCAGCGCTGGCTGGGCGTTGCGCCGTCTGCGCTGCGATCGTAGACGGGCGTGGTCGCACCGTCGCACCGTCAATCGCGATCGTCTCGCTCAGTCGTGAGCCGTCATGTAATTGTCAGGGCGCAGGGCGTTGCGGGTTGGGACGACCCGTCGCCGGTGCCTGAATGTGCGTTCCGCAGACGAATGGATGACGCACGACAGCGCATCTGCGAATCAGGCGGAACGGTCCGGCGCACGCCACGGTCATAACCATTTTTCCGGGAGCAGTGAATGGCATCGAGCCAAAGCACAGTCGATTTCATCGTCGAGCAGATGGCGGCAGCCGGTACGGTATCGGCACGCAAGATGTTCGGCGAATACGGTATTTATTGCGACGGCAAGATGGCCGCGCTCGTCTGCGACGATCGGCTGTTCGTCAAGCCGACGCCCGAAGGCCGCGCGTTTCTCGGCACCTGCGAAGAAGGTTCGCCGTACCCGGGCGCGAAGCCGCACCTCGTCATCTCCGGCGAACGCTGGGACGATCGCGAATGGCTGTCGGCGCTGATCCGGATCACCGCCGCGCAGTTGCCGGTGCCGGTGAAGCGGAGCCGATAGCGGCCCTTTCGCGTGCAATGTTGCGCTGCGGCCAGGCGTATTCTGTGACACATGTGCGCGACCATCGCGCGCCAGGCGGGAGCACAAGAATGAAGACATCCGGACATCCGCGCGGCATGTGGCTGGCTCGCCGCGCGTGGCACGCGCTCGTCGCGGCCCTGTGCGTTGGCTGGAGCGCGCAGTCGTTCGGCGCGGACGATGCGGCGACGCTGCTCGACCGTTACCGCAGCCTCGGCCCGCAACTGAAGGACAACGCGTTTCACCGGCCGCTGGTCCTTGAATCGGCGGAAGCGTCGTCGTCGCTGAAGGGCGACATCTACGCGGTGGTCGATTATCCGTACGCGGTCGTGAGCAGCCAGCTCGACGAGCCTGCGCAGGGGCCCGCGAACTGGTGCGCGGTGCTGATCCTGCACTTGAACACGAAGTACTGTCATGCGTCGAGCGGCAGCAACGGCCCGGTGCTCGACGTGAACCTCGGCCGCAAGATCCAGCAGAAGCTGTCGGACACCTATCGCGTGCAGTTTCGCTATCGCGTGGCGGCCGCGACGCCCGACTATTTCCAGGTCGACCTGACCGCCGACAGCGGCCCGATGGGCACGAAGGACTACCGGATCGCGCTGGAAGCCGTGCCGGTCGGCGCGTCGCGCACGTTCCTGCATCTCACGTATTCGTATGGCTTCGGCACGATCGGCCGCATGGCGATGAAGACCTACCTCGCGACCGTCGGCAGCGACAAGGTCGGCTTCACGACCGTCAGCGGCGGATCAGCCGCGCAGCCGCAGTACATCGGCGGCGTGCGCGGGCTGCTGGAGCGCAACACGATGCGTTATTACCTCGCGATCGACACGTATCTCGCGACGCTCGACAAGCCGCTCGACCAGCGCCTCGCGCGCTGGTTCGATGCGACCGAGCAGTATCCGCAGCAACTGCATGAGGTCGAGCGCGGCGCATATATGCAGATGAAAGCGCAGGAGGTGCAGCGGCAGCAGGCGGTGCGGTAAGCAATGTGCATGCGTGATGGCGTGCAGCAAGCGGACAGCCTCGTGTACGGCGCCCACGTGGCTGGGGTGACGTGAAAGAATCCTTGGGCGCGAGTTGCGGACACAATTCGGCACTGTTTTGTCTGGAGCGTGTCGGGGTCGATTATTCGCAATCACCATCCGGAAATCACGTAATGCTTCGCGCGCTATCTGTTTGTCCGTGTGACTAGGCAGAATCAGCGAATTCGACGGAAGAGTGTCTTGTCGCGCTTCCGCGTGACTGTGGAATAAGATCCTGTCGTGATCGAACGAAGGGGACTGAGGGCGACGAGGGCGCAACGGCTTAGGGAACCTGTCCGGATCTGTTCGAATCACGCTTGGCGTAACCGCCGAAGGTCACGTTCAAAAAATAATCACGAAATTCGCATCGGGGAAATCATATGGGAGCAATAGGAAACAGCCTGGTCGGTATAGGTGTGCTTGCATCGCTGATCGGTATTGGCGGTTTTGTAGACACGCGCAAGGTAGATCGAAGATTCAAGACCGGCTATAAGAACAACGAGCCGGATTCTAGAAATTTTGTCCGGTCGGGCAAGATTTTGTTATGTGGTATCGGTCTATTTGTATTCGGACTAGTGGTTAACCGCATATCGGATTCGGACGTGCCAGCGACCGGAAACGACGTGACGCACGAAGTCCGGGCAGCGGGGGATTTTCCCACCGCAGATTCAGCTAAACCAACAAACGAGAATGTGCTGTCGGAGGTGCATGCATCAGCTGAACCGGCATCGAGTGTGTCCAAGTCTGAGCGTCCGTCATTCGAAATATCCGAGCAGAACAGCGGCGCCTCCGAAGCGCCGGCCGATCGTGCCGTGCAAACACGTACTTTTGCGACCGGTTTCGACTGCTCACGAGCATCGCACGATGACGAAGCGGCTGTCTGTCATGATCCGGGTTTGGCCGCAATGGACCAGCGGTTGGCTCAGCTGTATGCGGCTGCATTGCAAACCGTCTCGGATCCGGAGGCTCTCCGGCAATCCGAGTCAGACTGGATCGCCACCCGACATCAATGTGGCAAGGACCTTGATTGCTTGCGTCGCGTATACGGCGAGAGAATTGGTCAATTCGTGGGATCGGTAGGTTCGAAGCCTTTGCTTCCCGAGGACGGGAAATAGATTCGCTTCGGCGCGGAAGGCCCAGGCGCGCGGTGAACGCCGCGCCCGGAACACTTACTTCAGTGTGCGCACGACTGTTTCCATGCCGGGCGTATGGTCCAGTTCGGCCACCACCTTGAGCGGTACCTCGCCCACCCCCATTGCCCGTTCGATCAGCAAGTCGTCGCCATGTTGGGCCAGCAACGCCTGCAACCGGCCGAACTCGCCACACCAGAGCGTTTCGACATCCTTGTCGCGAGCAACGTCGCGATTCGCGACGAGGGAGACGGCCCGAACCTGCAGGCGACCGGCCTGAGCCTGACCGCCGACTTCGACACCATAATCCGGCAGCGAAGGTTTCTTGACGACGACCCGGCCGTCCTTCGCCCATGCGGTGGCCATACCCTCATGCACTTCGTAGCCGAGTCGCGCCAGGCCGCTCAGGATCGCGTTGCGCCGAGCCTCCGCTGCCTGTTGCTGTCGCACCTGCGCGATCAGGTCCTGCCCGGCTCGGGTCAACTCGGCCACGACGTCCGGCGAGGTGGCGATATCGCATTGTCGAGCGCGTTCGACAAAATTCGCCGCGTCTGCCGTGTGGCAAGCCCGAAGCTCCGCCGTCAGTTCTTCCAGTGCCGCGATCGCCGCGCGCCGTGCGCGGGCGGCCTCGATGGCACTCGACAGGTCGAGGATCAGGCTGTCGAGCAACAGGCTCTTGCGCGCGTCGTTCACCTCGTCTTCGAGCGCATCCAGTCTCGACGAGAACCCGGCGACGGCTTGCGAATCCAGAAATACCCGTGCCTCTCCGATCTGTCGATCGAGACGGTCGATGGACGGATCACGAGACGCCGCCCGTTGCGCGGCTTTCCAGGTCTCGAAGTCCGCCGATGCTTCGGCGGGCATCAGGCGATTCGCCAGCGCCCGTTGCGCATCGCTGAGTGTGCGTCCCACAGCCGGCGTCAGCAGGGCGAACCCTTGCGCGAGCAGCGCATCGGCATGCTCGAGCAGGTCGCCCGAGCGCAGGCGATCGAGCTGGCCATGAAGCTCGGCTGGAATCTCGATCCCTTTCGCTTCCAGTGCGCCGAGCAAGGTCGCCGCGCTGTGCCGTCCTTGCCGCCGGCGTTTCGCTGCCTGCTCGGCCTGCTCGACTGCCACCTGTTGACGCCGGACGAGATCGGCCTTCAGGAAAGCAATCTCGTCGGGCACTTTCTTCTGCAAATCCACGAACGCGTCGGCGGCGATCAATGCGCCCAGCGCTTCACGCCGAGCCCGGGTCGCCGCGATCTCATCGTCCGACAGCACGCCGGTACGTCGGCCTTCGGCAATCCAGGTGGCGATGGCCTGGTCGAGGCGCTGCAGATGTCCTTCGCAGATCGCGACGATTTCCTCGCGTGTCACGATCCGGACGACTTTCGGGCCGCTCATGCCATCACCTCCTGGTTCAGCGCCTGCGCGACGGCGGCTTTCAGGCGAGCCTTCTCTGTCTCCGGTGCGTGATACCAGGCTTGCGACGACACGCGATGCAGTGTCGGAATGGCGCGTCCCAGCACGGACGGCCGCCAGATTTCCCGGGCACGCGCATGTTCGAGCAACGGATGACGCGGTGCATCGCATTCGATGCCGATCGCATAAAGGCCGGTTTCCGGATTGGCGATCGCAAAATCAAGCCCGAAGGCGTCGCCTTCCTGTGCGGGCACCGGTGACAGGCCGAGCGCCTGCAGATAAGCCAGCACATCTTCCGCGAAGCCGTCGACGGCACCCGTCTGCCGCAACTTCGCATGTGCCCGTTCGCTGCTCATGCGGCCAAGCAATGCGCGGCCGGCAGGCAGTTCACCGTTCGACATGGCGCGTGCGTATTCCATATAGCCCTGAAGATAATCGCGCGGAATCGCCGGCTTGCGCTGCGTCGTGAGCATGTCGGAGATCTCGCGGATCGGCATCGACGTGATGAGCACGACTTTATGGCGGGCACGCGTCACGGCCACGTTGAGACGCCGTTCGCCGCCGCTCTGGCCCAGCACGCCAAACAAGCGCCGGAAGGTGCCCTGGCCGTTGCGCCCGAAGGTCGTGGAGAAGACGATGATGTCGCGTTCGTCGCCCTGGACATTCTCGACGTTCTTCACGAAGACGGCCATGTCCTCGCCGCGATCGGTTCGCTCGAGTTCCTCGCGATACGCGTCGCGGAATGCTTCATCCTCTTCCGCGCGCTGCTCCAGGCGCTCCAGGATGAGGTCGGCCTGCTTGCGGTTGAACGTGACCACACCGACGGACGGGCGCTGTGCGTAAGGCTGTTGCCACAGTTTCGCCAGATAGGCGACCACGCGATCCGCTTCGTCGCTGTTGGTCTGCTGCTCGTAAAGGCCATTCACCTGGATGAGTTCGAGCGGCTTCACCTCGCGCACCGTGGCATCCGGGTGACGGACCGGCACACTGAGGTTGTTCTCGTAGAACGCGGCGTTTGAATAGCCGATCAGCTCCCGATAGGCCGAACGATAGTGGATCTGCAGCGTCGACACGGGCAGTGCGCTCCGTGCCAGTTGCAGCACGTCAGGGCAGTCCTTGATTTCGCGTCGGTTCCAGGTGTCCTCGAAGCGCTCGCGTTCGTCTTCCGTCGCGGCCTCGTCAGGTTGCTCGCCGTCGAAGATGTCGGTCTCGTCGCTTTCCGCCCGGCTCGAAAAGAACGCCGTCGGCGGCATTTGCTTCTCGTCGCCGCTGACGATCGACAGGTTGCCGCGGAACAGCGTCGGAATCGCGTATTCCACCGGCATCTGCGAGGCCTCGTCGTAGACGACGGAATCGAACAGCCCCGATTTCAGCGGCAGTACGCGGCTCGCGACGTCGGGGTTCATCAGCCAGACGGGCCGCAGCGCCATCAGGCCCAGCCCCGTACCGAGTTCGATGAATTCGCGCAGGCGCCGGGAGCGCCGGCCGGTCAAACGCGTCACGTCCTCCCAATCGCGCGCCGAACCCAGTCGGCCGTGGTCGATGCCGTTGCGAAGCATCTCGCGGTTCAGGCGCCGCATTTCCGCGTCGGCGGCCGCGAGTGCGTCGATCTTGGCGGCCGTTTCGCTCTGGTCGAGCAGCAGCTCGGGATGGTCCTGCTCCATGCGCCGCTTCCATCCGAGCCGCGCCTCGCGGTTGACCATGCGCCGCACGGCGTCGTCGAGGTGCTCTGGCGGCACGCGCGTCAGCGCGTCTTCGTGGTCGCGCATGATCGCAAACACGTCGAGTGCGTCGGCGCTGACATGCCGTGCCCGGGTGCGGAATTGCTGATACGCGGCCAGCGTCGGCAACGCATCGCCGATTCGGTTCAACGGCGCCTGATAACTGATGTTGTCAGCGATGGCCTGCCGACAGGCGGTGACGAGTTCTGCCGAGAGCCACTCATCGAGCAGCCTCAGCGCCCGAAGGCTATGCTGGCGCGCGTTGTGCCGCACGAACGCGGTCTCGAAACCGTCGAGCAACTGTTCGACGGGTGCCCGATCACCGGTCATCACGGCCGAGTCGAACTCGTCGCCGCGTGGCGCGATTGCCAGATGCTGCGCGAGTTCGCGGATTTCTTCGAGCTGGCGCAGGCGGGTCAGGCAGGCATCGGCGAGCGCCGGCCCGCAGGCCGGCTCGACCGTCTCGAGGTGCAATGCCCGGCTGATCGTGTTCAAGGTGTCGCGCAGCGGCCGCCAGGCCTTTTCGAGCCGGGTGGCGGCCAGCAGCTTGCGGAGCGTCTCGTCGGTCGCGGGCGCGCCGCAGCCGGTGACGAACTTCATCAGGCGGCCACGCCGCAGATACGTGACCGGGTTCAGGCGGCGCAAGAGAGACGGGGCGCGAGTCGCCAACGTCGCCTGGGCTTCGAGCTTGCGGAGCGCGGGATCCGGCAGGAGTGCGACGGCAGCCGACAGCACCGCATCGAAGCCGCTGGTCTCGACGGCCAACAGATCGCGATGCAGGGTGCCGAGCGCCGTGTAATACCGATGGCCTTCCGCATCCGCATTGCCGGCCGGTCGGAACAAGGGCAGCCATTGAGCCAGCCGTTTGCGTTGCGTCTCGTCCAGCGCGACGAGGCGACCGGCGTTCGCATCGAGCCAGGCCCGATACGGGGCGGGGTCGTCGACATCGAAGCGCGCGGGATGCGCGGCGAGCGTCTCGATCCGCAGGCGCTCCGCGTCGCGGAAGTCCGCGAAGATCGCATTGAACGCGTCGAGCGTGGCGGCATCGGTCGCGAACGATTTCACTTGTGCCAATGGGCTGCCCTCGAACTTCGACGGTAGCCAGTAGCGGGCGAGCGGTGCGCAGTGTTCTTCCAGCGTAGTCAGTGCCGAAATATCCAGCGTGGCAAGCCGGGTACGCAACTGCGGCACGCTGACCGGCGGCGTGCCGGCTTCGAGCCGGATCAGTTCGCCGAGCAGCGCCCGATAGCTGAGGCCGGTCGATTCGTCGACGTGATGCAGTGCGGCATGCTGGCGGTCGAGTTCGCCCTCGAGGGCCTCGATTCTCGCGGCCATGCGTTCACGCTGGCGTATCGCGCCGTGGTCGAACACGGCGCCGCGAAAGATCGCATCCAGTTGCTCGCGGACGGCTCGAATCGTCGGCTCGCGGTCCTTGTTGACGTCGTTGAGCATCACGATGCGATCGCCCAGGCCTTCCGCGACGAGACGCTTGCGAACGACTTCCAGCGCGGCATGCTTCTGGCAGACGATCAGCAGGCTGCGGCCTTGTCCGATCGCGTCGGCGACCATGTTGACGATCGTCTGGCTCTTGCCGGTACCGGGCGGCCCTTCGACCAGCAATCCGGGGCCCTGACGCGCCTGCAGGATCGCCGCTTCCTGCGACGGATCGCTTGCCACCGTCAGGAATCGGTCGAGCTCGGTCGACGTGGCCTCCGACGCATCGTAGTCGGATTTGTCCTTGAGCCGCAGCATCGATTCGAGCGCCGTGCCGGACGGCGACAATTGCTTGAGCTGGCGCAGATCCTCGCCGATGGCCTGGCCGGCGAAGTCGACGTGAAACAGCACGCCGGCACAGGCGAGGCGCGTCGCGCCGGCGGGCACGTCGAGGGTCGGCAACGGCAGCGCACCGAGTTTGCGGCTTTCCACGTCGGCCAGCAGGCCGAACGCATCGACCACGTCGGCCGCTTTCAACGCGGAACGTCCGAGCACCTCGTCGGCTGCGACACGCCACGCCTTGACGGCCTCGCGTCCCAGCAGGCCCTCGAGTGCCGGATTCAGGCGAACCTCCTCGCGCTCGCCGTCGAAAGCCATTGCCACCTGGCGTCGCGTGCCGAGCTCCATCAGCAGTTTGACCGGCCACAACAGGACGGGGGCGATGCGCGGGCGCGTCGTGCTGCGATGATCCTTGTAAAGCAGGAACGGGAAGCCGAGATAGAGGCCGTCAATGCCGGTATCCCGCTTGTAGAGCGAGGTCTGCCGGTACAGCGTGTTCAACCGGCCTTCGAGCGTTCCGCCGGCACCGAATACGGCCGGGTCCACCGATACCGTCTGGACATTGCGCTGGAGCAGATGGTCGAGCAGCGCGGTGCTGGCGAATCGCTCGCCGTTCAGTTCGTGAAGATCGACCCGCCCCGTGGTCTTGCCGATGGTCATCCGCACCAATGGGCCGCGCAATACGGTCGTGGCGACTTTTTTCTCGAAGAAGTCGAGGATCTGCGACACGTATTGCTGCTTCTGCGGCTCCAGCCACTGCTCGGCGGGCACCGACAACAGAACGACCACTTCGTGCAGCGGCAAGCGACGTTCCAGCCGGAACTGCTCCGCCCATTCGTCGACTGTCGGGTTTCCGGTTCGCGCGAATCCGGCGATGCGCTCGTCGACGGCATGGAACAGGTCGACGCGCGGCAGCGCAAGCGCGATCCGGGCAGCCTGGCGATCGAAGACCAGAATTTGCTCTCGCTCCGCGAGGGCCGCCGCCTGGTCGAGGATCTCGTCGACCGAGCGAAACTGCGAAATGGCCGCGCTCAGCAGAACGATCAGGTCTTCCTCGCTGAGGATGCGGCGTTCCGACAGCGACAGCAGGCCGTGATGATCGGAATCCGGCAACAACAGGCGTCGCTCTTCCCATTGCGCGGCCAATTGGGCGCGCGACGTGGAAAGCAGCGCGATGCGCACCAGGTCCTCGTTCAGTTCGATGCCCAGTTGCGCGGCCCGGTGTCGCACTTCGTCGGCTCGAGCGCGTAGCCTGGACAGCCAGCTTTCCGTGCCCAGCCGCGCCAGGAACGTCGGCACCGGCCCGGTCACCAGGTCGTAACCTTCCAGCGGGTTGTGCAGCAACCAGCCGGGCGTGACGATGTCGCCGCGCAGAATGAGCGGCATGTCGGGATTCAACAGCTTGAGCGCGATCATCAGGCGGCCATCGTCATCGACGCCGTCGAGTTGCGCGACCTGACGCAGGCCGGCCAGCACTTTCGCGCCGGCACCGGCTTGTTCCGCCCATGTCAGGACAACGCCGCGGTTCAGGTGATCGCGCGCCGCTTCCCAGTTCTCGCGCTCCGCCGCGGCGAGCGCGAAGATCGCCGGCTTGCGATATTGCCGGGCGCCCAAGGCGATGCTGGCGCCTTCGTCGCCATCGGCATCGATCGTTGCTGCCGACGGCGCATCGACCGGTTTGCCGTCCAGCCAGGCCTTGACTTGCGGCCACTGCCAGCGTTGATGCCGGTCACGCGCGAGCAGGCCTCGCAGCAACAGGTGAAGCGAGGGATCCAGATCGTCCGGCAACGTGACGCCGTTGGCCAGCACGTGAATCAGAAACGCGCGCGGGTTGATGCCCTCGAAGCAGCGGCCGTCGGTCAGCTGCTCGAGCAGGATCATGCCGAGGCTCCACCAGTCCGATGCCGCGGCGACACCGCCTGCAATGGCCTCGGGCGCCATATAGCGCGTCGTTTCGAGCGGCGAGACGATATCGAGATCGAATTCGGACAGCCGTGCCGAACCGAAGCCGCTGATGACGAGATCCAGCGGTTCGCGGCTGCGCACCAGCAGCGTGCCGGGCCGCAGGTCCCGATGCCGCAGCCCCACGTCCGAAAACGCCTGCAGGGCCTGGCCCAGTTCATCGACCACCCGGCGGATCGTCGCGCGATCGCGTACGGCCATGCCGAGATCCGCCAGCGTCCCGCCACTCATCTCCTCGGCGACTTCGTACGCTCGTTGATCCCAGCGTCCGGTAGCGATGATCTCCGGTACGTGCTCGCGCGGCAGGCGGCGCACCACGTCGTAGACTGCCGGGTCCGGTTCCGCGCCCGGTCGATACAGCGTCAGCACGGCCTGCCTGCCGGTCGCGTCCTGCTGGGCCACGTAGCGTTCGCGCACGCCGTCCGTGCTGGAAATCTGACGCAACAACCGCCAGCCGTCGATCCGCGTTTCTTCGATGGGCGGCGGCGCGTCCTCCGCCGAGCTGCCGGCAGGAACCTCGGTGCCGGAGCCGAGCCGCTGCGCGTCGGCGGGCGCGGCCGGATCCGCGCCGCATTCGAGGCACATGAGGTCGCCGTTGTTCATCGGATGTCCGTTCGTACACGACAACGAGGGCGGCACGGCGGATCCGGTTGTGTCCGCAACCCCTTGCTGGCTGACCGTCTCGACCGTGACGACATCCTGGGGGCGCCAGCCGTTCGCCCGGATCGGTACGCCTGACAAGTCCCAGTTGCAAACGGCATCGCCGACCGTGCCGGCACAGTACCACTCGTCCACCGACCGCTCGGTTCGGCAATTCGGGCAAAAACGCATCATGGCTGACATTTCCTGTCTTATCTGTTTCTCGCCTTGTCGGCACTGATCCGGACGTGATGCCCCTGATCGGTCAATAGGTCTCTCAATCGATGAAAATCGTCCCGGCCCGGTATCCCCGCGAACCAGACGCTACCGTCCTCGTCGAACATGACGTCCAGGGCCTTGCCGGTGTGCCGTGGCGCGCCCTCGTACTGCGCAAAACGCGCGTGGCCGAGTGCCGTCAGGCAATGCAATCGCTGGTTGTCGCTGCCGCGCAGCGCGCGTGTCTGCGGCGCGTCGATGTCGAATGGATCGGAGATCAGCGCATCGATCAGGCCGTCGGCGCGTGCCAGCGTATCGGCCAGCGATTCGATCGGGTGGCCGCTGTAGACGAGGATGTCGCCTGCCGACAGTTGCCGCAGGCCATGCAGGAGCGCAATCAGCGCATCGGGCTGATCGAACGGCTCGCCGCCCGAGATCGTGATGCCGGTGGCGTCGGGCAGCCAGGCTCGGACCTGCGCCAAGAGGGCATCGACGGTGGTTTCGCCCCCGGCGTGTGCCCAGGTATCCATCGAAATGCAGCCCGGGCATCGGATCGTGCAACCTTGAAACCAGATGCCGATCCGCTGCCCCGGCCCGAGCGTCGTCACGGGAAAGTGCAGGCGCGAAACACGAATGTCCATGGCCTACTGCTTTTGCAACTGGAACGAACCCGAGTCGATGCCCGAGATGACGAATCGATCGCCGGCGGCCGCATCCTGATCGAACAGGCCGCGTGCCAGCGGGTTGAGCAGATGCGCTTCGATCTGGTTTCGGATGCCGCGGCCGCCGTTGGATAGATCGCCGAGGCATTGCGCCTGCAGCGCGATCCTGGAACCGGCGTCCAGGTCGACGGCGATACCCTGGGAGGCGACGTCGTCGAGCACGGCACGAACCATCTGCTCGAAGATTTCCGTCGCGACATCCTCGCGGATGAAGTCGAAGACGATAATGTTTTCGCCGATGCGGTTCAGGATTTCGGGCCGGTTCAGGACCAGCTTGAAATGCCGCTGGATTTCCCCGAGCACCTTCTTCTGGATTTCCGCAAAGTCGTTGCCTGGCTGGATATTCGCCACGCGCTGACCCGATTCGTCCTGGCGGTAAATGCCGAGGTTCGACGTGAAAACGATCAACGCTTCGGAAAAGTACACGCGGTCGCCGCGCCCTGACGTCAGCACGCCGTCATCGAGGATTTGCAGAAACTTGTCGAGAATGCGCGGATGCGCTTTTTCGATTTCGTCGAAGAGCACCACGCTGAACGGGCGTTCGCGAATCGCATTCGTCAATTCTCCGCCGACGTCGTAGCCGACGTAGCCGGGCGGCGCGCCGATGAGGCGCTGGTCGGCATGTTCCGCGCTGAATTCCGACATGTCGAAGCGGATGTAGGCGCTCTCGTCACCGAACAGCAGGCTCGTGATCGTCTTGGCGAGTTCGGTTTTCCCGACACCGGTCGGGCCGGCGAGGAAGGCGACACCGCGCGGCCGGTTGCCTTTCCGCTGAGAACCCACCCCCGTCATGGCGCGCTTGACGAGATCGAGCATGTGCGTAACCGCGTGCGCTTGCCCTTTGACCCGGCGGCGAATGAACGCGTCGGCGTGACGGATCTTGTCGCGGTCGATTTGCTGCCACGGATCCTCGGTGACGCCCACTTTATAACGCCGCACGGCGTCGGCAATTTTATCGAGGGGCACCTGCTCGACGCGGGCGAGCGTGGCGATCGCATTCATGTCGGCGAGCAGCAATCCCTCGGACCCGTCGACGAAGGCGGATGCCGCCTCGGCAAGACGATCCGGCGTAGCGGCCTGGGCACCGGGTACGCCGCGCAGCAATGCACCGGCCAACGCCCGACGGGCGGCGCTGTCGGGTTTCGACACGGGAATATGCCGGATGCGCGGATTGTCGATCAGCAACCAGTCCGGCAGATCGCCTTCCTTGTCGACGATCCAGATCACGGTATTGAAAAACGGACGTCGCAGTTCTCCGGCGGGGCGGGGGGCGGCCGTATGCGCCAGCACCAGTGCGCGCGTGAACAGCGTGTGCTCGGCGGGGGTCAGCGTTTCGGCGCGAATCGCCAGTCGAGAAGCAAAATCGACGACGAGGGCAATCGGCGGGCCGGGCAGCGCGACCAGACGTTCAACGCATGCGGTGAGCGCATCGATGCCGCCCGGTGCCGTGCCATCGGCCGGTGTCAGGCCGAGACGTCGCAGGGTTTCATCGGCAGGCTCCGTGGGCGACACCCGGCTGTCGGGCACCGTGAAGCCTGAAATCGGATTCCAGACGACAAGCTGCGCATAACCCGCCTCGCGGAGATTGTCGCCGAGCGTATTCACCAGCGACTGCGCCGTCACCACTTCGGGGGCAACTTCACATGCCTGTAAATCGCGGACGTTTCCCGAGAGCACGAACTGGCTTTTCAACGGGAGGAAACGCAGCAGATCCCGTAACCATCTGGGTTTGACGTAGGCAGGCATGTCGTGATGGCGCGCAAAGAAAGCGAAAGCAAAACGTTATCATAGCCGCCCGACCGATATATACCGAATGAATAGGGCTACCGGAAACGAGTCGATAGATTTATAGGCGTCGAGCAATGAATCTCGACGGCCCTGTTCATTTCCCGGTTTAGCCCAGCAACCCCGCGACGACATCGACGATCCGCTGCAGCAGCGCTTCGTCGTAAGGCAGCCACGGCACCGCGCGCAGCGGCGACGGCGGGGGTTCGATCGCGGGCTCGACGGGTTCGCCGTCGCGCGTCACGCGCCCGGTCGCGCAATGTACCGACCACGCGCCGACGCGCACATGGCGTTCGTCGAGCGTCATCCGGCCTTGCGCGATCGGTTCGGCGAACACGAGCGCGAGCACCTGCTTGCGATGCCGCGCCATCGCGCCGAGCGGCAGGTCGGACAGCCGGTGCAGGCGCTGCTCGCGCTCGTTTCGCGCGGCGCGCTGGCGCACCGGGTCCGCCTGCGTGTCGGCCGCGCGCGTCGCGTCATCGTCGAGCGCGAATGCGGCGACGCTGACGAGCAGGTCGACCGCGCGCGCCACCTCCGAGAACACGACGGGATCGATTTCGCCGATCGGCGCGGCCATCCAGCGCCGCTCGAGCCTGCGTTCGACGTGCAGCCGGCCCGACGTGCCCTGGCCGTCCGTGCCGGGAAAGAGCCGCGCAGCGACGTTGAAGGTCGCGCGCACGTCGCCGAACTCGCGTGCGAGGCCGTCGTCGTACGCGCGGATCGACCAGCCTTCGCGGCGCGCGACGCCGAGCAGCGGGCGGCTCGCGAGGACATGACCTTCGAACATCGCGGAATCACTGGTCGCGGCGTCTTCGTCGGCCGGCACGTAGAACTCGCGGAATGCCTGTCGAACAGGTTGCCGGATCGCACGGCCGACGATCGCGCGCTGCCACGCGAGCCGCTCGTCCGCATCGGCCAGCAGCGGATGCCAGAGCCGGATCTCGCTGTCGGCGTCGAGTTCGCACGCCGCGCCGGCGGCATCGCGCAGCACGATCTTGCCTTTCGCGATGTCGGGCATGAACGAGACCGTCGCGCCGTCGCGCGCGCGTGCCTGCCAGATCATGCGGGTCGAGAACGCGGCGCCGGCCGGCGCATCGACGAGGCGCTCGCGCCATTCGGCATGGCCCAGCGTCATCGACTGCCAGAAACCCGCTTCCATGCAGGTGGCGAGCATCGTGAGCTGCTTCTTGTCGGGCTTCGCGTCGAGCGTCATGCGAAGCGCGGTGTGCGGCCGTTCGCCGAGCGCGCGTTCGGCAGGCTTCAGGTTGCGCGCGAGCTTCTTCTGCACGCCCGCGTGACGCACGGTGGCCAGCGCATCGCGCAGCGCACGCAGGCTCTCGGGTGTCGGGATCGTCTCGACCGCATGGCCGAGCGCGATCGCAAGCGATTGCGACGGCGCGGTTTTCGCGGCGGTCGGCGCGACACACACACCGGTCAGCAGCGGCCCGATC
Source organism: Burkholderia sp. AU30198 (assembly GCF_020419825.1). NCBI lineage: Bacteria > Pseudomonadati > Pseudomonadota > Betaproteobacteria > Burkholderiales > Burkholderiaceae > Burkholderia > Burkholderia sp. AU30198. The sequence goes on along the minus strand of NZ_JAIZSA010000024.1, from coordinate 21,348 downwards.
AGCGGGGGGAGCCACGGCGCGTCGCGATAGGCCGCGACGCGCGCCGCGCGCGCGACGACCTGCGCGTCGTCGGTCGTAAACGCGCGATCGGCCTGATAGGGGACGTCACCCGCGTGAATCGCGGCGACGTGCCGCGCGGCTTCGGTCAGCGTATCGCGCGCGAAGTCGACGTAAGCGGGTTCCTCCGCGAGCGTGGCGGCCGGATCGTCGGCATCGAACCACAGCCGCTTCGGCGCGAAATAACCGTCGTTCGTCGCGGCCAGCGCGAGCAGCGCGGCCGGCCCGAGTTCGGGCAGCACGTCGAGCTCGCGCACGCGCGCCGGTGAATCGGCATTCAACTGCGCATACGCGTCGCGCAAGGCCGTGATGTCGCGCTGGCCGGCGAACGAGTGGAGCGCATATTTTCCATACACGGAGAGTTTTTGCAGGCCGTCGTTCTGCGGTTCGTCGAGGATGCGCGAGAGTTCGGCCTGCAGCGCGGGCGCGGGCAGCGCATCGAGACACGACAGTTCCTGTAACGCGCGCCGCCACGCGCCGGCCGGAATGTCGCGGAACAGTTCGAGCGCGGCCTCGGCATCGACGAGTGGCGCGAGATCGAGCGCGTCGATCTGTGCGCGCAGCCAGCGTGCGAATGTGGCGCGCGGATCGTCGCGGGTGTAGTCGTGCTGCGCGACGAGTTCCTCAGTGCGGCGCAGCGCGGGCCACACCGCGCCGAGCCCGTGTGCGTCGAGCGTCGACAGGTCGAGCGGCGCGCCGGTGAAGCGCGGGTGGTCGGCGGTGTCGGTCAACCGTGCGACGAGCTGGGCGACGACAGGCGGGTGGACGGATTCGGTCATGATGTTGGGCGGCTCTCGCGTGGCGGGATCGGATCGGCGTCAGTGGTGTCAGCGCAGCCGCAGCCGCTCGACCATCTCGTGGATGACGATATGGCGGATCGCGCGCAGCAGGTGCATCTCGCCGCCGAGCGTCGCTGTGTTACATCCCGACGGCGAAATTCAAGAAGAAACCGTGCGATCGACGAGTTTTGGGCGGCTGACGGGCGGAATTGTATGAAAAACCGTGAGATCGCACAGTTTTCATTCCCGATTTGCCCGGCAACGTGTCCCGGCCACCCCGTGCGTTCGTCACCGCTGTCCTGCCGTTCCGTAAAGTCACGAACCTCCGCCCGGCGCCGCTGCGCGCGGCTTGCCAAGGCTGCGACCCATTCATAAGACATACAGTTTTCGCACGCCGGGCGATTCGCGCCGAACTGTACTCTTGTTCGCGTGATCGATGTGTGTACTCGTCGCCAACTGTTCTGCTCTTAAGATTCCATCATCAAGTGCACAGTGCCGCAGATCCAGTCGTACCGGAACCCTGTCGGCGCATCTTCAAGAGAGAGCCAGTGCGATGGAAAAGGCAAAACCGGAGGGAAAGATCAGGAATCACGACGGCCCGGTCGGCGGGCGAAACACGTGCGTGTCGGGCGCACACGGCAGGGCGGAGCGGCTGCGCAGGCCGGCGGGAGGCGCGCGATGAAACTCTATGAAAAACTCGCGGACGACATCGAGCGCCTGATCCGCCAGGGCGTGTACCGGCACGGCGACCGGATTCCGTCAGTGCGGCAGGCGAGCCAGCAGCACCGGATCAGCATCACGACCGTGCTGCATGCGTATCTGCTGCTGGAAAGCCGCGGGCTGCTGGAGAGTCGCCCGCAGTCGGGCTATTTCGTGAACCTGCGGCGCGACGACAGTCATGCGCCGGTGCGCGAGTTGCGGCCGTCGAAGCCAATCGCGATCTCGTCGTCGGTCGACGTGAGCCGGCTCGTGCTGTCGACGCTGCGCTCGATCGGCACGGACGACGCGGTGCCGCTCGGCTCGCCGTACCCGGACCCGAGCCTGTTCCCGTTCGAAAAGCTGAACCGCTACGCGTATGCGGCCGGCCGCGACAAGTCGCTGTGGGGCGTGACGGACGGGCTGCCACCCGGCCATCCGCGGCTGATCCGGCAGATTGCGCGTCGCTACCTGGAAAACGGGATGTCGGTGGACCCGAACGAGATCATCGTGACGGTCGGCGCGACGGAGGCGATCAACCTGTGCCTGCAGGCCGTTGCAAAACCGGGCGACACGATCGCGGTGGAGTCGCCGACGTTCTACGCGATGCTGCATGCGATCGAGCGGATGGGGATGAAGGCGATCGAGGTGGCGACGCATCCGGAATACGGGATCGATATCGCGGCGCTGGCCGCGATTGCGAAGTCGCAGCCGATCGCGGCGTGCATGGTGATGCCGAACTTCCAGAACCCGCTCGGCTTCCAGATGCCCGACGAGCGCAAGCGCGAACTGGTCGAGTTCGCGACGAAGGCCGGGATGCCGCTGATCGAGAACGGCGTGTACAACGAGCTGTATTTCGGCGACGCGCATCCGAGTTCGCTGAAGTCCTACGACCGCAGCGGGATCGTGCTGCACTGCTCGTCGTTCTCGAAGAGCCTGACGGCTGCGTACCGGATCGGCTGGGCGCTGCCGGGCCGCTATCGCGACCAGGTCGAGAAGCTGAAATTCCTGAACACGCTCGCGACGCCGTCGTTGCCGCAGCTCGCGATCGCGGAGTTTCTCGAACGCGACGGCTACGAGCATCACCTGCGACGTCTGCGCAAGGCGTATGCGCAGCAGGCGAACCTGATGCGCGCGATGGTGTCGCGGTTCTTTCCGGAGGGCACGCGCATCTCGAGCCCGGCGGGCGGGTACGTGCTGTGGGTCGAGCTGCCCGCGCAGGTCGATGCGATGCGGTTGTACCAGCTCGCGCTGGAGCAGGGGATCACGATCGGGCCCGGCTACATGTTCTCGATCACGGACAGCTACCGGAACTTCATCCGGCTGAACTACAGCAGCCCGTGGTCGCCGGAGATCGAGCAGGCGGTGATCACGGTCGGGAAGCTGGCCTCGGCGTGCATGCGGTAGACGGGGGCGTGCCTGCCTGGCGCCGATAGGCGTAACCCGGGGGGGTCCAGGCGTCAGCGATTGAGCTCCTCGAGCCGCACGCCATTGGTCCTTGGGCCGAACGCGCCGATGACGACGACCACGATGAGCATGAACACGGTGATCCCGGTGAACACGCCGGGCACGCCGAAGTCCTTCAGCAGCGCAGCGATGATGAAGCCCGACATCATCGCGCCGGCGCGGCTGGCCGAATACGCGATGCCGCTCGCGCGGGAGCGCACCTCGGTCGGGAACAGCTCGCACTGATACGCGTGATACGCGACGGAGATCGTCTGCCCGGCGAGGCTGATCAGCACGCCGAGCACGATGAGCGGCACGACGGTCCTGACCTGCGCGAACGCGAGCCCGCAGACGATCACGGCCAGCGCACCGCCGACGATCAGGTGCTTGCGCTGGATGCGGTCCGCATAGCGCATCGCGAGCAGCGGCCCGGCCGGCATCGCGAACGCGATGACGAACGCGTACAGCAGGCTCTTCGTGACGGTGATGCCCTGGCCGATCAACAGTGTCGGCACCCAGTTCGCGAATCCGTAGTAGCCGATGGCCTGGCAGAAGTTGAACGCGACGAGCATCAGCAGGCGGGTGCGATAGGGTGCGCGCCACAATGCCGCGAATGCCGCGCGGGGTACTTCGGGTGCCTCGCTCGCCGGTGCGGGCGGCGGCAGCGGCATGCCTGACTCGCGCTCGGCGATCGCTTCCATCCGGCTCACGATCCGCTCGCTTCGCTCGGCGTCGCCGCGCGCGGCCAGCCACCGCGGGCTTTCGGGCACCGCACGGCGGATGAACCAGACGATCACGGCGCCGGCCGAGCCGGCCAGCACCACGATGCGCCAGCCGTCGAGACCGAACACGGTCGCGGGCACGAGCCACCACGACAGGATCGCCGCGACCGGCGCGGCGGCGAACATCACCACCTGGTTGAACGCGATCGCGCGGCCGCGCATCTGCTGCGGGACGAGTTCGGTCACGTAGGTATCGATCGTGACGATCTCCAGCCCGACGCCGATGCCGGTGATGAAGCGCCACAACAGCACGCCTTCGGGCGTCGTCTGGAACGCCATGATGGCCGAGCCGATCGAGTACCACAGCAGCGAGTACGTGAAGACGGCGCGGCGTCCGTAGCGGTCCGGCATCCAGCCGAAGCCGAACGTGCCGACGAACAGCCCCGCGAAGGTCGCCGCGATGAAGGCGGCGATGCCGGTGAAGCCGAAGAATGCCTGCGTGGTGGTCTGCAGCAGGCCGCTCCTGGCCATGCCCGGTGCGATATAGCCGGTGAAGATCAGGTCGTAGACTTCGAAGAAGCCGCCGAGGGAAATCAGCAGCACGAGCATCCACTGGTGCCGGGTGACCGGCAGCCGGTCCATGCGCGCGGAGATGTCCGTGCCGGTGCGGATGCCGGTACGTACCTGCGGCGTATCGAGCGGGGTGCCGCCCGCGGTGACGGTCTGATGCATGGGTTGTCTCCTGATCTTCTGACCGGCGGCATGCTTCTCCGAGCTGCCTGCCTTGATAACGGTTATAGGCGCACGCGACGTGGACGGAGCGCCGGAATCCTGGCGGCCTGCGGCCCGTTGCGCGACCGGGCCGGCACCGACGCCGGCTGGCCGTTGCCGCGCCGGCATCGGCTATCGCTCATGCGACCGCGCGGCGTTTCAGCCGTGCCAGCACTTCCTGCGTGTGCTCGCCGACGCGCGCGAGCGCCTGACGCACGCCGGGCCGTCGTCCGCCCATCGTGATCGGCAGCAGCACGACATCGGTCGTGTCGCCGTCGTCGGTCTGCATCGGCACCAGTCCGCCGCTCGCTTTCAGGTGCGGATCGTCGAGCAGTTGCTCGGGACGGACGATCGGCGCATATGGAATGCCGGCCGCTTCGAGTTTCGGCGACAGGTCGGCGGCGCGATGGTCCTTCAGGATCGCGCCGAGCCGTTCGAGCAACCGCGGCCGCACGGCGACCCGCTGCGCGTTGGTGGCGAAATCGGGTTCGGCGGCGAGCCCGGGGCAGGCGAGCACGTCGCACAGCGTGACGAACTGCCGGTCGCTCACCGCACCGATGAACAGCTGTTCGCCGTCCGCGAGCGCGAACACGTCGTAGACGCTCCACGCCGACACGCGCGCCGGCATCGGCGGTGGCGGTTCGTGTGTCATCGCGTATTGCTGCATGTGCTGCGCGCACAGGAACACGCAGTTCTCGAACAGCGCGCTCTGTACTTCCTGCCCGCGCCCGGTGCGTTCGCGTTCGCGCAGCGCGGCGAGTACGCCGATCGCACCGAACATGCCGCCCATGATGTCGTTGACCGACGTGCCGGCGCGCAGCGGTCGGCCGACCGGCCCCGTCATGTACGACAACCCGCCCATCATCTGCACGACTTCGTCGAGCGCGAGGCGCCGGTCGTACGGGCCGGGCAGGAAACCCTTGTGCGTCACGTAGACGAGCGCCGGGTAGCGGGCCGACAGCGTGTCATAGTCGAGGCCGAGCGTCGCCATCAGGCCCGGGCGGAAATTCTCGAGCATCACGTCGCAGGTGCCGATCAGCTCGACCGCGGCCTCCTTGCCCTCGGGCGTATGGAGATCGAGCACGACGCTCTTCTTGTTGCGGTTGAAGGAACGGAAGAAGCCGATGCCGAGGCCGGGCAGGTTGCGCGTCTTGTCTCCGCCGGGCGGCTCGACCTTGATCACTTCGGCGCCGAGATCGGCGAGGATCATCCCGCACGTCGGCCCCATGACCATGTGCGTGAATTCGACGACGCGAATGCCGTCGAGTGGAAGTCGGGTGTCGTGGTTCATGATGGGTTCAGGCGATGGTGGTGGCCGCAGTGGTGTGGGTGGCCGGCAGGCCCGCGCGCCACAGCGCGCCGTGCAGCGTTTCGCCGTCCAGCCAGCGCGCGACCTTCGCGCGCAGCGTCAGCAGCGCGGCAATGTCGATGCCGGTCTCGATTCCCATGTCGGCAAGCATGAACGCAAGGTCTTCGCTCGACGCGTTGCCGCTCGCCCCCGGCGCATGCGGACAGCCGCCGATGCCGGCGAGCGTCGCGTCGAAGCGGGCGACGCCCGTTTCGAGCGCCGCGTACACGTTCGCGAGCGCGAGGCCGCGGGTGTCGTGAAAGTGGCCGCACCAGAAGCGCTCGCCCGCGGCGGCGCGCGCCTTGCCGAACAGTTCGCCGACGGCGGCCGGCCCCGCGTAGCCGACCGTATCGGCGATGCTCACGCGGTCGGCGCCGGCATCGAGCAACGCATGCAGGTAACGCAGCACCGCCGATTGTTCGACGCGGCCCTGGATCGTGCAGCCGAATGCGGTGCCGATGCCGCCTTCGATCAGCGCTTTCGAGCCCGCCGCATCGCGCGCGGCGCGGATGCGCGCCACTTCGGCGACGACTTCGTCGGGGGTCTTGCGCAGGTTCGCGATGCTATGCGCGCGGCTCGCCGAGAGCGGCACCAGCATCAAGTCGGCGCCCGCGTCGAGCGCGTGCTCCGCGCCCTTGAGGTTCGGCACCAGTACCGACACGCGCAGGCCGGGCAGCGTCTTCGCATACGACACGAGCTCGGCCGTATCGGCCAGTTGCGGGAGCAGGCGCGCCGGCACGAACGATCCGACCTCGATTTCTCGCTGACCGGCCGCGTATGCGTCGCCGATCCACTCGATCTTGCATTTCGTCGGAAGAATGCGCGGGATGCTTTGCAGCCCGTCGCGCAAGCCGACTTCGCGAATGACTGCATGCTGGGGGAACGACCGCATGTCGCTTGTCTCCGTTGATTTCGCCCGTGTCGATGCACCGGCGTCGTGCTAACTTTAGACATTCCTGATGGACATTAAAGCGGTATTTCGGAACCGTTACGTTTCCGAAATGGAATGTCTGAATGCTTGATTGCCTGGAGACGGCAGATGCGCGACATCGACCTGAAAACGCTACGGCTGCTGGTTGCCGTGTGCGATCACCGCAATATGGCGCGGGCGGCGGAGGCGGTTCATATCGAGCCGTCGGCGATCAGCAAGCGCATCGCGCAACTCGAAAGCGACCTGGGCGTGCCGCTGCTCACGCGCTCGCGGCGCGGCGTCGAGCCGACGGCCGCGGGCAATGCGCTGCTCGAGCATGCGCGCAGCGTGCTCTTCACGATGGAGCGCATCGCGAGCGATATCGCTGCGTTCGGCGGCGGGCTGAAGGGGCGCGTCAGCATCTGCGCATCGGCGTCTGCGATCGCGGAGGCACTGCTCGACGACATTTCGTCGTTCATGCGCGAGCCGGCCAACGAGAACATCCGGGTCGACGTGGAAGAGCGGTTGTCGTCCGAACTCGTGCGGCAGTTGCGCGAGGGCGCGGCGAGCGTGGGCGTGTGCTGGGACAACGTCGATCTTCAGGGCCTGCAGCATCGGCCGTATCGGCAGGACCGGCTGGCGCTGGCCGTGCACCGCGATCATCCGCTCGCGAACGAGCCGTCGCTGAGCTTCGAGCAGACGCTGGGCTACGAGCATGTCGGCCTGCTGCCGACGACCGCCGTTCACACGCTGTTGCAGCGCGCGGCCGCCGATGCCGGCACGACCGTGTCGTATCGCGTGATCGTGTCGGGGTTCGATGCCGCGTTTCGCGTCGTCGCGGCCGGGCTCGGGATCAGTGTCGTGCCGATGGAAGTGGCCGATACGTATCGGCCGGTGTTCGGCATCAAGGTGATCCCGCTCGTCGATGCGTGGGCGAAGCGCCGGTTCGTCGTCTGTTTCAGGAGCTTCGATGCGCTGCAACCGGCGGCACAGCGGATGGTCGACTATCTGTCGAGCCGGGCCGCGATGCCGGGTGCGCGCGGCTGATGCGCAGCGCGAACGCGTGCGGACTGCAACGGGCGGTCGATGTCACGCCGGGTTCGTTCCGGCGCATCGTGATTTCAGCCGCCCGTCACCGGCGGAAAAAACGCCACCTCGCTATCCTCCCGCACGACGAAGCCGCCCGTCACCATCTCGAGATTGACGGCCGCGCGCACGGGCCGGTCCATCCGCAGCGCTTCCGCGCTGCGCGCGTCGCGTGCGGCCAGCGTGTCGCGCAGTGCGTCGACGGTGAGTTCGCACGCATCGATCTCGACGATTTCCTCGTCGCGATCGAGTTGTTCGCGAATGCTTGCAAAGTATTTGATCGTCAGTTTCATCGCGATGTCTTGAAAGGAATCGGCGGAATCGGAAAGGGTGCAGCGCGCACGTTCAGCCCCAGCGGCGCATTGCCTGGTCGTCGTGCGCCTTCGCCTCGACCCAGCCGGATACGCCATCGTGGCGGATCTCCTTCTTCCAGAACGGTGCATGGGTCTTCAGGAAGTCCATCAGGAATTCGCACGCATCGAACGCGGACCCGCGATGCGCGGCGGCCACCACGACCAGCACGACCGCCTGGCCGAGCGGAATGCGCCCGACGCGATGCACGATCTTGATCGCTTCGAGCTGCCAGCGGGCGCTGGCTTCTTCGACGATGCTCCACAGGGCCTGCTCTGTCATCGTCGGATAGTGCTCGACCTCGAGCGCGACGACATCGTCGACATCGCCTTCGTTGCGCACGACGCCGAGGAAATTGACGACCGCGCCAACATTCGGATTGCGAACGATCGGCGCGAGCTCGGCGCCGGCGTCGATCGGCGCGTACTGCACGCGCACTTCGAAACCGGCGGTAATCGCCGGTGGCGGCTCGGGGTGCGGCTCGGTCGCGCTGTCGGGAGCGGGACTGCCGGCGTGCAACGGATCGTCCGGCAGCCCGGCACGGGATTCGGTGAAAGTCGTCATGACGATTCTCCTGTTGTCGGTGCGTTCTGTGTCGCGCGGCGGCCCCTCAGCCGCCGACCAGCGACATGCGCACGGTCGGATAGGTCTTGCCCGGCGCGCGGGCCGGACGTGCGGCCCGGCGCTCGGAATAGCGGTCGTCGCGTTGCGCCCAGCGATCGCGCACCGCGGCGGCGAGTTCGGCGGTCGACGCTGCATCGTCGAGCCATGGCCGCAGGTCGGTGCCTTGCGTTGCGAACAGGCACGTATAGAGCTTGCCGTCGGCCGACACGCGGGCGCGCGAGCAGGTGCCGCAGAACGGATGCGACACGCTCGCGATGAAGCCGACTTCGCCCGCGCCGTCGATGTGCGCGCAACGGATCGCGGTCGCGTCGTGTGCCGGTTCGCCGACGAGCACGAGCGGATAGTGCGCATCGATCAGCGCGCGCATCTGCGCGGCCGGCACGACCTTGTCGCCGGACCAGAAGCTTGCGCCGCCGACGTCCATGTATTCGATGAAGCGCACGGCCACGCCCGACTGCCGGAAGTGGCGCACGAGCGGCAGGATCTGGTCGTCGTTCACGCCACGCTCGATCACCGCGTTGACCTTGACCGGCGCGAGCCCGGCCGCCTGCGCGGCCTCGATGCCGGCCAGCACGCGCGACACGGGCACGTCGGCATCGCTCATCCGGCGGAACACCGCGTCGTCGAGCGCATCGAGGCTGACGGTCACGCGCGACAGCCCCGCGTCGCGCAGCGTGCGCGCCTTCGCGGCCAGCAGCGAGCCGTTGGTGGTCAGTGCGATTTCGACGGGCTTGCCGTCGACGGTCGTCAGCGCGGCGAGGCGCTCGATCAACGCTTCGAGGTTGCGTCGCAGCAGCGGCTCGCCACCCGTGATGCGGATTTTTTCGACGCCGAGCGACGTGAACGCGCGGGCGATCTTTTCCAGTTGCGCGAACGACAGCCGCTCGGACGATGGCATGAACGCGTAGTCGGCGCCGAAGCTTTCGCGCGGCATGCAGTAGCCGCAGCGGAAATTGCACTGGTCGATCACGGACAGGCGCAGGTCGCGCAGCGGGCGGCCGAGCGTGTCGGACGTGCGGGGGAAAGCGCCGGGCGATGCGCCGCCGGAAGGTGCGGCAGCGGCCGGCGCGGCGGAAACGATGGCATTCACGATCGGTTCGTCGGCCTGCAAGAAGTAAGCGGTGGGGCGTCGCCGGTCGGCCGTGCGTGTGCGGATGTGCACGCGCACGGCGCGTGACGAGCCTCTTGGTGAGGATAGTCCGTCGGGTTTTTCCGGCAGGGACACAATCGCGCCCGAATTGCAGGAATACAGTTCGCCGAGCGGCCGGTGCGACCTGCGCGGCCTGTGTGGCGAATCGCGCGGATCGGGCGCGTGTCCGGCGTCGCGTTCATGCGAGCCAGTGCGCGAATTCGTAATACGGTACCGCGTCGCCGCACGCGATGCGCTGCCCGGCCGGCAGCCGGGCAAGGCCGCTTGCCTGCACGAGCGACTGCAGCGTGCCGGCGCCTTGCTGGCGCAGCGTATCGAGTGCGGGCGTGCCGTCGAGGCCGACGGTGCAGTGCACGCGCACGAAGCGCTCGCGCTGCGCATCCGGTTCGAAATCGACGTCGATCGGCAGCGACGGCACGATCGGCAGGCGTGCATTGCGCCCCTGCAGGCGACGGATCAGCGGCGCGACGAACAGCGCGAACGCTGTCATCGCTGCGCCCGGATTGCCGGGCAGCAGCACCACCGGATGCGTGTCGAGCCGGGCGAGTGCAACCGGCTTGCCCGGCTTCATGCGTACGCCTGCGACGATGAACGACGCGCCGAGCGCGTCCAGCGCGGGGCGCAGCAGATCCTTGTCGCCGACCGACGCGCCGCCGACGCAGATCACGAGGTCGCAGCCCGCGTGCAGATCGCGCAGCGCGCGATCGACGGCGGGCGCGGTGTCGGCCGCATGCAGGCTCATCGCGACCTCGGCGCCGGTTCCCGCGACCAGCGCGGCGAGCATCGGCGCATTGCTGTTGTAAATCTGTTGCGGCGCACGGGGCTGCCCGCACACGACGAGCTCGTCGCCGGTCGTCAGGATGCCGACGCGCAGCGCCCGGCGCACGTCGACGCGCGCGAGCCCTTGCGCGGCGGCGACGCCGACATGCATCGCGCCCATCCGCACGCCGGCCGGCACGAGCAGGTCGCCGGCGTGCACTTCCTCGCCCCGGCGGCGGATGTGCGAGCCGCTGCGCTGCGGCGCATCGAACGCGACCCAGCCGTCCTGCTCGCGTGCGTGCTCCTGCATCACGACGGTGTCCGCGCCCGGCGGAATCATGCTGCCGGTGAAGATGCGTGCGGCCGTGCGCAGGGCCAGCGGCGCCGGCGTGTCGCCCGCATAGCAGCGCTGCGCGACATGCAGCGGCTCGCCGTGCGCGAGATCCGCGTGACGCACGGCGTAGCCGTCCATCGCGCTCTGGTCGGCCGGCGGCTGGTCGAGTACGGCGATGAGCGGCGCGGCCAGCACGTGGCCGGCGGCTTCCGCGACCGGGACGGAGATCGTGGCCTCGAGCGGCGCGAACGCGCTGGCGAAATGGTGCTGCGCGGTATCGAAATCGGTCAGTGGTTTCATCAGGAGAGAGCCGGATGCGCTTGAGCGAGCGCCGGTTGATCAGGTTGAACGGCGTCGGGCGACACGTACTCGACGAAGCCGTCGTTGCGGCAGAAGCCGAGCAGCCGCACACCGGCTTCGCGGGCGACGTCGATCGCGAGCGACGTCGGCGCGGAGATCGTCGCGATCATCGGGATGCCGACCCGCGCGGCCTTGCGCACCAGTTCGTAGCTTGCGCGGCTCGACAGGAACACGAAGCCTTCGTGCAGGTTCGCGCGGCGCCGCGCGAGCCGGCCGATCAGCTTGTCGAGCGCGTTGTGGCGGCCGACGTCCTCGAACACGTCGAGCACGGCGCCGTCGCGATCGCACCAGGCGGCCGCGTGAATGCCGCCCGTCTCGCGCATCAGCGTCTGGTGGGCCGGCAACTCGCGTGCGGCGCGTGCGATCGCTTCCGCGCCGATACCGGCGGCGGTGCCGGCGGCGGCGATACGCGGCGGGTGCAGGTCGAGCTGCGCGATGCTTTCGATCCCGCATACGCCGCAGCCCGTGCGGCCGGCCAGTGCGCGCCGGTGCGCCTTCATCGCCATGAACGCCTGCTGCGATACGGTCAGCCGCACTTCGGCGCTGCCGGCCCGGCATTCGCTTTCGATGTCGAATACGTCCGACGCGCGCTCGACGATGCCTTCGCTCAGCGCAAAGCCCAGGCCGAACACGTCGAGGTCGATCGGGGTCGCCATCATGACCGTGTGCGCAATATCGTTGAACACGAGTGCAACCGGCGTTTCGTCGACGACGCGGTCGACGGTGTCGCGCGCTTCGCCGGCACGGTGACGTGTCACATGACACGCGGTGCTGCCGGTCGGATCGTCGCGGCGGATGCAGGACTCCATGCGGTTTTCTCCAGTCGGATCGGCCGGTGGGCCGGCCGGGGCGGGCGCGTATGCCCGACCAGGGGATTCGATGCTGCCGGGCGGGGGGCGACCGAGGGGCGCACCGTGGCCGCGGGCAGGCTTTGCATCGGATGTTAACGGGGATGAAAGGTGCGCCGGATATACAGCGCCGCAATGCGGAAAGCAGTACAGCTGACCATCCCGCAGGCACGAAATGTGTTTTCCGTACACACATCTTCGGCAGCGGAGGCAGCACAGTTTCAACGCACGTTCGAACGATTGCGAGTATCGTTGCAAACGCGATATCGTCATTCACGCTTCGATGCCATGCGAGTGACCGTTTGTGTTCGCATGTGTTGTCGCCAAGCCGTCGCGCGATTTCCTGCTTCGAGCGTACGTCCTCACAACCACGAGCAAATTACGGTCATGGAAATCTTCGATGCGTTCCATCTCGCCCGATTGCAATTCGCGTTCACGGTGTCGTTCCACATCGTGTTTCCGGCGATCAGCATCGGCATGGCGAGCTTCCTGGCAGTGCTGGAATGGCGCTACCTCGTCACCGGCGATGCCGCCTACAAATCCATGTTCCAGTTCTGGTCGAAGATCTTCGCGATCGGCTTCGGGATGGGCGTGGTCTCCGGCGTCGTGATGGCGTACGAGTTCGGCACCAACTGGGCCGGCTTCTCGCGCGTCGCGGGCAACATCACGGGCCCGCTGCTCACGTATGAAGTGTTGACGGCGTTCTTCCTCGAAGCCGGTTTCCTCGGCGTGATGCTGTTCGGCTGGCAGCGCGTGAGCCCGCGCGCACACTTCTTCGCGACGCTGATGGTCGCGGTCGGCACGCTGATCTCGACGTTCTGGATTCTCGCGTCGAACAGCTTCATGCAGACCCCGCAGGGCTACAAGATCGAGAACGGCCTCGTCGTGCCGGTCGACTGGTTCAAGATCATCTTCAACCCGTCGTTCCCGTACCGCCTCGTACACATGACGATTGCGGCGTTCATCGTCGCGGGCTTCATCGTCGCCGCTTGCGGTGCGTGGCACCTGCTCAAGGGGCGCCGCGACGAGCCGGTGAAGCGCAGCTTCTCGATGGCGCTGTGGATGCTGCTGATCCTCGCGCCGATCCAGATCGTCGTCGGCGATGCGCACGGGCTGAACACGCGCGAATACCAGCCGGCGAAGATCGCCGCGATCGAGGGGCTGTGGGAAACCGAGAAGGGCGGCACCGCGCTGAACCTCTTCGGGTTGCCCGACATGCAGGCCGAAACCACGCGCTATGCGATCCAGGTGCCGCACCTCGGCAGCCTGATCCTCACGCACAGCTGGGACGGCGAGATTCGCGGGCTGAAGGAATTCCCGCCGCAGGATCGCCCGTATTCGCCGATCGTGTTCTGGACGTTCCGGATCATGGCGGGCCTCGGGATGCTGATGCTGCTCACCGCGCTGCTCGGGCTGCTGTTGAGAAAGGGCGGGCGCCTGTATGAAACGCGCTGGTTCCAGTGGTTCGTGGTGGCGATGGGGCCGTCGGGCATCCTCGCGCTGCTGGCGGGCTGGATCACGACCGAGGTCGGGCGTCAGCCATGGACCGTGTACGGCGTGCTGCGCACCGTCGATTCGGTTGCGCCGCTCAGCGCGCAGCAGGTCGGCGTGTCGCTGCTGATCTTCGTGGTCGTGTATTTCCTGGTGTTCGGAACGGGTATCTATTACATGATGAAACTGATGAAGCGCGGGCCGGCTGCCCAGGCCGGGTATATCGAGCTGCACCGGCATCCGGGGCTGCGCAAGAGCGCGCTGTCCACGCCGCTGAACGTGACCGAAGCGGAGTAAGCCATGCAAATCGATCTTCCTGTCATTTGGGCCGCGATCATCGGCCTCGGCGTATTCATCTACGTGATGCTGGACGGCTTCGATCTCGGTATCGGCCTGCTGTTTCCGTTCTTCGACGCGAAGGCCGAGCGCCAGGTGATGCTCGACACCGTTGCGCCGGTGTGGGACGGCAACGAGACGTTCCTGGTGCTCGGCGGTGCGGGGCTCTATGGCGCGTTCCCGGTCGTGTACTCGACGCTGCTGCCGGCGAACTACCTGCCGCTGGTGCTGATGCTGGTCGGGCTGATCTTCCGCGGTGCGGCGTTCGAACTGCGCGCGAAGGCTACCCGCACGCAACACATGTGGGATCTCGCGTTCATCGGCGGCTCGGCACTTGCCGCGTTCTGCCAGGGAATCGTGCTCGGTTCGCTGCTGCAGGGCATCAAGATCGAGAACAACCAGTTCGCGGGCGGGCCGTTCGACTGGCTGTCGCCGTTCAGCCTGCTGTGCGGGATCGGCGTGCTCGTCACGTATGCGACGCTCGGCTGCGGCTGGCTGATCCTGAAGGTCGACGGCGAACTGCAGCGCAAGATGCGCCTCCTGATGAAGCCGCTCGCGGGCGTGCTGCTCGCCGTGATGGGCGTGGTCAGCCTGTGGACCGTGATCGGGCTGCCGGCTGTCGCGCATCGCTGGTTCGGCAGCGGCAACCTCGGCTGGTTCCTGCCGGTGCCGATTCTCGTCATCGCGTGCGTGTGGGGCATCTTCCACACGGTGAAGCGCGAGCACGAGGCCACGCCGTTCCTGCTGACGCTCGCGCTCGTGTTCCTCGGCTACACGGGGCTCGTGATCAGCATCTGGCCGAACATCGTGCCGCCGTCGCTGACGATCTGGGACGCCTCGTCGAGCCATTCGAGCCAGAAGTTCGCGCTCGTCGGCACGGTGATCGTGCTGCCGATCATCCTCGTGTACAACGCGATGCAGTACCGCGTGTTCCGCGGCAAGGTGCGCGAGGGCGATATCGGCTATCACTGAGCGGCTATCACTGAACGCCGCATGATGTGACGGGCATGGCGGGCGCGGGCGTATCATCACGCGCAGCGCGGCACACTTGCCCGGCATTTACCCGACAGCGGCCCGCCACGCGCGGGCCGTTGCGCATCGGGCGCAGATGCGCCGTTCGATGCATCCCCTGGCAGTCGAGAAAACACCATGATCGTCCGACCACAACAAAACTGGCTCAGGATGCTGTTCGTCTGGAACGGCTCCGTGCTGCAATCGATCATTCCGCAGCTCGTGTTCATGGCGGTCGTCAGTACGCTGGCGGTCTTCACGAACGGGCGCATCTTCGGCGAAAAGATCCCGCTCAACACCGCGCCGTTCACGCTGTTCGGGCTCGCGCTCGCGATCTTTCTCGGGTTTCGCAACAGCGCGAGTTTCGAGCGCTTCAAGGAGGCGCGGCATCTGTGGGGCAACCTGCTGATCGCGGCGCGTACGCTGACATCGCAGTTCAATCGCTACCTGCCCGACAGCGTGAGCGATGCCGAGCGCAACCGGCTCGCCGACCTGCTGATCGCGCTCACCTATGCACTGAAGCATCAGCTTCGTCATACCGATCCGACGGCGGACCTGCAGCGCATTCTCGGCGCGGAACGCACGACTGAGCTTGGCGGCAAATGCTTCAAGCCCGTCGCGATCCTCGACGAGCTGCGCGGCGGCATCGTCCGCGCGCTGGGTCGCGCGCCCGGTAGCGACGCGACCTGCTGGATGTTCGAGACGCAACTCGACGAGGTGGGCAAATCGGTCGGCGGGTGCGAACGCATCCTGTCGACGCCGATCCCGTTCTCGTACAGCGTGCTGCTGCATCGCACCGTGTATGCGTATTGCGTGCTGCTGCCGTTCGGCCTCGTCGATTCGACGGAGTTCTTCACGCCGCTGATCTGCGTGTTCATCTCGTACACGCTGATCGCACTCGAAGCGATCGCGAGCGAGGTGGCCGAGCCGTTCGGCCTTGCGCCGAACGCGCTGGCGCTCGACGCGATATCGCGCACGATCGAGCGGTCGGTGCTCGAACTGGGCGACCGCCCGCTGCCGGAGGAATTCGTGCCGGCGTCGACGTACCAGATCACGTAAGCGGGGGCGCGCAAGCGCGGCAGTCGCGGATCGCGTCGATCAGCGGCAGCAATTGCGTGACATCGTTGACGTTCGCGTCGGTCAGGATCGCGGCGAGCGGCGTGCCGTTGGCGTCGGTGACGATGTGGTGCCTGGAACCGGGTCGCGCGCGATCGGTAGGGTTTGGCCTGGCTTTTGGCCCGCCCCAACGGCGGGAATCGATCGCGAATCGACAGCGGCTCGCGAGAAGTCGGTCTGGTCTGCTGCTCGCAGCTTCGCGAGCAGCAGCTCGTGCAAGCGGCCTCACACGCCGGCCGCCTGCCAGTCGCGTAGTCGTCGCCAACAGGTCACGCCCGAGCCGCACCCCATCTCGGCAGGCAGCTCGCGCCAGCGAAGCCCCGTCTCGAGAACGAACGAGATGCCAGTCAGCGCGGCGCGATTCGAAACAGGCAGGCGGCCCGGGTTCGTCTCGCGCCGGGGCTTGGAGGGTGACAGCAGCGGTTCGATCAGTGTCCACAATTCGTCGTCGATGATCGGCTTGCCCATCTCCTCGGTCCCGGTTGTTCCGATGCCTGAGGCCAGCAGCTCGCAGCGAAAGTCAACAGCCCCACGGACCCTTTATGAAACCGTCTCCAAGTGAACGTTCGCCACTACTTGGTGGCAAACCCGCGACTTGAGATTGATATCGAATTTCCGTCAGGGTCCTTTGCGTTTGCAAAGCTGTAGCCATCTGCACCATGAGATGCGCCGAATTCAAGCCCTCTCCTTGCACATTGGTCCTTGAAACCCTCAATGTCTTCGATATCGAACACCAACTTTACGGACGCCTGTCCAGACTTCAAGCCCTTTCCGGCTTGATGAACCATGATGATGGCGCCCCCATGCGGCGAAACCAGTTCGGCTATCCGACCATCGGGGTCGAACTTGCACTCGAAGCCAAAGTGGCGTTCATAGAAAGCGCAGGTCGCCTGGACGTCCTTCGCATACAGCATTATCCGGCTCAATGTCGGTCGCATTCTTTCCTCGGTATCTTTGGATTTGCTCACGATAATGACGTGGAGAAGCATAAGATCCACCTCACAGGTGGGCCGTCTTGCTCACATGAATTGTCACCGATTTAGACGTAACCGTGAATGTCATGAGTTGGCCGGTACAGGTGCGCTATGCCGGTTGTAGCAGACGAACCTCACGTCGTGGCAAGCGGTGTATCTGAAAACATAAGGATGGCAAACGATATGCGCTTGATAATTCGTGTGGCATATGGACATCTGGGGCAACCCGGTGCGGTGATTCTCGATGCGCGCGCGTAGCAATCAACGTGCGGTAGCGGTCCGCGTGCGAGATGTCACGGCTAAGCGTTGACGTCCCCGGTCACCCGATCCCGAGCGTCTCTAGGCCGAAGGATCTTCTCGACCAGGCGTGCCGACATCTCGCGGCTCAACAGCCTTTGCAAATTGGCAAGCAGCCGATTTTGCGTCCCGACAATCCGATAGCTCCGGTTGCGATCGAGCGCCCACAAGGCATCCTGCACGACGTTTGCGACAGGCATTGGCGAGCCGACAGCTGCCTCCTTGGCACCCACGACCTCAAAAAAGGCGGTTTGCGTTGCGCCGGGACACAGCGCGACGACACGAATGCCGCGATGCCGGTTCTCGGCCCATACCGCTTCGGAAAACGACAAGAGAAAGGCCTTGGTGGCGCCGTATACGGCCATATAAGGATCCGGCTGAAATGCGGCTGTCGATGCGACATTGATGACCGCACCATCCGATCGTGCCTGCATCCCCGGCAGCAGAAGATGAGTCAGCTCGATCGCGGCCATGCAGTTCACGAGGACTTCATCGCGTTGACGCGTCCACGGTATCGTTTCGAAGCGCCCATAAGCCGCAAAGCCCGCATTGTTGACGAGGACATCGACAACCGTACCGCTAGCCTTCAGGTGATGATCGATCGTCTGGACGGCGCCGGCGGCGCTCAGGTCAACCGTCAGGAAACCGGCGTCGCACGCATGGTCGCGTTGCAATTCCGCGACCAGATCATGCAGTTTGTCGTGAGAGCGGGCGACAAGCAAAAGTTTCGCGCCACGTCTAGCCAACGCATAGGCGAATGCGCGTCCGATACCCGACGATGCACCGGTGACGAGTGCTGTCTTTCCGCGAAAATCGAAACGATTACTCATGGCCTGCTGATGGAGTGGAAGGTGAGTGGACTGTAAACCGTTGACTTAAGGCAACGGTCAAGCCTTAATGACGGTCCACGACATTGGAGGGAGGTCGCATGCTTATCGGCGAACTGTGCAAGCGGGCGGGTGTATCGCGGGATACCGTGCGCTACTACGAGCGGATGGGGTTGCTGGACAAAGCAACACGACCTCACACGACAAATACGTACAAGCGCTATTCCGAAGTCTCGTTACAGCGGATACGGCTGATCGTCCACGCGAAGGCACTGGGCTTCACGCTCGCGGAAATTGGCGACGTCATCCACGTGTGGGATAGCCCGACGTTCGGCGTTGCGCAAAAAGCCGCATGCCTGCAAGCCAAGCTCGATGAGCTCGACGAAAAGAGCCAGGCATTGGTTACGTTGCGTGCAGGGCTGCTGAATGCGCTGGCCAAAGTAGGCAGCGAATGTGTCGATGGGGAAATCGCACGATGACGGCGCGCGCGACGAAGACATTGAGTCGCGGAGAGGGGCCCATGCGAGTTGTCACGGGTGTCAGCAGGCGCAGGGAAGCCGTCGCGGCTCAGTCGCTGATCGATGCTCTGGCGGCATGGGGGTCAGCCTGGTGTCGTGGCGGCCGGTGATCGGGCAGCGGCTGGGGAAGCAGATCGCCGCGGCGGGGTGTCGTGGGAGATGACGCGACAGAGGGGCTGTCGAATTCCTGAACTTCGTTCAGTTGGCGACTCGGCACCGGATGTCGTGCATCACGTGTGCTCGATCAACATGACGGCGGTGGTTCCGGGTTCGAGTGCTTCGAACACGTGGGCCTCGTCGGCCGAATCGCTCGCATGGTCGCCGGCGGATAGTTCGACGGGGCGCCCGGCGGGCCCCAGTCGGGCACGTCCGCGACAGAGGACGACATGCTCAATCGTTCCCGATGGATGCGGCTCAGACAGCCGTGGCGCACCTGGCTCGACCGCGAGCCGGTAGAGGTCGCGCTGAACGCCCGCAGGACAGACAGCCAGCAGGGTGGCGGCGTAGTGAGCCTGCTCCGAAGCCACGGTGGGGCCTTCATTGGCGCGGATGACCTTGACGTGGCTTCTCGACTGGCTGTCAACCGCGTCACGTGCGCTGCTTCCTGGCCGCGCCGGAGAACCGACAGGATGGTATGACGCTCAGCCGTGGGGGGCAGGGGCCACGTTCATGGCAGGCAGGATATCAGTTGATATTTAAGACAGATCCCATTACGATTGCATTTCAAATATCACTCGATATGTGAAACGCAGGGCGCGATTGTGTCGCCGAACATCTGCAGCGGGGATCGTCCGGGGCGGAAGATTGGTTCGGCGCGGGGCGCGCACTGTGTACCGGTGCGTGGCGACGTGTCGTTGCGCTCATGTCGCGTGTTTCGATTCGCCGGCGCGAGCCGCTTGTCGATCGAATGAATGCCGTCGTCGCGTGGTGCCGTGAAAAAGTCAGTTAGTGATACGAATCATGTGAGTTGACGTGAGAGTGCGGGGCAGGGATCAGAAGATGAGCGCGAGCAAGACTTATGCAGAGCTCGTAGTCGAGCTGGCCGAACTGGACGAGGAAATCGAGCAGGCACGCGCGCGCGAACGCGTCGATGCGATCGCGCAGGTTCACTCGCTGATGGATACCTATGCGATCAAGCATCGCGACCTGGTCGGCCGCAATGGTAGTCGGGGGCCGTACATCGTGAAAGTGCTGCCGGCGCGCTATCGCGATCCGGCGAGTGGAAAGGAGTGGAGCGGGCGCGGCAATGCGCAGCTCTGGATCAGGGGCAAGGATCGTCGTCAGTTCGTCATCGCCAAATTGCCGTCCACCTTCAAGAAGACCAGGGCCAACTGACCGACGGAAAGACGTGGGATCTGGCGGTGAGCCAGTTTGCCGAATCAGTGCCGTATGACGACGCTCCGTCCACTCGCGACGCGGCGTTGGCGGATAATTTGCAACAGGGATAGGCGATCCTCACGTCGAGACTGGAAGAAAAAGTCGAAAGCATGAATGCGCGGAACAGCTTGATCGGGATGGTCGATTGATTCGCGGGGCCTGTGCCGGGCGCATACCCTTTATTTTTTGTGCATGGAGGATTCTGAGCAATGCCAAAAGTAGGCTTGATACTGACCCCCGGTTTTGCGGACTGGGAATATGCTTTCATTGCGGGAACTGCGTCGCCGTTCTATGGGATCGACGTCAGATTTTTCGCCCCTGTTTCAGGGCCGTTCCGTTCACAAGGCGGATTGATGGTGACGGTGGACGGTAGTCTGCAGCAATGCCTGGAGTGGAAGCCGGACGCTGTTGTCATCATCGGCGGAGTGATTTGGGAAAGCACGGGCGCCCCTGATTTGCGGGAATTTCTCCGCACCCTCCGGACAAACGGTTCGACAGTTGCGGGTATCTGTGGAGGAACGCTGGCGCTTGCGCGAGCCGGTCTGCTCGACACTGTTCCCCATACGTCGAACAACGTCGATTTCTTGCGAGAAAACTGCGCTACCTATGATGGCGCCTCACTTTATCGCAACAGCCCGGTAGCCGTTGTTGCTGACGGCATCATAACTGCACCCGGTCCCGCGCCGGTCAGCTTTACCTGCGCCGTGTTTGAAAGCGTAGGTCTATCTCCGGAGATCGTCTCGCAGTTCAGATCAATGCTGGCGGCGGAGCATAGGTGATTGTTTGACAGCTTGCTGAAAGTACCCGTCTGAACCTCACCAGGAATTGTAGAGGCAGGTTGGTTCAAGTTAATGAAGGCACTTCAGCATGACCTTGCCCGTTTTTCACGTACGGCACGTCATGCAGCGATGGGGAGCGTTTCGTATTCGACAGGGGGAGGCAGTCGATCCAGTCGACGATATCCAGGCGAGCCTGAGCCCGAGCCTCGTAGCGCGTTTGGTAGATGCGTTCGACCTTCAGAGTCTTGAAGAAGCGGGGGTGTCAGAATTTCCGTGTTCAAGACGGGTTGAGATTCACACGGATGGTCGAACGAACCGATCCTCGTAGAGGATGGCGAATTGGTTCATGGCTGCCTTCCAATCGTGAGCAGCACGCCCCCA
>NZ_JAIZSA010000023.1:0-115910 GCF_020419825.1 Burkholderia sp. AU30198 | reverse complement strand
GTTACCGACGTGACGGAGTTCAATGTACAGGGCGACAAACTTTATCTCTCCCCCGTCATGGATCTCTACAACGGGGAGATCATCGCTTACGAGACGCAAAAACGTCCGCACTTCAGACTCGTGGGGAACATGCTCAAGAAGGCCTTGGTCAAGCTGGCTCCACTGGATGCACCGCTTCTCCATTCCGATCAGGGCTGGCAGTACCAGATGCCCGCGTATCGACGGCAACTCGCCGCTCGCGGCTTAACCCAAAGCATGTCCCGCAAAGGCAACTGCCTGGACAATGCCGCGATGGAGAGTTTCTTCGGGACACTGAAGTCGGAGTTCTTCTATCTGAACACGTTCTCTACCATTGAGCAGCTTCGAGACGGCTTGCGCCGATACATCCACTACTACAATCACCAACGCATCAAGACCAAACTAAAAGGGCTGAGTCCCGTGCAATACAGGACTCAGCCCTCATCAGCTTAACCGTCGGTTCCGACCATCCAACTTCCTGGGGTCAGTTCACTCGGGGCGCCTTTCTTTTCGATGCCAGCCGGGCCCGCATGGCTGCGGGCGGCGTCGGCTTATGCGTATGCCGGGCGCGTCTGGCCGGCCACGTCCTTCAGGTAGCGATGCACCGACAGGTCGTCGGCCTGGATCGCGGGCATCTTGCCCGAGATCAGGTCTGCGAGCAGCTGGCCCGAGCCGCACGACATCGTCCAGCCGAGCGTGCCGTGGCCGGTGTTCAGGAACAGGTTCGACACCGGCGTGCGGCCGACGATCGGCGTGCCGTCCGGCGTCATCGGGCGCAGGCCCGTCCAGAACGTTGCCTTCGACGTGTCGCCGCCGCCCGGGAACAGGTCGTTCACGCACATTTCGAGCGTTTCGCGGCGCGCGGCGCGCAGCTTCTTGTCGAAGCCGACGATCTCTGCCATGCCGCCGACGCGAATGCGCTGGTCGAAACGCGTGATCGCGATCTTGTAGGTCTCGTCGAGCACGGTCGACACAGGCGCGGCCGCTTCGTTGACGATCGGCGCGGTGATCGAATAGCCCTTCAGCGGGTAGACGGGGATCTTCATCAGGTTCGAGATGAAGCTGGTCGAGTACGAGCCGAGCGCAACGACGTACGCGTCCGCGCGCACCGTCTCGCTGCCGCACTGCACGCCGGCGATCTTGCCGCCCGCGATCGCGAGCGCATCGATCGGCGTGTTGTAGCGGAACTTCACGCCGAGCGATTCCGCGAGCGCTGCGAGGCGCGTCGTGAACAGCTGGCAGTCGCCCGTTTCATCGCCCGGCAGGCGCAGGCCGCCCGTCAGCTTGTGCGAGACGGCGGCGAGTGCCGGTTCGGCTTGCTTCAGGTCGGCCGGCGACAGCAGTTCGAACGGCACGTTCGCTTCCTGCAGGACGGCGATGTCCTTCGCCGCGCCGTCGAGTTGCTGCTGCGTGCGGAACAGCTGCAGCGTGCCACCCGTGCGGCCTTCGTACTGGATGCCGGTATCGGCGCGCAGCGCCTGCAGGCAGTCGCGGCTGTATTCGGCGAGGCGGACCATGCGGCCCTTGTTGACCGCATAGCGCTCGGACGTGCAGTTGCGCAGCATCTGGTACATCCACTGGAGCTGGAAGCGCGTGCCGTCGAGGCGGATCGCGAGCGGCGCGTGCTTCTCGAACATCCACTTCACGGCCTTCAGCGGCACGCCGGGCGCGGCCCACGGCGCGGCATAGCCGGGGGAGATCTGGCCTGCGTTCGCGAAGCTCGTCTCGAGTGCCGGGCCGGCTTCCCGGTCGATCACCGTGACTTCATGACCGGCGCGCGCGAGGTAATACGCGCTTGCCACGCCCACCACACCGCTGCCCAGAATGACGACTCGCATAGCTGCTCCAGATGGAAGGGACCAGATCGAGGCCGGGCGCACCTGCGTCTCCGTGTAACCTCTAGCTGATCTAGTTTTTTGCGCTATGGTATTGTCGAATGTGTAGGTTTTGTTATCGTATTTTTCAGGTTTTCAGCATAAACAAATGAGAACGCAACGTCAGCCCGTACGCTCGCTCGACAAGCTCGACCGACGCATCCTGAAACTGCTCCAGGACGACGGCCGGATGGCGATGAAAGACCTCGCGGAACAGGTCGGACTGACCGTCACGCCGTGCATCGAGCGTGTGCGGCGCATGGAGCGGGATGGCGTGATCACCGGCTATCACGCGCATGTCGATCCCCACCAACTCGATGCCGCGCTGCTGGTGTTCGTCGAGATCACGCTCGGTCACAAGGGCGGCAACATGTTCGAGCAATTCCGCCGGGAAGTGATGAAGATCGACGAGGTGCTGGAATGCCATCTCGTGTCCGGCGATTTCGACTACCTGATCAAGGCGCGGATCGGCGAGATGGCCGACTACCGGAAGTTGCTCGGCGACATCCTGCTGCAGTTGCCCGGCGCCGTGCAGTCGAAGAGCTATGTCGTGATGGAAGAAATCAAGGAGACGCTGACGATCGCGGTGGGCGACTGACGCGCCTGCCGCAGGCCGTCGGGCTCTTTATCCCGCCCTTGGCATGCTGCACCCAATACTGTATAAATGTACAGTATTGGGTGCAGGCGAATGGGTGGGCACATGGACGATCGATCCGACAACGAATTTCCGGTAGCGCCGCCCGTGCCCCGCAAGGGGCGCGGTGCGGTCGACAACCTGCAGGGGCGATACGAGATCGCGCAGCGCGAAGCGGTCGACGACGGCTGGACGCACGAGTCGGACGATACCGATTTTCCCGCGCCGCTGCGCACGCAGGTATTCGAGGAGCGTGCGAAGAGCATCCTGACGTACAACCAGTCGCCCGACATTCCATTCAGCGTATCGCTCAATCCGTATCGCGGCTGCGAGCACGGCTGCATCTATTGCTTCGCGCGGCCGACGCACAGTTATCTCGGCCTCTCGCCGGGGCTCGATTTCGAAAGCCGCATCTATGCGAAGGTCAATGCGGCCGAACTGCTCGAGCGCGAGATCTCGCGCAAGCGCTACGTGCCGGAGCCGATCGCGCTCGGCGTCAACACCGACGCCTACCAGCCGGTCGAGCGCGACCTGCGCATCACGCGCAGCGTGATCCAGGTGATGCACGATCGCGGGCTGCCGTTCGCCGCGATCACGAAGTCGTCGCTGATCGAGCGCGATCTCGACCTGCTCGCGCCGATGGCCGAACGCGGGCAGGTGATGGCGGCGGTCACGATCACGACGCTCGATGCCGATCTCGCGCGCACGCTCGAGCCGCGCGCGGCGACGCCGGCGCGACGGTTGCGCACGATTCGTGCGCTGAGCGAGGCGGGCGTGCCGGTCGGCGTGAGCATTGCACCGATGATTCCGTTCGTCACCGAGCCCGATATGGAGCGCGTGCTCGAGGCGTGCGCGGAAGCCGGTGCAACGTATGCGAGCTACATCATCCTGAGGCTGCCGTGGGAAGTCGCGCCGCTGTTCAAGAACTGGCTTGCCGCGCATTTTCCCGATCGGGCGGAGCGCGTGATGAACCGCGTGCGCGACATGCGCGGCGGGAAAGACTACGACTCGGATTTCTCGAAACGGATGAAGGGCGAGGGGATCTGGGCCGACCTGCTGCGGCAGCGCTTCCGTCAGGCAGTCAAGCGGCTCGGGCTGAACGAGCGCACGAACGGCATTCTCGATCTGTCGCAGTTTCGCGGTGCGCCGGCCGCAGCGGCGCCGGTGCCGCGCGTTGCGGCTCGTTCGGCCGGCACGCGGTCGACGCAGTCGCGCGACGACATGCAATTGAACCTGTTCTGACCGGCGCGCCTCACTGGCGCAGGGTGCCGGTGGGGCGCGTTCGTTGCGCTTACTGCGAAATCTGCTTGGCCGCTTCGACCTGCGACTCGAAATACGTCTGGAACGACAGCGCGAGTGCGGTCATCAGCAGGAACGCGCCGATCAGCAGCGAGAAGATCACCACGAAGATCACGGTCCAGCCCGACTTGCTGTGCTTGCCCGTCTCCGCGTTGAATTGCGCGTCCCATTTTTCGTCGGGGCGTAGCCCGTAGACGAGCGCGGCGAGGAACGCTGCCAGCAGCGAGATCGCGCCGGGTACCGCGAGCCACCAGCCGAGGCTGGCGCTGCGCTGGGTCGCGGCGAGCAAGAGGAAGCCCGGAATGCCGACGATCGTCGCGAGCAGGTGTGCCCAGCCGTACACGTCGCGAAAGCCATATAGATAGAAGCGGTGCGCGCCGAGCGAGCCGAACAGGAACGCAAGGGCGGCGGTGAGCGTCTTGGAGCGAAAGCGGCGGGACGGTGCGGTGCTGCTGGACATGGATGGCGGCGTATTGTCGTTGGCATGGGCGGCCGGCGGGCCGGCGCGGGCGCGCGGCCCGGCACGCATTCTACGACGCCCGGTCGGGCCCGGTCACCCCTGTCCTGCGTCAAGGTGCCGCATAGGTCACGCGGTAGATCGCGCCCGCATAGTCGTCGCTGACGAGCAGCGAGCCGTCAGGCAGTGGCAGCACGTCGGCCGGGCGCCCCCATACCGTGCCGTCGGACCGCAGCCAGCCCGTGATGAATGGAGTCTGGCGCGCCTGGCTACCGTCCGCCGAGACGACGACGCGCATCACGCGGTAGCCAACCTTCGTGCTGCGGTTCCACGAGCCGTGTTCGGCGATGAACACGTTATTGCGATACGACGCCGGAAACATCGGCCCTGTATAGAAGCGCATGCCGAGTGCCGCGACATGCGCACCGAGTTTCAATACGGGCGGCACATAACGGCGGCATACGTCGGCGCTGCCGAATTCGGGGTCGGGCGTGTCGCCGCCATGGCAGTACGGGAAGCCGAAATCGAGGCCGGCGCGCGGCGCGCGGTTCAGCTTGTCGTCGGGTACGTCGTCGCCCATCATGTCGCGCCCGTTGTCGGTAAACCACAGCTCGCCAGAATCGGGGTGCCACGCGAAGCCGACCGTATTGCGTACGCCGCGGGCGACAACCTCGCTCCCGCTGCCGTCCGTCTTCATGCGTGCGATGATCGCGTAGCGGCTGCGATCGGCGAGACAGACGTTGCACGGTGCGCCGGTCGGCACGTACAGCTTGCCGTCGGGGCCGAACGCGATGAATTTCCAGCCGTGATGGTGCTCGGTCGGCAGCGCGTCGGTGACGACGGCTGGTACGGGCGGTGCGGCGAGCCGGTCGTCGATATGATCGAGACGCAGGATGCGCGATACGGCGGATATATAGAGTGCGCCGCCACGGTAGGCGACGCCGACGGGCATGTCGAGCCCGGACGCGATCACGTAGCGGGCGCTGATCCGGCCCTCGTGCATCACGAACGCATGTACGCGGCCTTCCCGCGTGCCGACATACAGGATGCCGCGCGGCGACCATGCCATTTCGCGGGCGGTCGGTACTGCGTCGGTCAGTACTTCTACGTGGAAACCGGGTGGCACGACGAGTTGATCCACCGGCAACGGCGCGGCAAACGCCAGTGCGGACGCGAGGCAGGCAAGGCCGGCAAGCAGCGCCACGAAACGGTGCTGCGCGCGGCGCGTCGAGGCGGCGCGAAGGGGCGGCATGACGGTGTGGAACGTCCCGGACACGACGATTGTATGCCTGGCGGACAGGCGGCCCACGGATTTTTTACGCGTAAGTGTTTGTTGTACCTCTGGTTTCCGGCTATAATCGCGTGTTTCAGTAGTTTCGAACCCGGTTTTCCGAAGGACATCATATGGTTATCATCCGTCTGGCTCGTGGCGGCTCGAAGAAGCGCCCGTTCTACAACATCGTTGCTACCGATTCGCGTAACCGTCGTGACGGCCGCTTCATCGAGCGCGTCGGCTTCTACAACCCGGTCGCTACGAAGGGCGAATCGCTGCGTATCGCTCAGGATCGCCTGACGTACTGGCAAGGTGTTGGCGCGCAACTGTCGCCGACCGTCCAGCGTCTCGTGAAGGAAGCGCAAAAGGCGCAACCGGCTGCCTAACATGGCACGGTGTGCCGGTCGTGCCGGCTGTGAGGTGCATTGATGGCGGGTCACGATTCCGGTAATGCAAGGCGCGGGCGTGCGTCGTTTGGCGCATTCGTCCGCAAACCGGTCGAGCGCGACGCTGTCGCGAGCACCGGTCAGGCTGCCGAGCAGGGCAGTGATGAAGTGGCGCAAGCCTGGCCCGACGATGCCGTCGAGGTCGGGGCGGTGGTCGACGCCTATGGCCTGAAGGGTTGGGTCAAGGTGGCGACGCATGCCGACGCCGGTCGCGGCGGCGATGCGCTGCTCAACGCGCGCCGCTGGTGGCTGGAACGCGGTGCGGAGCGGCTTTCCGTCCGCATCATGCAGTCGAAGACGCACAGCGACACCGTCGTTGCGCAACCCGCGGGCGTCAGCGACCGCGATGCCGCGCTGGCTATGCGCGGCTTTCGCGTGTTCGTGCGTCGGGAAGATTTCCCGGCATTGGCCGCGGACGAATTCTATTGGGTCGACCTGATCGGTCTCGACGTCGTCAACGAGCAATCGGTGGCACTCGGGAAGGTGAGCGGGATGATCGACAATGGCGTGCATTCGATCATGCGTGTCGAGTATCCGGCGACCGGCAAAGACGGTCAGCCGACCACCGACGAGCGGTTGATACCGTTCGTCGGCGTATACGTCAAAACGGTGGATCAGGCGGCGCGTCGCATCGTCGTCGACTGGGAAGCCGATTACTGAAATGAACCAGGTTACCGAGAGCGCGGTGCAGTTCGACGTCGTCACGCTCTTCCCCGAGATGTTCCGTGCACTGACCGACTGGGGGATCACCAGCCGGGCCGTCAAGCAAGGGCGCTTCGGGCTGCGCACCTGGAACCCGCGTGATTTCACGACGGACAACTACCGCACGGTCGACGATCGTCCGTACGGCGGCGGTCCGGGCATGGTGATGCTGGCCAGGCCGCTCGAAGCCGCGATCGATGCCGCGAAAGCGGCACAGGCGGAACAGGGCATCGCCAGCACGCGTGTCGTGATGATGTCGCCGCAAGGTGCACCGCTCACGCACGATCGTGCAGTTCGGATGGCGCAGGAACCGGGTGTCGTCGTGCTGTGCGGCCGCTATGAAGCGATCGACCAGCGCCTGCTCGATCGTTGCGTCGACGAGGAAATCAGCCTCGGCGATTTCGTACTGTCCGGCGGCGAACTGCCGGCGATGGCGATGATGGATGCCGTCGTGCGGTTGTTGCCCGGCGTGCTGAACGATTCGCTGTCGGCCGTGCAGGACAGCTTCGCCGATGGCCTGCTCGATTGTCCGCACTACACGCGCCCCGAGGAATACGACGGCGTGCGCGTGCCGGACGTGCTGCTCGGCGGGCATCATGCCGAGATCGAGCGGTGGCGGCGGCAGGAAGCATTGCGGAATACGTTGCGGAAGCGGCCGGACCTGATCGTTCGGGCGCGCCGCGAGAAGTTGTTGAGCCGTGCCGACGAGGCATGGCTTGCGAACCTCGCACGCGAAGCGAAGAACGCCTCCTGAGGCGGCGTCGCGGGCGGGAATTGGCGGTGCCGTGCATGCGTGCGCGGTGCCTGATGTGAATCCATCCTCTATCGGGGCCAGGCCTGGAAGCAGGCGGGTGCCAACGCCGACACGATGGCATAAGGAGTCAGTAATGAATCTGATCGAAAAACTTGAGCAGGAAGAAATCGAGCGCGCGCTCGCCGGCAAGACGATCCCCGACTTCGCCCCGGGCGATACGGTGATCGTGAACGTGAACGTGGTTGAAGGTACCCGCAAGCGCGTTCAGGCTTACGAAGGCGTCGTGATCGCGATTCGCAGCCGTGGTCTGAACTCGAACTTCATCGTCCGCAAGATCTCGTCGGGCGAAGGCGTCGAGCGTACGTTCCAGACGTACTCGCCGCTGCTGGCAAGCATCGTCGTGAAGCGCCGCGGCGACGTGCGTCGTGCGAAGCTGTACTACCTGCGCGAGCGTTCGGGCAAGTCGGCTCGTATCAAGGAAAAGCTGGTGTCGAAGGATCGCGCCGCAGCAGCTTCCCAAGAGTAAGAGCTGTAAGGAAAAAGCACCCACCCGGGTGCTTTTTTCATTCTGGCGCGACAATATGCTCGATACGACACGAACCCGAGAGCCCCATTGAATCGCCGCCCCATCATCGATCCCGAAGTCCTGCCGGTCGAAGGCACCGGTGCCGGCCTGCCGGCCATTGATTCCCGTCTGATGACACCGTCCGGCCTGCGCGACCGTTTCGCGCGCACGCTCGCATGGAGCGTCGAGCCCGGCGAGGCGAGGCTGCAGGAGGGCGTCGATCCACGCAGCGCGGCCGTCCTCGTGCCGCTCGTCGCCCGCGAGTCCGGCCTCACCATGCTGCTGACCCAGCGCGCCGACCACCTGAACGACCACGCCGGACAGATCAGCTTCCCCGGTGGCCGTCGCGAACCGTTCGATCGCGATGCCACGGCAACCGCGTTGCGCGAGGCGAAGGAAGAGATCGGGCTGGCCGCCGAGCGTGTCGAGATCCTCGGCGCGCTGCCCGACTACCTGACCGGCACGGGTTTCTGCGTGGCGCCGGTGGTCGGCCTCGTGCATCCACCGTTCACCGTGCAGGCCGACACGTTCGAAGTGGCCGAGATTTTCGAGGTGCCGCTCGCGTTCCTGATGAATCCCGCGAACCATCAGGTCCGTGTGTTCCGCTGGGAAGGCGGCGAGCGTCGTTTTTTTGCGATGCCCTACCCAAATGGCGAACCCGGCGGGCATTACTTCATCTGGGGCGCAACTGCTGGCATGTTGCGCAATCTGTACCGCTTCTTGGCCGCCGGTTGATGCCGCGCGCCGGCTGGCGCGCGCGGCCGGCCGCCGGGCGACCGCACCGGCAATCATGCCGGGCTGACGCTGTGCTATCGTTATGCAAAAAATGACATAACTCCGAAGACGGCACACGCATGACTTTCTTCTCGGTTCTCCTCGCTCTCATCATCGAACAGGTCCGCGCGTTGTCGCCGAACAATCCGGTGTTCGCGCTGTTCCAGTTTCACGCGGAAACCGTCGCGCATGGTCTCGACGCAGGCAAGCAGAAGCATGGCATCCTCGCATGGCTCGCGGTCGTGCTGCCATGGGTGCTGATCGTCGCACTGATCTATTTCCTGCTGTACAAGGTGAGCTTCGTGCTCGCATTCATCTGGAACGTCGTCGTCGTGTACTTCACGCTCGGCTTCCGCCAGTTCAGCCACTACTTCACCGATATCCACCTCGCGCTCAACAACGACGACGTGCCGCGTGCGCGCGAAATCCTGCACGAGTGGACCGGCATCGACACGGTCGACATGCCGGTCGGCGAAATCGTCCGCCATACGCTGATTCATGCGGTCGTCGCATCCCATCGCCACGTGTTCGGCGTGTTCTTCTGGTATGTGCTGCCGATCGGCCCGGCCGGTGCCGTGCTGTACCGGATTTCCGAATACCTCGCGCGCAGCTGGTCGACGCCGGGTGACGACCGCACGGCGGCCTTCTCGACGTTCGCGCAGCGCGCGTTCTTCGTGATCGACTGGATTCCCGCGCGATTGACCGCGCTCGGCTTCGCGATCGTCGGCAATTTCGAGGACGCGATCTATGCGTGGCGCAATCACACGCGCCAGTGGCCCGATCCGAACGATGGCGTCCTGCTGGCAGCAGGCAGTGGTGCGCTCGGTGCCCGTCTTGCGGGGCCGCTCGCGGAACCGTCGAGCCTCGATGCGCTGGCGGTCGGTGACAGCGGCCCGTTGACGGTCGGCGACGATTGCACGCCGCGTACACTGCAATCCGCGGTTGGCCTTGTGTGGCGCGCGGTGATCCTGTGGATGATTCTGCTCTTGATGCTGACGCTCGCCGTCTGGGTGTCGTGACGGGGCAGGGCGGTATCCGATGAAAGGCAAAAGGCCGGCTTGAAGCCGGCCTTTTTGCCGTGGGTCAGTCGTCGAGCGGATCGCGTACGGCGCCGCATTGCCAGCATGCGGTGAACTGGGCTTCGAGCGCCTCGCCGCACTGCCGGCAGCGCCACGGCGCGGCGCCGGCCGACGGGCCGTGCGACGCAGCATCGAGGAGCCGGCGCGCGAGCGCGTCGTCGCGTTCGTCGTCGAGCCACAGCTCGGGCGTGCACGCGTCGGCGGGCAGGCCGCCGAGCGCGCCGGTCGCGTAGCAGTTATGCAGCTCGCAACCGATGCCGGCCACCTGAAGCACGTTGGCCCAATGCTGCGCCGTCGCGAGATCGGGTGCCTTGAAACGCATCGCGGCTCCTGTCGGTGAAAGCCGGCGCGCATCGCACCGGCTGGCCGCCGCGCGCGTGCTGCGCGATCAGCGGACGATTTGGCTCGCCTCGTGCACGAGCTGCGCATATAGCGCATGCCGCGACGGTGCGATGCGGCCATCGGCGACGGCTTCGAGAATCGCGCAGCCGGGTTCGTGCAGGTGATGACAATTATAGAAACGGCAGTCGGCGAGCAGCGGCCGGAACTCCGGAAAGGCGCGCTCGAGACGGCCTTCCGTCAGATGGTAGAGACCGAATTCCTGGAAGCCCGGCGAATCGATCAGCGCGCCGCCGCCCTCCAATGGGTAGAGGCGCGTGAACGTCGTCGTGTGACGGCCGCTGTTGAGCGCGGCCGAAATCTCGCGCGTGGCGGCTTCGGCGTCGGGAACGAGCAGGTTTACGAGCGTCGACTTGCCCATCCCGGACTGGCCGAGCAGGATTGTCGAATGCCCGGCGAGGTGCGGCATCAGCTGCGCGCGCGCGTCGTCGGGCGAGCCCTTCACCGACAGCTCGAGCACGTCGTAGCCGAGTGCGCGGTAGGGCGCGAGGCGCTCGCGCGCGACCGGCAGCGCGGCTTCGACGTCGATCTTGTTCAGTACGACGAGCGGCTTCAGCGCGTTCGCCTCGGCGGCGATCAGCGCGCGGCCGAGCAGGTCCTCGCTGAAATAGGGCTCGGTCGCGAGCACGATCAGCAACTGGTCGAGGTTGGCCGCGAACAGCTTCGACTTGAACTGGTCGGAACGGTACAGCAGGTTGCGCCGTTCGCCGATCTCGACGATCACGCCCTGGTCGGCCGATGCGAGTTCGTACACGACACGGTCGCCGACCGCGATATCGCTCTTCTTGCCGCGCGGGAAGCACTGCAGCATCGGGCCGCCGTCGTCGGGTGCGACGATGTAGTGGCGCCCGTGCGCCGCGATCACGCGGCCTTCGACTCGCTGCGCGCTCGATGCGCGCGGGGCCGGCTTGCGGGAGGTCGGCCGGCTCATGCGTGCTGCATCAGGCGGTCGATCCGCTGCGAGGCGGGCGGATGCGAGTAGTAGAAGGCCGTGTAGACGGGGTCGGGCGTCAACGTCGACGCGTTGTCCTCGTAAAGCTTCACGAGTGCGCTGACGAGATCCTGCGCGTCGGTCTGGCTGGCCGCGAAAGCATCGGCCTCGAATTCGTGCTTGCGCGACGTGAGGCTGCCGAACGGCGTCGCGAAGAACAGGAACACGGGAATCGCGAGGAAGAACAGCACGAGCGCGGCGCCCGCGTTGCTCGTGTCGAGCGACGGCGTGACGCCGAGCCCCGTGTAGAACCACGTGCGTTGCGCAAGCCAGCCGAGCAGCGCGAGCAGCACGAGGCTCAGCACGAACGAGACGAGCATCCGCTTCATCACGTGGCGACGCTTGAAATGGCCGAGCTCGTGCGCGAGCACGGCCTCGATTTCCTGGCCGGACAGTCGCGAGAGCAGCGTGTCGAAGAACACGATCCGCTTCGACGCGCCGAAGCCGGTGAAGTACGCGTTGCCGTGCGCGGAGCGGCGGCTGCCGTCCATCACGAACAGCCCCTTCGCCGCAAAACCGCAGCGTTTCATCAGCGACTCGATGCGCGCGCGCAGCGCGTCGTCCTTCAGCGGCTCGAACTTGTTGAAGATCGGTGCGATGAAGGTCGGGTAGATCAGCAGCACGAGCATCTGGAACGCGACCCAGACGATCCAGGTCCACAGCCACCACAGGCTGCCGGCCTGGTTCATCAGCCACAGCACGACGAACAGCAGCGGCAGGCCGAGCGCGGCGCCGAGCAGCGAGTTTTTCAGCATGTCGGTGAAGAACAGCCGTTTCGTCATCCGGTTGAAGCCGAAACGCTGTTCGATCCCGAACTGGCGGTAGTACTCGAACGGGACGTCGATGACGCTCGTGATCACGAGCACCGCCGCGACGAGCGCGACCTGCTGCCCGTAGCCGCGGCCGAGCCAGCCGGTGAGCAGCGTGTCGAGCGCGCCGACGCCGCCGAGCAGCGTGAGGCCGACCAGCACGGCCGCACTGACGACGATCTCGAGCATCGTCAGCCGGGTGCGCTCGACCGTATAGTCGGCCGCGCGCTGGTGGGCGGTCAGCGGGATGGTGGCGCTGAATTGTACGGGGACGCCGTTGCGGTGCGCGGCGACGAAGCGGATCTGCCGCGACGCGAGCCACAGCTTGGTGACGACCATCGCGAGCACGGCGAGCGCGAACAGCAGGGTGAACGAAAAGGGTGACATCGAAGGGGCCAAAGGGTTCTATGCGAGAATTATATGTTCTTGCGGACCGGGCCCGCTGTTGCGATGCCGGCCGCTCGGGCGGCGCCGCGCGCCGTCCGCCATTTTCCAGGATGACTCATGACCGATACCGCCGCTTCCACCAGCCAGCCCGCGCTCGTGCGCAACGAGTTGAATCTCGTCTGGCTCGATATGGAGATGACGGGCCTCGACCCGGATAACGACCGCATCATCGAGATCGCGGTCGTTGTGACCAATTCCACGCTCGACATCGCCGTCGAAGGCCCCGTCTTCGCGATCCACCAGAGCGACGAAACGCTCGCGAAGATGGACGACTGGAACAAGTCGACGCATGGCCGCTCGGGCCTGATCGACCGCGTGCGCGCGTCGACCGTGACCGAGGCGGAAGCCGCCGCGCAGTTGCAGGCATTCCTCGCGCAGTACGTGTCGCCCGGCAAGTCGCCGATGTGCGGCAACTCGATTTGCCAGGACCGCCGCTTCATGGCGCGCTGGATGCCCGAATTCGAGCGGTTCTTCCACTACCGCAACCTCGACGTCAGCACGCTCAAGGAGCTGTGCCGCCGCTGGCAGCCTGCGATCTACAAGGGCTTCCAGAAGCGTGCGATGCACACGGCGCTCGCGGACATCCACGAGTCGATCGACGAACTGAAGTACTACCGCGAGCATTTCCTGATTCCGGCCGCGTCGGCTTCGGCAGGGGAGTCCGCGCCGGCCGCCTGAGCGGGCCGGCACGCGCTTAGCGCTGAGTACAGGCTCAGCGTCGAGCGCTTTTCGGCCGGAACGCCGCGACCACTGCGGCGTCGGTCTCGATGTACGGGCCGCCGATCAGGTCGATGCAGTAGGGCACCGCGGCGAAGATGCCGGGCACGGTCGACTTGCCGTCGGCATCGCGCAGCCCTTCGAGCGTTTCCCGGATCGACTTCGGCTGGCCGGGCAGGTTGATGATCAGCGCCGCATGGTCGGCCGTCTCGCGGATCACCGCGACCTGCCGCGACAGGATCGCGGTCGGCACGAAGTTCAGGCTGATCTGCCGCATCTGTTCGCCGAAACCCGGCATTTCCTTCGTCGCCACGGCCAGCGTGGCCTCGGGCGTCACGTCGCGGCGCGCGGGGCCCGTGCCGCCCGTCGTCAGGACGAGGTCGCACCCGGCGACATCGACGAGCTCGGCGAGCGTGGCGGAGATCGTGGGCGCATCGTCCTGGATCAGGCGCGTTTCGGCGCGCCACGGCGACACCAGCGCACTGGCGAGCCACTCCTGCAGCGCGGGAATGCCCTTGTCCTCGTACACACCCGTGCTCGCGCGGTCGCTGATCGACACGAGGCCGACGACGAGCTCGTCCGGGTGGTTACGCTTCGTCGTCGTCATGGTCGTCACCGGCGTCGTCCGCCGCTTCGTCGTCCGCATTGGACGTGCCGCCAGCGGTCTTGATCCACTGGAACAGTTCGCGGAAATAGCGCGGCGGCTTGCCTTGCTGCGCTTCCTTGCGTGCGTTACGGATCAGCGTGCGGCCTTCCTGGATATCGGCTTCCGGGTGCTGGCGCAGGAATTCGGTCAGTGCGTCGTCGTTCGCGAGCAACTGTTCGCGCGTGCGTTCGATCCAGTGCAGGCGGGCCGTCGCGGCCTTGTTCACGCCGCGCTGCGCGTCGAGCGCGGTGCGCAGTGCGGCCGTCTCGTCGTCGGTCAGCGAGCGCATCACGCGGCCGACGTACTGGAGCTGGCGGCGCTTGCCTTCGTGATCGGTGATCCGGCGCGCCTCGCGAACGGCGTCCGCGAGACTTTCGGGCATCGGCATGCGTTTCAGCGCGTCTTTCGGCAGATCGACGAGTGCCTGGCCGAGCACCTGCAGCTCGTGCATCTCGCGCTTCAGCTGGGATTTGCTCGGGCGATCGTAGCCATTGTCGTCTTCTTCGACGGCATGCTCGATCGGCTGGATTCGGGTTTTGCGTGTCATGGACGGCATTGTATCGCGCCGCGGACACCCCAAGCTTGTCGGTGTCCGGCCCCGGACCTTGCTATGATCGCGGGATACGCAACATTTTGAACATGCGGGCGCCCGCCCGCCACCGGATATCAAGACGATGGCAGCCAATCTCGACGTACAAGCGCGCTATTTCCCGCACACGCAGGACCAGCTCAAAGAAATCGCCTCGGACATCCTTCGCCATGCGAAGGCGCTCGGCGCGACGGACGCCGCGACCGAAATCTCCGAGGGCGACGGCCTGTCGGTGTCGGTGCGCCGCGGCGAAGTCGAAACGATCGAGCACAACCGCGACAAGATGGTCGGCGTGACCGTGTTCATCGGCAAGAAGCGCGGCAATGCGAGCACGTCGGATTTTTCGCCAGCCGCGATCAAGGATACCGTCGCCGCCGCCTACAACATCGCGCGCTTCACGGCCGAAGACGAGGCGGCCGGTCTCGCCGAGGCCGAGCTGCTCGAAACCGACCCGCGCGACCTCGATCTGTACCACCCGTGGGCGCTGACGGCCGACGAGGCCGTCGAGCTTGCGCGCCGCGCGGAAGATGCCGCATTCGCGGTCAGCCCGCAGATCCGCAATTCGGAAGGCGCAAGCGTGTCGGCCCAGCATTCGCAGTTCGTGCTCGCGACGTCGCGCGGCTTCCTGTCCGGCTACCCGTACTCGCGCCACTACATCGCATGCGCGCCGATCGCGGGGAGCGGCCGTCACATGCAGCGCGACGACTGGTATACGTCGAAGCGCAGCGCGATCGATCTCGCGGCGCCCGAAGCGGTCGGCCGTTACGCGGCCGAGCGTGCGCTTGCGCGAATGGGCGCGCGCCGTCTCGACACCCGCAAGGTGCCCGTGCTGTTCGAAGCGCCGCTCGCGGCCGGCCTGCTCGGCGCGTTCGTGCAGGCGGTGAGCGGCGGCGCGCTGTACCGCAAGACGTCGTTCCTCGTCGACAGCCTCGGCAAGCCGGTGTTCGCACCGCACATCCAGGTCGTCGAGGATCCGCACGTGCCGCGCGCGATGGGCAGCGCACCGTTCGACGAGGAAGGCGTGCGCACGCGTGCGCGCAGCGTCGTCAAGGACGGTGTCGTCGAAGGCTACTTCCTGTCGACCTATTCGGCGCGCAAGCTGGGTACGCAGACCACCGGCAACGCAGGCGGCTCGCACAACCTCGCGCTGCGCAGCTCGAGCACGCAGGCGGGCGACGATTTCGATGCGATGCTGAAGAAGCTCGGCACCGGCCTGTTGCTGACCGAGCTGATGGGGCAGGGCGTGAACTATGTGACGGGCGACTATTCGCGCGGTGCGGCGGGCTTCTGGGTCGAGAACGGCGTGATCCAGTATCCGGTCGAGGAAATCACGGTCGCGAGCACGCTGCAGGAAATGTTCCGGCATATCGTCGCGATCGGCGCCGATTCGATCGTACGCGGCACGAAGGAAACGGGTTCGGTGCTGATCGAGCAGATGACGATCGCCGGGCAGTAAGCGGCGCGCGGCATCGGCCGTCATCAAACGAAAAAAGCCCGACCGGCGCAAGCCGGTCGGGCTTTTTTCATGGCGGGCGACGCGTCAGCCGCGCTTGCGCGCGTAGACGACGAACGCATAGCCGAACGTGTTCGGCGCGGCCGCCTGGTGCGCATCGCGCGACACTTCCTGCCAGTGCGCGGCGTCGGGCGCCGGGAACGATGCGTCACCGTCGAAGTCGGCATCGATCTCGGTGACGACCAGCTTGTCGGCGAGTGCGAGACCTTCCGTGTAGAGTTGCGCGCCACCGATCAGGAATGCCTCGGGCACTCCGTCGCGCGCAGCGAGCGCCAGCGCGTCGGCGAGCGACGTGACCGTGTCGCAGCCGTCGAAGCGGCGTGTCGCGTCGCGCGTGACGACGATATTGCGGCGGCCCGGCAGCGGCCGGCCGATCGACTCGTGGGTCTTGCGGCCCATCACGATCGGCGCGCCCATCGTCGTGCGCTTGAAGAAGGCGAGATCCTCGGGAAGTTTCCAGGGCAACTGGTTGTCGCGGCCGATGATGCCGTTGCGGGCACGCGCGACGATCAGGGTCAACGTCGTCATGAAGGTCGGGGAAAGGAAAACCGGAATGGCGCCGATTCTACCGGAACGGCAGCGCGTGCCGGTTCCGGGGCGCGCATCCGCCTTTCGGCGCTGCGCGCCGCGACGCCCGAGGCAATGCGTCGCGGCGATGGAATGAATAAAAAGAGTGCCCGCCGGGGGACGGAGCACAAAACCGTTTCGTGTTGCGAGATCGACGGACGATGCCGGCATCCGATCGATGCGGTCAGGTCCGCTCAAATCAATATGTCATCCTTATCAAATGGTTCGACCGATGCGTCACTGACGCGTCGTGCCTTGCGTGGTGCCTTCCATCGCGTGCTGCACGTCGCCCGGCTGCGGTGCCGGAAGCGGTACCGGGAGCGGTATCGGTAACTGGGGCGGCGGCGGGATCTCGTCCCACAGCGTCACCGACGTCCTGCCGGCCGGCAGCGGCTGCGGTGCCGACACGGTCACGATGCCGAACCCGGTGCCGTGCTGCATGCTCGGCGCGTTTGCCGCAAGCAGCATGGCGCGATCCGGATTCGTGCTTTCGTCTGCGTGTACGAGCGTGGGCGGGCCGGCGGCCGCGACCGCAATGGCCATCGGCACGAAAGAAAGTAAAAGATGGTTTCGCATGGTCGCTGTCTCCGACGGTTTTCCTATTCAGCGAATTGCATGCCATCGCGCCGGGACCGTTGTCGAGACTGCGATTCGTGCGCAAGCGTTGCGAATTGTGTCGGAAAACGGCTGAAAATGTTTCAGACCTGAAACGAGGGGGCTCGGGAATACTGCGGATTCAATCGATACGCTTCAAGGATGAAAATCGCCGCATGTGTTGATGACAGAACGTATCGCTGCGCCGGGGCTATGTGCAGACGATTGATATGCATCGACCTCCTGAGCGATTCGGCCGCATCGCCCACCGCGCTGAAATCGGATTGTCGTATTCAGTGCCTATAACCAAGTTGTCTTGATCAAAAAAATAACTGGACGCGAGACAAGCGCCATCATGCGAGGCATTGTCGTCGCCGCGCATCGGCATGGCGAATCGAGCCACCTTTGGCTGACCCGATTCGATCCTTTTCGCACGTGACCTGGCGTGCACGGCAATCGTTAGACGGTTGATGAACGGGGTGGGCATATGGGAGCCGATCAGCGGCACGTGATCTACTATTCGCGCGAACCGAACGACGCGTTGCGCGGCCATTTCGACGAATGCGGTTGGCGTGTCGATCTCGCGGAGACCGTGCGAGATGTACGGCGCGTCGTGCAGCATGGTGTCGCAACGGCCGGGCTGCTCGATTTTTCGCCGGGCTTCAAACCCTCGGACCTGCGCGAACTCGAATCCTGTCTGAGCATTCAGCACATCGGCTGGATCGCGGCGACGCGCCGCGGCCAGTTGCAGGACGCTACGCTGCGTCATCTCATTCGCGATTACTGTTTCGACTACGTGACGATGCCGTACGAGACCTCGCGGATCGTCGAGACCGTCGGTCATGCGCACGGCATGGTCGCGCTGACCGAACCCGTTGCGCCGCCCGTCGGCGCCGGGCGCAGCGAAGGCGAAATGGTCGGGACCTGCGATGCGATGCTCGGGCTCTTCAGGACGATTCGCCGCGTCGCGGCCACCGACGCGCCGGTGTTCATCTCAGGCGAATCGGGTACGGGCAAGGAACTGACGGCGGTCGCGATTCACGAGCGTTCGTCGCGCGCGCAGGCGCCGTTCATCGCGATCAACTGCGGTGCGATCCCGTCGACGCTGCTGCAGGCCGAGTTGTTCGGCTATGAGCGCGGCGCGTTCACCGGTGCGAACCAGCGCAAGATCGGCCGCGTCGAGGCCGCCAACGGCGGCACGCTGTTTCTCGACGAGATCGGCGACTTGCCGCTCGAAAGCCAGGCAAGCCTGCTGCGCTTCCTGCAGGAAGGCAAGATCGAGCGGTTGGGGGCTCACGTGTCAGTGCCCGTCGATGTGCGCGTGATCTGCGCGACGCACGTGGACATGGAAGCGGCGCTGCGCGAAGGGCGGTTCCGCGAGGACCTGTTCCATCGCCTGTGCGTGCTGAAGATCGAAGAGCCGCCATTGCGTGCGCGCGGCAAGGACATCGAGGTGCTCGCGCGCCACATGCTCGAGCGTTTCAAGGGCGACGCGCATCGTCGCCTGCGCGGCTTTTCCCCTGACGCGGTCGCGTCGCTGTACGGCTATTCATGGCCGGGCAACGTGCGCGAGCTGATCAATCGGGTACGCCGCGCGATCGTCATGTCGGAGGGCCGGATGATCACCGCAGTCGATCTCGAGCTGAACGACTTCGCGACGCTCGCGCCGGTGTCGCTGCTGGAGGCGCGTGAGGCGGCCGAACGGCAGGCGATCGAGCAGGCGCTGTTGCGCCATCGCGGCCGTTTCGCGGATGCCGCACGCGAGCTTGGCGTGTCGCGCGTCACGCTCTACCGGCTGATGTGTGCGCACGGCATGCGCGATCGCGGCGACACGCTGGCAGGGTTTTCGGCGCCGTTGTCGGGGCTTCCGCATCACGCTTGCTAAAATTGGCGGGTACGGCCGCCCTCGCGGCCGAAGGAACCCGCATGAAACAGTATCTCGATCTCGTTCGTACCATTCTCGATACCGGCACCTGGCAGGAGAACCGCACGGGGATCCGCACCATCAGCATGCCGGGCGCGATGCTGCGCTTCGACCTGCAGCAAGGCTTCCCGGCCGTGACGACCAAGAAGCTCGCGTTCAAGTCCGCGATCGGCGAGCTGGTCGGCTTCCTGCGCGCGTCGCGCAGCGCTGCCGATTTCCGCGCGCTCGGCTGCAAGGTGTGGGACGCGA
The DNA here is from genome assembly GCF_020419825.1 of Burkholderia sp. AU30198. Classification (NCBI taxonomy): domain Bacteria; kingdom Pseudomonadati; phylum Pseudomonadota; class Betaproteobacteria; order Burkholderiales; family Burkholderiaceae; genus Burkholderia; species Burkholderia sp. AU30198. Next base: position 96,590 of record NZ_JAIZSA010000023.1, on the reverse strand, counting down.
ACGCGAACGAGAACGCGCAGTGGCTCGCGAACCCGTATCGCCAGGGCGTCGACGATCTTGGCGACGTGTACGGCGTGCAATGGCGCCAGTGGCCGGGTTACAAGGTGCTCGACGCGGGCGCCGACGCGCAGATCGCCGATGCGACGCACCGCGGCTTCCGGATCGTCACGCGTTTCGACGAAGACGGCGCGCCGAAGGTGCTGCTGTACAAGGCGATCGACCAGTTGCGCCAGTGCCTGGACACGATCATGGAGAACCCGTCCGACCGGCGCATCCTGTTTCACGCGTGGAATCCGGCCGTGCTCGACGAGATCGCGCTGCCCGCGTGCCATCTGCTGTACCAGTTCCTGCCGAATGCAACGAAGCGCGAAATCTCGCTGTGCCTGTACATCCGCAGCAACGACGTCGGCCTCGGCACGCCGTTCAACCTGACGGAAGGGGCCGCGCTGCTGTCGCTGGTCGGCCGGCTGACGGGCTACACGCCGCGCTGGTTCACGTACTTCATCGGCGACGCGCACATCTACGAGAACCAGCTCGACATGCTGCAGCGCCAGCTCACGCGCGAGCCTTACGACAGCCCGCGGCTCGAGATCGCCGAGCGTGTGCCGGAATACGCGAAGACGGGCGTCTACGCGCCTGAGTGGCTGGAGCAGATCGAGCCGTCCGATTTCTCGCTCGTCGGCTATCGACACCATGAGCCGCTGACCGCGCCGATGGCGGTCTGATCGCGCGACCCGGGCCGTGCGGATGCATCGATCCGCGCCCGACAGAAAAAAGGCCCGCCCGGCTGATGCCGGTCGGGCCTTTTTGTTTCACGTTTGCGGCACTTACTGGCGATGCCGCTCTTCGTGTCCGCCTTGCGGCGGCGGGCTGCTCGGGTGCGGTGCCTCGACGTGCGGCGCGGGTTGCGGCCGCGGTTCCATGCGAGGTGCGGGCATCGACGGGCGCGGTTCCATGCGTGGCGCCGGTTGCGGTCGCGGCTCCATACGCGGCGCGGGTTGCGGCCGTGGATCCATACGCGGCGCCTGCGGTTGCGGGCGCGGCATGTCATGCACGGCGGGGGCCGGCGGACGGTACTCGTTCACACGTGGCGGGGCGACTTCGCGGTGCGGCGCCGGTTGCGCGAATTCGGGGCGCGGTTGCGGCGCAGGTGCCGCCCGTTCCGGTTGCGGTTGCCCATGCTGGGCCGGCGTCTGGAAATCGGGGCGCGGACGCGGCTGCGGAATCTGCGCCGTATTGTCGAGCCGCGGTTGCGGCAGCGCGCGCGGCGTTTCGTTGCGGCCGCCGGGCTGCGTGTCCTGTGGAGTCGGCATGCCCTCCGGATGCGGGACCGCAGCGCTGCGCACGGGCGGCAGCGCATTCTGTCCCGCCGCATGCAGCGCGGTGGGCGGAGCGGGGCGCTGACGTTCCATCGGTGTGTGCGGCTGCATCCACGCGGGTGACGGCGCCTCGGCTGCGTGCGCATTGCCGATGCCTGCCGGACTGTTGTTCGCTACCGGCGGATGCGGGATGCCGTTGCCCGGCCCGAAGGCCTGATGTGGCATCGGGTTGCCGGGTGCCTGCGGCATGCCGCCGTTGGCGAAGCGTGGTGCGTTGGGGGTTTCGCCGTTCGCCGGCCGCGCGGCATTCGGGATGCCGGGCATCGGTGCTCCCCCCGGCCGCCCGGCCTGCGCGGCGGCCGGCTGGCCTTCGCGAGACGCACGAGCCGGCTGCACGACGGGGCCGTGCGGATTCACGAGCTGCACGTTGTGCATCGCCCATGCGCCGCCGCCCGGCTGGCCCGGTACGCGGACCGGACGAGCCGTATAGTCGGCCGGCACGTTCGTCTTCACGACCGGCGCACCGGCACCTGGCACGCGCCCGCCTTGCTGCGCGAGGTGGGCCGCGGCCTGGTCGCGATACGCGGCCGGCACGGCGGGATTGCGCGTCGCGACGTACGGGTGTTGCGCGATCGCCGGCGGCGGACGGTAGCTCGCATTGCGCAGCCCGCCGGTGAAGCTCTGGCGCACCGGCGCAATGCCGGGTGTACCCGGCGTGACGTGCGCATTGCGCCATTGCTGCGGATCGACGTGCTGCGAGAAGTGCGCGACCGGCTGGCCGTGCACGAACGCGGACGCCGGTACGGCCGTGATCGCGTGCGGTGCGCGGAAGTTGACGTACGTCTTGTTGATGTTGGTGATATTGGTGATGTTTGTCACGTTCACGGTCTTGTTCACGTTCACGTTGACGTTGTTCACCACGATGTTGCGGTTCACGCGGTCGTAGTAGTGCGGGCTCCAGCCGCCCCAGCCCGGATGCCACGATTCGCCCGGGCCGAGCGCGAACCACGCGCAGCCGGCCGCGGCGACGCCGCCCACTGTGAGCGCGACGCTCCAGTCGGGGCCGCCGCCACCGCCCACGAACGCGACGAGTGCCGGCGCATAGACCGGCGGCTGGCTGACGACCAGCGGCCCCGGTACCCAGGCCCAGCTATCGTCCACGTATGCCCAGCGGCCGTAGTGATACGGCGCGAAACCCCACGGCGCGTCGTCGACCCAGGTCCAGCCCCACGGTGCCTGCCAGATCCAGTGGCCGTCGTGATACGGCGCCCAGTCGGCCGGCGTGTCGTTCGGTACCCATACCTGACCGTAGTTCGGGGTGTCGCGCCACGTACCGTTCGCGTCGAGATCCTGGTAGCCGGGAATGTCGCGCGACACATAGCGGGCCGACACCGAGCGCTCCTCGGCCGCGTCGCGGCTGGCGGCCCACTGGTCGAGCGGATCGGGGCCGGGGGCGGCGGATTGCTGCGCGACCTGCAGGTCGGTGCCCGTGAATACGACCTGCTGCCCCGGTGACAGCGGGTACTGGCCGTTGCTGCCGTAGACGGTCGCACTGCCGCTGCGCAACGTGACCGTCGTGCTCGCGCCGTTCGGTGCAACGTCGACGCGATAGTCGCCGGGGCCCGTGATGCCGAGCGCGAGGTTCGGCGTGTCGATTTCGTACGATCCACCGGCCGGCAGGTCGCGCACATGCGTCGATACGGTGCCGAGTCCCACTTTCAGCTGGGTCGTCGAGTCGTCGAGGTTCAGCACCGACAGGCTCGTCGACTCGCCGAGCCGCACCGCGGTCGAGCCGATGTGCAGTTCCGAGCGCGCACCGGCATCGTTCCAGAGCTGGTCGCCGGTCGTCAGCGGCCGGTTCACGGCGGCATACGACCATGTATCGGTGCCGGCCGGTTCGGTCGTCACAGCGCCCGACAGGTAATTGAGCCGCGCGACGCGGCTGGGCGGATCGCCGCCCGGTTGTCGTGCCGCAGCCGAATAGGGCGGGGCGTCGGCCGATTGCGCGAATGCGGGAGGCAGTGCCGCAAGCGCAACGAACGCGAGCAGCGTGCAGCGGGCGGTTCGCTTGAGCGTGAACAGGGTGGCCATGATGAGCGTCTTCGTCATTATCGCGGCGCGTCGATTCGTGCCGTTGAGTTCACAATATCCGCTCGGCCTGTTTCAATGCTCGGTGTTTTGTAAGTCGAATGGCACGCGATGTAACAAAACCTGTCGATCGCGCGCCGTTGTCGTGCAGACGCAATACAGGCGTCAAGCGGACGTAAGCCACCCGTCGAAAACCTGCTGTCCGGGCACGGTGACGCGCAGCACGCGCGGCCGTGCGGCGCGCTCGATCCAGCCGTGTGCGCAGAAGCTCTCGAGCAGCGCCGCACCGAGCGCGCCGCCGAGATGCGAGCGCCGCTCGCTCCAGTCGAGGCAGCCGCACGCGAAGCGGCGCCGGCGCGTGCGCTGCTGCGCGACGTCGATGCCCCATTGCGCAAGCGCCTGGGTGCCGAGTTCAGTGGCCTCGATCGCATCGCCGTCGGCAAGCAGCCAGCCGCGCGCGGTGAGCCCGTCGAAGATGCGCACCGCGAGTTCGCCGGCCATGTGGTCGTAGCAGGTGCGCGCATAGCGCAGTTCGGCCGGGACCGTGCGGGACGGCGCCGGAACCGGGCGATGCGGCGCGGCCGCGCGGGCGACGTTCGCGAGCGCCTCGAGCGAGGCCGCGATATCGGCCGATGCGATGCGGTAGTAGCGGTGCCGGCCGCGCACGTCGAGCGCAAGCAGGCCGCCTTCGGTCAAGCGCGCGAGGTGGGCGCTTGCGGCGGACGGCGACAGCCCTGCGATCATCGTCAGTTCGCCCGCCGGTCGTGCGCTGCCGTCCATCAGCACCCACAGCATCGCGGCGCGCCCGGGGTCGGCGATCAGTGAGCCGATGCGGCTCAGGCCCGGGAAGTGGTGGTCGTCTTGGTCGGTCATCGTCGTGTCTCGTCAGGCGGGATGATCTTCAGTGTAGTGGCCGCGCGCATTCGATGTTTCGCTGTTGGCTGAAATGTCGGATGCAGTGGCGCCCGCGTCGTCGATGCGGCGAACCGGGGTGCGGCTGCTTGCGGCGCGCGCGTAGAATGGCCGAAAGCGGCGGCAGCGGGCTGCCGCATGTGACACGATGCAACGATGAAGACGATTTTCTGTTTGCTGGCGGCCGCGCTCGTCTGTGCAGCCTGTGCGCAGGGCGGTGGCGCGACCGGCGAGCGCGGCGGCAGCATCGAGATGTACGGCACGATCGATCAGGGCATCACGGTGCGCCATTGACCGGTGCCGGCCGCGTGCGCACCGGGCTTGGCCCCGGCAGCCGCGCCACACGGTGCGCCCCGCGACGCGTTGCCGCAGCGCAACGTATAATGGCCCGATTACAGCGCCCCTGCCGCCTGGAGCCAACAAGATGTCCCAACCGTCCCCCGTACCGGCCGCCCTCGACCGCACCGAAACCGTATTCCGCTTCCTCGCCGAGCCGTCGTCCGTGAACTTCGGCGGCAAGGTGCATGGCGGCGCGCTGATGAAGTGGATCGACGAGGTCGCGTATGCATGCGCGGCCGTCTGGTCGAGCCGCTATTGCGTGACGGTCAGCGTCGGCAACATCCGTTTCCAGCGTCCGATCATGGTCGGCAATCTGGTCGAGCTGAAGGCGCGCGTCGTCGCGACGGGCCGCACCAGCATGCACATCCATGTGTCTGTGCATGCCGGCGATCCGAAGGGCGGCATGCTGCGCCAGACGACCGATTGCCTCGTCGTGTTCGTCGCGGTCGACGAGAACGGCAACCCGGTACCGGTGCCGCCGTTCGTGCCCGAGACCGACGAGCAGAAGGTGCTCGCGAAATATGCGGCCGACGTGCGGGCCGCGCTCGACAAGATCGTCGAGATGAAACCGGAAGAAGTCGCGAAGGGCGCAGTCTGACCACTGCGGGCGCCGCGCATCGCGCCGCGCCCGTTTTCCTGCCGTTACTGCGACCCGATCATCTGCTCGGGACGTACCCACGCATCGAATTCCGCCTCGGTCAGGTAGCCGAGCGCGAGCGCGGCCGCCTTCAGCGTCGTGCCTTCCTTGTGCGCCTTCTTCGCGATCTGTGCTGACTTGTCGTAGCCGATGTGCGGATTGAGCGCCGTCACGAGCATCAGCGATTCGTTCAGCAGCAGGTCGATCCGCGAGCGGTTCGGCTCGATGCCCACCGCGCAGTGGTCGTTGAAGCTCTGCGCGCCGTCGGCGAGCAGCCGCACCGACTGCAGCACGTTGTGCGCGATCATCGGCCGGAACACGTTCAGCTCGAAATTGCCGCTCGCGCCGCCGACGTTGACCGCGACGTCGTTGCCGAACACCTGGCAGCACAGCATCGTCACGGCTTCGGATTGAGTCGGGTTCACCTTGCCCGGCATGATCGAGCTGCCCGGCTCGTTCTCCGGAATCGACAGCTCGCCGAGCCCGCAGCGCGGCCCACTCGCGAGCCAGCGGACGTCGTTCGCGATCTTCATCAGGCCGGCTGCCACCGTCTTCAGCGCGCCGTGCGCGAACACCAGCGCATCCGCGGCCGCCATTACCTCGAACTTGCTCGGTGCCGTCACGAACGGCAGCTTCGCGAGCCGGCCGATTTCATCGGCGACGCGCACCGCGAACTCCGGATGCGCGTTCAGCCCCGTGCCGACCGCGGTGCCGCCGAGCGCGAGTTCGTACAGGTGCGGCAACGCCGATTCGACGTGACGGATGCCCTGGTCGAGCTGCGCAACGTAGCCGGAAAACTCCTGGCCGAGTGTGAGCGGCGTCGCGTCCTGCAGGTGCGTGCGGCCGATCTTCACGATGTCGGCGAACGCCTTCGATTTCGCGTCGAGCGTCGTGCGCAGCGTGCGCAGCGCCGGCAGCAGGTGGTTGACGATCGCATACGCGGCCGCGACGTGCATCGCGGTCGGGAATACGTCGTTCGACGACTGGCCGCGGTTCACGTCGTCGTTCGGATGAACCTTGCGCGCTTCGCCGCGCTCGCCGCCCATCAGTTCGCTCGCGCGATTCGCGATCACCTCGTTGAGGTTCATGTTGGTCTGCGTGCCGGAGCCCGTCTGCCACACGGCGAGCGGGAATTCGCGCGGATGCTTGCCGGCGATGATCTCGTCGGCCGCATCGATGATCGCGCGCGCCTTGTCGTCGGCCAGCACGCCGAGCGACTGGTTCACGGCCGCCGCGGCGCGCTTGACGATCGCGAGCGCGTGGATCAGCTCGGGCGACTGCTTCTCGGTCGAGATTTTGAAATTCTGCAGCGAGCGCTCGGTCTGCGCGCCCCAGAGCCGGTCGGCCGGCACGGCGATTTCGCCGAACGTATCGCGTTCCATCCGAACTGCTTCGTTCATGATCCACTCCTCCAGGAAAGGGGAAAGGCCGCGCGTCGTCGCGCGGCATCAGACGTAATCAGACGTATCGTGAGGCAGTCGCGCCGCTCGCGCGGCGTCTTGAGATCTTCAGCCGACTAGCATAGCGCCGGCTGGAATTTCGCGTCGTGTCGCGCTCAGTGCCGCGACGTCACGAGCGACGCACTCTTCAGATGAAAGCGCCACGCCATCAGCACGGCCACGCTGGCGAGACCGGCCGCGAGGCCCCACCAGAGGCCGCGGGCACCGAGGCCCACGTGGAACGCGAACCAGTAGCCGGTCGGAAAGCCGATCCCCCAGTAGCCTAGGGTCGCTGCGAGCATCGGGATGCGCGTGTCCTTCAGGCCGCGCAGCGCACCCGACGCGACGGTCTGCGCGCCGTCGACGATCTGGAACACTGCGGCGATGCCGAGCAGCGACGCGGCGAGCGACACCGTGGCCGCGTTGGCCGGATCGCCGAGGTTCAGGTACAGGCCGACGATCGCGTGCGGCGCGGCGATCAGCACGATGCCCGACAGCGACATGAACGCGACACCGAGGCCGAGTGCGACGAAGCCCGCATGCCGCGCGGCGACGGGTGCCCCCGCGCCGACCCAGTAGCCGACCCGCACGTTGGCGGCCTGGCCGATCGCGAGCGGCACCATGAATGCCACCGATGCGACGTTCAGCGCGATCTGGTGTGCGGCAAGCGCCGTCGCGCCGAGTACGCCGATCGTCAGGCCGGTTGCGAGGAACAGTGTCGATTCGACTCCGTACGTGATCGCGACCGGCCAGCCGATGCCGATCAGTTCGCCCATCATGGGCAGCTTCGGGCGCGCGGCGGTCACGAAGTGACGGAAGCGCTGCCGGCCGTGCAGCAGCCAGATCAGTGCGAGCGCGGTGAGCCAGATCGTGATGGTCGTCGCCACGGCCGAACCGAGGAAGCCGAGGCGCGGCAGCCCGAACGCGCCGTGGATCAGCCCGTAGTTCAGCACGCCATTGACGCCGACGCCGCCGATCGACACCCACAGCAGCCGGCGTGCGGCGCCGATCGCGGGCAGGAATGCGCGCATCAGCCCGACGCCGATCAGGCTGCCGAGCGCGGCGAAGCGCAGGATGCCCGTGTATTCGCCGACGTGATGCGCGAGCAAGGGCGGCTCGTGGAACATCAGCAGGATCGGTTCGGACAGCGACAGCGCGATGATGGCCGGGATCGCGAGCAACACGGACAGCGCGAAGCCGGTCCAGTAGATGTGCGGGACGCGCTCGTCGGCCTTGGCACCGCGCGCATGCGCGACGCTGACGCTGACCGACGACAGCACGCCTTGCAGCACGGTCACGATGACGAAGAAGAAGTTCGCGCCGAGCCCGCCCGCCGCGAGCGAATCGGGGCCGAGCGAGCCGAGCAGCACCGTGTCGGTGACGCTCATCGCCATCTGCGAAAGCTGCGCGATCGCGAGCGGCGCGGCGAGGCGCGCGGTATCGGCGGCATGACTGGACAGGGACGGCGGCGCGGCGGCCGTCCGCGTAAGACCGGAATGCGACATGGAATGGGCGCTCGCGCGGGTGCGGGCCCGCGCTATATGTATTTATTTTGAGAGACGGCTAGCTTACGGCTTTATTCGAACCGTGTCGAACGCGCGCACCGATGGCCATGTCGCAGGCAGGGGGAACCGTCGGGCCCTATGCTTCGCGCACCGCAATGCGCGTGTCGCCGAGCAGGACGACCTGGCCCGCGCGGATCTTGCAGGTCTTGCGCAGTTCGACCGCGCCGTCGACTTTCACCGCGCCGGACGCGACGATCAGCTTCGCGGTGCCGCCGCTGTCAGCGAGGCCGGTGATCTTGAGAAGGTTGTGCAGCTCGACGTATTCGCCGGTCAGCGTGAAATCCAGATTGGGCATGGCGAAGAAGGTGCGCAAAGCGCGGGAGGAATCGCCCCGCATCATACGGCACCGCGGGCCGGCGCGCGAGCGCGGTCGGCTGCCGCACGCAGTTGTTAGGGAATGTGAGCCATTCGTCAGCAAATGAAACGGTGGGTAACAGTCTGAGAAATTCGAGAACCGGCCGTGCGCGCCGCGGGTCTTTTGTCGTACCTGCTGCGTGTTGCGGCGGGGCGCTACGGACCGCATCGCTGCGGTTCGGGCTCACAACTTCCTGAGGAGAATTGCCATGTCCAAGATTCGTACGATGCTGATCGGTGCCGCGCTGACGGCGTTCGCCACTTCGGCCGCATTTGCCCAGACGGGCACGGCGGTGCAGGGCGCAGCCGGTGCCGGCGTGCAGGCGCAGACGCCGGCAGCGGGTGTCGGTGCAGGCGTGCAGGGCGGTGCGGGCGCGAACGTGTCGGGCAATGCGGTCGGCGGTGCAACCGATGCGGTCGGCGCGGCAGCCGACGGTACGAAGGATACGGCGTCGTCGGCCGTCCATTCGGCCAAGAAGCACGCGAAGCATGCCGCGAAGTCGGCCAAGGGCCATGCCGGCTCGGCCAAGGCGAAGACCGGTGAAGCGGCCGAAGGCGGCGCAGCGGTCGGCGCGGAGGGCGGTGCATCGGCGCAGGGCGCGACGCAGTAAGCGATGCCCGATGCCGCGCGACGCTCGTCCCGGACGGCGCGTCGCGACGGCGGCCATCCGACGGCCCGGTTCGCGTTGCGCGAACCGGGCCGTTTTCATGGGTTGATGCGATGGGGCGCGCCGTTACGGCCGGCGTTGACTTTGCCCTTGCCCCTGTCCTTGCGCCGGACGCACGGCAGACGGCGTGAATACGTTGCGCAGCCACGCGGCGAGCCGGGCGAAGACGTCGTACGGCTCCTCGACGAAGATCTCCGGCTTCAGCAGCCGCAGGTATTCCATGATCTGCTGCGCTTCCTGTTTCTGGAACGAGCCATGCGAGAGCCCGAGCCGCAGCAGCCCACGCAGTTCGCCGAGCTTGTCGCGCGCGGTGCTGCCGACACTCATCTCGCACGCGAGCTTGGCCTCGTAGACCCGTTGTCGCAGCGATTCCGCGAGCCGCCATGCCGGCGTCTGCATCAGTTCCTCGAGCGTCTGGATGTCTTGCGCCGCCCCCTTGATCTGCGAGGCGAGCGGGTCGATCAGCGACGGGTCGCCCTGTGCTTCGGCGACGATCGCCTTCGCCCAGTCGCGGCAAGCCTTCGCGAGTTCGTCGGGGGTCCATTCGGAGCGCGACGCGAAGCCGAAGCCGAATTCGCCGGCCTGTCGCATCAGGATCGCGACGACGTCCGGAAATTCCTTGTCGAGCGTGCGCTTTGCCCACGCATACTGGCCGCCCTCCAGCATCCGCTGCACCGCGTGCTCGGTCAGCGGCACCATGTTGTCGAGCAGTTTGGCGCGCAGGAAATCCTCGAACGACGGCGTCGCGAACTGCGGGTCGAGTTTCAGCGACACGCGGACGAACGCGTCGTAGTCCTTGCGCAGGGACTCGAGTGTGTCGTCCTTGAGGGAAAGGGTGATCTGGCCCATGAATCGTCTCGATGGCGGCCCGCGCAAGCCGTCGGCCGGCACGGCGCACCGGGGCGGGCGCAGCGTCGACTGACCGGTGCGCGCCGAGGCCGGTGGCGGGTCTTCACTCCCTATATCGGCGTGCCGGACAAAAACTTGAGCGTGCGTGACCGAGCGTGTACTCAGGTGGGTAGCCAGTGGGGCAGCACGACCCCTTGCCAGAGAAAGAACACCGCGAGCCCCGCCGCGATCGTCACGAGCGGGCGGCGGGTGGCTGCCGACACGAGCACGGCAGCCAGCGCGCCGACGAGCTGCGGATTGCGCCAGGTCAGTTCGGCCGTACCGCCGTGCGGCGAGACGGTCATCGGCACGATGATCGCGGTCAGCACGGTGACGGGCACGAAGCCGAGTGCGGTCCGCACGAGCGGCGGGAAGGTCAGCCGTTCGCCGAACAGGAACAGCGTCGAGCGGATCGCGTAGGTGATGACCGCCATCCCGAGAATCAGCAGCGCGTAGCTCACGATGCGGCCTCCGTGCGCGAGCCGGCGCGCGTGCGTTCGTGCAGCAGCGTGAGCGCGACGCCGATCGCGACGCCCGCCGCAACTGCGCCGAGCAGCCCGAGCTTGTACGGCCAGCCCTGCCAGAAGTACGCCAGCGTGCCGGCCGTCACTGCGGCCGCGAAATAGCGCAGCGTGCCGAGCTGCGGGACGACGATCGCAATGAAGGTCGCCGCCATCGCGAAATCGAGGCCGAGCGACTGCAGGCCCGGGAACGCGGCACCGAAGCCGATGCCCGCGAGCGTCCAGACCTGCCAGTTCAGGTACATCGCGAGCCCCGAGCCGAAGAAGTAGTGGGGGCCGATTGCGCCGGGCGGGAAGTGCCGGTAGTGCGCATAGGCGACCGCGAACACCTCGTCGGTCATCAGTGCGCCGAGCGTCGCGCGCCAGCGCAGCGGCAGGTGCGCAACATAGGGCGCGAGCGTCGCGCTGTACAGCAGGTGACGCAGGTTCACGATCAGCGTGGTCGCGAGCACGACGACGAAGCTCGCGCTGCCCGCGATCAGGCCGAGCGCGATGAACTGCGCGGAGCCCGCGAACACGGCGAGCGACATCAGCGCGCCATGCCACGGGGCGAGCGGGCCGCCGCCAACGAGCGTGCCGAAAATCACGCCGAACGGGGCGGCGCCAATCATCATCGGAATCGTGTCGCGCGCGCCGTCGAGCCATTCGTTCAATGGGCGGCGGGCAGGCGATGCGGGTGTCGGGTTCAAAGGGTGCTCCTCCATGAGTTGGAGGATAGCGGGCAGGTGATGGGCCGGCTTGTATGTTCTTGCGCTCGCGGGATCGGGGCGGTGCTTGCCGCTTGCCGGCTCCGCCGGCATCGCGGTGGCGGGCCGTGCGCCGCCGTGTGTCAGCTCGCCTGCCAGCGCCCGGGCGGCACGCCGAACATGCGTTTGAAATGTCGGGTGAAGTGGCTTTGGTCGACGAAGCCGCTGGCCGCCGCGACGTCGGCGACGGGCACACCCGCGCGCAGCGGCGCCAGCGCGCGCTGCAAGCGCAACTGGTTGCGCCACGCATGTGGCGGCATGCCGGTCGTGCGGGTGAACAGGCGCGCCGCGTGGAACGGCGACAGGCCGGCCGCCTGCGCGACTTCGTCGAGCGTCACCGTGCACATGAGATCGGCGGCGAGCCGCTCGCGCATCGCGTCGACGCGCGGCTCGTCCGCTGCGAGCGGCGCGGGTCGCGGCAGTGCGTCGGCATGGCGCACGATCAGCGTCGACAACGCATCGAGCATCGCAGTCTCGGCAGCGAGCGGATCGTAGATGCGCGGTGCGCCGGTCGCCGGATCATGAGCCGGCTGCCCGTGCACCGGCAAGGGCAGGGCGCGCTCGCTGCCAGCTTCCATCATCCGGTGCGCCAGCGTGAGCCGGGCCGCAAGATCGGCGTCGCGAATCACGTCCGGCGCAAACCACGGCGCGTCCTGCGGGCGGCCGGCAATCGCACTCGTGAGTTCGCGGATGAATTCGACCGGCATGTAGCTGACGCGATAGCACCAGCCCTCGTCGGCCGCGCGCGAACCCGTATGCACCTCGCCGGGATTGATCACGGGCACGGAGCCGGTTTCGGCGACATAGCCGTTGCCGCGATAGGTGAAGCGTTCCGCGCCTTCGAGAATCACGGGGATCGTGTACGCGTCGTGCCAGTGGGGCGCGAACGTGTGGTCGCGATAGGTGGCCGTGACGAGATCCGCATCCGGCAGCAGCGGCGTGCGCCAGTAGCGTGCGGAGTCGGGAAGGCGGGTGGCGGACATGATCGGGCGCGGGAGCGGTCGAACCGACAGTGTATCGCTCGCGCGCCCGGCAGGCGCGCGCTTTACTTGACCGGAATCGTCGTGCCGGCCGGCATCGGCACCGCGGTGACGGCGTTCTTCGGGCTGCCGCTGACGATGCGGTCGCTATAGGTCAGGTAGACGATCGTGTTGCGCTTGGCATCGACCACGCGCACGACGTGCAGGGTCTTGAAGATGAACGACATGCGCTCGCTGAACACGTCGGTCTGCTGCTTGAGCGGCTCCTTGAAGCTGATCGGGCCGACCTGCCGGCATGCGATCGACGCTTCGCTCGGATCCTCGGCGACGCCGAGCGTGCCCTTGATCCCGCCGGTGCGGGCGCGCGACACGTAGCAGGTCACGCCGTTTACAACCGGATCGTCATACGCCTCGACGACCACGCGATCGGAGCCGGTGACACGGAAATGGGTGTTGACGCTGCCGACTTCCTCCGCGTGCGCGAGCGGTGCCGCGGCGAACGCAGAAAGCAGGAGGGCGAATGGGGCTGAGTGGAGGAGGCGGTGCTTCATCGACGGAACCGGATGCGAATGCGGGACAGAGACTCTAGCATGCGCGCGACCGGGCGACGGAAGCCGAAAGGCGGGCCGGAAAAACAAAAGGCCCGTCGATTGACGGGCCTTTCGCTATTTGGCTCCCCGACCTGGGCTCGAACCAGGGACCTACGGATTAACAGTCCGGCGCTCTACCGACTGAGCTATCGGGGAATAAATCGGTACATCTGCATGTTGGTTTGTCTACCAGCAAAAAGCCCGTCCACTTTCAACGGGCCTTTGCGTTTTTGGCTCCCCGACCTGGGCTCGAACCAGGGACCTACGGATTAACAGTCCGGCGCTCTACCGACTGAGCTATCGGGGAACAAACAACAACAGCAGAGAAACGAGATTATATGGAGCGTTGATCAAGCCGTCAACACTTTTGAGCCGCGGCGCACAAAAATTTTTTGCGGCCGCTGCGCGATCAGCGCTCGAGCAGGTGCAGCTTGTCCTGCACGTCCTTCCACTCGTCTGCGTCGGCCGGTGCCGGCTTGGTCTTCGTGATCGACGGCCAGTCCTTCGCCAGCTCGGCGTTCAGCGCGGTGAACTGCTGCTGGTCGCCCGGAACGTCTTCTTCGGCATAGATCGCATTGGTCGGGCACTCGGCGACGCACACGGCGCAGTCGATGCACTCGTCCGGATCGATGGCGAGAAAGTTGGGACCTTCACGGAAGCAATCCACCGGGCACACATCCACGCAGTCCGTGTATTTGCACTTGATGCAGCCTTCGGTCACAACGTGAGTCATTAAAACGCTCCTGCTTGGCGGTATATATGGGGTGGCGTTTGCGCCAAAACCGGCATTGTAACTGAAGCGCAAAACCCGCATGGCGTGGTCGGCTATCCGGCTTATATCGTTTCGTGATTAGTTTATGGGGCCCCGCCAAGGGGCCGGCGAAGGGACGCACCAGCGGGGGCGCGTGTACCGTGTGCCGGCAGGGCGGTGCGACCGGAGCAGGGTCGCAGGCGGTTTCACGATGGTCGGGCCCGCATTCGGGTAACATGGCCGACAGACCGGGCGGCGCGCGGTGCGCCGGGGCCCTGTCACGATATTGGCGGTGCCGTAATCATGATCATCACTTCGCTGCTCGACACGGATCTCTACAAGTTCACGATGATGCAGGTCGTCCTGCATCACTTCCCCGCTGCAAGCGTCGAATACCGGTTCCGGTGCCGCACGCCCGGCGTCGATCTCGTGCCGTACATCGACGAGATCCGCGACGAGGTGCGCGGCCTGTGCGCGCTGCGTTTTTCCGACGTCGAACTCGACTACCTGCGGCGGATGCGCTTCATCAAGAGCGATTTCGTCGATTTCCTCGCGCTGTTCCATCTGAACGAGAAGTACATCTCGATCACGCCGTCGCCGAAGGGCAACGGCGAAATCGACATCGAGATCACGGGGCCGTGGCTGCACACGATCCTGTTCGAGATCCCGGTGCTCGCGATCGTCAACGAAGTGTATTTCCGCAACACGCAGCGCGAGCCCGACTATCGCGAAGGCCGCGAGCGGCTGTGCGAGAAAATCAAGCTGCTCGGTGCGAAGCCCGAGTTCGCCGACTGCAAGATCGCCGACTACGGCACGCGCCGGCGCTTCTCGAAGGTCTGGCACGAGGAAGTCGCGCTCACGCTGCGCGACGGCCTCGGCCCGCAGTTCGCGGGCACGAGCAACGTGCTTTACGCGATGAAGCACGGCATCACGCCGCTCGGCACGATGGCGCACGAGTACCTGCAGGCATGCCAGGCGCTCGGCCCGCGGCTGCGCGATTCGCAGACCTACGGCTTCGAGATGTGGGCGAAGGAATACCGCGGCGACCTCGGGATCGCGTTGTCGGACGTCTACGGGATGGATGCGTTCCTGAACGACTTCGACATGTACTTCTGCAAGCTGTTCGACGGCGCGCGCCACGATTCGGGCGATCCGTTCGACTGGGGCGAGCGGATGCTGCGCCATTACGAGTCGAACCGTTGTGACCCGCGTACCAAGGTGCTCGTGTTCTCGGACGCGCTCGACATCCCGAAGGTCATGCAGTTGTACGAACGGTTCCGCGGCCGCTGCAAGCTCGCGTTCGGTGTCGGTACGAACCTCACCAACGATCTCGGCTACGTGCCGCTGCAGATCGTGATCAAGATGGTCCGCTGCAACGGCCAGCCGGTCGCGAAGCTGTCGGATTCGCCGGGCAAGAGCATGTGCGACGACAAGGCATATCTCGCGTACCTGCGCCAGGTGTTCGGCATCGCGCAGCCGGTCGAGGAAGACGCGTCGAAGTAAGCGTCGGCCGAACGGCCAAAACTGCGTTGGGGCGGGGTCGGCCGGTATAATCCGACGGTATCGCCCGCCAACGTCACGAGGACCGTTCATGGACACTTCCGCTGCCCGTCGCCAGATCCTCGCGCGCATTCGCGCGGCGCAGGGGCGTGCGGCCGAACCCGATGCGGCCGAGCGCGACGGCGTTGCCGACTATCTCGCCCGTCATCCGGAGGGCCCGCGCCCACCGGCGCCGGCCGATCTCGTCGCTGCCTTCGTCGACGAAGCGGTACGTCTGTCGACGACCGTCGACGAAGTCGCGACGCTTGCCGATGTCCCTGCCGCCGCGTCCCGTTACCTTTCCGCTCACGGCCTGCCGACGCAGGCCGTCGCGTGGCGCACGCTGGCCGATTTCGACTGGGCGGGCGCAGGCCTGTCGGTCGAATGCCGCAAGCCGCGCGACGGCGATCTGGTCGGCCTCACGGGCTGCTTTTGCGCGACCGCCGAAACGGGCTCGCTGGTGCTGTTGTCCGGCCCCGACACCTATGCGTCGGCCGGCCTGCTGCCGGAAACACACATCGCGATCGTTCCCGCGTCGCGGATCGTCGCCGGTCACGAAGACGCGTTTGCACTGATCCGCTCGGAGCGCGGCGAATTGCCGCGCGCGGTCAATTTCGTATCGGGCCCGTCGCGCACGGGCGATATCGAGCAGACCATCGTACTGGGCGCGCACGGTCCGTACCGCGTTCACGTGATCGTCGTACGGGGCGCATGACGCGCCCGCCGCATCCACTACCACTCGAACAAGGAAGTTCTGCATGAAACGACATGCCGCCTGGGCGGGCATGGCGTCGGGAATTGCGCTTGGCGCCGTTCCCGCGCTTGCATCGGCCGCAACGCTCGACGGTGCCACGCTGTCTGCTCTCTGGGGCATCCCGTTTGCCGGGATCCTGCTCTCCATCGCACTGTTCCCGCTCGTCGTCCCCGTGTTCTGGCATCACCACTTCGGCAAGATTGCGGCCGGGTGGGCGGTCGTGTTCCTGATCCCGTTCGCGTTCGCGTTCGGCGCAGGCACCGCGTTCGGCACGCTCGTGCATGCGCTGCTCGAGGAATACATTCCGTTCATCGTGCTGCTCACCGCGCTTTATACGGTCGCGGGCGGTATCTGCGTGAACGGCAACCTGCACGGCACGCCGAAGCTGAATACCGCGATCCTCGCGCTCGGCACGCTGCTCGCGAGCGTGATGGGCACGACCGGTGCCGCGATGCTGCTGATCCGGCCGCTGCTGCGCGCCAACGACAACCGCAAACATGTCGTGCATGTCGTGATCTTCTTCATCTTTCTGGTCGCGAATGCGGGCGGGTCGCTGTCGCCGCTCGGCGATCCGCCGCTGTTCCTCGGCTTCCTGAATGGCGTGAGCTTCTTCTGGACGACCACGCACCTCGCGCTGCCGATGCTGTTCATCTGCGGTGTGCTGCTGACGCTGTTCTTCGCGCTCGATACGTACTTCTACCGCAAGGGCGGCGAGGAGCGGCCGGCCGTGCTCGACCCGACACCCGACAGCGACAGCGACAGCGACAGGCTGTCGATCGACGGCAAGATCAATTTCGTGCTGCTTGCGGCCGTGATCGGCCTGGTGCTGATGAGCGGCATCTGGAAGCCGGGCATCACGTTCGACGTATGGGGCACGCACGTCGCATTGCAGAACCTCGTGCGCGACGTCGCACTCGTGGGCGTGACGCTCGCGTCGCTCGCACTGACGCCGCGCTCCGCGCGCGAGGGCAATGCGTTCAACTGGGCGCCGATCGAGGAAGTCGCGAAGCTGTTCGCGGGGATCTTCGTGACGATCGCGCCGGTGATCGTGATCCTGCGCGCCGGTGCCGACGGCGCGTTCGCGCAGATCGTCCATCTCGTCACGGGGCCGGACGGCAAGCCGGTCGACGCGATGTACTTCTGGGCGACGGGCATCCTGTCGTCGTTCCTCGACAACGCACCGACCTATCTCGTGTTCTTCAACCTCGCGGGCGGCGATGCCCAGTCGCTGATGACGACCGGCGCGTCGACGCTCGCCGCGATTTCGGCGGGCGCGGTGTTCATGGGCGCGAACAGCTATATCGGCAACGCACCCAACTTCATGGTGAAGGCGATCGCCGAATCGCGCGGTGTGAAGATGCCGAGCTTCTTCGCGTATCTCGGCTGGGCGCTGGTCGTGCTGATACCGGTATTCCTGCTGACGTCGTGGCTCTTCTTCACGGCGTAAGCTGACGATTTTCAACCTAAGGCGGGCGGTCCCGGCGGCGCACGACGCGCTGCGATCCGCCCGCGGCATGCGGAGATGGCGATGCAGAAGATCCTGGTCGCGCGTCCGATCTTTCCGGACGTGATCGAGCGCCTCAAGCAGTATTTCGACGTCGACTGGAACAACGGCGACGCACTCGCGCCCGACGTGCTCGCCGCGCGTCTGGCCGACAAGGACGGCGCGCTGACGGCCGGTGACCCGGTCGGCGCGGCGGAGCTCGCGGCAGCGCCGCGCCTGCGCGTCGTGGCGAACATGGCGGTCGGCTACAACAATTTCGACATGGCCGCGTTCAACGCGGCGAACGTGCTCGGCACCAACACGCCCGACGTGCTGAACGAGTCGACCGCCGATTTCGGCTGGGCGCTGATGATGGCCGCGGCACGCCGGATCGCCGAATCCGAGCACTGGCTGCGCGCCGGCCACTGGCAGAAGTGGGCGTACGACGGTTTCCTCGGCAGCGACATTTACGGCTCGACGCTCGGCGTCATCGGGATGGGGCGTATCGGCCAGGCGCTCGCACGCCGCGCGCGCGGCTTCGGGATGCAGGTGATCTATCACAACCGGTCGCGTGTCGCGCCCGAGATCGAGGCCGAGCTGAATGCCGAATACGTGTCGAAGGATGCGCTGCTCGCCCGTGCCGATCACGTCGTGCTCGTGCTGCCGTACACGAAGGAGAACCATCACACGATCGGCGCGGCCGAGCTCGCGAAGATGAAGCCCACCGCGACGCTGACCAACATCGCGCGCGGCGGGATCGTTGACGACGCGGCGCTGGCCGTCGCACTGCGCGACGGGACGATCGCCGCGGCCGGCCTCGACGTGTATGAAGGCGAGCCGACGGTCCATCCGGCACTGCTCGAGGTGCCGAACGTCGTGCTGACGCCGCATATCGCGAGCGCGACCGAAAAGACGCGCCGCGCGATGGCGAACCTCGCCGCCGACAACCTGATCGCCGCGCTGGGTGAGGGGCCACGTGCAGGGCAGCCGCCGAATCCGATCAACCCTGACGTGATCGGGAAGCCGCGCGCATGACGATGACGTTGTTGCTGGCGGCGGTCGTCGTGCTGGCCGTCGCGCTTGCCGTGGCGATCGTCGCGCTCGTGCGTGGCGGTGGCCACCACGACGATGCGGCGGTACTGGGTGACCAGATCGAGGACGCCGCGCAGGCGCAGGCGCGCGCGGTCGAGCGGCTCGAACGCGAATTGCGCGGCGAGATCGTCGAGAACGCGCGTGGCTCGCGCACCGAGTTGGCCGGCAGTTTCGCGCAGCTTCAGCAGACGCTCGCCGCGCAACTGACGAGTGTGGCGACCGTGCAGAACAACCAGATCGAGGGTTTCGCGCAGCAGCTCGGCAAGCTGGTCGCCGGCAATGCGCAGCAGTTCGACGCGATGCGCGAGAACACGCAGCGCCACGCGCAGCAGGCGCGCGAGGAGCAGACGGGTGCGCTCAGGCTGTTTGGCGACACGCTGAACCGGCAGCTCACGCAACTGACCGAAGCGAACGACCGCCGGATCGGCGAGGTGCGCGCGACGCTCGAACAGCGGCTGAAGGAAATCGAGACGAACAACGCGGCGAAGCTCGAGGAGATGCGCCGCACCGTCGACGAGAAACTGCACGCGACGCTCGAGCAGCGGCTCGGCGAATCGTTCAAGCTCGTGTCGGACCGGCTCGAGCAGGTGCATCGCGGGCTCGGCGAGATGCAGACGCTGGCGGCGGGCGTCGGCGACTTGAAGAAAGTGCTGACCAACGTGAAGACGCGCGGCACCTGGGGCGAAGTGCAGCTCGAGGCGCTGCTCGAACAGATGCTGACGCCCGAGCAGTACGCGAAGAACGTCGCGACGGTGCCGAAGAGCAGCGAGCGCGTCGAGTTCGCGATCCGGCTGCCGGGGCGCGATGCCGGCACGCGCGATGCACCGCCCGTGTGGCTGCCGATCGACGCGAAATTCCCGCGCGAAGACTACGAGCGGTTGATCGATGCGCAGGAGCGTGCCGATGCGGTGGCGGTCGAGGAAGCGGCCCGCGCGCTCGAAGCGCGCGTGCGGCAGGAGGCGCGCACGATCGCCGAGAAGTACGTCGCGCCGCCGCACACGACCGATTTCGCGTTGCTGTTCCTGCCGACTGAAGGGCTCTATGCGGAGATCCTGCGTCGCCCGGGGCTGACCGACCTGCTGCAGCGCGACTATCGCGTGACGGTCGCCGGCCCGACGACGCTCACCGCATTGCTGAACAGCCTGCAGATGGGTTTCCGTACGCTCGCGATCGAGCAACGGTCGAGCGAGGTGTGGCAGGTGCTCGGCGCGGTGAAGACGGAGTTCGGCAAGTTCGGCGACGTGCTCGCGCGCACGAAGTCGCAGCTCGAAACGGTTACGCGCTCGATCGAGGCTGCCGAGCAACGCACGCGCGTGATGAACCGCAAGCTGAAGCAGGTCGAGGCGTTGCCGGGCGACACGGCGGCCGGGCTGCTCGGCGCGGAAGGTAACGACGGCGCCGACGCGGACGACGCATGATGTACATGGCCGACATCGGCCTGAAAGCAAAAACGGGCGCCGCGGCGCCCGTTTTCTTTTGCAGCGCTTGCCGGCGTGGCCGGCCCGCGGTCAATGTCCGGCGAGCGTATCCAGCGCGTCGCCCGTGACGCGCACGATGCGCCAGTCGGGCAGCACGGTTGCGCCCATCTTTTCGTAGAAATCGATCGCAGGCTGGTTCCAGTCGAGAACCGACCATTCGAAGCGCGCGCACCGGCGTTCGACGGCCAATGCCGCGAGGTGACGCAGCATCGCGGTGCCGAGGCCCGTGCCGCGCTGCGACGGCTGCACGTACAGATCCTCGAGATAGAGGCCGCGACGGCCGAGGAACGTCGAATAATTGTGGAAGAACAGTGCATACGCGACGATCGCGCCGTCGCGTTCGGCCACTCGCGCCTCGGCAGCAGGGTGCGCGCCGAACAGTGCGTCGGCGAGATCGGCCTCGGTCGCGACGAACAGGTGCGTGAGCTTCTCGAACTCGGCCAGTTCGCGCATCAACGCGAGGATCGCGCCGACGTCGCGCGCTTGGGCCGCGCGGATCAGCGGTGTGCCGCTCACGCTTCCTCCGGCGGATCGGACAGCACGATCTCGATGCCGCCGAAGCGCGATGCGACCCAGTTGTACGCGTGGCATGCGATCCACAGCAGCACGAAGCCGAGGATGGCGTTCAGCAGCAGCGCGCTCAGGATCGTGCTCAGCTCGACCATCCCGTAGCGGATGTACGCGACGAGAATGCCGAGCAGCACGATCGGCACGCTGAACGTCAGGTAGACGAGGATCAGCGCCTTTGCGGTTTGCCCCGCGGCGATCGACGAAATTTGTTTCTTCATGTGCGGATTGCCCCCGTAGAGATATACCGATAGTGGAATTCAGATCAGGCCGTCGAGCGGCAGGATGTCGACCGGGGTGCCCGCGTCGACTGCCGCGGTATCGTGGCCCAGGACGATGAAACAGTTGGCGGCCGAGAGGCCGCTCAGCGATGCGGAACTCTGCGAGCCGGCCGGTGCGACGTGCCAGCGGCCGTCGTCGGCGCGTGTCGCGATGCCGCGCAGGTAGTCGGTGCGGCCCGCGCGCGACTTCAGCGCTTGCGTGCTGAGTGCCGTATGCATTGCCGGCGGCTGGACCTGCGCGCCGGCCAGCGTCAGCAGCGCGGGGCGCACGATCGCGTAGAACGTCACGGCAGACGCGACCGGATTGCCGGGCAGCCCGAAGAACAGCGTGTGACCGGCGCCATCGGCCGTGCGTGCGAGCGTGCCGCACGCGAGCGGCCGGCCGGGACGCAGCGCGAGGCTGGCGAACGTCACGTCACCGAGCCGCGCCATGACGTCGCGCGTGAAGTCGGCTTCGCCGACCGATACGCCGCCGGATGTGATGACCGCGTCGGCCTGCGCGGCGACGGCGTCGCGCAATGCGGCTTCGAGCGCGGCCGGGTCGTCGCGGACGATCCCGAGATCGATCGCGTCGACATGCAACCTTTCGAGCATCGCGATCAGCATCCCGCGATTGCTGTCGTACAGTGTGCCGGGGCCGAGCGGCTCGCCGGGCTCGCGCAGTTCGTCACCGGTGGAGAACACGGCGACGCGCACGCGTCGGCGCACCGTGACCTCGGGGAAACCGAACGACGCAAGCAGGCCGAGATCGGACGGCCGCAGGATGCGGCCCGCGGCGAGCGCGCAGGCGCCGCGCGCGAGATCCTCGCCGGCCTTGCGGCAGTTCGCGCCGCGCGCGATGTCGTGCGCGGCGAAGTGGATCGTGTCGCCGTCGACGCGCACGCGTTCCTGTGGAATCACCGTGTCGCAGCCGGCCGGCATCGGCGCGCCCGTCATGATGCGCACGCATGATCCGGCCGCCACGGCGCCGTCGAACGGATGGCCGGCGAGCGCGGTGCCGGCAACCGTCAGCGCGACGTCCGCTTGCGGTGATGCGTGCGGGCCGGCGCTGTAGTCGAACGCATAGCCGTCCATCGCCGAGTTGTCGTACGCGGGAATGTCGAACGGCGCGTTCACGTCGGCCGAGAGCACGCGGTCGAGCGCATCGCGCAGCGCGACCGTGTCGCACGCCTCGACGGGCACCGCGAAGCGGCACGCGAGCGCCTGCGCGTCGGCGAGCGACAGCGGGGCATCGGAATCGGGTGCGGTTCGGGAGATGGGCGAGGGTTGCGTGATCATCAGTCGGACTGCGCCGCAAGGCGTATCGGGTTCGTGGCCGGTGGCGCGAGGAGGGCACCTGGACGCGGGTTTCGCGTGCGGCGGGCGCCGGGCGGGAACCGCATGGGTGCCGTCAGCGGCGGGCCAGCGCAGCGAGTTCCTGCCAGGAGTTGGCATTGTAAAACGCACGCTCGTCGTGAAACTCGACTTCGACCGTCTTGTGGCGTGCGTACCACGCACGCACCTTGCGATCGCCGGCCGCGAGCCGGGCGGCGAGATCGTCGGCCAGCGACGTGCGCAGCAGCGCGAACGTCGGCTGCGGCGAGCGTGCCTGTTGCGCGTCGACGGTTACCGCCATGGCGATGTCGGCCTGCTGCGCGTCGAGCGCCGCCTGCAGCCGTGCGACGAGGTCGGCGGGCAGATAGGGCGTGTCGCATGGCGAGCACGCGACGAGCGGCGCGCGTGCCGCCCGCATGCCGGCGAGCAGGCCCGCGAGCGGGCCGGGGAAGTCGGGTGTTTCGTCCGCGACGATGCGCGCGTCGAACGGCGCACCGAGCTCGGCATAGCGATCGGCATGACGATTCGCGCTGATCAGCGTCTCGTCGACTTGCGGCGAGAGCCGGCGCAGCACGTGCAGCGCGAGCGGCGTGCCGTCGAGCAGCTGCAGGCCCTTGTCGACGCCGTCCATGCGCGTGGCGCGCCCGCCTGCGAGCAGCAGGCCGGCGATCGTGGGAGAGGCGGAAGCGGGCATCGTGAGAAGGCGGGAAGGGCAGCGTGCGTCAGCCGCCGATATACGACATTTCGACCCGCTTGCCTGCGCCGTCGGGCAGCGCGTCGGCAGACGCGCTACCGCGCAGTTGCGAATAGCGGTCGGTACGGGTCTGCCAGATGCGGGCGATCGCGGTCGCGATCTCGGCGTCGCTCGCGCCGCCGCGCACGAGCGCGCGCAGGTCGTGGCCGGTCGACGCGAACAGGCACAGGTACAGCTTGCCTTCGGTCGACAGCCGTGCGCGCGTGCAGTCACCGCAGAAGGCCTGCGTGACGCTCGAGATCACGCCGATCTCGCCGCTGCCGTCCGCATAGCCCCAGCGCTGTGCGGTTTCGGCCGCCGTGTGCGGCTCGAGCGGCACGAGCGGGAAGTGTTCGGCGAGCCGTGCGATGACGTCCGCCGATGGCAGCACCTCGGTCATGTTCCAGCCGTTCGACGTGCCGACATCCATGTATTCGATGAAGCGCAGGACCACGCCGGTGCCGCGGAAGCGCTCGGCCATCGGCAGGATCTCGCTGTCGTTGGTGCCGCGCTTCACGACCATGTTGACCTTGACCGGTGCGAGGCCCACGGCCTGCGCAGCGAAGATGCCGTCGAGCACGTCGGCGCTCGCGAACTCGGCATCGTTCATGCGCTTGAACAGCGTATCGTCGAGCGCGTCGAGGCTGACCGTCACGCGCGTGAGCCCGGCGTCCTTCAGCGCGCGCGCCTTGCGCGCGAGCAGCGAACCGTTGGTCGTGAGCGTCAGGTCGAGCGGGCGGCCGTCATGGGTGGTCAGGCGGGCGAGGCGCTCGATCAGGAATTCGAGATTCTTGCGCAAGAGCGGCTCGCCGCCCGTGATACGGATCTTTTCGACGCCGTGTGCGACAAAGAGTCGCGCTATGCGCTCGATTTCCTCGTGCGTGAGCAGCGCGCTGTGCGGCAGGAACGGGTAGTCCTTGTCGAAGACCGCGCGCGGCATGCAGTACACGCAGCGGAAGTTGCAGCGATCCGTCACCGAAATGCGCAGGTCGCGCAGCGGCCTGGCGAGCGTGTCGGCCAGCGTGCCGTCCGGGGCGTGCGCGACGCCGGAGACGTCCGGCATCCCGCTGACGTCGGCGAGAGGAATGATGCGTCGGGACATGTTGAAAGAAGTGCGAACCAGATCTCTATTTTAGCCGCAAGCGGCGGGTCGGTCCGGTGGGCGGAAACCCGCAGCGCGGACGTGAAAAAGCCCGCCGGAGGCGGGCTTTTCCTGGTCGGACGATGCGTCGATCAGTGATGCGTCGTTTCGACCTGCTGCATCGGGGCCGTATCGGCCGGCGGCAGCGTCTTGCGTTCGCGCGGCACGCGCGCCGGACGCGGGAGGTGCGACGCGGCTTCCTGTGCAGCGGCGAACTTGCCGGCGTCCGTGTTCACCCAGACGAGACCGGCCTGCTCCAGCACGACATCCAGGCTCGCCGAAGCGGGCGCGGCTGCCGGTTGTGCAGGAGCCGGTGCCGGTGCCGGTGCCGGTGCCGGTGCGGCGGCGGCGGCGGCCTCGACCGGCGCTGCTTCGACATGAGCCGGCTCGACTGCCACCGGAGCGGCTTCGGTCGTCACGGCCGGTGCGGCTTGCTCGACGGGCGCCGGCTGCGGCGCCTCGACAGCGGCAGGCGCTGCCGGCACTTCGAACGCGTCGGTCGGCGAAACCGCGACCGGAGCCGGACCGGCTTCCGTATCGACGGCCGGTGCGACCGGTGCCGGTTCTGCTGCGTGGGCCACAACCGCTGCTTCGACCGGCGCTGCTTCGACGTGTACCGGTGCCGGCTGCGGCTCGGCAGCGGCCGGTGCTGCCGGTTCGGCATGGTGCTCGACCACGGCTTCGGCGACGACGGCGCTTGCCGCGGCGGCTGCCACGACGACTGCCGGTGCGGCCGTGTGGGCCGGTTCGGCAGCAGCCGGTGCTTCCGGCGTCACCGCTTGCACGGTGGCTTCGCCCTCTGCGCCTTGCTCGGCGTGGTCGACGACTGCGCCGTCTTCCTCGCGCTCGCGACGACCGCCACGGCGGCCGCGACGGCGACGGCGGCGTTCCTCGCCATCACGCGCGACGGCTTCCGCGTCGGCTGCCAGCTCGGCGCCGGGCAGTGCTTCTGCGAAGGCCTCGTCGGTTTCCGATTCCGGATGCGTTTCGCCACGGGTGACGGTTTCGAGCGTAGCCGCATGCTGGGTCGGCTTGCGACGCTCGCCGCGCTCGCGACGTTCGCCGCGCTCCTGGCGCTCGCCACGACCGGCTGCTTCGACGCCTTCCGGCTGCTCGGTACGCTCGCGCGGTTCGCGGTTTTCACGCGGTTCACGGCTTTCACGCGGCTCGCGACCTTCGCGCGGGGCGCGGCCCTCGCGACCTTCGCGACCCTCACGGCCTTCGCGGTTTTCGCGACCCTCACGCGGTTCACGACCCTCGCGCGGCTCGCGGTTTTCGCGCGGCTCACGTGCTTCACGCGGTTCGCGTGCTTCCTTGCCTTCGCGTTCCTGGCGTGGCGGCTGGCCGCGACCTGCTGCAGCCTGGTCTCGGCCGCCTTGCGCCTGCTGGGCACCGCTGCGACGGTTGCGGTTGCGATCGCCACCGCGTTCGCCGCGTTGCTCGGACTTCTCGGCGCGTTCGCCGCGAGCCGGACGGGCTGCCTGCTCCTTGACCGGTGCCGGAGCAACCGGTGCGGGCGCCGGCGACACGCCGAACAGGCTCTTCAGCCAGCCGAAGAAGCCGCCGCTTGCCGGTGCGACAGGCACGGGCGCGGGTGCGGCAACGGGTTCGACCGGACGCTGCGGGGCCGGGCTCGGGGCCGGGCGCTCGGGCGTGATGCCCTTGACCGCGGCTTCCTGCTTCGGCTTCACTTCCGCCGCGCGCTTGCTGTAGCCGGTTTCCGACTCGAGTTCGCGGGCGGCTTCCTCGGCCATCTTCCAGGATGCGCGCGGATCGTCGAGACGTGCGTCGTCGTGGCGCAGGCGCTCGAGCTTGTAGTGCGGCGTATCGAGGTGCTTGTTCGGGATCAGCACGATGCCGACCTTGAAGCGCGACTCGATCTTGTTGATTTCCTGACGCTTTTCGTTGAGCAGGAAGGCGGTCACCTCGACCGGCACCTGGCAGTGGATCGCCGCGGTGTTTTCCTTCATCGCTTCTTCCTGAATGATCCGCAGCACTTGCAGCGCGGACGATTCGGTGTCGCGGATGTGGCCCGTACCGTTACAGCGCGGGCACGTCACGTGGCTGCCTTCCGACAAAGCCGGGCGCAGGCGCTGGCGCGACAGTTCCATCAGGCCGAAGCGGGAGATCTTGCCCATCTGCACGCGCGCACGGTCGTGCTTGAGCGCGTCCTTCAGGCGTTGCTCGACTTCGCGCTGGCTCTTGGCCGATTCCATGTCGATGAAATCGATCACGATCAGGCCGCCGAGGTCGCGCAGGCGGAGCTGGCGGGCGACTTCGTCGGCCGCTTCGAGGTTCGTGCGGGTAGCCGTTTCCTCGATGTCCGCGCCCTTGGTCGCGCGTGCCGAGTTCACGTCGATCGCGACGAGCGCTTCGGTGTGGTCGATCACGATCGCGCCGCCCGACGGCAGCGGCACCGTGCGCGAGTACGCGGTCTCGATCTGGTGTTCGATCTGGAAGCGGGAGAAGAGCGGCACGTCGTCGTGGTAGCGCTTCACCTTCGCGACGTTGTCCGGCATCACGATGTCCATGAATGCACGGGCCTGATCGTGGATCTCGTTCGTATCGATCAGGATTTCGCCGATATCCGGCTGGAAATAGTCCCGGATCGCGCGGATCACGAGGCTCGATTCCAGATAGATCAGCATCGGCTGGCCGGGGTTGCCGCTTTGCGACGCCGCTTCGATCGCGCGCCACAGTTGCAGCAGGTAGTTCAGGTCCCACTGCAGTTCCTCGGCGCTGCGGCCGATGCCCGCGGTACGGGCGATCATGCTCATGCCGTCCGGGATCTGCAGTTGCGCCATCGTCTCGCGCAGTTCCTGACGCTCGTCGCCCTCGATCCGGCGCGACACGCCGCCGCCGCGCGGGTTGTTCGGCATCAGCACCAGATAACGGCCGGCGAGCGAGATGAACGTGGTGAGGGCAGCGCCCTTGTTGCCGCGCTCTTCCTTCTCGACCTGGACGATCAGCTCCTGGCCTTCACGCAGGGCATCCTGGATGCGCGCGGAGCGCATGTCGATGCCTTCCTTGAAGTACTGGCGGGCGACTTCCTTGAACGGCAGGAAGCCGTGGCGGTCTTCGCCGTAATTGACGAAGCACGCTTCGAGCGACGGCTCGATGCGGGTGATGACACCTTTGTAGATATTGCCTTTGCGCTGTTCGCGCCCGGCTGTCTCGATGTCGATGTCGATGAGCTTTTGCCCGTCGACGATGGCGACGCGCAGCTCCTCCTGCTGCGTCGCATTGAACAGCATGCGTTTCATGAACGGCTCCAGGCGGCTCTGCTGGCGGCGCCTCGCGGTTGTCAGTCGCGAAGGCGGGAACGACGGCAGGCCGCGCCTTGTTGTGTTGTCACAAGCACGCTGGAGCGGGAACGATGGCGGGGAGAATTGCCTGAAGAGGCGCTGGGGCCCGAAAGACGGGGCCGGCGGCCGTAGGGCACCTGCGAATACGGTTTCAAAGCACGGCGTTCACACACCGCACGCTGCAGAAGCGCGCTAAGCCTGAGTCCGGGCATTGCCACGGGCGCGCGCAATGCGTCGCGCGCGCCGACGGGCGGCAGATGCTGCGGCTTGGGCCGCAGCGGGGAGTATCGAATCCAGCCCGACTTTCCCGCTTGGGGTGTACTTCCCTGGTTTGACGTCGCCAAGTCCCGCACGCTTCGCGGAACCAAATCGGGCGCAACGCCGTAATTTTCGCAACCGGCAGCCTGCGGACGCACTTCGCGCCGTCTGGCTGCCGATCGAATTCTTTTCAACCAACTTTCCGTTACCGCGGCGCCTTGCCGACCGAATCCGCCTGTGGGCGCGATCCTTGCCGGCGAGCGGTGCCGTGCGTGCAACTTGCTGCATCTCTTTGATTAGGGGCGAGCAGCAGACCCCCGGCGCAAGTAAAATAACGGTTTGCGCTTGCGCCTTGCCCGCTCAGTCCGGGCCGGCCGGTGAGGCCGCCCACAACGTCAGGCTGGGCAAAATTATATTCAGTATGAACGAGTTAGGCAAAATATCCCAGAATTCGGTCGCAAGCGGCCAGGTATCGATGATCGAGATCGACGAAAACTCGGCCGGTCAGCGAATCGACAACTTCCTGTTGCGCGTCTGTAAAGGCGTGCCGAAAAGTCATATTTACCGGATCCTGCGCAGCGGCGAAGTGCGCGTGAATAAGGGTCGGGTCGATGCGCAGTACCGGCTCGCGTTCGGCGACATCGTTCGCGTGCCGCCCGTGCGCGTGGCCGCGGCGGACCTCGCGCGCGCGGAGGCGACCATCGTGCCGCCCGCGCACTTCGACGTGCTGTTCGAGGACGATGCAATGCTCGTCATCAACAAGCCGGCCGGGGTCGCGGTACACGGCGGCAGCGGTGTCGCGTTCGGCGTGATTGAGCAGATGCGCCAGGCACGCCCGCGCGCGAAATTCCTCGAACTGGTGCACCGGCTCGACCGCGAGACGTCCGGCGTCCTGATGCTTGCGAAGAAGCGCACGGCACTCGTCGGCCTGCACGAGCAGATCCGCGAGAACAAGATGGACAAGCGCTACTTCGCATGCGTCCACGGCGAATGGCAGTCGGACTGGGGCCGCCGCCGCGCGGTGAAGGCACCGCTGTTCAAGTATTCGACCCCGGAAGGGGAGCGCCGCGTGCGCGTGCAGGACGACGGACTGCCGTCGCACACGGTGTTCAACCTCGTCGACCTGTGGCCCGAGTACGCGCTTCTCGAAGCGGAACTCAAAACGGGTCGGACCCATCAGATCCGTGTGCACCTCGCGCATCTCGGCCTGCCGATCGCCGGCGACGCCAAGTATGGCGATTTCGCACTGAACAAGGCGCTGGCGCGCGCGAATGCGCAGCCGTCGTTGAAACGGATGTTCCTGCATGCGTACCGGCTGCGGCTCGCTCACCCGCTGACCGGCGAGGCGCTGCAGTTCGATGCGCCGCTGCCGGACGAATGCCGGCGCTTCCTCGACCAACTCAGCGCACTGCGCGATAACGCCTGAACCGCATGGCTCGACAGCAATTTGACCTGATCGTCTTCGACTGGGACGGCACGCTGATGGATTCGACTGCGCATATCGCGCACAGCATCCAGGCTGCATGCCGCGATCTCGGCCTGCCCACGCCGTCCGACGAGGCGTCGCGCTACGTAATCGGCCTCGGCCTGCGCGATGCGCTGCAGATTACGGCTCCGACCCTCGATCCGTCCGACTATTCGCGGCTCGCCGAGCGCTACCGCTATCACTATCTGCTCGACGACCAGCGCATCGAGCTGTTCGCCGGCGTGCGCGAACTGCTCGCCGAGTTGCGTGACACGGGCTATCTGCTTGCCGTCGCAACCGGCAAGGGCCGGGTCGGGTTGAACCGCGTGCTCGATCAGTCGAAGCTGACGAGCCTGTTCGATGCGACGCGCTGCGCGGACGAGACCTTCTCGAAACCGCATCCGGCGATGCTGCATGAACTGTCGCGGGAATTGGGGCAGGACCTGTCGCGTACGGTGATGGTCGGCGACACGACGCATGACCTGCAGATGGCCGCGAGTGCCGGGGCGGCCGGCGTCGGCGTCGCGTACGGCGCGCACACGGCCGATGCACTGGCTGCGCTCGCGCCGCGCTTTGTCGCGCCGGACGTCGGCGCGCTGGCCGCGTGGCTGCGGGAGTACGCATGAGCGAGGCGCCGGATGTCGTGCGCGTGTGCGCTTCGGATGCGCTGGCTGACGGTGGCGCCGGCGTGCGCGTCGACGCGACGCTGCGCGGCGAGCAGGCCGTCGTGTTCTTCGTGCGCTACGAGGGCCAGGCATATGGTTACCTGAATCGCTGCGCGCATGTGCCGATGGAGCTCGACTGGGCCGAAGGGCAGTTCTTCGAATCGTCGGGCCTCTACCTGATGTGCGCGACGCATGGCGCGATCTACGAGCCGAACACCGGCAAGTGCGTCGGCGGCCCGTGCCGCGGCGGCCGCCTGCGGCCGGTCGAGGTCGACGAGCGCGACACGTCCGACGGGCGTGCGGTATTCTGGGTGCCCGACGCCGACCTGCGTCCCGCCGTTCCCGCCACGACCGACTAACGACAACACTGCATGGCCGACCAACCGAATTCCCCGGATTCCTCCTCCCGTCCCGACAGCCGTGAACCGAACTGGGAGCGTGCGGCGCTCGAGCGGATCGCGCTTGCGGCGGTCAAGGAGCAGCGCGCGGCGCGGCGCTGGAAGATCTTCTTCCGCTTCGCGTTCCTCGCCGTGTTCGTGCTGTTCGCGTTCGCTTTGATCGATTTCTCGAGCGATTCGAAGTTTTCTTCGAGCGGGCGGCATACGGCGCTCGTGACGATCGACGGCGAGATCGCGGCCGGCGTCAACGCGAACGCCGACGACATCAACACGGCGCTCGACGCCGCGTTCGACGACGACGGCACGGTCGGCGTCGTGCTGCGGATCAACAGCCCGGGCGGCAGCCCGGTGCAGGCCGGGATGGTCTACGACGAAATTCGGCGGCTGCGCGCGAAGTACCCGGACAAGCCGCTGTACGTCGTCGTGACCGACATGTGCGCATCGGGCGGCTATTACATCGCGTCTGCGGCCGACAAGATCTTCGTCGACAAGGCGAGCATCGTCGGGTCGATCGGCGTGCTGATGGACGGATTCGGCTTTACTGGCCTGATGGGCAAGCTCGGCGTCGAGCGGCGCCTGCATGCGTCGGGCGAAAACAAGGGCTTCTACGACCCGTTCTCGCCGGAGACGCCGAAGATGGACGCGCATGCGCAGGCATTGCTCGACCAGGTGCACGCACAGTTCATCAAGGCCGTGAAGGATGGCCGCGGCAAGCGGCTGCACGAGACGCCCGACATGTTCTCGGGCCTGTTCTGGACCGGCGAGAAGAGTGTCGAGCTCGGGCTTGCCGACGGCTACGGCACGACCGACACGGTCGCGCGCGACGTGCTGAAGGCGCCCGATCTCGTCGACTATACGGTCAAGGAAAGCCTGACGAACCGTGTCGCGCGCAAGTTCGGCGCAGCCGTGGGCGGCGCCGCGATGAAGGCGCTGACGGCCGGCGGCGCGTCGGTCAGCTTGCGCTGACCGAAAGCGGGCGGGCCGCAATGGCCCGCCAGTCGCTTGGCGGTTCGCCTGCTGCGGCTTCAGTTCGCCAGCAGCAGGAAGATCGCTGGACGCTTGTGCAGATTCGGCGCAGGCGCCTTTTTCCAGTCCGCTACGGTGCGGCTCGCGATCGTCTCGGTCGCGAGGGTCAGGTCGGCCGCGACGCAGATCTGCGTCGACGGTGCGCAGGTCGCGACGAGCGTGTCGAGCATCGCGTGATTCCGGTACGGCGTTTCGATGAAGATCTGCGTCTGGCGCGCCTTGCGTGACAGTTGCTCGAGTTCGCGCAGGCGTTTCGCGCGCGCGGCCGCGTCGACCGGCAGATAGCCGTTGAACGCGAAGCTCTGGCCGTTCAGGCCCGATGCCATCAGCGCGAGCAGGATCGAACTCGGCCCGACGAGCGGCACGACTTTCACGCCGCGCTCGTGCGCGCGGCGCACCAGCAGTGCACCGGGATCGGCGACGGCCGGGCAGCCGGCCTCCGACACGAGGCCGGCGTCCGCACCGGCCAGAATGGGCGCGAGCAGCCGGTCGATGGCGCCGGCCGGCGTATTGACGTTCAGCTCGCTGATCTCGATTTCCTGGATCGGGCGCGTCGTGCCGATCTTCTTCAGAAACGCGCGTGTCGTTTTCGCGTTCTCGCCGATGTAATAGCCGAGCGTGCCGGCGCGCGCCTGGACGGCCGCGGGCAGCACGGCGGCGAGCATCGATTCGTCGCCTTCGCCGAGCGTGTTCGGGACGAGGTAAAGCGTGCCGGCGGTCATGCGCGGTCTCCACGGGTGGTTGCAAACAACGGATATTCGGCGGCGCGCAGCATGCGCGTGAGCGCGATCAGCGGCAGGCCGACGAGGGCGGTCGGGTCGTTCGAGTCGATCGCATCGAGCAGCGCGATGCCGAGCCCTTCGGACTTCGCGCTGCCGGCGACGTCGTACGGCGTTTCCGCACGCAGGTACGCGTCGAGTTCGGCCTCGGGCAGCGAGCGGAAGCGCACGCGCGTGACGATGTCCTCGACCTGCGCTTCGCCCGTCCGGCTGTCGTACAGGCAGAGCGCGCTGTGGAATTCGACTTCGCGGCCCTGCATCGACACGAGTTGCGCGAGCGCGCGCTCATGCGTGCCGGGCTTGCCGATCTGGAGCCCGTCGAAGGTCGCGACCTGGTCCGACCCGATCACGAGCACGCCGTCCGGCGCGTCGATCGTGGCAGCGACGGCACGCGCTTTCGCGTCGGCGAGGCGCAGGGCGGTCGCGGCAGGCGTTTCGCCGTCGTGCGGGGTCTCGTCGAGGTCGGGCGACACGACGTCGAAGGGGATGCCGAGGCGCTCGAGGAGCGCGCGGCGGTAGCGTGAACTGGAGGCAAGAATCAGCCGCGGCGGGCGGCAAACGGTATCCGGCATGGTCGGTTGGATCGGTGAGTCGTCGGGTGTTGCGCGGCGTTGCGCGGACGCAAGCTTAAGTGATTGACCGAAAAAGGTAAAACAGGTATGCTTTCCCGCTTTTCGTCGGCAGGCTTCCGTGGTGGTGCCTGCCGGGTCTTCGGAAGTAAAGTACGTCATCCGCGGATGAGCCGTACGCGAGCGGTGCCAAGCCGGATCCGCAAGTCAGCCTGTAGGCAGGAGCGCACATGAACACTTCTTCTGGCAAACCTGCTGCGGCGCTTGATCCGCACGCGATCGACCTGTTCGAGTTTGCCCGCAGCGGGCGGCAGGCAACGGGCGCGATGCACCTCTCGCAACTGCCGCGCATGTTAAACGAAGTGCCTGCGGACGCGCCAGATCGCGACACGGTCTTCACATGGCAGGCGGAAGGGTTCACCCAGAAGGAGTTGCAGGACGACGGCGCCGACGGGCAGCAGCCGTATCTGCGCCTTGCGGTGCACGGCCATGCGTGGCTCACGTGCCAGCGCTGCATGACCCCGTACGACCAGGCGTTCGGTGTCGACATGACGTACCGGGTCGTTGCGACCGAAGAAGAAGCTGAAGAATTTCCGCTCGACGACGATGAAGCCGATGTGATCGTGGGCTCACGCCAGTTCGATCTCGTCGACTTGATCGAAGAGGAATTGCTGCTTTCGTTGCCGCTCGTGCCCAAGCACGAGGTTTGCCCGGCAGTTCACGAAAGCCTCGTGTCGGGCGCGAGCGGTCCCGCGGAAGAGACGGACGAGGAGTCCGACGAAGCCGGGGACGAAGGCAAACGGCCGAATCCGTTCGCAGCGCTGGAAGCGCTGAAGAAGGACGGTGACGGCACCAAGAAACACTAAGCAGTTGTGGCGCGGGAAGGCGTAAAGGCTTTGGGCCAGGGTAGTTAAGCGCCGGATCGGGCTGTGTTAGAATCCGGAAAATTATTTAGGAGTTAGTCATGGCAGTCCAGCAAAACAAGAAGTCGCCGTCGAAGCGCGGCATGCATCGTTCGCACGATTTCCTGACGGCAGCGCCGCTGGCAGTCGAGCCGAGCACGGGTGAAGTGCATCTGCGTCACCACGTCAGCCCGAACGGCTACTATCGCGGCAAGAAAGTCGTCAAGACGAAGAACGACTAAGCGTCAAGTCACGCGTTGCGCGCTACGCTTGCCGTTCGCGTGACAACTGGTTCGCTTGACACTTTCCTGGCTCGACAAAAAGGCGGCATTCATCTGCCGCTTTTTTGTGCCTGAAATTCGTCGCATTCCATGACCGTAAAGCTCACAATCGATTGCATGGGAGGCGACCACGGCCCGTCCGTGACCGTTCCCGCGGCAGTCAAGTTCGTCCGCGCGCATCCCGATGCGCACCTGATGCTCGTCGGCATCGAAAGCGCGATCCGCGCTCAGCTGAAAAAGCTGAAAGCCCTCGACGATCCCGCGCTGACCATCGTTCCCGCCACCGAAGTCGTGGCGATGGACGACCCTGTCGAAGTGGCGCTGCGCAAGAAGAAGGATTCTTCGATGCGCGTCGCGCTCAACCGCGTCAAGGAAGGCGAGGCGCAGGCCTGTATCTCCGCCGGCAATACCGGCGCGCTGATGGCCGTTTCCCGTTACGTACTCAAGACGCTGCCCGGCATCGAGCGGCCCGCGATCGCGTCCGCGCTGCCGAACCCGACCGGCTACACGATGATGCTGGACCTCGGCGCGAACGTCGACTGCGAGCCGCAGCACCTGCTGCAGTTCGCGGAGATGGGGCACGCGCTCGTGGCCGCGCTCGAAGGCAAGGAGCGTCCGGCGATCGGCCTGCTGAACATCGGCGAAGAGGTGATCAAGGGCAACGAGACGATCAAGCGCGCAGGTGAACTGCTGCGCGCCAGCACGCTCAATTTCCGCGGCAACGTCGAAGGCAACGACATCTACAAGGGCACGGTCGACGTGATCGTGTGCGACGGCTTCGTCGGCAACGTCGCGCTGAAGACGTCCGAGGGCCTCGCGCAAATGCTGGCCGACATCATCCGCGAGGAGTTCGGCCGTTCGCTGATGTCGAAGCTGATGGCGCTGCTCGCCGCGCCTGTCCTGCTACGTTTCAAGAAGCGCGTCGACCACCGGCAGTACAATGGTGCAGCGTTACTGGGGCTGAAGAGCCTCGTGATCAAGAGCCACGGTTCCGCCGACGCCTACGCGTTTGAGTGGGCGATTAAACGCGGGTATGATGCCGTCAAAAACGGCGTGCTGGAGCGCCTCGCGCGCGCGATGGCGGATAATTCAGTGTCACTCGGCGAAGGCGAACACGACGCGGGCGGCGCGGGCCATGCAAGCCCCGCCGCAGGCCATCACGCCGAACCTTCCGCTGCGCAATCCTCTAAAGCATAAATGGCCCAATCGACTCTCTATTCCCGCGTGCTCGGCACGGGCAGCTACCTGCCGCCTGACCGCGTCACGAACCAGCAGTTGACCGATCGTCTCGCGAAGGAAGGCATCGAGACGAGCGATGAATGGATCGTTGCGCGCACGGGTATCCATGCGCGCCATTTCGCCGCACCGGACGTGACGACCAGCGACCTCGCGTTCGAGGCGTCGCGTCGCGCGATCGAAGCCGCCGGCATCGATCCGCAGTCGATCGACCTGATCATCGTCGCGACTTCGACCCCCGATTTCGTGTTCCCGAGCACCGCGTGCCTGCTGCAGAACAAGCTCGGCATCAAGAACGGCGGCGCGGCATTCGACGTGCAGGCCGTGTGTTCGGGCTTTGCGTACGCGATGGCGACGGCCGACAGCTTCATCCGCAGCGGCCAGCACCGCACGGCGCTCATCGTCGGCGCGGAGACGTTCTCGCGCATTCTCGACTTCAAGGACCGCACGACCTGCGTGCTGTTCGGCGACGGCGCGGGCGCGGTGATCCTGTCCGCGTCGGAAGAGCCGGGCGTGCTCGGCAGCGCGCTGCACGCGGACGGCAGCTATTCGCACATCCTCTGCACGCCGGGCAACGTCAACCGCGGCGTGATCGAAGGCAGCGCGTTCCTGTACATGGACGGGCAGGCCGTGTTCAAGCTCGCGGTCAACGTGCTCGAGAAGGTTGCGATCGAGGCGCTCGCAAAGGCGAATCTCGCGCCCGAGCAGATCGACTGGCTGATTCCTCACCAGGCCAACATTCGCATCATGACCAGCACCTGCCGCAAGCTCGGCCTGCCGCAGGAGCGCATGGTCGTGACGGTCGACCAGCACGGCAACACGTCGGCTGCGTCGATCCCGCTGGCGCTCGACGTCGCGGTGCGCGACGGTCGCATCCAGCGTGGCCAGCACGTGCTGATCGAAGGCGTCGGCGGCGGCTTCACCTGGGGCGCGTCGGTCTTCCGCTACTGATCCGCGGCGCGCGACTGCTGCGCGCGGATCCCATCGGCGCGCCATTCGTGCGCGTCGTCCGAATCGACTCAATTGGGGACGATATGAAATTTGCATTCGTATTTCCGGGGCAGGGCTCGCAGGCGGTCGGCATGCTCAACGCATTCGCCGATCTGGCCGTCGTGCGCGAGACGCTCCAGGAAGCGTCCGATGCACTCAATCAGGATCTCGGCAAGCTGATCGCCGAAGGCCCGGCCGAAGAGCTGAATCTCACCGCCAACACGCAGCCCGTGATGCTGACCGCTGCCTACGCGTGCTATCGCGCGTGGCAACAGGCAGGCGGCCCGGCGCCGTCGATCGTCGCCGGCCACAGCCTCGGTGAATACACGGCGCTCGTCGCAGCCGGCGCGCTCGCGTTCAAGGATGCGGTGCCGCTCGTGCGTTTCCGCGCGCAGGCGATGCAGACGGCCGTGCCGGTGGGCCAGGGCGGCATGGCCGCGATCCTGGGCCTCGACGACGACACGGTGCGCGCGGTCTGCGCCGAAGCCGCGGAAGCGGGCGTCGTCGAAGCCGTGAACTTCAATGCCCCCGCGCAGGTCGTTATCGCAGGCAACAAGGCCGCGGTCGAAAAGGCCTGCGAGATCGCGAAGGCGAAGGGCGCGAAGCGCGCGCTGCCGCTGCCGGTGTCGGCGCCGTTCCATTCGTCGCTGCTCAAGCCGGCGTCGGACCAGCTGCGCGACTATCTTGCGAACGTCGACGTCAAGGCGCCGCAGATTCCGGTCGTCAACAACATCGACGTCGACGTGGTCAGCGATCCGGCTGCGATCAAGGACGCGCTGGTGCGCCAGGCCGCGGGCCCGGTGCGCTGGGTCGAGTGCGTGAAGCACATCGGCGGCACGGGCGTCACGCACGTGATCGAATGCGGTCCGGGCAAGGTGCTCGCCGGCCTGACGAAGCGCATCGACGGCAACCTGACGGGTGCGTCGGTGTTCGATCCGGCGTCGCTCGACGAAGCGCTCAAGCTGGTGACCGCCTGACGCGGCACCTTTTCTCAAGAGACGGATATTCGATTCATGGACAAGACTCTCGATAAACAGGTTGCGATCGTCACTGGCGCATCGCGCGGCATCGGCCGTTCGATCGCGCTCGAACTCGCGCGCCTGGGCGCGACGGTGATCGGCACGGCGACGAGCGAATCGGGCGCCGCTGCGATCACCGCGGCGTTCGCGGAAGCGGGCGTCACGGGGCGCGGCGCGGTGCTGAACGTCAACGACGCGGCAGCCGCCGAGGCGCTGATCGACGCGACCGTGAAGGAATTCGGCGCGCTGAACGTGCTCGTCAACAACGCGGGCATCACGCAGGACCAGCTCGCGATGCGCATGAAGGACGAGGACTGGGACGCGGTGATCGACACCAACCTGAAGTCGGTGTTCCGCCTGTCGCGCGCGGTACTGCGCCCGATGATGAAGGCCCGTGGTGGCCGCATCATCAACATCACGTCGGTGGTCGGCTCGGCCGGCAACCCGGGCCAGGTCAACTACGCAGCCGCGAAGGCCGGCGTCGCCGGCATGACCCGTGCGCTCGCGCGTGAAATCGGCAGCCGCGGCATCACCGTGAACTGCGTCGCGCCGGGCTTCATCGACACCGACATGACGAAGACGCTGCCGGAAGAACAACAGGCCGCGCTCAAGACCCAGATTCCGCTCGGCCGCCTCGGCAGCCCGGAAGACATCGCCCATGCCGTCGCGTTCCTCGCATCGCCGCAAGCCGGTTACATCACCGGTACGACGCTGCACGTGAACGGCGGCATGTACATGTCGTAACGATTTTCGTTTACCATCCGCGCCGTATCCCGTTTTTCAGGCGGATAGGCGCTTGATAGACCGTCAAGCCAACGCGCGTTTTGGCGTCAGCAAACCTGATAAAATGCGCGCACTTGTAAATCTGAACTTTCCCTCGGAGGGGTAATGGATAACATCGAACAACGTGTCAAGAAGATCGTCGCAGAACAACTGGGCGTCGCGGAAGCCGAGATCAAGAACGAAGCTTCGTTCGTGAACGACCTGGGTGCCGACTCGCTCGACACCGTCGAACTGGTGATGGCTCTGGAAGACGAGTTCGGCATGGAAATCCCGGACGAAGAAGCAGAGAAGATCACGACCGTTCAGCAAGCGATCGACTACGCTCGCGCAAACGTCAAGGCGTAACAGGCGCCTTTCGCGCTTGTCCGCCACGTCGCCGCGATCTTCGCGATTGACGCGCCATCCTGCCGGCTTCGCGCCGGATGGACTAACAGCCACAGGGCTTGCAGGGCTGGTTCCTGTGGCCACTGTGGCTTTTGTTTTTGTCATCCAATAATGGAAAAGAGGTTACCGTGAGCCGCCGTCGTGTTGTTGTTACAGGCCTTGGGCTGATTTCGCCTGTTGGCAATAATGTTGCCGACGGCTGGGCCAATCTCGTCGCCGGCAAGTCCGGTATTGCCACCGTCACGAAGTTCGATCCGTCGAACCTCGCTGTCCACTTCGCGGGCGAAGTGAAGGGTTTCAGCGCCGAGGAGTACATCCCGGCGAAGGAAGCCCGGAGCATGGATACGTTCATCCATTACGGCATCGCCGCCGGCGTCCAGGCCGTCAAGGACAGCGGGCTGGAAGTGAACGAAGCCAATGCGGAACGCATCGGCGTGATGGTCGGTTCCGGCATCGGCGGCCTGCCGATGATCGAAGATACGCACCAGACCTACGTCGATCGTGGCCCCCGCCGGATTTCGCCGTTCTTCGTGCCGGGTTCGATCATCAACATGATCTCGGGTCACCTGAGCATCATGTTCGGCCTGAAGGGCCCGAATCTCGCGGCCGTCACGGCCTGCACGACCGGCCTGCACAGCATCGGCCTCGCAGCGCGCCTGATCCAGGCCGGCGATGCCGACGTGATGGTCGCAGGTGGTGCCGAATCGACGGTGTCGCCGCTCGGCATCGGCGGTTTCGCGGCAGCGCGCGCGCTGTCGACCCGCAACGACGATCCGGCCAGCGCGTCCCGTCCGTGGGACAAGGACCGCGACGGCTTCGTGCTGGGCGAGGGTGCCGGCGTGATGGTGCTCGAAGAGTACGAAGCGGCGAAGGCACGCGGGGCGAAGATCTACGCGGAAGTCTCGGGCTTCGGCATGACGGGCGACGCGTACCACATGACCGCGCCGAACATGGACGGCCCCCGCCGCTGCATGGTCGCGGCACTGCGCGACGCCGGCCTGAACGCGGATGAGGTCCAGTACCTGAATGCGCACGGCACGTCGACGCCGCTGGGCGACAAGAACGAGTCCGATGCGGTGAAGGCGGCCTTCGGCGAGCATGCGTACAAGCTCGTCGTGAACTCGACGAAGTCGATGACGGGCCACCTGCTGGGCGGCGCGGGCGGCCTCGAATCGGTGTTCACGGTGCTGGCGCTGCACAACAACGTGTCGCCGCCGACCATCAACATCTTCAACCAGGACCCGGAGTGCGATCTCGATTACTGCGCGAACACCGCGCGTGACATGAAGATCGACGTCGCCGTGAAGAACAACTTCGGCTTCGGCGGTACCAACGGCACGCTGGTGTTCAAGCGCGTCTGACGCTGCAATCGCTTGACGAGTCCATTCGATGCTCCGGCCGGGCGTCCGCAGCGCTTTGCGTTGCGGGCCTCGGCCGTGTCGTATTTCGTGCTGGCCGCGTTCGTCGCGTCGGCTGCCGCGTCGGTCTACCTGTTCTGGGCGCCGCGCGCGGGCGCTGCCGTCGGCGCATGCGTGTCGGCCGCGACGGCAGCGCTGCTGGCCGTGTACGCCGTGCGGGCCTGTGCCCGCCGGCTGCCGGCCGAGCTGAGGATCGACGCATTCGGGGAAATTGCGGCGTTTGGCCGCATCGGGCGCCTGCTGGCCCGCGGCCGCGTGACGGGCCATGCGCACTGGAGCAGCCTGTTGCTGGTGCTGTCGGTCGGGCAGGGTGCCCGGCGGGCCCGGCCGCTGCTGATTCCGGCCGATGCGCTCGATGCCGCGTCGTTCAGCGCGCTTTCCGTGCTGGCGAGAACGGCGGGCGCGGCGGGGCGGGCGTGACGGCGGCGCGGTTACGTACCGTAACCAGCGTCCGGCGTGGGAACGCTACAATATTGCTCCGCGTTGCATCCCTAGTTAACGGATTTGTCAGGTGAGTGAAAAAGAAATCGATCAGGCTCTGGTCGAGCGCGTACAGAAGGGCGACAAGGCAGCGTTCGAACTCCTGGTCTCCAAATACCACCGCAAGATCATTCGGCTGATCTCGCGCCTCGTGCGGGATCCCGCCGAGGTCGAGGATGTGGCCCAGGACGCGTTCATCAAGGCGTATCGTGCGCTGCCGCAATTCCGCGGCGAATCGGCGTTCTATACGTGGTTGTACCGAATTGCCGTCAACACGGCGAAGAACTACCTTGCGACGCAAGGCCGCCGGGCGCCGACTTCGACCGAGGCCGATGCGGAGGAAGCGGAAACTTTCTCCGACGCAGACCAACTAAGGGATATCAACACGCCTGAGTCGATGTTGATGAGCAAGCAGATTGCCGAGACGGTCAACGCTGCGATGGCTCTGCTGCCCGAAGAACTGCGCCAGGCAATCACGCTGCGCGAGATCGAGGGCCTGAGCTACGAAGAGATCGCGGAAATGATGGGCTGTCCGATCGGGACGGTCCGGTCGCGGATCTTCCGTGCACGCGAGGCAATCGCTGCCAAATTGCGTCCGCTGCTCGATACGCCCGAAGGCAAGCGCTGGTAAGCGCGACAGGCGGAGCGACGCGGGTCGGGGTCTAGTTACGGATAGAGTCGTGAAGTCACGACGGGGTGTGCAAGATGGGGAGCATCATGGGGTCGGTCAATACGCAGTCGCAAGCGTGCTCGCGCGGCGAGCGCCTTTCCGCGCTGGTCGATGGCGAAATGTTCGATGGCCCGGACAACGGGCAGTTTCTGGCTGAGCTCAACCGCGCGGATCGCGCTGCGTGGGCCCATTACCACCTGATCGGCGATGCGCTGCGCTCCGACGAGCTCGCGCTGTCGCCCGCGCTGAGCGTCGCGTTCACCGCGCGCATGTCGGCTGCGCTCGAAAGCGAGCCGCACCTGCTCGCGCCGGCGGCCGCGCCCGTCGCGCGCAAGCTGCTGTCGCTGCGCCGGCGCGTCGTGCCCGCGTTCGCGGTCGCTGCTGCCGCGGCCACGCTGACGTGGATCGTCGTCCCGCAAATGCAGGTGGCCGGTGCCCCGGGTGCCGTCCAGGTCGCGTCGGCCGGTGCGCCGCAAGGCGGCAACCTGCAGCGCGTGACGGTTGCGCAGGCATCGGCCCAGCCGGGGCTGCAGGACGTCAACATCATTCGCGACGCCAGCCTCGACCAATACCTTGAAGCGCACCAGCAATTCGCGCAGCAGCCCGTCGTCACGGGTTCGATGCCGCTGATCCGCGCTGCCGTGACCACCACGCCAGGCCAATAAACCCGATGCGGACATTGCAGTTGAATCACGCCATCTCCGGATGGAAGCGGCTGCCGGCCCTCCTGCTTTGCGCAGCCGCCCTGTTGTCCGTTCAATCCCTTCCTGCCAGCGCCCAGCAACCGGACGATCCCGTCGCGACCCGCAAGGGTGCCGCGGACTGGCTCGACCGTGTCCAGCAGGCGGCGCAGCAGCAGAGCTACGAAGGCACGTTCGTCTATCAGCGCGGCGGGTATGTACAGTCGTCGCGCATCGCGCACGTCTCGTCCCGCGACGGCGAATTCGAGCGCATCGAGACGCTCGACGGCAAGCCGCGCAAGCTGCTGCGCCATAACGACGAGCTGTACACGTTCGTGCCCGAGCGCAAACTGTGCGTGGTCGAACGCCGTCAGACACGCGACTCGTTCCCCGCGCTCCTCGGCGCGAGCGGCGAGCACGTGATGTCCGTCTACGACGCA
Source organism: Burkholderia sp. AU30198 (assembly GCF_020419825.1). Lineage (NCBI taxonomy): Bacteria > Pseudomonadati > Pseudomonadota > Betaproteobacteria > Burkholderiales > Burkholderiaceae > Burkholderia > Burkholderia sp. AU30198. Next base: position 54,663 of record NZ_JAIZSA010000023.1, on the reverse strand, counting down.
AAGTCGCTCGGCAAGGATCGCGTGGCGGGGATCGACGCGCAGGTCGTCGAGCTCGTGCCGAAGGATGCGTACCGCTTCACGTACAAGCTGTGGGCCGACGCGCGCACCGGGCTGCTGCTGCGTTCGCAGACGCTCGATGCGAACGATCACGTGCTCGAGCAGATCGCGTTCTCGCAATTGCAGGCGGGCGGCGCAAGCGGCGACAAGGCCGCGATCGCGGCCGGCATGCGCAACCTGAACGGCTGGACGGTCGTGCGTCCGCCGGTCGCGACAGTCGACATGGAAGCGCAGGGCTGGCAGCTCGCACCGGGCGTGGCCGGTTTCCAGAAGATTCGTGAAGTGCGCCGGCCGATGGCCGCGCGCGACGCGGGCGAGCCGCCGATCCCGGTCGACCAGGCCGTCTTCACCGACGGCCTCGCGACGATCTCGGTCTTCATCGAGCCGGCCGAAAAGAATACGCGCAAGGAAGGCGCGGGCAGCACCGGTGCAACGAACGTGCTCGTGAAGCGCCGCGGCGACTACTGGATCACCGTGCTCGGTGAAGTGCCGCCGGCTACGTTGCAGCAGTTCGCGTCTGCCATAGAATACAAGGCTTCCAAGTAACGCTACGGCTTCCGACATGATGAAACTCACGCTGCGCAAATGGCTCGCGGCCGCGGCGCTGTCTGCCTGCTTGCCGCTCGTGCCGCATACCGCGTTCGCGGTGACGGCTCCCGCTGCCAGCCTGCCCGACTTCGCCGATCTGGTCGAAAAGGTCGGGCCGGCCGTCGTGAACATCCGGACCACCGCCAACGTGCCGACGAGCAGCGGCCCGCGCGGGATGCTCCCGCCGGGCTTCGACAACGGCGACATGTCGGAATTCTTCCGGCGCTTCTTCGGCATTCCGCTGCCGCAGGCGCCCGGCAACGGTAGCGGCAATGGCGGCGGCAATCCGAAGAGCGCGCCGACGCCGGACAATCCGCCCGACACCGAACAGAATCGCGGTGTCGGCTCGGGTTTCATCGTGTCGGCCGACGGTTACGTGATGACCAATGCGCACGTCGTCGACGATGCGGACACCATCTACGTGACGCTGACCGACAAGCGCGAATTCAAGGCGAAGCTGATCGGCGTCGACGATCGCACGGACGTCGCGGTCGTCAAGATCCAGGCGTCGAACCTGCCGGTCGTCGCGATCGGCGATTCGAACAAGGTGCGCGTCGGCGAGTGGGTCGTCGCGATCGGGTCGCCGTTCGGCCTCGACAACACCGTGACGGCCGGCATCGTCAGCTCGAAGAGCCGCAATACCGGCGACTACCTGCCGTTCATCCAGACCGACGTCGCCGTGAACCCCGGCAACTCGGGTGGCCCGCTGATCAACATGCAGGGCGAGGTGATCGGCATCAACTCGCAGATCTACAGCCGTACCGGCGGCTTCATGGGCATCTCGTTCGCGATCCCGATCGACGAGGCGATGCGCGTGGCCGACCAGCTGAAGGCGACGGGCAAGGTCACGCGCGGCCGGATTGCGGTCGCGATCGGCGAAGTGACGAAGGACGTGGCCGATTCGATCGGGCTGCCGAAGGCGGAAGGTGCGCTCGTCAGCAGCGTCGAGCCGGGCGGTCCGGCCGACAAGGCGGGCATCCAGCCGGGTGACATCATCCTGAAGTTCAATGGTCGTTCGGTCGATACGGCGTCGGATCTGCCGCGCATGGTCGGCGACACGAAGCCCGGCACCAAGGCGACGGTCAGCGTATGGCGCAAGGGTCAGGCACGCGATCTGCCGATCACGATCGCGGAGACGCCGGCCGAATCGACGGCGAAGGCCGAGCAGCGCAAGAACGTGCCGCAGAAGCCGCGCCAGACCAATTCGCTCGGTCTGACGGTCAGCGACCTGACGGCGGAGCAACTGAAGACGCTGAAGCTGAAGGGCGGCGTGCAGATCGACGGCGTCGACGGCCCGGCCGCCCGTGCGGGCCTGCAGCGCGGCGACGTCGTGCTGCGTGTCGGCGACACCGACATCACGAACGCGAAGCAGTTCGCCGACGTGACCGCGCAGCTCGATCCGCAGAAGGCGGTCGCGGTGCTCGTGCGGCGCGGCGACAACACGCAGTTCGTGCCGGTGCGGCCGCGCCAGAAGTAACGCGCCGATGTTTACGCTCTACGGCCGCGGCTGGTGCCACCTGTGCGACGACATGCGCGACGCACTGGCGCCGGTGGCGGCCGAATTCGGCGTCGCGGTCGATTACGTCGACATCGACGCCGATGCGGCGCTCGTCGCCCGCTACGACGAGGACGTGCCGGTGCTGCTGCTGGATGGTACGGAAGTGTGCCGTCACCGGTTCGACGAGGCGCGGGTGCGCGACGTGCTCGCGGCCCGGCGGTGAGCAGCCTGGCATGTCGCCGGTCGGCGTCGCTTCGCGCGGGACTTTCCCGGACGGGCACCCACGGCCGGGCACCGCGGGGCACGGCTCCCCGAAATACCGCCCGGCAAAGGCCTTTTCGGCTAAAATAAGCTGTTTTTTCACCGACTTACACAAGGCGTGCTCTGCAGTCGTCGAGCGCGCCTTTTTCGCTTGATCGGCACTGAATGGATCATATTCGCAATTTCTCGATCATCGCGCACATCGACCATGGCAAGTCGACGCTCGCGGATCGCATCATCCAAGTATGCGGCGGCCTCGCCGACCGTGAAATGGAAGCGCAAGTGCTCGACTCGATGGATATCGAGCGCGAGCGCGGCATCACGATCAAGGCGCAGACGGCCGCACTGTCCTATCGCGCCCGCGATGGCAAGGTCTACAACCTGAACCTGATCGACACGCCCGGGCACGTCGACTTCTCGTACGAAGTCAGCCGTTCGTTGTCCGCGTGCGAAGGTGCACTGCTGGTCGTCGATGCAAGCCAGGGCGTCGAGGCGCAGACGGTCGCGAACTGCTACACGGCGATCGAGCTCGGCGTCGAGGTCGTGCCCGTGCTGAACAAGATCGACCTGCCGGCCGCGAACCCCGAGAACGCGATCGAGGAGATCGAGGACGTGATCGGCATCGACGCGGCCGACGCGACGCGTTGCAGCGCGAAGACGGGGCTCGGCGTCGAGGACGTGCTCGAGTCGCTGATCGCGAAGGTGCCGCCGCCGAAGGGCGATCCGGCCGCGCCGCTGCAGGCGCTCATCATCGATTCGTGGTTCGACAACTACGTCGGCGTCGTGATGCTCGTACGCATCGTCAACGGCACGCTGCGCCCGAAGGACAAGATCAAGCTGATGGCGACCGGCGCGCAGTATCCGGTCGAGCACATCGGCGTGTTCACGCCGAAGTCGCGCAATCTCGAAACGCTGTCGGCCGGGCAGGTGGGTTTCATCATCGCCGGCATCAAGGAACTGACGGCAGCGAAGGTGGGCGACACCGTCACGCACGTGACCAAGGCGGCCGTCGAGCCGCTGCCGGGCTTCAAGGAAGTGAAGCCGCAGGTGTTCGCGGGGCTGTATCCGGTCGAAGCCAACCAGTACGACGCACTGCGCGAATCGCTCGAAAAGCTGAAGCTGAACGACGCGTCGCTGCAGTACGAGCCGGAAGTGTCGCAGGCGCTCGGCTTCGGTTTCCGCTGCGGCTTCCTCGGCCTGCTGCACATGGAAATCGTGCAGGAGCGGCTTGAGCGCGAGTTCGACATGGACCTCATCACGACCGCGCCAACGGTTGTCTACGAGGTCATGATGAGCGACGGCGCGATCGTCAAGGTCGAGAATCCAGCGAAGATGCCGGAGCCGCCGAAGATCGAGGAGATTCGCGAGCCGATCGTCACGGTGAACCTGTACATGCCGCAGGACTACGTCGGCTCCGTGATCACGCTGTGCGAGCAGAAGCGCGGATCGCAGATCAACATGCAATATCACGGCCGTCAGGTGCAACTGACCTACGAGATCCCGATGGCCGAGATCGTGCTCGATTTCTTCGACCGCCTGAAGTCGGTGTCGCGCGGCTACGCGTCGATGGACTACGAGTTCAAGGAATACCGCGCGGCCGACGTCGTGAAGGTCGACATGCTGATCAACGGCGACAAGGTCGATGCGTTGTCGGTCATCGTCCACCGTTCGAAGTCGCAGTACCGCGGCCGCGAAGTGGCTGCGAAGATGCGCGAGATCATTCCGCGCCAGATGTACGACGTGGCGATCCAGGCTACGATCGGCGCGCACATCATTGCCCGCGAGAACATCAAGGCGCTGCGCAAGAACGTGCTGGCGAAGTGCTACGGCGGCGACATCTCGCGAAAGAAGAAACTGCTCGAAAAGCAGAAAGCGGGTAAGAAACGAATGAAGCAGGTGGGTTCGGTCGAGATCCCGCAGGAAGCGTTCCTTGCGATCTTGCGCGTCGAAGACAAATAACAGGACTGATCCTTTTATGAATTTTGCGCTGATTCTTTTTGTGCTCGTCGTCTTGACGGGCGTAGCGTGGGTGCTGGACAAACTGGTGTTCCTGCCGCAACGGCGCAAGGCGGCCGACTCTGCGATCGAGGAGTTCGATCGCCAGCAGTCGCGCATCGACAAGCGCTTCGCGGATGAAAACGCCGTGCAGACGCGTTCGAAGCTGCGTGACGAAAAGCTGCGCCAGCCGTGGTGGCTCGAGTACACGGCGAGCTTTTTTCCGGTGATCCTGGCGGTGTTCGTCGTGCGTTCGTTCGTCGTCGAGCCGTTCAAGATTCCGTCGGGCTCGATGGTGCCGACGCTGCTCGTCGGCGATTTCATCCTCGTCAACAAGTTCGAATACGGGCTGCGCCTGCCGGTCACGAACACGAAGATCACGCAGGGCAGCCCGCTGTCGCGCGGCGACGTCGTCGTGTTCCGTTATCCGAAGGACGAGTCGGTCGACTACATCAAGCGCGTGATCGGCTTGCCGGGCGATACCGTTGCTTACCAGGACAAGCAACTCACGATCAACGGCCAGCCGGTGCCCGAAACGCCGCTGCCCGATTTCTTCGACGACGAGCGCCAGAATTACGCGAAGCAGTTCGAGGAAACGATCGGCAACAAGAAGAACGCAATCCTCAACAACCCGGCCGTGCCGCCGTTCGTGATGGGCGCATACGACTATCCGTTTCGCGACAACTGCACGTACAACAGTCGCGGCGTGATCTGCAAGGTGCCGCCCGGTCACTACTTCATGATGGGCGACAACCGCGACAACAGTGCGGACAGCCGCTACTGGGGTTTCGTGCCGGACCAGAACATCGTTGGCCGTGCGTTCTTCATCTGGATGAACTTCAGCGACCTGAAGCGCATCGGTTCCTTCAACTGATCGCATTCGACTCATTCGCACTACGCGATGCACGGGCCGCGTCGCGTAGTGCCGAACTACTTTAAGAACCGGCGGTAACACCGCCTCGTCACGCCTTTTCGTGTCCGGCCGTGCCGTTTCGGCCCGACCGGCGCCCGCGTTATACTTCTGCACATGCCCCTATCCCAGTTGGAAAGCCGGCTGCGCTACGAATTTCGCAATGCGGAATTGTTGCGCCAGGCTTTGACCCATCGTAGTCACAGTGCCACGCACAACGAACGGCTCGAGTTTCTCGGCGATTCCGTTCTGAATTGCGCGGTGGCCGCCCTTTTGTTCCAGCGTTTCAGCAAGCTGGACGAAGGCGATCTGTCGCGCGTACGCGCCAACCTCGTCAAACAGCAGTCGCTGTACGAAATTGCTCAGGCCCTGAATATCTCGGACGGGCTGCGGCTCGGCGAGGGCGAATTGCGCAGCGGTGGGTTCCGCCGCCCGTCGATCCTCGCGGACGCGTTCGAAGCCATCATCGGGGCCGTGTTCCTCGATGGCGGCTTCGAAGCCGCCCAAGGGGTCATCAAGCGCCTCTATATCCCGATTCTCGACCACATCGATCCGCGCACGCTCGGCAAGGACGCGAAGACGCTGCTGCAGGAGTACCTGCAGGGGCACAAGATCGCGCTGCCGACTTACACGGTGGTCGCGACGCATGGTGCGGCGCACAATCAGCAATTCGAAGTCGAATGCACGGTGCCGAAGCTCGACGTGAAGGTGTCGGGCTCCGGTGCGAGCCGGCGCGCGGCCGAGCAGGCCGCCGCGAAGAAGGCGCTCGATGAAGTGATGGCGGCCGCCCCGATGCTGGCCACGAAGCCGAAGCGCTCGAAAAACGCGCGCGGGTCGAAGCATGTCGAACCCGAAATCGTGCCGGGCGTGAAGGGCGTGCAGGAAGCGCTCGACCTGCGCTCGCCGGAGCGGAAGGAACGCGCGGCGGCGCGCGAGGCGAGGGCAGCCGGTGTGGCGCCCGCGGCAACCGCGGAGACCGGTACCGAGCCGGCCGCGGCACCGATGGCCGCGATTCGCGCGGCGCATGTCGACGCGGCCGCGGAGAAGGGCGAGCGGGCGGCGAAGCCGGCGGCCGACAAGGCTGTCGACAAGCCGGCCGAGCGAGCCGACAAGGCTGCGGAAAAGCCCGCGGACGCCGTACCTGCTGCGCGTGCAGCCGACAAGCCGGCTGGCCAGGTCGCCGATCCGGCGTCTTCGTCCGCCGACAAGTCTTCCGCCGGTACCGACCCCGCTTCGCGCGCGGCTGCGCGCACACGCGACGCCGCGGCGCCGGATTCCGAGACGCCGCCGGGCGGCGCGAGCCTCGCTGCCGCACAGGCGCGCGTGGCCGATGCCGACCACTGAATTGCCCATCGATCGTGCCGCGCGCCGCGCGGCCGTTTCCGAACCTGTCTCCCAAACGATATGAACACTCCCGCTCCTACCGGTTTCCGTTGCGGCATGATCGCGATCGTGGGCCGCCCGAACGTCGGCAAGTCGACGTTGATGAACGCACTCGTCGGCCAGAAGATCAGCATCACGTCGCGCAAGGCGCAGACGACCCGCCACCGCATCACCGGCATCAATACGTTTGACGACGCGCAATTCGTGTTCGTCGACACGCCGGGCTTCCAGACCCGCCACAGCACCGCGCTGAACCGTTCGCTGAACCGCGCGGTCACGTCGACGCTCACGTCAGTCGACGTGATCCTGTTCGTGATCGAGGCCGGCCGCTTCGGGCCCGACGACCAGAAGGTGCTCGACCTGATCCCGCCCGGCATGCCGACGCTGCTGATCGCGAACAAGATCGACCGCGTGAACGACAAGGCGACGCTGTTCCCGTTCATGCAGCAGATGAGCGGGCTGCGCGAATTCACCGAGCTCGTGCCGTTGTCGGCGCAGCGCCCGGAAGACATCAAGCGCCTGCTGGACACGATCAAGCCGTACCTGCCGGAAGGCGAGCCGATCTACGGCGAGGACGAACTCACCGATCGCAGCTCGCGCTTCCTCGCGGCCGAAATCCTGCGCGAGAAGGTGTTCCGCTGGACCGGCGACGAACTGCCGTACACGAGTACCGTGCTGATCGACAAGTTCGAGGAGGAAGGGCGCCTGAAGCGCATCTTCGCGACGATCCTCGTCGAACGCGATTCGCACAAGGCGATGGTGATCGGCAAGAAGGGCGAGAAGCTCAAGCAGATCAGCACCGAAGCGCGGATGGACATGGAGAAGCTGTTCGACGGCCCCGTGTACCTCGAGACCTTCGTGAAGGTGAAGAGCGGCTGGGCCGACAACGAGGCGGGGCTGCGTGCCTATGGGTACGAATGACGCGCTGACGTCGACCGAAGACGCGGTGACGGCCGGCGCGAACGACGCGCCGCTGCCGGCACCGCCCGAACCGCCGCGCAAGGCGCGGCGCGCGACGTCTCGCACGTCCGATTTCCGCGTCGCCGAGCAGCCGGCATACGTGCTGCACAGTTACCCGTATCGGGAAACGAGCCTGATCATCGACGTGCTGACGCGTGATCATGGCCGGCTCGCGCTCGTCGCGAAGGGCGCGAAGCGCCCGCACTCTGCGTTGCGCGGCGTACTGCAGACCTTCCAGCCGCTGCTGCTGTCCTGGTCGGGCAAATCCGAAGTGCGCACGCTGACGGGCGCCGAGTGGGTCGGCGGGATGCTGCCGCTCGGCGGCGATGGGCTGCTGTGCGGCTTCTACGCGAACGAGCTGCTCGTGAAATTCTGCGCGCGCGAAGATCCCCAGCCGCCGCTCTTCAATCATTACGTGCTGACCCTCACGCGCCTCGCGCACGGCGAGCCCGCGGTGCAGGTGCTGCGCTCGTTCGAGCGCGTGCTGCTGCGCGAAACCGGCTATGCGATGGCGCTGAACCGCACGGTCGCGCGCCGCGCGGTCGAGCCCGATCGCCGCTACGTGTTCGATCCCGAGCGCGGCGTGCGCAATGCGGACGACGAAGTCCCGTCGCACTGGCCGGTGATTTCCGGACAGACGTTGCTCGATATGGAGCAGGACGATTACCATCGAGCCCAGACGGTTGCGCAAAGCAAGACGCTGATGCGCTTCCTGCTGAACACCTATCTCGGCGGTACGCCGCTTGCCACGCGTCAGATCCTGATCGACCTGCAAAACCTATGAGCTTCTTCCTGACAACGCCCACCGCCATCGACCTCGGCGTGAACATCGACCACGTCGCGACGCTGCGCAATGCGCGCGGCACGACCTATCCCGATCCGATCCGCGCGGCGCTGGCCGCGGAAGAAGCCGGTGCGGATGCGATTACGCTGCACCTGCGCGAGGATCGCCGCCACATCGTCGATGCGGATGTGCGCAAGCTGCGCCCGCTGCTGAAGACGCGCATGAACCTCGAGTGCGCGGTGACGGCCGAGATGCTCGATATCGCATGCGAAGTGCGCCCGCATGACGCGTGCCTCGTGCCCGAGAAGCGCGAGGAACTGACGACCGAAGGCGGTCTCGATGTCGCCGGCCACTTCGAGGCCGTGCGGGCGGCATGCAAGCAACTTGCCGACGTGGGCGTGCGCGTGTCGCTGTTCATCGACCCGGACGAGACGCAGATCCGTGCCGCGCACGAAGCGGGCGCGCCGGTGATCGAGCTGCACACGGGCCGTTATGCCGAAGCGCACGACGAAGCCGAACAGCAACGCGAATACGAGCGCATCGTCGCGGGCGTTCAGGCCGGCGCGCAGCTCGGCCTGAAGGTCAATGCGGGTCACGGGCTGCATTACACGAACGTGCAGCAGATCGCCGCGATCGACGGCATCGTCGAACTGAACATCGGCCATGCGATCGTCGCGCACGCGATCTTCGCGGGCTGGGACAACGCGGTGCGCGAAATGAAGGCGATCATGGTCGCTGCACGCGTTGCCGCGCTGCATGGCGGCGCGCGCTGAAGATGAAGCGCCGCCGCGCGTCGCGCGTGATGCCTGACCCGGCCTTGCCGGGTCGCACCGGTGCGCACTGACATGGCGATCTACGGCATCGGTACCGACATCGCCCAGGTGAGCCGCATCGCGGCCGTGCTCGAACGCACGGGCGGCCGGTTTGCCGAGAAGGTGTTGGGTCCCGACGAGCTGCGCGTGTTCCATGCGCGCCGCGCCCGATCCGAGGCGCGCGGCATCGCGTTCCTCGCGACGCGCTTTTCCGCGAAGGAAGCGTTCTCGAAGGCGATCGGGCTCGGCATGCACTGGCCGATGACGTGGCGTGCGCTGCAGACCCTCAATCACCCGAGTGGCGAACCGTACGTGGTCGCGTCGGGCGAGCTGGCCGACTGGCTGGCCGCCCGTGGCATCACGGCGCGCGTGACGGTCAGCGACGAACGCGACTACGCGGTGTCGTTCGTGATCGCCGAGACGGACGCCGCGCCTGCACCTGTTTCCCGAACCTCCTCCTGACGGAATTTCCGATTCGATGAAAACGACTCCCGGCCCGGTCATGCTCGACGTCGTCGGCACGGCCCTGTCGCGCGATGACGCGCGGCGCCTCGCGCATCCGAATACCGGCGGCGTGATCCTGTTCGCGCGGCACTTCCAGAACCGTGCGCAACTGACCGCGCTGACCGACTCGATCCGCGCGGTGCGCGAAGACATCCTGATTGCCGTCGATCACGAAGGCGGGCGCGTGCAGCGGTTCCGCACCGACGGCTTCACGGTGCTGCCCGCGATGCGCCGCCTCGGCGAGCTGTGGGATCGCGACGTGCTGCTCGCGGCGAAGGTCGCCACGGCCGTCGGCTACATCCTGGCCGCCGAGCTGCGTGCCTGCGGGATCGACATGAGCTTCACGCCCGTGCTCGACCTCGACTACGGGCACTCGAAAGTGATCGGCGATCGCGCGTTTCATCGCGATGCGCGCGTCGTCACGCTGCTCGCGAAGAGCCTGAATCACGGGCTGTCGCTCGCCGGGATGGCGAACTGCGGCAAGCATTTCCCGGGGCACGGCTTCGCGGAGGCCGATTCGCACGTCGCGCTGCCGACCGACGACCGCACGCTCGATGCGATCCTCAAGCAGGACGTCGCGCCGTACGACTGGCTCGGCCTGTCGTTGTCCGCGGTGATTCCGGCGCACGTGATCTACACGGAGGTCGACAAGCGCCCGGCCGGTTTCTCGCGCGTGTGGCTGCAGGACATCCTGCGCGGGCGGCTCGGCTTCACGGGCGCGATCTTCAGCGACGACCTGTCGATGGAAGCCGCGCGCGAAGGCGGCACGCTCACGCAGGCGGCCGACGCCGCGCTCGCGGCCGGTTGCGACATGGTGCTCGTCTGCAACCAGCCGGACGCGGCCGAGGTCGTGCTGAACGGGCTGAAAGCGCGAGCCACGGACGAGTCGGTGCGACGCATCAAGCGGATGCGCGCGCGCGGCAAGGCGCTCAAGTGGGACAAGCTGATCGCGCAGCCCGAGTACCTGCAGGCGCAGGCGCTGTTGAGCAGCGCACTGGCCTGAGCGGGGAGGGGATGGCGCGATTTGCGTGCGCCATTCCGGTCACCGAAACAAAAAGCCGCGCAATTGCGCGGCTTTTTTATGGATTGCTGCCGGTGCGAACCAGGCAGCTTCTGGAATCAAGCAGGTCGACGAAGGGAGCGTTAGCGCAACTAACGGTCAAACCCTGCCAGACCCTGCAAGCATCGCTGCCCGCTTAGTTCACCTTCATCCGCTGCAACTTGTTGTACAGCGTCTTCGGGCTGATGCCGAGCAGCGTTGCCGCGCGGTGGCGCGTGCCGCCGACTGCGTCGAGCGTCGCGCGGATCAGCAGATCCTCGACGTCGGACAGCGGCGTGCCGACCTTGATCTGCACGCTGCTGCCGTTCAGCGCGGCGCCGGCCGAGAAGCTCGGCTCGCCCGCGCGCAGCGTCTCGATGAAATCGCCCGATGCGTCGTACGCGAAGCGCACGCGCTCCTGCAGCTCGCGCACGTTGCCCGGCCATTCGTAGGACAGGCATTCGCGCACGAAGCCCGGCGCCGCGCGCTTGTCGGTCGTGCTGCGGCCGGTTGCGCGCGCGTCGCGGTTCAGTTCGTCGATCAGTGCGTCGGCGATCGCAAGCGCGTCGCCGTCGCGCTCGCGCAGCGGCGGCATCGTGATCGATGCCGCATCGAGGCGCAACCACAGATCCTCGCGCAGCGTGCCGTTTGCGACCGCTTCGCGCGCCGGACGGCGTGTGGTCGCGATCAGCCGGAAATCGCTCGTGATCGAGCTCGTGCCGCCGATCCGCATGAAGTTCTGCGAATCGAGCGCATGCAGTAGCGCTTCCTGCAGCACGAGCGGCAGCGCGGTGATTTCGTCGAGGAACAGCGTGCCGCCGCCGGCCTGTTCGAACAGGCCCGATTCGCGGCGCTCGGCGCCGTCGAACGCGCCGCGCTCATGGCCGAACAGCACGCTGTCGAGCGATGCGCCGTGCCGGCCTGCCTGCGCGATCGTCCGGCAGTCGAACGACACGAACGGCCCCTTGCGGCGCCGGCTCAGGTCGTGCAGCGTGCGCGCGGCCAGCTTCTTGCCGGTACCGGCTTCGCCCGAGAACAGGACGGCCGTTTCGGTGCGCGCGTTGTGCTCGATCATGTCGTACACGTGCTGCATCGCGTCGCTGCGGCCGACCAGCGCGCCGAAGCGGCCGAGATGGCGCAGCGACGCGCGCAACGCCTGCACTTCGTCGATCAGTTCGTACGGGCGCGGGATCCGCGCGAGCAGGCTGCGCAGGCGCGGAATGTTGATCGGCTTCAGCAGGTAGTCCCAGATGCCGTGACGCAGGCCCTCGATGGCGCTTTCGACCGTCGCATTGCCCGTCAGCACGATGACGGGCAGCGAGCCGTTCGGCTGTTGCTGCGGCAGGTGCTGGAGCAGGTCGAACCCGCTGCCGTCCGGCAGGTTCAGGTCGACGAGAACGACGTCGGGAATGGAGCGGCCGAGCGCCGTGCGCGCTTCGGCGAGCGACGTGGCCGTGTCGACCGAGAAGCCGTCCGCGGCGAGCAGCGCGGTGAGGCCGGACAGACTGTTGGGATCGTCTTCGACAATCAGGGCGTGTGGCATGGTGGACGCGAGTCGAGTCAAGAGAGGCGGGCTGTCGGCCAACGGGGCCGCAACCGCATGTCAGATTAAAAACTGATTTTATGCCCCGCTGAACGCGTAACGAGCATTATTTCTCCGGCGCTATAAAACAGTTACCGATGATACAAATTGAATATCTTTACCGGTGGATTTTGTGCTTTATATGAGCCTGACCCCGGCCCGGTTGTTGGCGCCGGACAAACAAAAAGCGCCCCGAGGGGCGCTTTGTTCGATGCGGGTATCGCTGGCGATTACGCGCGGCTGCGGTATTCGTTCGTACGCGTATCGATTTCGATCTTGTCGCCGGTGTTGCAGAAGAGCGGAACTTGCAGTTCGAAGCCCGTTGCGAGCTTGGCTTTCTTCAGCACCTTGCCCGACGACGTGTCGCCCTTGACTGCCGGCTCCGTGTAGATGATCTCGCGAACGAGGGTCGTCGGCAGTTCGACCGAGATCGCCTTCTCGTTGTAGAACACGACTTCGCAAGCCATGCCGTCTTCGAGGTAGTTCAGCGCTTCGCCCATCATTTCCGCTTCGACTTCGAACTGGTTGTAGTCGGCGTCCATGAACACGTACATCGGATCGGCGAAGTACGAGTACGTCACTTCCTTGCGATCGAGCACGACGACGTCGAACTTGTCGTCGGCCTTGTAGACCGATTCCTGGCCTGCGTTCGTCAGCAGGTTCTTCATCTTCATCTTGACGACGGCCGAGTTACGGCCCGACTTGTTGTATTCAGCCTTGGCGATGACCCAAGCGTCGCTGCCGATCTGCACGACGTTGCCTACGCGGAGTTCCTGTGCGGTTTTCATAAAAAACTGTCCTGATCAAATCAAATAAATAGGTGCCTGAGCGTTGCGCAACGGCTGACGGTGCAAGCGTGCGTTCCGGTGGACGCCAAAAGCGAGCGCTTGCCTGGTCAGCCGTCGGATAACCGCTTATTTTAACTGAGATTTTGCGTATTCCGCCAGCTTTCCGGCGAGATCGCCGACGGCCGCGAGCGCGTCGGCCCAGCGGGACGCGTTCGCGTCCAGTGCGGCGCGGTGCTGCCAGAAATCGGCCCAGTCGGGCGTGCCGACGCCGTTCCATGCATGCCAGAACCGCTTGAGCGCCGCGCGCGGTGCGTCGGCGAGGCCGGCCGACAGGTGCGCGAGCGCGGCATCGAGCTTCGGCAGATGCACGTCGTCGGCCTGCGGGTAGATGTGCCACACGAACGGCTTGCGTGCCCACTGCGCCCGGACGAACGAATCCTCGCCGCGCACGAAATTGATGTCGGCCACCCACAGCAACGGATCGTAGTCGGCCTGAGGGACGAACGCGAGCCCATGGGCAGTCAGGTTGCCGCTGTTCGCATGTGCGCCCGCGCCGAACGACTCGACCCCGAAAAAACGCGCGACGGCAGGCGACACACGACCGGCCGGCACGAGTGCGACGACCGGCGACGGGCCGTCGCGCCACTGCGCGAGCAGCGCGTCGACGGCCGGATTCTCGTAGGCGAACAGGCTGACGACCGTCGTGCCGGGGGCCGGCGGCGGGCCGCCAGTCGCGCGCCGCCACCACGCGTCGCGCGCCGCGGCGTCGGTTTCGAAGGCCGTGCGGCGCGTATCGAGATCGTGCTCCTTCAGGACGCCACCGGTGCCGGCCGACAGGCCGGGGAAGAAAAACGTCTTCAGCAGCGGGTAGCGCGGATGCGGCGACGGCCGCAGATGGAAATCGGCGACCCAGTCCTCGGCGCTCAGGTATTCGAGGTTGATCCACACGGGGCGACGGGCGCGGCGCGCCATCGCCGCGAGATACGCGCCGGGCAGCTCGCACGCGAACGCTTCGATCACGACATCGGCGATCTCCAGCGCGTCGCCGACTTCCGCATGCCAGTGCTCGATCACGATCGTGTCGACCGTCTGCCGCCCCGCGTCGGGATCGACCCCGGGCAGCAGGCGCGCGAACGTGCGCAGGTCGTCGACGAACAGGCGAACCTGCCAGCCGTGCTCGTGCGCGAGCTGGCGCGCGACGCGCCAGCAGACGCCGATGTCGCCGAAATTGTCGACTACCGTACAGAAGAGGTCGCAGGCGATCGGTTCGCCCGGCGCGAGCGGCGCGGCGGGCAGAGGGGCAGCGGTGGTGCGTGGCATCGAAGCGGGCCGGTGAATGCTCTAAACTGGCGATTCTAATAGACCCGTTCCGCGTTACAAGGCGCCCGGATCACGCATGACATCCCCTGAAGCTTCCGATACCCCGTTCGAACCGAAGAAGATCCTGGCGCAGTTGCCGCACATGCCGGGCGTCTATCGCTATTACGACACGGCGGGCGCCGTGCTCTATGTCGGCAAGGCTCGCGATCTGAAGAAGCGCGTATCGAGCTATTTCACGAAGACGCAGCTGTCGCCGCGCATCGCGATGATGGTCACGCGCATCGCGCGCATCGAGACGACCGTCACGCGTTCGGAGGCCGAGGCGCTGCTGCTCGAGAACAACCTGATCAAGGCGCTCGCGCCGCGCTACAACATCCTGTTTCGCGACGACAAGTCGTATCCGTACCTGAAGCTCACCGCGCACCGCTTTCCGCGGATGGCCTACTACCGCGGCTCGGTCGACAAGCAGAACCAGTATTTCGGGCCGTTCCCGAGCGCCTGGGCCGTGCGCGAGAGCATCCAGATCCTGCAGCGCGTGTTCCAGTTGCGCACCTGCGAGGATTCGGTCTTCAACAACCGCACGCGGCCGTGCCTGCTGCACCAGATCGGGCGCTGCACGGCACCGTGCGTCGGCGCGATCTCCGACGAGGATTACGCGATCGACGTGTCGAACGCCGCGCGCTTCCTGCTCGGCCGGCAGTCCGAAGTGATGAAGGAGCTCGAGCAGAAGATGCACGCGTTCGCGGCCGAGCTGAAATTCGAGCAGGCGGCGGCCGTGCGCAACCAGATGAGCTCGCTCGCGACGGTGCTGCACCAGCAGGCGATCGAGGTCGGCAGCGACAGCGACGTCGACATCCTGGCTGTCGTCGCGCAGGGCGGGCGCGTGTGCGTGAACCTCGCGATGGTGCGTGGCGGCCGGCATCTCGGCGACAAGGCGTATTTCCCGGCGCACGTCGAAAGCGCGCTGACGCTCGCGGAGGGCGGTATCGGCGACGAGTCCGAGCAGGCGGAGGCGGCCACCGCGGCCGCCGACGTATTGCTGCCCGACCTGCCTGCGGAAGAACCCGGCCGCGCGCGTGGCGACGCGGCGGCGTCGGTCGAGGCCGAGGTGCTCGACGCGTTCATCGCGCAGCACTATCTCGGCAATCGCGTACCGCCCGTGCTCGTCGTGAGCCATGCGCCCGCGAGCCGCGACCTGCTCGAGCTGCTGTCCGAGCAGGCCGGCCACAAGGTGTCGCTGGTGCGGCAACCGCAGGGGCAGCGGCGCGCGTGGCTGTCGATGGCCGAACAGAATGCGCAGATCGCGCTGATGCGGCTGCTGTCCGAGCAGGGCTCGCAGCAGGCGCGCACGCGAGCGCTCGCGGAGACGCTCAGCTACGAATGCGACGATCTCGCGACACTGCGGATCGAATGCTTCGACATCAGTCATACGATGGGCGAGGCGACGCAGGCGTCGTGCGTGGTCTACCACCATCACAAGATGCAGTCGGGCGAGTACCGCCGCTACAACATCACCGGGATCACGCCGGGCGACGACTACGCGGCGATGCGGCAGGTGCTCACGCGCCGCTACGAGAAGATGGTCGAGCAGGCCGCGCAGGCGGCTGCCGCCGACGATGCGGCCGGGATCGACGGGGAGTCGACGCGCCAGGCCGAGGCGTCGAGCCTGTTGCCGAACATCGTGCTGATCGACGGCGGCAAGGGTCAGGTCGAAATCGCGCGCCAGGTGTTCACCGAGCTCGGCCTCGACACGTCGATGCTGGTCGGCGTCGCGAAAGGCGAGGGACGCAAGGTCGGCCTCGAGACGCTCGTGTTCGCGGACGGCCGCACGCCGCTCGAACTCGGCAAGGAGAGCGCCGCGCTGATGCTCGTCGCGCAGATCCGCGACGAGGCGCACCGCTTCGCGATCACCGGGATGCGCGCGAAGCGCGCGAAGGCGCGCCAGACGTCGCGGCTCGAGGAGCTCGAGGGTGTCGGCGCGAAGCGCCGGCAGCGGCTGCTCGCGCGGTTCGGCGGGTTGCGCGGCGTGGTTGCCGCGAGCGTCGAGGAACTCGCGAGCGTCGAGGGCATCTCGCACGCGCTCGCCGAGCAGATCTACAAGCAGCTTCACTGACGCGGCCGTGCGGCCGGCCGCGTTGCCAGCGTTCTTGTGGCAGGCCGGTCGACACGGCACAATTGCGAATCCTTTACTGTCCCGCATGCCATGCCGTTCAATTTCCCGATTTTCCTGACGTGGGTACGGATCGTGCTGATTCCGCTCGTCGTCGGCGTGTTCTATCTGCCGGACACGGTGATGGGCGGCGCGCACCGCAATCTCGCGGCGGCGGCGATCTTCATACTCGCGGCGCTGACTGACTGGTTCGACGGCTATCTCGCCCGCAAGTGGAACCAGACGTCGTCGTTCGGCGCATTTCTCGATCCGGTGGCGGACAAGCTGATGGTGACGGCCGCGCTGCTGATCCTCGTGCAGATTTCGCGGGTCGACGCGGCGATCGCACTCGTGATCGTCGGCCGCGAGATCGCGATTTCGGCGCTGCGCGAGTGGATGGCACAGATCGGCGCGTCGAAGAGCGTTGCGGTGAACCAGCTCGGCAAGTTCAAGACCGCCTGCCAGATGGTCGCGATTCCGATGCTGCTGTTCTACGGGCCGCTGCCGCTCGGCGTCGCGACGATCGACACGCGCGTGTGGGGCGAATGGCTGATGTATCTCGCCGCGGTGCTGACGATCTGGTCGATGCTGTACTACATGAAGCTCGCATGGCCGCAAATTCGCGAGCGCGGGGGCGCGTGATACGTCCGGTCGAGCAGGTTTTTGGAAAAAGGGCTGGAAAAGCCCTTGACACACGAATGTGCCTTCGACATAATCTCGCTTCTCCGCTGCACGACGAAGTAAGTGTGTGACGGGGAAGCAGTAGCGCAGCAATACGCGGGAGTAGCTCAGTTGGTAGAGCGCAACCTTGCCAAGGTTGAGGTCGCGAGTTCGAGACTCGTCTCCCGCTCCAGATTTTTCTGGCAGCGTGTTGTACGGCAAAGCGCTGCAGATGCAGGACACATGCGGGAGTAGCTCAGTTGGTAGAGCGCAACCTTGCCAAGGTTGAGGTCGCGAGTTCGAGACTCGTCTCCCGCTCCAGATTTTATCTGGCAGCGTGTTGTACGGCGAAGCGCTGCAGATGCAGGACAATGCGGGAGTAGCTCAGTTGGTAGAGCGCAACCTTGCCAAGGTTGAGGTCGCGAGTTCGAGACTCGTCTCCCGCTCCAAGTAATGGGGAAGCCACGCTTCCCTTTTTATTTGATGGACTGATGGTCCTCGAATAAAAAATCTGTCGCTTGCCTCACGGCATCCGGACAGTCCGCTTTTGGCGCGATAGCAAAGCGGTTATGCAGCGGCCTGCAAAGCCGTTTAGGCCGGTTCGACTCCGGCTCGCGCCTCCAAGTAGAACGAGATAAAGCCCTGATTCGTCAGGGCTTTTCTTTTTTCTGCACATTTCCAAAGATGGAAATGGGTCGCCAAGAGTGGTAAAAAGTCGCCTCTAACCAACCAAAAACCGACGACAACCACCCGTCAATCGGCTAATTGGCAATCGAGGCGAGTTGACCAGGCATGGCGAACAAGCGACAGCGCCCCTCCGGGACGTGGGAATACACCATCAAGCGAGCGAAGCTTTTACCAAAGCCACTTTCGCTCACATTCGACACTGAGGAAGAGGGCGATGCTTACGTCGCCCGTCTTGAGCAGTTGCTCGACGCCGGCATCGTTCCGGAAGAGGTCGTGCAGCAGCATGATGCTATCGCGACAACCGGCGATGCCATCCGGGCCTATTTGCGCCGTGTCTCCGTCCCTGACTCCGACGTCCAGGTATTGAATGCACTCCTCGGCCGCGAGGCCACTAAGGCAAAGTCCCTCTCCACGCTCGACTATCGATGGGTCGAGCAATGGGTCGCGACCATGAAGCGCCGCGACCACCTCTCGCCGTCGACAATTCGCCACTATGTCGGTGCGCTCGCTCGCTGCTTAGATTGGGTCGTGAGGACTGGTATCGCGATGCGACTCCGCTTGCCTGGGCGGCGCTTTGCAAGGAGGCGAGTCCCAGCCTTCCGCTGCTGGCTCCGGCACTGAGGCGCCAGTTGCAGGAGTTGCCGTCGGTGCGCGATGGCCTCGGTCTGACGGAAAGACTCGCGCTGGAGACCATTCGCGACGGTGACGGGCTTGCCTGGTCACAGGTGTTTGCCGAGTTGAACCTGCGTCGCGATCCGCTGCCGTTCCTGGGTGACGCGATGTTCGATGCGATGATGCGCCCGTTGGTCGAAGGCACCTGTCCGCTGATCAAGGTGCATGACGAATTTCCCGAGCGAGAAAAGTGCATCGTCGGCCTGACCCCGCTTGGTGAGCAGGTGCTGCAAGGAACGGCGTATTGGCAGGATCATTGCGACGTGCCGCGCTGGGTCGGCGGTACGCAGATACTGCCGCGCAGTACCCATTGGGCCTTGGATGACGACTTCACACCGGTGCAGCGCCGTCGTTCTGACTGAGCATGCGCAATCGACTGATCACGGTTCGCGATAGCCCTGTCCGACCGGCTGCAATCACCTCGTCGCGGATGCGCACGTTTTTGTCCGGATGAGCGCAGGTGGCATTGATCCGGTTGCGTCGGTTGCATGTGTTCGGCGCCACGAGCGATGAAGTGGTGTCGGCCTGCAACGCGTTGCGGGGGCGGGTGACTCCTGCTCGTGCCTCCGGAAAAAAGCCCCGCTTCGGCGGGGCTTTTTCGTCTCACGCGTCGGCCCTGGCTCGGGCAGGTTCGGGAAGCCGTGCAATTCTCCCGAATGCTTTTCCGCGATGAGGTGGGCCGATGCCCGAAGCGCGCGACGATGCCGCTCAACCATCCACCGGCTGCGCCGGCGTGTCGAGCGTCAACTGATAGAACGCCGCGTCGAGCCATCGGCCGAACTTGAATCCCGCCTGCGTGATCGTGCCCGAGTGCACGAATCCCAGCTTCGTATGCAGTGCGACGCTCCCCGCATTGGTTGCATCGATGCAGCCGACCACCACGTGCACCTGCGCTTCCCGCGCGCGCCGGACCACTTCGCGCAGCAGCACCTCGCCAAGCCCGCGGCCGCGCTGGTCGCGATGCACGTACACGCTGTGCTCGACCGTGTACTTGAAGGCGGGAAACGCGCGGAACGTGCCCCAGCTCGCAAAGCCGAGCAGCGTGCCCGACGCGTCGACCGCGCCGATGACCGGGAAGCCGCCCGCACGCTTCGCCGCGAACCACGCAACCATCGCTTCAGGCGGACGCGGCTTGTAGTCGTACAGCGCGGTCGACGTCGCGATCGCGTCGTTCAGGATCTCGAGGATGGCCGGCGCATGCTCGGCCTCGCTGCAATCGATCAGGCGCACGTCGTCGCGCTGTTTCGGGGAATTCATAGAGGCTCCTGTGGGCAGTAAGTGAGTCGCGCGCACGGCTGCTGCGACGACGCGTTCATCAGAGATTCCGCACGCCGGCGGCGGCAGGCGCATCGCAGATCGCGACGACATAGCGCGCGGCCTGCGACGACGGATTGCTGAAAATCAGCGGCTGGTCGAGCCGCATGGCCAGACAGTCGCCTTCGTGAAGTTCGTGAAGCGCGTCGCCGAACGTGACGTCGACGCGGCCGCTGATGACCCACACCTGCTGATGCAGCGCGCTTTCGCGCCCGCCGCTGTCGTACGCGACGCGCGACCCGGGCGGGAAATCCACCTCGACGAGCTGGATCGGCGACGGCCAGCCAGCCGGGGAGAGGTTGCGGCGCACATAGCCGGACGCCGGGTCCCGCCATTCGGCCTGCTGCGCGCGGCGTGCCAGCGGCTGCGCGGGCGTGTCGTCCTGATCGCCGCCGAACAGCCCGGCCAGCGACACGCCGAGCCCGGCCGCGAGCTTGTCGAGCACGACAGCCGTCGGGCTGGCCGATGCGCGTTCGATGAGCGAGATCATCGAACGGCTGACGCCGGAGCGCGCGGCCAGCGCATCGAGCGTGTAGCCTCGAACGGTGCGCAGGTCGCGCACGCGCCGGGCGATGCGTTCGTTGATGCCGGTGTCGTCGGCAACGGTGATGGCTGATTCTTTCATGATGGATTTATTTTCCAGCAAACTGGAATTTGCTGTCAACGGGGCGGATGGTTGCCGGCCGACGTCTCGACGGAGTCCGAATGGCTTGCCCGGCAGTCGGGTGAAGCGTAATATACGAATCGACTATGTTTCGTTTAATTGGGGATATATGGGCATCATCAAGATTTCCGAGCACATGCACGAGCGGCTGCGCTCGACCAGCACGGCGCTGAGCCGCTCGATCAACGCGCAGGCTGAACACTGGCTGCGCGTCGGGATGCTCTCGGAACTCAATCCGGCGCTGTCCTACGGTGACATCTGCCGGATGCTGATCGAGGCCGAGGCGCGGGGCGGCGAGGTGGGGCCGGCGGAACCGGTCGAGCACGGCATCGAGCAGGTGGCGTAATGGCGAAGCGAGAAATCCCGATCCGCGGTGCCGCGGAAATCGCCAAGTCGCGCGAAGCCGCGAAGCTCGCGTCGCAGGTGCTGACGATGATCACCGAGCACGTGAAGCCGGGCGTCACCACCGACGAGCTGGACGTGCTCTGCCGCAACTACATCGTCGACGTGCTCGGCGCGATTCCCGCGAACATCGGCTACCACGGTTATCCGAAGACGCTGTGCACGTCGGTCAACCATGTGGTGTGCCACGGCATTCCGACGTCGCGGCCGTTGCGCGACGGGGACATCGTGAACCTCGACATCGCGGTGATCAAGGACGGCTGGTTCGGCGATACGAGCCGCATGTATTTCGTCGGCGAACCGAACGAGCTCGCGCGTCGGCTTGTCGCGACGACCTATGAGGCGATGCACGCAGGCATCCGCGCGGTGCGTCCGGGCGCAACGCTCGGCGACGTCGGCTACGCGATCCAGCAGGTCGCGCATCGCGAAGGATTCAGCGTGGTTCGCGAATACTGCGGGCACGGCATCGGCGATGTCTATCACGACGAGCCGCAGGTGCTTCACTACGGCCGTCCGGGCACCGGCGTGCCGCTCCGGCCGGGGATGATCTTCACGATCGAGCCGATGCTCAACGCGGGCAAGCGCGACACGCGCATGCTGGCGGACGGCTGGACCGTCGTCACGAAGGACCATTCGCTGTCGGCGCAATGGGAGCACATGGTCGTGGTGACGGAGACGGGCTTCGAGGTGCTGACCGAGGATGCGAAGCCGCAGGCGTTCCCGGCGCTGTCCGGCACGCACGCCGCCTGACGCCCGCCGCGCACCGCGAAGGGCGGTTGCGGCGGCACAGCGAAACGGGCCCCTTTGCGGGGCCCGTTTCGTTTTTGTTTTCGTTCGAGGTCGCGCGGCGCGATTCACGCGCGAACGCGGCGACCGGCTGCTCGGTGAAGGAGCGCGGCTTGGCCGCCGTTCAACCGCGCGCCTTTTGCCATGCGGATTCGACGAACACGCGGCACAGCGCTTCCATCCCCTGGCGGTCTTCGTCGTCGAAGCGCGCGGCGACCGGGCTGTCGACGTCCCACACGCCGATCAGCGTGCCGTCGCCGGCCACCAGCGGCACGACGATTTCCGATTCCGATGCGGCGTCGCACGCGATATGGCCAGGGAAGTCATGCACGTCGCGCACGACCTGCGTTTCGCGCGTCTGCGCGGCCGTGCCGCACACGCCTTTGCCGAGCGCGATCCGCACGCAGGCGGGCTTGCCCTGGAACGGCCCGACCACGAGTTCCGTCCCGTCGAAGAAGTAGAAGCCGGCCCAGTTGAGACGGTCGAGCGAGTGGTAGACGAGTGCGGCGAAGTTGGCCGCGTTCGCGGTCAGGTCGCGTTCGGACTCGACGAGCGCGCGCGCCTGCTCGACGAGCGTCGCGTATTGATCGGCCTTGGAGGCGTTGAGGTCGTTGGACAGCGTGAACATGGCGGGAAAGCGATCAGGGTTGTGGAATGCGCGATGCGCGTACCGCAGTCTACGGCACGCGCGCTCGGTTTGCAGTGCCCGGTTACGCGTGACGCGGCGCGCTCAATCGGGTTCGAGTTCGGCAAACCGCTCCGCCAGAAAGTCGAGCAGCGCGCGCACCGCGGGCAGCAACCCCCGGCGCGATGCGAACACCGCGTGCACGATCTCGCGGCGCGGCGCCCAGTCGGGCAGCACGGTTACCAATTCACCGCGCGCGACCTCATCGCGCACCATCATCGTCGGCAACTGCACGATGCCGACGCCCGCGACGGCCGCCGCGCGCAGCGCAAGCATGCCGCCCGTCACGAAGCGCGGCTGGTGATGGATTTCCGCGTGCGCGCCGTCGGGCCCGCGCAGCCGCCACACGTGCGCGGATTGCGGGACGCCGTGATCGAGGCTGGGCAGGCGCGCGAGATCGGCGGGAACGGCCGGTGCGCCGTGCTCGCGCAGCAGCGTGGGGCTTGCGACGAGGCACTGGCCGCGCTCGGCCAGCACGCGCAGCGCGAGATCGCTGTCTTCGAGCGGCGGCGGGCGCACGCGGATCACGACGTCGATCCCTTCGCCGACCACGTCGACGCGCCGGTTGGTCGCTTCCAGATGAATCTCGACGCGCGGGCACGCGACCATGAACGCGGCGACCATCGTGCCGACCAGCGAATCGAGCAGCACGATCGGGCAACTGACGCGCACGATGCCGCGCGGCTCCTCGTGCAGCAGCGCGATCGCCTCGTCGGCCGCATCGGCCTCGACGAGCATCGCGCGGCAATGCGCGTAATAGGTCTGGCCGACGTCGGTGACGGTGAAGCGGCGCGTCGAGCGCTGGATCAGCCGCATCCCGAGCCGCGCCTCGAGCAGCGCGATGCGGCGGCTCAGCTTCGACTTTGGCATGTCCAGCGCACGCCCGGCCGGTGCGAAGCCGCCGTGTTCGACGACCTGTACGAAGTAATAGAGATCGTTCAGATCCCGCGCTTTATCGTTCATGAAATGGAACGCTGAGTGCGATTTTGGCAGTCTACCGGATCGATCGTTCCACCACTATATTTCTACCCAGGATGCGAAACACGTGTTTCGCCGCAATTCGGAGAAGGCAATGAAGAAGATCCAGGGTGTGTACAGTGCGCCGCGCGGCCATTGGGTCGGCGACGGTTTCCCGGTGCGCTCGATGTTCAGCTACCAGTCTCACGGCGCGCACCTGAGCCCGTTCCTGCTGCTCGATTACGCCGGCCCGGCCACGTTCGAGCCGGGTTCGCCCTCGACGCCGCGCGGGGTCGGCCAGCACCCGCACCGCGGGTTCGAGACGGTGACGATCGTCTATGACGGCGAGGTCGCGCACCGCGACTCGACCGGCGCCGGCGGCGTGATCGGCCCGGGCGACGTGCAGTGGATGACGGCCGCGAGCGGGATCCTGCATGAGGAATTCCACTCGGAAGGGTTCACGAAGCGTGGCGGCCCGCTCGAAATGGTGCAGCTGTGGGTGAACCTGCCCGCCGCGGACAAGATGGGGGCGCCCGGCTACCAGACGCTGCTGAACGCCGACATCCCCGTGGTCGAGCTGCCGGACGGCGCGGGGCGTGCGCGGATCATCGCGGGTGAACTCGACGGGCGGCGCGGCCCGGCCCGCACGCATACGCCGATCGACGTGTGGGACGTGCGGCTCGTGGGCGGCAGCCATGCGCGGTTCCCGGTCGCCGAAGGGCGCACGCTCGCGGTGGTCGTGCTGAGCGGTACCGTGCAGGTGAACGGTGAAACGGTTGCCCGCGAAGCGCAGTTCGTGCAGCTCGGCCGCGACGGCAGCGACGTCGAGATCGAAGCGAACGGCGACGCGAAGCTGCTGATCCTGAGCGGCGAACCGATCGACGAACCCGTCGTCGGTTACGGGCCGTTCGTGATGAACTCGCAAGCGGAGATCCGCACCGCGATCGAGGACTTCAACAGCGGCCGTTTCGGCCAGATGCCGGCATGACGGACAGGCCCCGCGCAATGCGGGGCTTTTTTTTCGCGCGCGAGCGGTCGGTCGCGCGGCGCGTGCGCTTCGAGGCATAATCGACGATTGCCCCGCGCGCCGGCCGGCGCGCCTGAATCATCAGGACCGACCATGAACGCATCCGCATCCGCTGCATCCCCGAGCGCCGCCGATCTCGACTGGCGCTGGAAATCCTTCGACGCACTGACGGCGCGCGAAGTCTATTCGATCCTCGAAGCACGCAGCGCGGTGTTCGTCGTCGAGCAGAACTGTGTGTATCGCGACATCGACGACGCGGACCAGACCGCGTGGCACCTGGCGGCATTCGATCCAGTCGGTCGCTTGGCCGGCTATCTGCGCGTGCTGCTGCCCGATGCGCAGCACACCGACGTGCGCATCGGCCGCGTGCTGACGACCGCCGCGTTTCGCGGCGCGGGCCTCGGCAACGGGCTGCTGTCGCGCGCGCTCGAGCATATCCGCGCACAGTGGCCGGATACGCCGGTGAGCCTGCATGCGCAGGCCCACTTGCAGCGTTTTTACGGGGCATTCGGCTTCACGCCGAGTTCGGACGTGCACGACGAGGACGGCATCCCGCACGTGTGGATGAGCAGCGCACGCGCGTAATGCGCGATGCGCCGTGCAGCCGTCAGTGCGCGGCGTGTGGTGCTACCGGCGGCCGGGCTGCGCGCTGCGCCGCGGCCCGTTCATCGATCAGGCGGCCACGGGCGGACAGCCGCAGCCAGTGCCGCAGCGCGATCAGCGCACCGATCACGCTCATCATCGAGCCGGGAATCCACAGCAGCAGGCCGCCGATCTGCTGGTCGCGCAGCGGGCTCAGCCACGTGAACGCGCGGCCGCAGATCGAATAGATCGGATACAGCTCGTGCGGCGTGAAGAAGATCAGCGCGCCGAGCGCGATCTGCGGCGGGATCGCCGCGACGACGATCAGGATCCGGCGGCCCGGCGACAGCCGTGCGGGCGGCGCGGGACGCGGATCGACGATGAGCCACCAGAACAGCAGCCCGTCGATCACCATGCTCCAGTTCATCACGCGATAGAGACGCCAGTCGAGCATCGCGATGAAGTGGATCGGCGACAGCAGCCAGAAATAGATCAGCCCGACGAACAGCACGACCGCGACGACGGGATGGAACACCACGTCGAGCGTCGCGCGCACGGGCGCCCACGCGAGCGCGGGGCGCACGAAACGCTGCCGCCAGCGAAACGGAATGCCCGCGCGAATCGCCGCGCCCGGATAGGACAGCGCGATGAAGAACGGCCCGAGGTGGTGCAGCACGAGGTGCTGCGCGCGGTGCAGGAAGAACTCGTGCTCGAAGAAATAGTCGAGCCGCGTATGCAGCGCGATGTAGAGCGCCGTCAGCCCGAACCAGAACGAGAACTGCCGCAGCGGCGACACCTTCGCCTTCTTCACGCCGCGCGCGAACAGCACGGCAGCGGTCAGCACCGCGATCACCACGGTGGGCGACGGTTCCCACGGATCGAGCCAGTACAGGACGTTCATCGCGCGCGCATCACTTTGTCTGGGCCGGCGACTTCACGGCGAACGGCGCATCGACCGTTTCGCCGTCGGAGAACTTCAGGCGCAGGTGCACGGTGTCGCCCGGCTTGATCGCGTGCTTCGGCTCCTCCAGCATGAAGTGGTAGCCGCCCGGTGCGATGTCGACCTTGCCGCGTGCGGGGATCGTCAGCTTGTCGACCATTTCCATCTTTTGCGTCGAGCCGTTCGAGACGGTCTGGTGCAGCATCGCCATTCCGTAGTCGGGGCTGTCGACGTCGACGAGATCGATCGGCTTGTCGCTCGTGTTCACGAGCGTCACGTAGCCGCCGGCGGGCAGCTTGTTCGGCAGCCAGCGCACCCATGCGTTCTGCGCGGTGATCGCGCCGGCGGCATACGCGTGGGCGCCTGCGCACAGCGCGGCGAGGAGGGCGAGCGTCTTGAGGGTCGTTTTCGTTTTCATGTCGGGATGAATTCAGGTCGTGGAGGCGGTGTCGATGATCCGGCGCACATCGGCGGCGATGGCGTCGGGCGAGTCGCGGTCGGTCGCAAGCAGGCGGGCGCGGCCGCTCGCGTCGAAGATATAGACGGCCGAGCTGTGCGTGACTTCGTAGCCGCCCGACGGGTCGCGCTTTTCCATCTGGTACGCGACGCGATAGCGCTTCGCGAGCGATTCGATCTGGCGGTCGGTGCCGGTCAGCCCGCGCGCATGCGCGGCGTCGAATGCGGCGACATACGATTGCATCGCCTGCGGCGTGTCGCGCGCAGGGTCGACCGACACGAACAGGATGCGCACGTCGTTTGCCTGCGGGCCGAGCTTCGCCAGCACTTCCATCAGCCGCGCCATCGTTTCGGGGCAGACATCGGGGCAGTGCGTATAGCCGAAGTAGACGAGCGCGACCTGGCCGTGGAACGCATCGGCGTCGACGGGATGGCCGTCGCCGCCCGTCAGTGTGAACGACAGGTCGGGCAGGTGGCCGGTGACGTTGGTCAGGTTCCAGCGCGGCTCGTCGTGCGTGCACGCGGCGAGCGCCACGGCGGCGGCGAGGGCCGCGGCCGTGCGGATGAAGCGGGAGAAGCGCCGGTGCGGCGCGGTGCGGGCAGACGACATCCTGGGGCTCAATCGGACGGAAGGTTGACCGGCGGGCGCGGCGCCATGCGTCGCGCGGCAGGCGGTTGCGACTGTAGCGCAATTCGCGCGCCCGCGTCCTTTCGGAACCCGTAAGCTGCGGGCGAGCGGGGCAATATGTCGCAGTTGACGCGGGTGGCGGCGTGAGGCCCGCGATGCACCGGTTTCGCCCATCTCGATGCGCAGGCGCGGTAAGATGCGCACAATTCCATTCGCGCAGCGGCGGCCCGCGTTTGCCGGCCGACCCTCAGACTATCGAATCGATGCAATCCGTTCCGGCTTCCCTGTCCCTGACCGATACCGCGTTCTTCTTCGACTTCGACGGCACGCTCGTCGAACTGGCGCCGACGCCCGACAGCATTCATGTTCCGCCGTCGCTGCTGACGATGCTCGACGAGTTGCGGCGTCGCTCGCACGGTGCGGTCGCGATCGTGTCCGGGCGCGGCATCGACAACCTCGACACGTTCCTGAAGATGCCCGGCCTGCCGATCGCCGGCCTGCACGGCGCGGAGCGCCGCGATGCGAACGGCGACACGCAGCGCATCGGCTTCAACGACGAACGCCTGCTGCGCATCGAGCGCGAGCTGGCGGCCGTCGTCGACCGTCATCCGGGCATGCTGCTCGAAATCAAGGGCGCGGCCGTCGCGCTGCACTACCGCAACGCGCCCGAGCGCGAGGCGGCGGCGCGCGCGGCCACCGAGCGCCTCGTCGCCGATTATGCCGATGCGTATGTCCTGCAGCCCGGCAAGATGGTGTTCGAGATCAAGCCGAAGGGCGTCGACAAGGGGCGCGCGCTCGCCGCGTTCCTCGACGAGCCGCCGTTCGCGGGCCGCGTGCCGCTGTTCGCGGGCGACGACCTGACCGACGAGAAGGGCTTCGCGGTGGTCAACGCGCGCGGCGGGGTGTCGATCAAGGTCGGCGCGGGCGAGACGTCCGCCCGCACGCGGCTCGATTCGGTCGACGCGCTGCATGAGCAGATCGCGCGCTGGCTCGGCGCGGGGCAGCCGGACGCATGAGTCGCCTCATCATCGTTTCAAACCGCGTCGCGCCGATTTCGGAAGGCGAGCCGGCGGCGGGCGGTCTTGCGATCGGCGTCTACGATGCGCTGAAGGAGACGGGCGGCATGTGGTTCGGCTGGAGCGGCGAAGTCGTCGCTGCCGGTGCGCCGCAAATTCGTGTCGAGGAGCACGGGCCGGTCACGTTCGCGACCATCGGCCTGTCGCGGCGCGATTACGACCAGTATTACCGCGGCTTCTCGAACGCGACGCTGTGGCCCGCGTTTCACTACCGCACCGACCTGATCCAGTACGACCGTCACGAGTTCGAGGGCTATAGCCGCGTGAACGTGTGGCTCGCCCAGCAGCTCGTGCCGCTGCTGCAGGACGACGACGTGATCTGGGTGCACGACTATCACCTGATCCCGTTCGCGCGCGCCCTGCGCGCGGCTGGCGTGAAGAACCGCATCGGCTTCTTCCTGCACATCCCGTTTCCCGCCGCGCAGGTGCTCGTCAACGTGCCGCCGCATCGGGAGCTTGTCGAGTCGCTGTGCGCGTTCGACCTGCTCGGCTTCCAGACCGACCCCGACCTGCGCGCGTTCTGCGACTACGTCGAATCCGAAGCCGACGGCGTGATCGAGCGCGACGGCCGCCTGGCGACGGTGCGGGCATTCGGCCGGACGCTGCGCGCGGCCGCGTATCCGATCGGCGTGCATCCGGACGAGATCGCGTCGCTCGCGAAGGCCGGCGAGCACGGCAAGGCGGTGCGCACGCTCGCGACGTCGCTGCGCGGCCGCAAGCTGATCATGAGCGTCGACCGGCTCGACTACTCGAAGGGGCTCGTCGAGCGCTTCCGCGCGTTCGAGAAGCTGCTCGAGCACGAGCCGTCGCATCGCAATCGCGTGTCGTTCCTGCAGATCGCGCCGTCGACCCGCGCGGAGCTGCGCGCGTACCAGGACATCCGGCTGCAGCTCGAAGGGGAGTCGGGGCGTATCAACGGGCGCTTCGCCGAGCTCGACTGGGCGCCGATCCTCTATATCCATCGCCAGTACGACCGCCAGCTGCTCGCGGCGCTGTATCGGCTCGCGCGGGTCGGCTACGTGACGCCGCTGCGCGACGGGATGAACCTCGTCGCGAAGGAGTACGTATCCGCGCAGGATCCTGAGGATCCTGGCGTGCTCGTGCTGTCGCGTTTCGCGGGCGCCGCGCGCGAGCTGACGGGGGCGCTGATCGTCAATCCGATCGATATCGACGGGATGGCCGATGCGTTGTCGCAGGCGCTGACGATGCCGCTCGCCGAGCGGCGCGCGCGTTATACGGACATGATCGCGCAGCTTCGCGAGAACAACGTGTCGGTGTGGCGCGACAATTTCCTGCGCGACTTGCAGCACGTGTAACCGGCGGTTCCCCGTGCAATGAAAAAAGCCGCCGTGCGCGAAGCACGGCGGCTTTTTTTGTCGGCCACGGCCGGTGCGTCAGGCCACGCGTTCGCCGGGCGGCGTGCTGCCGTCGGGGGTGTGATGGCGGCCGTGCTGTTTCGCGAGCAGGTCGCGGTACAGGCCGGGGCGGTTGCGCAGCACGTCGGGCGGGCCGTCGTCGATCACCTTGCCGTTGTTCATCACGATGATCCGGTCGAAGTTGCGCAGCGTCGACAGACGGTGCGCGATCGCGATCACCGTGCGGCCGACCATCAGGCGGTCGAGCGCGCTCTGGATCGCTTCCTCGGAGGCACTGTCGAGCGCGGACGTCGCTTCGTCGAGCAGCAGGATCGGTGCGTCCTTCAGGATCGCGCGCGCGATCGCGATGCGCTGGCGCTGGCCGCCCGACAGCTTGACGCCGCGGTCGCCGACGATCGTGTCATAGCCTTCCGGCATCGCTTCGATGAATTCCGCGCAGCGCGCGTCGCGCGCGGCCGCGAGCACTTCGTCGCGGGTCGCCTCGGGGCGGCCGTACGCGATGTTGTCGTAGATCGTCCGGTGCAGCAGCGAGATGTCCTGCGGCACGAGCGCGATCGCCTGGCGCAGGCTGTCCTGCGTGATCGTCTTCACGTCCTGGCCGTCGACCTGCACGACGCCGTCCTGCGTGTCGTAGAAGCGCTGCAGCAGCGCGAGCACGGTCGACTTGCCGGCGCCCGACTTGCCGATCAGGCCGACGCGCTGGCCGGGCTCGATATGGAGGTCGAAGTGGTCGAGGATCGCGCGGCGGTGCGGATACGCGAACGTCACGCGTTCGAAGTCGACGCGGCCGCCCTTGGCCGACAGCGGCTGCGCATCGGAGCGATCCGGCATCCCGTGCGGCTCGAGCAGCGTCTTGACGGCTTCCGACAGGCGCGCGATGTGCTGCGTGACGTCGACCAGCGCGACCGCGAGATCGCGCGTGCCGTGCAGGATCGTGAAGCCGAGCG
Source organism: Burkholderia sp. AU30198 (assembly GCF_020419825.1). NCBI lineage: Bacteria > Pseudomonadati > Pseudomonadota > Betaproteobacteria > Burkholderiales > Burkholderiaceae > Burkholderia > Burkholderia sp. AU30198. The sequence continues at coordinate 24,174 of NZ_JAIZSA010000023.1, read as the reverse complement.
AGCTGACGAGCACGATGTCGCCCGACGTCGCGCGGCCCTGGTCCCACAGCCACAGCGCCCAGCCGAGCAGGCCGGCCGACAGCATCGCGGTGATCACCGCGTGCAGCAGGCGCAGCTTTTCGAGATAGAGCAGGCTCTGCTGGCGTGCATCCATCTCGGCCTTGACCGTTGCGCCGAAGCGTTTCTGTTCGCGCAGCGTCATCCCGAACGCACGCACGAGGCCCATGTTGCCGATCACGTCGACGAGCTCGCCGTCGACCGCCGCGGCCTTCGCCGCGAACGCATGGTGGCGGGCCGAGCCGCGCCCGGCGAGCTTGAACAGGATGACGGACAGCACGGCCGAACAGCCGAGCAGGCCGGCGGCCATCAGCGGATTGACGACGATGATCATCAGGATCGCGCCCATCACCGCGATACACGGCGGCAGCACGTTCCACGCCATCGTGTTCTCCGACGTGTAGACCGCGTTCGACGTGGCCGTGATGCGGCTCGCGAGCGTGCCGGGCTGCTTTTCGGCGTAGTAGGTGGGCGAATGGCCGATCAGGTACTGGAACAGGTCACGCCGCAGGTCGCCGGTGACCGCGACGAACGTGTGCGCGGCGAACCAGCCGCCGACGCGCCACAGCAGGTTGTCGGCGGCGATCAGCCCGACGAGCAGCGCGAACGCGCTCCACAGCGGGCCGGGGTGATGGCGCCCGGTCGCCAGCACGTCGATCAGGTGCTTGATCGCGTATTGCGAGCCGAGTGCACAGCCGACGGCGGCCAGCACGCTGCAGAGCACGATCAGGTGGGCGACGGGATGCAGGCGGATGTAGCGGAACAGGAACGCGATCGGTCGATGCGCGTAGCTCGACAGCTTCGCGTTGTGGGCGTTGCGCTGGGCAGGGGTGAGAGATTCCAAAATATGCGTGCGGTGATTCGGTGATTGAGCGTGGCGGCGGGATCGCAGGCCGGCGTTCGCCCGGACTGAATAATCCGGCATTGTAAACAAGGCCGCGTGTCGCGCTGCGCGAATCTTGCCTTGGCCAGGGGCTCGCGATCGATTTTGAGATAAAATCCGGCATCCCGTCCTGCCTCATGTGCCGGAATCACGCTGCCGGCAGTCACGGGTGCAAGGAACGCCAAAAGGGCCTTCCACTCTAGAACGGACACCCAAGTCCGCGGGTTGCAAAGTGTTGCGCCTTTGTAACAAAGTAAAGTGTTTGAAATGTTGTGCGCCGTATCAGGATTAACCCTAGATAATCGGCTCCGGGTTCGATTCCAGGTTTTTTACGAACCCCTGTCAACGGGTCTTCGTTTCAAACGTTCTATGCCTGTCGCGTCGCCGACGCTCCTTGAGCAGCGCGGGTTCGACGCCCCCGGCAGGCTGATTCGTCCGATCTTCGGACGAAATGCATCCAGCCCGGATCGCCGGCAGGTTGCCGACCCATACCTGGTTTTTAGCCGATTTTTTAGGAGTTACGCATGCGAATCGCCCAAATCGCTCCGTTGCATGAAGCGGTGCCCCCGAAACTGTACGGTGGTACCGAGCGAGTGGTGTCCTACCTCACCGAAGCACTCGTCGAGATGGGGCATGACGTCACGCTGTTCGCGAGCGGCGATTCGCAGACTTCCGCGAAGCTCGAAGCATGCTGGCCGCAGGCGCTGCGCCTCGACCCGACGATCCGCGACGTGATGGCCCCGCACATGCTGCTCCTCGAGCAGGTGCGCCGCCGCGCGGAAGAGTTCGATGTCCTGCACTGCCACATCGACTACTACCCGTTCTCGCTGTTCTCGCGACAGCCGGTTCCGCATCTGACGACGATGCACGGCCGTCTCGACCTGCCGGAACTGCAGCCGATCTTCAACGCGTTCAGCGACGTGCCGGTCGTGTCGATCTCCGACAACCAGCGCATCCCGCTGCAGCAGGCGAACTGGCTGTCGACCGTCTATCACGGCCTGCCGGAAAACCTGCTGACGCCGATCCCGAACGTGAAGCCGAGCTACCTCGCGTTCCTGGGCCGCATCTCGCCGGAGAAGCGCGTCGACACGGCGATCCGCATCGCCGAGCAGGCTGGCCTGCCGATCAAGATCGCGGCGAAGCTCGACAAGGCTGACCGCGCGTACTACGAAGAGAAGATCAAGCCGCTGTTCGCGCTGCCGCACGTCGAGTACATCGGTGAAATCAGCGAGTCCGAAAAGATCGAATTCCTGGGCAACGCGCACGCGCTGCTGTTCCCGATCGACTGGCCGGAGCCCTTCGGCCTGGTGATGATCGAGGCGATGGCTTGCGGCACGCCGGTGATCGCGTTCAAGCGCGGCTCGGTGCCGGAAGTGATCGACAACGGCGTGTCTGGCTTCGTCGTCGAAGACGAACTGTCGGCCGTCGCAGCGCTCAAGCGCCTCGATACGCTGCCGCGCGAGAAGGTTCGCGCTGCGTTCGAAGCCCGCTTCTCGTCGAAGGTGATGGCGCAGAACTACGTGAAGGGCTACGAGGAACTGCTGCGCCAGAAGCGCCGCACGGTGCTGCGCGAAGTCAACGCAGGCTGATTGCGGGCCGCCGCCGCGCTGCGGCGCGCGGCTTGCCATCGACGCCCCGTCCGGGTTCCCGGCGGGGCGTTGTCACATCCGCGGCGCGGATCTGTTGTATTCTCGCCGCGCCCGACGCCGCGAACGGCCCCCGAAGCGGCCCGGCATGCCATCCGGCCGTCTGTCCAGACGGTAATGTCCCTATAATGGCCGTGCCGTGAAATCCGGCCCCGCACGAATATCCAGAGGAGAGCAGTCTTGGCGAGAACGAAATCCACGCGCGCAGCGCCGGCCCCCGGCGCCGGTGTGATCTTCGCGTTGCGTGCGATCGGTCTCGTGCTGCTCGCGCGCTGGCTGTTCTCGATGTCCCAGATGGGCTATCGCTCGTCGCTGTCGGCGATGGTGTCGTCGCCCTGGGCGTTCGTCTACCTCCTGCTGATCTTCCTGCTGCTCGCGCTGCCGGGCGCCGTCGCGCGCGCCGAACGGCCGTTCCATCCGCTGCCACAGTGGCTGCGGCAGGCGCTGCGCGTGTTCGCGCTGATCGGTTTCCTGTTTGCCATCTGGTCGATCGGCATGTTCGTCTGGGTGGACGGCTGGCGCCTCGCGCTGCATGCGGTGACGGCGACCAATGGCTGGCTCGTCGCCGCACCGGCGCTTTATGCGGCGATCGTCTGGATCTGCCGTCCGCGGCCGCTGTGGCGGACCAACGTGGCCGCCCGCCGCTTCGCGGTCGGCCGTTATGCGATTTCGCTCGACGTGCTGACGCGCACCGCGATCGTCTGGATGGAAAGCCGCAAGGTCGGCCAGTACGATGCGCGCGAACTGTCGGTGCGCTGGCCCGGCCGGGCAGCGCCTGCCGCGGGCGATGGGGCGACGGACGGGCAGCCGGCCGCCGTGCCGCCGCGTCGCGGCAGCCTGTTCAATCGACCGAAGGTCGAACTGCTGTGGGATTCGCCGGCGGCCGTCGGCCATAACCGGCAGATCGTCATGCGCGCGCCGCTCGCGACCGAAGGCGACCGCGTCGCGGTGCTCGCGCTCGACGCCGCGCTCAAGCAGATCGTCTGACAAGTCCCGCGCACGGCGTGCGGGCGACAAGGAGGCGTGATGATCGTCCGTTGGATGCTGGCTGCCGTTCACCTGAGTGCGTTCGGCGTCGCATTCGCCGCGATCGCGGGGCGCAACCGCGCGCTGCGTCGGCTCATCGCGTCGGCGCAGGCGGCCGACTTGCCTGGCGTCTTCAAGGCGGATGCTGCGTGGGGGCTATCGGCGCTGGTGCTGATCGTGACGGGCCTGATGCGCGCGTTCGGCGGTTTCGAGAAAGGCGCCGCGTACTACCTGCACGAACCGCTCTTTCATCTGAAGATGACCGCGCTCGTGCTGATCCTGCTGCTCGAGGTCGTGCCGATGCTCGGGTTGATCCGGTGGCGCGTCGCCGCGCGGCAGCAGCAGATGCCCGATCTCGGCCGTGCGCGCACCTATGTGCGGATCGGCCATTGGCAGGCGGTGCTCGTGATCGTCATCGTGTTCGCCGCGTCGGGGATGGCGCGGGGGATTGGGGCGGCCGGCTAGGTATGGCCGGGTAGGTGCGGCCGGCTAGGCATGGCCGGGTAGTTGAGGCCAGCTAGGCATGGCCGGGTAGGCGCGGCCTGAGAGATACGGCCTGGGCGAGGCCGGCCAAGCCCGCCATCGCTACCGCCACCCTCATACGGATCCCGTTCGACGCGCGCAGCGTCTTCCTCCTGGCATCCCTCAGACCGGCAGCAGGCCGCATCGCTTCTCTCGAGTTCTCTCGATTCCGGCTCGACCGGGCGATCCTGCCGCCCGGTCACTCCCGCGCTCAGCGCGCGAGGCAGGGGCGCTTGTTGTTGAAGGTCCACCCCGGAATCAGGTATTGCATCGCTGCCGCGTCGTCGCGGGCACCGAGCCCGTGCTGCTGGTACAGCTCGTGCGCGACCGCAACGGCATCCATGTCGATCTCGATGCCGAGCCCCGGCCGCTTCGGCACGTCCACCATCCCGTTCTCGATCTTCAGCGGTTCGCGCGTCAGCCGCTCGCCGTCCTGCCAGATCCAGTGCGTGTCGATCGCGGTGACTTGGCCCGGCGCGGCGGCCGCGACATGCGTGAACATCGCGAGCGACACGTCGAAGTGGTTGTTCGAATGCGAGCCCCACGTGAGGCCCCAGTCGCGGCACATCTGCGCGACCCGCACCGAACCCTGCATCGTCCAGAAGTGCGGATCGGCGAGCGGGATGTCGACCGCTTGCAACTGCACCGCGTGACCCATTTGCCGCCAGTCGGTCGCAATCATGTTGGTGGCCGTCGGCAGCCCCGTCGCGCGGCGGAATTCGGCCATCACCTCGCGGCCCGAATAGCCGTTCTCCGCGCCGCACGGATCTTCCGCGTACGCGAGCACGTGATGCTGGTCGCGGCACAGCCGAACGGCCTCGTCGAGCGACCACGCGCCGTTCGGGTCGAGCGTCACGCGCGCGTCGGGGAAGCGCTCGGCGAGCGCCGTCACCGCCTCGATCTCGCTCGCGCCTTCGAATACGCCGCCCTTCAGCTTGAAATCGTTGAAGCCGTAGCGTGCGTGCGCGGCCTCGGCGAGCCGCACGACCGCCTCGGGCGTCAGCGCGGCTTCGTCGCGCACGCGCGTCCAGTCGTCGGTCGCGCCTCGGCCGTCGCGATAGGGGAGCGCGGTCTTCGTGCGATCGCCGATGTAGAACAGATAGCCGAGCATTTCGACACGCTCGCGCTGCTGGCCTTCGCCGAGCAGCGCGGCGACCGGCACGCCGAGATGCTGGCCGAGCAGGTCGAGCAGCGCGGCTTCGAGCGCGGTGACCGCGTGGATCGTCGTGCGCAGGTCGAAGGTCTGCAGCCCGCGGCCGCTCGCGTCGCGGTCGGCGAAAGTGCGCCGCACGTCGTTGAGCACCGCGTGGTAATTGCCGACCGGCTGGCCGACGACGAGCGCGCGCGCATCGTCGAGCGTGCGGCGGATGCTTTCGCCGCCGGGCACTTCGCCGACGCCAGTCCGGCCCGCGCTGTCCTTCAGGATCACGAGGTTGCGGGTGAAGAACGGGCCGTGTGCGCCGCTCAGGTTGAGCAGCATGCTGTCGTGGCCGGCGACCGGAATCGCTTGCAGGTCGACGATGCGCGGCGTGTCGTGGGAGGGCGAGGCAGTGACGGCGTTCATGGGCGGCGATGGCGAAAGAGTGGGCAATGCCGTGCGGCAAAAGCTTTGCCGCGCGCGGCGGGAGGTGCGATCATTCGACAACCGACATGCGCGGCACGCAAGCCCCGCAGGTCGACGCAACCCGAAACGGGGTGGGAGCGACAACCCGACCAGCGGAGCGCAGAACGCGAACGCTGGCTGATCGTAAGGCATGGGACCAGGCGGCGCTGGAATGCTCGCTTGAGTCGACAGGAGATCCGTGTTTCGATCATCAGTCGTCGGATGACTTGTGACGCAGTATAATGAATCATCGGCTTTCGCTCAAACCCCGCGTAAACCCTCGGCTCACATTACGATCATTCAAAAAGGAACCGGCCTCATGTCCGTGCCTACGCTTCCCGCAGCGCCGCGCCGTCGCGCACGCAGCCTCGCACAAGATGTCGTCGACGCGCTGACCGCGCAGATCGAAAACGGCACGCTGCGTCCCGGCGACAAGCTGCCGACCGAAACCGAAGTCATGGCGGCGCAGGGCGTGAGCCGCACGGTCGTGCGCGAGGCGATTTCGCGGATGCAGGCAAGCGGCCTCGTCGAGACGCGCCACGGCATCGGCAGCTTCGTGCTGGAGCCGTCGCGCCGCCAGACGCTCGGCATCGACCCGGCGACGATCACGACGCTGCGCGACGTGCTCGCGGTGCTGGAGTTGCGCATCAGTCTCGAGAGCGAATGCGCGAGCCTCGCCGCGCAGCGCGCGAACGATACCGACCTCGCCGCGCTGCGGCGCGCGCTCGACGCGATCGCGACGGGGGCGGGCGGCGGACGCGACACGGCGCAGCTCGATTTCCAGTTCCACCTGCAGATCGCGCAATCCACCGGCAACCGCTATTTCGTCGACATCATGACGCAGCTCGGCACGTCGATCATCCCGCGCACGCGCGTGAATTCGGCCCGCTTCGCCGGCGACGATCTCGAACGGTATGTCGGCCGGCTGAACCACGAGCACGAGGATATCTACGAGGCGATCGCGCGCCACGATCCGGAGGCGGCCCGCGCCGCGATGCGCACGCACCTCACCAACAGCCGCGAGCGGCTGCGCCGCGCGCACGAGGCGGCCGAAGCCGAGCGCGACACGCAGGCCAGCTGACGCGCCGGGCGGTGCGGCTCGCGTTGCCGCCGGCCCGGTCGAATCGCGTCAACATCAGTTGTCATACAAGATCGACGCTCGCGTCATCGATCGCCGGGGCCAGGCGGCTTTTCCGCCGCCAGCCGCCGGCACCGCCGATCAGCCTCCCTTCGTCGTGATCGTCTTCCACGCGCCGCTCTTCACCTGGTACAGCGTCGACATCCCGCTCTTCAGCGATCCGTCGTTCGCGAACGAGATGCGGCCGGTGACGCCTTCGAAGTCGATCTTCTTCAGCGCCGGGCGATAGACCTTCGGGTCGGTCGAGCTGGCCGCCTGCATCGCCTTGATCGCCGCCCAGGCCGCGTCGTAGCCGAACTGCGCATACGACAGCACGTCGACGCCGAAGCGCTTCTTGAAGCGCTGTTCGAAATCCTTCCCTTGCGGCAGCTCGTCGAGCGGCCGGCCGTATTCCCACGCCATCGCGCCTTCGGCGGCCGGGCCCGCGATCTTGATGAACTCGTTGTCCTTCACGCCGCCGCCGCCGACGAACTGCGCATTCAGCCCGAGCTGGCGCATCTGCTTGATGAAGTTCGCGGCGAGCGAATCGAGCCCGCCGAAGAAGATCAGGTCGGGGTTCTTGCCCTTCAGGCTCGTGATCTGCGCGCGGAAGTCGACTGCCTGGTTGCTGGTGAACTCGCGGCCGATGATGTTCCCGCCGGCGGCCTTCACGGCCTTCTCGAACTCGTCGGCCTCGCCCTGGCCGAACGCGGTGCGATCGTCGATGATCGCGATGCGCTTCGCTTTCGTCACGTCGACCGCGTACTTGCCCGCGTTGCCGGCGTTCTGGCCGTCGGTCGCGATCACCATGAACATGTTCGCGAGCCCGCGCGCCGTGAGCGTCGGATTGGTCGCGGCCGGATCGATCACCGGGATGCCGGCTTTGTCGTAGACGACCGAGGCCGGAATCGTCGTCCCCGAGTTGAAGTGGCCGACCACGACCGACACGTTCTGGTCGACGAGCGCCTGTGCGGCCTGCACGCCGATGCGCGGGTCGGCCTGGTCGTCCTGCACGACGAGGTTGAAGTGAGCGGGCTTGCCGGCGATCTGCACCTTCTGCGCGGCGGCATCGTCGAGCGCAAGCTGCACGCCGTTCTGCAGATCCTTGCCGTAGCCGGCGTTCACGCCCGTGAGCGGCGCGGCGAAACCGACCTTCACGTCGGTCGCATCGGCGGCCTGGGCGGCCTGTTGCGAGAGGAGGGCAAGCGCGGATGCAATCGACACCGACAGCAGGGAATGACGGAATTTCATGTTGTTCCTCTTGTTCGACACCTGCGAGTGAGTACCGCACACGCCCGGGCGGGCCGGACGCGTGCGACGGGCGGGCGGTTCAACCGCTTCTCGGAATCGGGCGGGGAGGTCGGCATCGTGATCCTCGGAAGCATCTCCCGTCAGGCTCCGTGAAGAGCCCCGACCGCCTCGATATATAGGTCGCCGATATGCCCGGGTCTTGGCAATTTGCCGCGCATTCGGTGCGGATTTGCGCATAGCTTCCGCGCGTGTGGGGGCGGCCGGTATCGGGAGTTTCCCGTCGCGAACGGAGTGGGCGGAGAGGAGGGAGAGCGGAGAGAGCGGAGAGAGCGGAGAGAGCGAGGAGAGCGAGGAGAGCGAGGAGAGCGAGGAGAGCGAGGAGAGCGAGGAGAGCGAGGAGAGCGAGGAGAGCGAGGAGAGCGAGGAGAGCGAGGAGAGCGAGGAGAGCGAGGAGAGCGAGGAGAGCGGGGAGAGCGGGGAGAGCGGGGAGAGCGGGGAGAGCGGGGAGAGCGGGGAGAGCGAGGAAAGCGAGGAAAGCGAGAAAGCGAGGAAAGCGAGGAAAGCGAGGAAAGCGAGGGGCAGGAACGCGGCGCGGCCCGCCGGGGCCGCGCCGCGCACGTGACGCCGTCAGTCGGACAGCACGTCCGATGCGGCTTCGGCATCGTCGTGCGATGCGTGCGTGCGGATCAGCGGATCGCTGGCGCTCGGACGGCCCGTCTCGACGTGGCCCGCGAAGCGGCGCAGGAAGCCGAGCAGCCGGCCGTCGCTGACGGTCAGGTCGTACCAGCCGTGGCTGCCGCGCAGATCCCAGTAGTCGTCGATCTGCTGGCCCGGCGCGAGGTCGAACGTGCGCGCGCGGCCGTGGCCATACGCGTTCGTGACCTTGAGCCGCACGGCCTTGTGGCCGCGGTTCATCAGGCGCAGCGTGATGTTGCCGTTCGCGACGTCGTAGCCGTAGATCACCTCGGGGTTCACGCTCGCGTTGCCGATGCCGGTCGCGAACGGGCCGCGGAAGTGGCAGTAGAAGCCGTTCGGGCCGTACACGTCGAGGTCGTACAGGCCGAGCGACGCGGCGGCGCTCCAGGTGTCGGCGACGCGCTTGCCGGCTTCGACCGTGTACGCCCACGGGCCGTCGAGTCGATTGCGCGACTGGACCTGGAACGCGGCGCCTGCCTGGCCGGTGTTCGCGAAGGTCAGCCGGAACGGGCCGTTGGGTGCGTCGATGCGGCCATGCACGAACAGCTCGTACGGCAGCGCGCGCGCCGGCCGCAGCCCGGCCTCCTGTTTTGGCAGCTTCTGCAGGACCGGCGGCACGGGGATGTAGTCGGGGTGGCGCAGGCGGTCGGTCGGCGCGTAGCCGCTCGTGTCCGGCAGCGTCGGCCAGCCGGCGTCGGCCGTCGCGAAATCGAACGCGGCGGTCAGGTCGCCGCACACCGTGCGACGCCACGGCGACACGTTGCCGGCCTTGACCGGATATTGCGCGCCGAAACGCGCCTCGATGAATTGCAGCAGCGACGTGTGATCGAAGGTCTGCGAGCAGACCCAGCCGCCCTTGGTCCACGGCGACACGACCAGCATCGGCACGCGCGGCCCGAGTCCGTACGGGCCGGCCATGTGCGACGCGTCGCCGGGGAATACCTCGTTGGTCGTCGCGACCGTCGACAGCCCGTTGTCGCGCGACTGCGGTGCGAACGGCGGCGGCACGTGATCGAAGAAGCCGTCGTTCTCGTCGTAGGTGATGAACAGCGCCGTCTTGCTCCACACGTCCGGATTCGACACGAGCGCCTTCAGTACCTGCTCGATGTACCACGCGCCGTAGTTCGCCGGCCAGTTCGGATGCTCGGAATACGCTTCCGGCGCACAGATCCACGACACTTGCGGCAGCGTGCCGTTCTTCACGTCCTGCTGCAGGATGTCGAACAGCGTGCCGCCAGCGCTGATGTTGGTGCCGGTGCGCGCCTTGTCGTAAAGCGGCGTGCCGGGCAGCGCGCTGCGGTACTGGTTGAAGTAGAGCAGCGAGTTGTCGCCGTAGTTGCCGATGTACGGGTTCTGCGTCCAGCCCCACGAGCCGTTCGCGTCGAGCCCGGTGCCGACGTCCTGGTAGATCTTCCACGACACGCCGGCCTGTTCGAGCACTTCCGGATAGGTCGTCCAGCCGTAACCCTTTTCCTCGTTGCCGAGCACCGGGCCGCCGCCCGTGCCGTCGTTGCCGACGTAGCCCGTCCACATGTAGTAGCGGTTCGGATCGGTCGAGCTCGGGATCGCGCAGTGGTACGCGTCGCAGATCGTGAACGCGTCGGCGAGCTGGTAGTGGAACGGGATGTCGTCGCGCTTCAGGTACGCCATTGTCGTGGTGCCCTTGTTCGGCACCCACTGGTCATAGCGGCCTTTGTTCCAGGCCGCGTGCATGTCCTGCCAGCCGTGCGGCAGGTCCTGCAGGAACTGCAGGCCGAGCTTGTCCGCGCCCGGATGGAACGGCAGCAGTTCGGCCGGGCCGACCGGCTGGTGGAACACCGACTTGCCGTTCGCGAGGCGCAGCGGGCGCGGGTCACCGAAGCCGCGGACACCGCGCATCGTGCCGAAGTAGTGGTCGAACGAGCGGTTCTCCTGCATCAGGATCACGATGTGTTCGATATCGCGGAGGGTGCCGGTGCGGCGGTTCGCGGGAATCGCAAGCGCATCGCGAATCACGGGCGGAAACAGGTTCAGCGCGGCGGCGCCGGCGGTGCCGGCAGCGACGCGCAGGAAGTCACGACGGTTCGATCGAGTCATGGTCGTTATCGTGCGGTAAAGGAGGGAGCCGATTGGCGGGACCTGCTGGAAGGGCGCGCCCGGGTCGCAGGATGCGGCTGCGCCGGGTTGTGCCGCCGCGAGCATAGCGAGGAATCGGTGTCATTCATATGAAGTCCGAAAACGTTTGCGTTCGCACGGAAGCGATTTCGAAGCAGCGTCGACGTGCCTGTCGCCAGCGGTCGTGGCGACGCAGGGGCGGGCGGGAAAGCGGCGCGGGACGCGCGCCGGCGAAGCGGAGCGAGATGCCGGCGCGTCAGGCGTCCGTCACCCACGCGCCGAACCATTCGCTCGGGCGCGCGATTTCGTCCTGCGCGGCGACGAGTTCGAGCTCGTAGCGGCGCGCATCGTAGGTGGCCTTCACGACCGCGTGCACGGCGGCGAGCGTGTGCTCGAACGCGGCGCGCACGGAGTCGCCGCGCAGCCGGCAGGCGACGAAGATCGCGCTGGTCAGGTCGCCGACGCCGACCGGATGGCGTGGAAACGCGTACAGCGGGCGCTGGCCGATCCACGCTTCGGTTTCGGTGACGGCGAGCATGTTGAAACGATCGGCCGGGCTGTTGCGGTCGTGCAGGTGCTTGACGAGGATGATCTGCGGGCCGCGGCGGATCAGCGCGCGGCAGGCTTCGACGGCTTCGGCGACGGTTTCGATGCGCCGCCCGGCGAGTTTCTGCAGTTCGGTGTGGTTCGGCGACATGCCGTCCGCGAGCGCCGGCATCTCCTGGACCATGAACTCCTCGACGCCGGGCTCGGGCCGGATGCCGCCCGTCTGGCCCATCGCCGGATCGCAGAAGTACCACGCGTTCGGGTTCATCGCCTTCACCGAGCGGACGATTTCGACGGCTGCACGCGCCTGCGGCGGCGAGCCGAGGAAGCCGGACAGCACGGCGTCGCAGCGCTTGAGTGCGCCGATCGCGGCGATGCCGTCGACGAGCTGCTCCATCTTCGCGGCATCGATCGCGCTGCCGGCCCAGTGGCCGTACTGCATGTGATTCGACAACTGGACGGTATTGAGCGGCCAGACGTTGATGCCGAGGCGCTGCATCGGAAACACGGCCGCACTGTTGCCGGCATGGCCGTAGATGACGTGCGACTGAATGCTGAGGACGTTTTTCATGGGAATCGCCTGCACGCGTTTCAGGGTCACGTCACACGATACCCGAGTTCGTCGCGTGCGCGGAAGTCGCGCAGCCCCGGAGTGTTGCGCGCCGTCGTCAGCACGACCGCGTAGAATCGCGGGGCGCGAGGCGGCCTGGCTGCCCGCGTGCGTCTCCAATCACCGTGATCGCCATGCTTTCGATTCGCAAGATGTTGTTTGCCGTGCGCGCCGCCGCGCTCGGTGCTGGTGTCGCCGCCGCGTGCGCCATGCCTGCTGCGGCGGTGGCCGTATCGCCCACTGGCAACGATGGGCCCGTGTACGGCCCGCGCCTGGAAGGGTTCACTTATCCGGCGCCCGTGCATCTGTACACGTTCGTGTCGCAGCGCGAAACCCTGGAGATGGCCTACCTCGACGTGGAGCCGGCGCATCCGAACGGCCGCATCGTCGTGCTGCTGCACGGGAAGAACTTCTGCGCGGCGACCTGGGAGGACACGATCGGCGTGCTGAGCCGCGCGGGCTTCCGCGTGATCGCGCCGGACCAGATCGGCTTCTGCAAGTCGTCGAAGCCCGATCGCTATCAGTACAGCTTCCAGCAGCTGGCGCGCAACACGCACGCGCTGCTCGAATCGTTGGGCGTGAAGTCGGCGACGATCGTCGGTCACTCGACGGGCGGGATGCTCGCAATGCGCTACGCGCTGATGTATCCGAAGGCGACCGACCAGCTCGTGCTCGTGAACCCGATCGGTCTCGAGGACTGGAAGGCGCTTGGCGTGCCGCCGCTGTCGGTCGACTACTGGTATGCGCGCGAGCAGAAGACCACGGCCGATGGGATCCGCCGCTACGAGCAGGGCACGTACTACGCGGGCAAGTGGTCGCCGTCGTACGAGCGTTGGGTGCAGATGCTGGCAGGGATGTACCGTGGCGCCGGTCGCGACGCGGTTGCATGGAACTCCGCGCTGATCTACGACATGATCCTCACGCAGCCGGTGGTCTATGAGCTCGGCGCGATCCGCGTGCCGACGCTGTTGATGATCGGTGACAAGGACACGACCGCGATCGGCAAGGACGTCGCGCCGCCCGACGTGCATGCGAAGCTCGGCCACTATCCGGAACTCGCGAAACGCACGCAGGCCGCGATCCCGGGCGCGCAGCTCGTCGAGTTCCCGGCGCTCGGGCACGCACCGCAGATCCAGGACCCGGACGCGTTCCACAAGGCGCTGCTCGACGGGCTGGAGGCCGTGCACCCGCAGTGATGCGGGGCCGCCCGCAGGCGGCCCGGGCGCGCGCCGTCAGCGCGTTTCGCTCGCGAGCTCGTCGCGGATCTGCGCGGTCAATTCAAACGAGCGCAGCCGTGCCGCGTGATCGTAGATCTGCGCGGTGACGATCAGCTCGTCGGCCCCCGTCTGCGCGATTCGGTCGCGCAGCTTGTCGCGTACCGTGTCGCGCGAGCCGACCGCCGCGAACGACAGCGAATGCGCGACGGTCGCGAGTTCGAGCTCGTTCGCCTCGAGCACGTCGACGGGCGGCGGCAGCTTGCCCGGCGTGCCGCGCCGCAGGTTGATGAACTGCTGCTGCAGCGACGTGAACAGGCGCCGCGCCTCGTCGTCGGTATCGGCGACGAACACGTTGACGCCGACCATCGCGTGCGGCTTCGGCCATGCGGCCGACGGCCGGTACTGCGCACGATAGATCTCGAGTGCGCGCATCAGGTAATCCGGCGCGAAGTGCGAGGCGAACGCGAACGGCAGCCCGAGCATCGCGGCGAGCTGGGCGCTGAACAGGCTCGAGCCGAGCAGCCACACGGGCACGTCGAGCCCTGCACCGGGCACCGCGCGCACGCGCTGGCCGGGCACCGGTTCCGCGAAGTAGCGCTGCAGCTCGGCGACGTCGTCCGGAAACGAGTCGGCGCTGCCGATCAGGTCGCGGCGCAGTGCGCGCGACGTGGTCTGGTCGGTGCCGGGCGCGCGGCCGAGGCCGAGATCGATGCGCCCCGGATACAGCGACGCGAGCGTACCGAACTGCTCGGCGATCACGAGCGGCGCGTGGTTCGGCAGCATGATGCCGCCCGACCCGACCCGGATCGTCCGCGTGGCGCCCGCGACATGGCCGATGACGACGGCGGTCGCCGCGCTCGCGATGCCCGGCATGTTGTGATGCTCGGCGAGCCAGTAGCGCCGGTAACCCCAGCGCTCCGCATGCTGCGCGAGATCGACGGTGTTGCGGAAAGCCTGGGAGGCATCGGCGCCGGCCGGAATGGGGGCGAGATCGAGTACGGAAAACGGAGTCATCGGTTGGCCTTCGAACGGGGGAGCAGGGTGATGCGCTTACGCAACAAATGCCAAGGATTTTGCCAAAGGGTTCCGGAACGTGCTTGGGGCGGTCCGATACCCATGCGCCTTTCAGGGATGCAGGGTCGAATTCAGTGATCGTTGCAAAAATCAATCTAATTGCTGATTAATTACCAATCTTTACGGCGATTGGATGTGAATCCGCATCGACGTACAAATTTGCACGAAACGTTTGATTTTCAAGACTGCAATCCGCTTGCAAACCGCTTACGCTAATGTGAACGCGGGTGCGTCGAAATGGTTCGTCGTCTGCACAGCTTTGCCGGAATTGCACCAGTCCGTTTCTCGTAGTGCCGAGCGCGGGGTGCCGCAGGCTGCTAAAATCCGGCGCCTGCCCATGTTGTGTCGAAGGTAGCCATACGAGTCTTCCCGCATCCCGGCCGGGCGTCGTGCGGAGATGCACCACGCGAAGCCGGGCATGGCCAGACCTGAAGGATGGGTCGAGCCTCCCTCATATACAGACGCTGCTGGAACAAGGAGTCGGGTCGTGCCCGCGTTCGCCGTTGTCGGAATACCGAATCACGTTCAATCACGCTCACGCGTTCTCCATGGCGTTCAGGTCGCCGGGAGGCGTCGCGCATGACGGCAACCGCAACGATGCTCGACTGGCTCCTGATCGTGTTTACGCTGGCCGCGGCCGGTTATGCGCTCGTCGCTGCGTTCGCGCCGCGGCCGCGTACGCCGCACACGGCCGTGCGCGACGGCTTCGAGCCGGTCAGCGTGCTCAAGCCGCTGTGCGGCGCGGAGCCGCACCTGTACGAAAACCTCGCGACGTTCTGCGAGCAGCGCCATCCGCGTTATGAAGTGCTGTTCGGCGTCGCGTCGGCGGTCGATCCGGCCATCGCCGTGGTCGAACGGCTGCGCGCCGATTATCCCGAGTGCGACATCACGCTCGTGGTCGACGCGCGCGTGCACGGCAAGAACCTGAAGGTCAGCAACCTGATCAACCTCGCCGAACGCGCGAAGTACGGCCGCATCGTGATCGCGGACAGCGACATCGCGGTGAAGCCCGACTATCTGGAGCGCGTGACGGCGCCGCTCGCCGATGTGTCGGTCGGTGTCGTCACGTGCCTGTATCATGCGCGCAGCGTCGGCGGGTTCTGGACGCGAATCGGTGCGCAGTTCGTCGACGCATGGTTCGCGCCGTCGGTCCGGATCACGCATCTTGGCCGTTCGAGCCGCTTCGGTTTCGGCGCGACGCTGGCGCTGACGCGCGACACGCTCGACCGGATCGGCGGCTTTCCCGCGCTGAAGGACGAGCTGGCTGACGATTTCTGGCTGGCCGAGCTGCCGCGCCGACTCGGGCGGCGCACCGTGCTGTCGGAGGTCGAGGTCGCGACCGACGTGATCGAGCCGTCGTTCGGGCCGCTGTGGCATCGCGAGACGCGCTGGCTGCGCACGATCCGTTCGCTGAACCCGGCCGGCTTTGCGTTCCTGTTCATTACGTTCACCGTGCCGTGGCTCGCGATCGGCGCGGCGCTCGCGCTGCGCCTTGACGGAACCTTCGCCGGTTCGCTGGCAGGCGCGGCGGTCGTGGTGGGCGCGTTCGGGCGGCTCGTGCTGCACGCGCGCGGCGAGGATGGCTGGCGCGCATTCTGGCGCGACCTGCCGCTCGTCGCGGTGCGCGATACGCTGCTCGCGCTCGAGTGGCTCGCGGCCGTGTTCGGCACGCACGTCGTGTGGCGCGGCGCGAGGATGACGGTCGTCGGCGGCGAACGCGCGACGGCGGCCGTGGAAGGTGTGGACGGCCGCTAGGGCCGTTCCGATCGAACCCGGCCCATGGGCCGAGACGCGTTGCGCGGCGGGGCCGCGCGGCGCGACATGACAGAGAGGCGGGCGCCGGTAGGGCGGCCCGCGGTTTTTTTTTGACTGAATCGTTGTGACGAATCGAACTATGCAGGCTACCGGAGCACTCATGAAAACGCTGTTCTTGCAGGCCCCTTCGTATGACGGCTTCGACGGCGGAGCCGGCTCGCGCTATCAGGCGAAGCGCGAAATCCGTTCCTTCTGGTATCCGACGTGGCTCGCGCAGCCGGCCGCGCTCGTGCCGGGCAGCCGCGTCGTCGATGCGCCGGCCGACGGCCTGTCGGTCGAGGAAACGCTGAAGATCGCGAACGACTACGACCTCGTGATCATCCACACGAGCACGCCGTCGTTCCCGACCGACGCGATGTTCGCGCAGGATCTGAAGAAGATGAAGCCGTCGCTGCTGGTCGGCATGGTGGGCGCGAAGGTGATGGTCGATCCGCACAACTCGCTGACGGCGAGCGAGGCAATCGACTTCGTGTGCCGTGAGGAATTCGACTTCACCTGCAAGGAAATTGCCGAGGGCAAGCCGCTGGCCGAGATCAAGGGCCTGTCGTGGCGCGCGAAGGACGGCTCGATCGAGCACAACGAAGCGCGTCCGATCCTCGAGAACATGGACGAACTGCCGTTCGTCGCGCCCGTCTACAAGCGCGACCTGAAGATCGACAACTACTTCATCGGCTACCTCAACTATCCGTACGTATCGATCTACACGGGCCGCGGCTGCAAGTCGCGCTGCACGTTCTGCCTGTGGCCGCAGACGGTCAGTGGCCATCGCTACCGCACGCGCTCGGTCGAGAACGTGATCGCTGAAGCGAAGTGGATCCGCGACAACATGCCGGAAGTGAAGGAGCTGATGTTCGACGACGACACCTTCACCGACGACCTGCCGCGCGCTGAAGCCATCGCCATCGGCCTGGGCAAGCTCGGCATGACGTGGTCGTGCAACGCGAAGGCGAACGTGCCGTACAAGACGCTCAAGGTCCTGAAGGAAAACGGCCTGCGCCTGCTGCTGGTCGGCTTCGAATCCGGCGACGACCAGATCCTCGTGAACATCAAGAAGGGCGTGCGCACCGATTTCGCGCGCCGCTTCAGCGCGGACTGCAAGAAGCTCGGCATCAAGATCCACGGCACCTTCATCCTCGGCCTGCCGGGCGAGACGCAGGAAACCATCAAGAAGACGATCGAGTACGCGAAGGAAATCAATCCGCATACGATCCAGGTGTCGCTCGCCGCGCCGTATCCGGGCACGACGCTCTACAAGCAGGCCGTCGAGAACGGCTGGATGGAAGAGAACAAGACCATCAACCTGGTGAGCAAGGAAGGCGTGCAGCTCGCGGCGATCGGCTATGCGCACCTGTCGCGCGACGAGATCTATCACCATCTCGAGCAGTTCTATCGCCAGTTCTACTTCCGCCCGTCGAAGATCTGGGAAATCGTCCGCGAGATGCTGACGAGCTGGGACATGATGAAGCGCCGCCTGCGCGAAGGTGTCGAGTTCTTCCGCTTCCTGCGCGCGCACGAGGCCTGATTCGTGACGACGCAGCGGGCGGCGCGGGCGCTGATCTTCACCGCGGACGACTTCGGGCTGCACCCGCGCGTCAACGCAGCGGTCGAGCGCGCGCACCGCGACGGCGTGCTGAACGCCGCCAGCCTGATGGTCGGCGCGCCCGCCGCGCAGGATGCGATCGAGCGCGCGCGGCGGCTGCCGTCGCTCGCGGTCGGCCTGCATCTCGTTCTTGCGGACGGGCCGGCCACGCTGCCCGCGCATGAGATTCCCGCGCTCGTCGGCCCCGACGGGCGGTTCGGCGATGCGATGGCGAAGGACGGCTGTCGCTTCTTCTTCCTGCCGCACGTGCGGGCGCAGCTGCGCCGCGAGATTCGCGCGCAGTTCGACGCGTTCGCGGCGAGCGGCCTGCCGCTCGACCACGTGAACGCGCACAAACATTTCCACCTGCATCCGACCGTGCTGTCGCTGATCATCGAGATCGGCCGCGACTACGGGCTGCGTGCGGTGCGGCTGCCGTACGAGACGAGCGCGCCCGCGCTGCTCAAGCCGTGGATCGCGCTCGTGCGCGCGCGGCTCGACCGCGCGGGGCTCGCGCACAACGACTACGTGGTCGGGATCGAGCATACGGGCGCGATGGACGAGGCCGTGCTGCTCGACGCGCTGGCCAAGCTGCCGCCGGGCGTCGGCGAGATCTATTGCCATCCGGCCGAAGCCGGCGACGGCCCGATCACGCCGACGATGGCCGGCTACCGTCCGGTGGATGAACTCGATGGGTTGCTGTCGCCGCGCGTCGCGGCCGCATTGAAGGCGGCAGGCGTCGCGACCGGCGGCTTTGCCGACGTGTTCGGCCAGCCCGCGGCACGGCGCGGCGCGCCGGCGTCGCGCGCACCGGGAGCGCAGCCGTCATGACCAAGTGGATCAAATGGCTCGGCTGGCCGCTCGGTATCGGCATCCTGCTGGCGCTGGGGCTGCATGAAGGCATCGGCGACGTGTCGCAGATGCTCGCGCGCGCCGGTTATGCGCTGCTGTGGCTCGTGCCGTTCCATGCGCTGCCGCTGCTGCTCGATGCCTACGCGTGGCACCTGCTGCTCGACAAGCGCTCGTCGCTACCGTTCCTGTGGTGGATCGCGACCGTGCGCGAAGCGGTGAACCGGCTGTTGCCGGTGGTCGGGATCGGCGGCGAGCTGGTCGGCATCCGGCTCGCGCGCTGGCAGGTGTCGGACGCGAGCCGCGTGACGGCGTCGGTG
The DNA here is from genome assembly GCF_020419825.1 of Burkholderia sp. AU30198. Classification (NCBI taxonomy): domain Bacteria; kingdom Pseudomonadati; phylum Pseudomonadota; class Betaproteobacteria; order Burkholderiales; family Burkholderiaceae; genus Burkholderia; species Burkholderia sp. AU30198. The sequence continues at coordinate 5,269 of NZ_JAIZSA010000023.1, read as the reverse complement.
ATCGTCGAGGTGCTCGTGACGATCGTCGTCCAGTATGCGTTCGCCGCGCTCGGCCTCGTGCTGCTGCTCGCGACGACGGACAACATGGGCGGCGGCACGATCGGCCTCGCGCTGTTGCTCACATTGCCGCTGCCGGTGCTCGGCGTCGTACTGATGCGCCGCGGCGGGATTTTCCATGCGATCGAGCGTTTCGCGGGCCGCCTGCTCGGCGATTCGCACCGGCTGCTGCAGGGCGTCGACGGCAAGCGGCTCGATGCCGACATCGACGGGCTGATGTCGCGCACGGGCCTGTTGTTCAGCGCATTCTTCTGGCAGCTGGCCGGCTACACGCTCGGCGCGCTCGAGATCTACTGGGCGCTCGCGCTGCTCGGCCATCCGGTGTCGATCGGTGGCGCGATCGCGATCGAGGCGATGACGCAGGCCGTGCGCCATGCGGCGTTCATGGTGCCGGGCGGCCTCGGCGTGCAGGAGGCGACCGTCGTGCTGCTCGCGCAGATGTTCGGCGTCGATCGCGAGACGGCGCTGTCGCTCGCGCTGGTCAAGCGCGGCCGCGAGGTGCTGTTCGGCTGCCTGGCGCTCGGTTCGTGGCAGCTTGCCGAACTCGTGCGCACGCGGCGCCGCCTCGGTGTGCCGCCGGCCGTGCCGCGCGCGCCGCACGCGACGAGCCGCGTGGCCGAGACTGAAACCGAAACGATGCATTGAACACGAGACGGGCTGCGGGCCCGTCTCGCGCTTTTGGCGTCGCGCGGGTATCCTTGCCGCGTGTTTTCTCGACGCATATTTCTTCCGATGAATTTCCGTTTCCGGCTGCTTCCCGTGACGATGCTGGCCGCCGCGCTGGCGCTGACCGGCTGCGACGACAAGCAAGGCAACCTCGACGTGCAACGTATCAGGGACTTCTTCAACGCGATCAAGCCCGCGCCGCTGCTGCTGAAGGGGCTGAAGGTCGGCGAATCGACCGAGGCCGACGTGCGCGGCACGATGGGCAAGCCCGAGACCGAGCGCGACTTCACCGACGGCTCGAAGCGCCTCGAATACCCGCGCGGCCCGATGGGCAACCAGACGTGGTTTGTCGATCTCGACGCGAACGGCCGCTACACGGGCGCAACGCAGGTGCTGACCGCCGAGAATTTCGCGAAGGTGCGCCCGGGGATGAACGAGGACGAGGTGCGGCGCCTGCTCGGCAAGCCCGGCGACATCGCGCAGTATCCGCTCAAGCCCGAGATAGTCTGGAGCTGGCGCTGGCTCGAGGACGGCGTCAACACCGACGCGTTCTTCAACGTCCATTTCGGCCCGGACGGGCTTGTCTATACGACTTCACGCTCCGACATCCTGAAGGGGCATTAAGCGCAGCCGCAGCCGTCTTCGGCGCTATATCGAAAAAGCGACCGGAAAATTGCAAAAAGTCCGCTTCCCTGCCCGTTATCCGGTTGTCAGGGAGCGGCTTTTTTCCTTTTGAAACAGAGGCATAGGCCTCGGTTGTAAATGGTGGAACGGATTGCTGCGACGCAGCAATCACGTGCAAGGTGATTTGAGGCAATCAATTTCGCTTGCGACTATCCGCGTCAGCCCGGCGCGGGACAGGCATACGCGTCGGCATCCATTCCAACTCTGGAGACGCGCGTGTTCCTTTACGGCTTTGGTCCTGTCCTCTGGGCCGGCACCGTGCAGACCATCGAGCTGTCGGTGCTGTCGCTCGCCACTGCGGTGGCGCTGGGGCTGATCGGCGCGGTGGCGAAGCTGTCGCACAACCGGGTGCTGCGAGCGATCGCGACCGGTTATACGACGCTGATCCGCTCGGTGCCCGATCTTGTCCTGATGCTGCTGCTGTTCTACAGCATCCAGATCTGGCTGAACCAGTTCACCGACTTCGTCGGCTGGGACCAGATCGACATCGACCCGTTCGTGGCCGGCGTGCTGACGCTCGGCTTCATCTATGGCGCGTACTTCACCGAGACGTTCCGCGGTGCGTTCCTGTCGGTGCCGCGCGGCCAGCTCGAAGCCGGTGCGGCTTACGGGATGAGCGGGATGCGCGTGTTCGTCCGGATCATGTTTCCGCAGATGATGCGCTTTGCGTTGCCCGGGATCGGGAACAACTGGCAGGTGCTCGTGAAGGCCACCGCGCTGGTATCGATCATCGGCCTCGCGGACGTCGTGAAGGCCGCGCAGGACGCCGGCAAGAGCACGTTCAACATGTTCTTCTTCATCCTCGTCGCGGCGCTGATCTATCTCGCGATCACGACCGTTTCCAACCTCGTGCTGATCCAGCTCGAGAAGCGTTATTCCATGGGCGTGCGGCACGCAGATCTATGATCGAAATTCTCCAGGAATTCGGCCAGGCGTTCCTTTACTGGGACGGCCAGCGCCTCTCCGGCCTCGCGGTGACGCTGTGGCTGCTCGTCGCGTCGATTTCGCTCGGCTTCGTGTGCGCGGTGCCGCTCGCGGTGGCGCGCGTGTCGAAGAACAAGTGGGTGTCGACGCCGGTGCGGTTCTACACGTACGTGTTCCGTGGCACGCCGCTCTACGTGCAGTTGCTGCTGCTGTACACGGGCATGTACAGCCTCGAGTTCGTGCGTTCGCACTCGCTGCTCGACGCGTTCTTCCGCAGCGGCTTCAACTGCGCGATTCTCGCGTTCGCGCTGAACACCTGCGCGTACACGACCGAGATCTTCGCGGGGGCGATCCGCGCGATTCCGCACGGCGAGGTCGAGGCGGCGCGCGCATACGGGATGTCGCCGTTCACGATGTACCGCCGCGTGATCCTGCCGTCGGCGCTGCGCCGCGCGCTGCCGCTGTACAGCAACGAGGTGATCCTGATGCTGCACGCGACGACCGTCGCGTTCACGGCGACCGTGCCGGACATTTTGAAGGTCGCGCGCGATGCGAATTCCGCGACCTACATGGCGTTCCAGTCGTTCGGAATCGCCGCGCTGATCTATCTTGCGGTATCGTTCGCACTCGTCGCGGCGTTTCGCCGCGCGGAGCGCCACTGGCTTGCGTATCTCGCAGCCGCCCGTCATTGAATCACTTCGAGGAGAGCCAGTTGGCCGAGATCACTCAAACGAGCGCTGCCGCTTCCACCAAGCTTGCCGCGGTCGACATTCACAAGCGCTACGGCGACAACGAAGTGCTCAAGGGCGTATCGCTGAACGCGAAGGCCGGTGACGTCATCAGCATCATCGGCGCGAGCGGCTCGGGCAAGAGCACGTTCCTGCGCTGCATCAATTTTCTCGAGCGGCCCAATGCGGGGCAGATCGTCGTCGACGGCGAGGCCGTGCGCACGAAGGCCAACCGCGCCGGCGCGCTCGAAGTCGCTGATCACAAGCAGCTGCAGCGCATCCGCACGAAGCTCTCGATGGTGTTCCAGCACTTCAACCTCTGGGCGCACATGAACGTGCTCGAGAACGTGATGGAAGCCCCCGTGCACGTGCTCGGCATTCCGAAGAAGGAAGCCGAGGAGCGGGCGCGCGAGTACCTGGAGAAGGTCGGCTTGCCGCCGCGCGTCGAGAAGCAGTATCCGTCGCACCTGTCGGGCGGCCAGCAGCAGCGCGTGGCGATTGCGCGTGCGCTGGCGATGCATCCGGACGTGATGCTGTTCGACGAGCCGACCTCGGCGCTCGACCCGGAGCTGGTGGGCGAAGTGCTGAAGGTGATGCAGAAGCTGGCCGAGGAAGGCCGCACGATGATCGTCGTCACGCACGAGATGGGCTTTGCGCGTAACGTGTCGAACCACGTGATGTTCCTGCATCAGGGGCGGACCGAGGAAGAGGGCGATCCGAAGGAAGTGCTGGTACGCCCGCAGAGCGAGCGGCTCAAGCAGTTCCTGTCGGGCAGTCTCAAGTAACGCGACAGGGCAGGTTTCATAAGTGGTACCGGTGTCTCGTCCCGCAGGCGCCACCCGCACGACGCAGGTGGCGATCGTTGCATTGCCGCCCGTGTCGATGTCGGGCGTGGGTCCGATCGTCGATGCGCTGAACCTCGCGAACGAGATCGACGGGCGGCTGCTGTACCGGTGGCAGGTGTGTTCGTGGGACGGGCGGCCGGTGCCGCTCGCCGGCGGTGCGCAGTGGCATGCCGATGCGGCGTTCAACGATGCGATCGCGTGCGACTGGGTCATCGTCGTGTCGGAGCGGTTTCAGCAGTTTGCCGACTATCGGTTGTTTCTTGCGAGTCTCGCGAGGGTGGGGCAGCGCACGCCGGTCGTCACGGGCATTCACCACGGCGTGTGGTGGCTCGCGATGGCCGGGCAGCTTTCCGGGTATCGCGTCAGCGTGAACTGGGAGACGTATCAGCAGTTCGCCGAACAGTTCGAGCGGTCGATCGTCACGCAGCAGATTTTCGAGATCGATCGCGATCGGGCCACCTGTGCGGGTGGCCAGGCTACCGTTGACTTCATGCTGGCCATGATTGGCCGGGAACATGGGCCTGACCTCGCGGAGCGGATCGCCGATGCGCTCGGCACCGGGACTTTGCGCAGTGGCGAGGAACGCCAACGGATTCCTTTTGTTACCGCGCCCGGTGAGCGACATCCTCAGTTAAACGATGCTTTGCTGTTGATGGAAGCCAATGTCGAGGATCCGCTGACTACCGATGAGATCGCCGAGCTGGTTGGCGTTTCACGCCGGCAACTGGAGCGCCTCTTTCGGCAGTATCTCGGGGCGATGCCCTCCAAGTATTACCTCAATCTTCGGTTGCTCAAGGCCCGGACTCAGTTGCAGCGGACCAGCAAGTCGGTTGTGCAGGTCAGTCTCGCATGTGGGTTTTCTTCTGCTGCGCATTTTTCTAACGCGTACCGCGAAAGGTTTGGGGTTACGCCTCGGGAGGATCGGAGAGCCTGGCTCGAGAAGCAGACAGGCGGCGGCGGGGAGCCTCGTGGGGGCGCTCTTGTCGAGCGCGGTGCGAAGGATTGATTCTGTTTTTTGGTGGTTCGCTTTTGTTTTTCGTGAAGCACCTGTGATCTTGTCGGTCTATTAGCGTCGCCCCTGCGCGGGGCGGCGGTTACTTTTCTTTGTCTTGCCAAAGAAAAGTAACCAAAAGAAAGGCGCTCGGAGAACGCATGACTTCCCGGTGCCATGGTCGTCAGAGTGGATCGCGCCTAAGTGTCCGCGCCAGTCAGGAGGACGGAGTGGTTCGAGCAATAGTTCGGGGGTGTCAGAATTTCCGTGTTCAAGACGGGTTGAGATTCACACGGATGGTCGAACGAACCGATCCTCGTAGAGGATGGCGAATTGGTTCATGGCTGCCTTCCAATCGTGAGCAGCACGCCCCC
>NZ_JAIZSA010000022.1:0-118859 GCF_020419825.1 Burkholderia sp. AU30198 | reverse complement strand
GCTCTTGTAGCCGTATCGGCCAGACGCGTAGCGCCTCACCACTTCCCGCTTGAATTTCTCGTCGTACTGCGCCATGAAAAACACCCCAAAGGTTGGATTCGCATCCAACTTTTGGGGTGCAGTTCACTTCCGGGGTCGCCCGTTTTTTCTTGGTCATGCGATACGGCGCACGTGCGTGCCCCTGGAACGCGGCTGATGGCAAGCATTTCGGTGTGTCCCTATAATTTGGACTCCTCTGGCTACGAACAGACGCATTCGTCACCGCCTCCGAATGACCATCTACCCGTCCATCGCCGGCCGAATCGTGCCGGCCCTGCTCACGCTCACGCGCGCCGACATCCTGTCGCTCATGCGCCGGATCAGGCGGGAATCGCTGCGGCGCTACAACGTCGCGTTTGTGCTCGCGTGGCTGGGCACGCTGGCAGGCATCGCACTCGCCAGCGTGGCGATCAGCATCGGCCTCAAATCCATCGCGAATAGCGTATCGGCAACGCCGTGGCCGATGGTCAGCGCCATCATCGTCGGTGGATCCGCGCCGCTGCTCGGGAACCTCATCTACTCGGCGCTCATCACGCGCCTGCTGAAGCACGAGATCGTCGCCTGCCTGTCGCGGGTCCCGAGCCCGCCCGGTTGACGCGCCGGGCGCCAGACGCGCTTACTGCCGCACCGGCTTCTTCGCGAGCTTGCGCTGCAGCGTGCGGCGGTGCATGTTCAGCGCGCGCGCCGTCGCCGAAATATTGTTGTTGTTCTCTGCCAGCACGCGCTGGATGTGCTCCCATTCGAGCCGGTCGACCGACAGCACGACCGGATTCTCGAGCGCTTCGTCGGCCTGCACTTCGGTCGCGTTGGTCTGCAGCGCGGCCAGGATCGACTCGACGTTCGCGGGTTTCGCGAGATAGTTGTCGGCGCCTTCCTTCACCGCCTGCACGGCAGTCGCGATGCTCGCGTAGCCGGTCAGCACCAGGATCCGCGCATCGGGCTGCAGGTCGCACAGCGGCGCGATCAGGCTCAGGCCCGAATCCTCGCCGAGATGCAGGTCGACGGTAATGAACTGGAACTTGCTGCCCGCGGCGAGCCGGAGCGCCGCCTCCTTGTCGTGCGCCTGCTGGACCGCGTAACCGCGACGCTCGAGGCCGCGCGCGAGCGTGCCCGCGAACACCTCGTTGTCGTCGATCACCAGGAAATTGTTCTCGCTCATGTGGTTTCTCCGTCTACGTGTTGGTTGAGGCGGCCGGCGCCGCGACGCGCACGACCGGCAGGCGCAGCACGGCCCGCGTGCCGCGCGCGGCGGTCGTGCCCGGCGTGCCGGTTGTCCGTTCGGCCAGGCGCTGGCCCGATCCTGCCGCGGCGTGACCGTTCGCCGCACTGCCGGCCCGCCCGTTGCCGCCCGCCGCGCGCGGCACGACATCGGACAGTTCGATTTCGCCGCCGAGCCGCGCGGCCGCGCTGAACGCGAGATACAGGCCGACCCCGTGCCCGCCCTGCGTGCTGTCGACCGGCATCGCGCCGAGCGATTCGCGCAACGAGGCCGGAATGCCGGGCCCGTCGTCGCATACCTCGAATTCGATCTCGTCGGCCGTGCCGGCGTGCGCGACCTTCGCGGCCAGCGTCACGCGCTGCGGGCTCGCGCGCGCGGCGTTGTCGAGCAGGATCGTCAGGATCTGGCCGGCCGCGACCGTGTCGTCGAGCGCGACGCCCGCCGGACGCGCGCCGAGCAGCTCGAACTGCACATGCGGATGCCGCAGGCGCCAGTGCTCGACGAACGTGTCGAGCCAGTCGTCCACCGGCTGGCGGCTCGCGGGTGCGCTCGCCCGGCTGCGCAGGCGCGCGAGCGCCGACGTGCAGAGCGACATCTGCTCCTCGAGCACCTTCAGGTCGGCCTCGTAGCGGGCCAGCCCCGGATCGTCGCGCGCCGCGTCGCGCAGCTCTTCGGCGAGCATCGCGATCGTCGACAGCGGCGTGCCCATCTCGTGCGCGACGGTGGCGGCCTGCACGCCGAGCGCGACCGCCCGCTCGTCGCGCAGCAGGTGCTGCTGCGCTTCGCCGAGCGCCGCGTCGCGCTGGCGCAGCGCATTCGACATGCGCGCGACGAACCAGGCGATCAGCCCGACGCTGACCATGAAGTTCGCCCACATCCCGGTACGGTAGTAGTCGAACAGGTTCGCGGGATTGTCCATGTTGAGCGGCACCGAGTCGAAACCGAGCGCCGCGTAGCATGCGACCGCGAACGCCGCGAGCCAGATCATCAGGTGCCACGGCAGCACGGCCGCCGCGATCGCGAGCGAAGGCAGGTACAGCGACACGAACGGATTGGTCGTGCCGCCCGACAGGAACAGCAGCGCGGACAGCGCACCGAGGTCGACCCACAGCTGGCCGAGCAGCTCGAAATTGGTCTCGGGCCGCGCGCGCAGCACGCGCACCCAGGTCAGCGCGTTGAAAACGATTTCGAGCGCGATGACCATCAGCATCGCCGGCAACGGCAGATGCACGCCGAAATAGGTCTGCACGACGCCGATCGTCACGAGCTGGCCGATGATCGCGAGATTGCGAAGCCAGAACAGGTGACTGAGGTTGACGCGCCCGGTGGTGGTGATTCGTTGCATCCGAGCAGTTTACCCGTTTAGCGGGCGACGCCTCTAGCGGGGCCGGATCGGAGCGCGGCGACCAGGACGCTCCGCGTGCACGGCAGGCGCCGTCAGCCGGCCGCGCCGGCTATCCGCTGCGCGATCTCGTCGGCCAGGCACTCGGGGCACCGGCAGCGCCCGCCAGCCGCGGGCGGCGTGCCGCCGGGCAATACCGGCATCGACGCGCACCAGCATTCGAACGGCTGCGTGCGGGCGCCGCAGTCGAAGCTGCGCCCGCAGTGCGGGCAACGCGCGCGGCGCGGGGTGGAACGGGCGTCGGCGACGGAATCGGTCATGGCTCAGGCGCGGAAGCGGGCGTGAAGCCGCCCTACGCGACAAGCATAGCGCGGCGAACGGATTTTGCACGCCGGCCACTCGGCCGATGGCCATCGCGAACGCTCGCGAACCACCCCGCCGCCGCCGCCCGCGCCCGCTGCCCGCATCGCGCCGCGCCATAGCCGGCGGGCCGCCGCGCGCGGCGCCCGGGCCGGGCCGCCGGTGTTCCGGCCCGCCCAAAAACCCGATGCTGCGCTGCGCCACTCCTGTACAATTCGCCGTGTTTCAACGTTCCCAGCCAGAGCCGCCGCCATGTCCGAGCCCATCGACCTCTCGCAGATCGCCCCCACGCTGAAAGCAGAAATCCTCGCCGAGGCGCTGCCGTACATCCGCCGTTACCACGGCAAGACCGTGGTCATCAAATACGGCGGCAACGCGATGACGGAAGAGCGGCTCAAGCAAGGCTTCGCGCGCGACGTGATCCTGCTGAAACTGGTCGGCATCAATCCGGTGATCGTCCACGGCGGCGGTCCGCAGATCGATCAGGCGCTGAAGAAGATCGGCAAGGCCGGCACCTTCATCCAGGGCATGCGCGTCACCGACGAAGAGACGATGGAAGTCGTCGAATGGGTGCTCGGCGGCGAGGTGCAGCAGGACATCGTGACGCTGATCAACCACTTCGGCGGCCACGCCGTGGGCCTGACGGGCAAGGACGGCGGCCTGATCCACGCGCGCAAGCTGCTGATGCCGGACCGCGACAACCCGGGCCAGTACATCGACATCGGCCAGGTCGGCGAGGTCGAGGCGATCAACCCGGCGGTCGTGAAGGCGCTGCAGGACGACGCATTCATTCCGGTGATCTCGCCGATCGGCTTCGGCGAAGATGGTCTCTCGTACAACATCAATGCCGACCTCGTCGCGGGCAAGCTCGCCACCGTGCTGAACGCCGAGAAGCTGCTGATGATGACCAACATCCCGGGCGTGATGGACAAGGACGGCAACCTGCTGACCGATCTCTCCGCGCGCGAGATCGACGCGCTGTTCGAGGACGGCACGATCTCCGGCGGCATGCTGCCGAAGATCTCGTCGGCGCTCGACGCCGCGAAGAGCGGCGTGAAGTCGGTACACATCGTCGACGGCCGGATCGAGCACTCGGTGCTGCTGGAAATCCTGACCGAGCAGCCGTTCGGCACGATGATCCGCTCGCATTGAGCACCCGCAGCAACACCGCCCCACCCGACTTGCCGGCCCCGCTGCGGCGCCGGCGCGTATCGCGCAGCCGGCCCCGCGCCGGCGCGCCGGTGTGGCTGTTCGATCTCGACAACACCCTGCACCACGCGTCGCACGCGATCTTTCCCGAGATCAACCGCGCGATGACGCAATACATCATCGACGCGCTGCAGGTCGAGCGCGCCGAAGCCGACCGCCTGCGCAACGGCTACACCGAGCGCTACGGCGCCGCGCTCCTCGGCCTCACGCGCCATCATCCGATCGACCCGCACGACTTCCTGCGCGCGGTGCATACGTTTTCCGACCTGCCCGCGATGCTGCGCGCCGAACGCGGGCTGGCGCGCATCGTCGCCGCGCTCCCCGGGCGCAAGTTCGTGCTGACCAACGCGCCGGAGAACTACGCGCGCGCGGTACTGCGCGAGTTGCGCATCGAGCGGCTGTTCGAACGCGTGATCTCGATCGAGCACATGCGCGACCGCCGAACCTGGCGCGCGAAGCCCGATCACACGATGCTGCGCCGGACGCTGCGCGCCGCGAACGCGCGCATGGCCGACGCGATCCTCGTCGAGGATACGCGCGGCCACCTGAAGCGCTACAAGCGCCTCGGCATCGGTACGGTGTGGATCACGGGCCACCTGCCCGGCCATTTACCGACCACCGGTCGCCCGCACTATGTCGATCAACGCATTCGTTCGTTAAAATCGCTCCGACTGGGCACACGATCGGGGCGACAGAAATGCAGCCGACTTACCCGCAGGACCAAGCCGTAACCGAAAGCCAGGCCACACCCACCCGCGCGCGCCCGAAACCGGGCGAGCGCCGCGTGATGATCCTGCAGACACTCGCGGCGATGCTCGAGGCCCCCAAGCCCGAGAAAATCACGACCGCCGCGCTCGCGGCTCGGCTCGACGTGTCGGAAGCCGCGCTGTACCGGCATTTCACCAGCAAGGCGAAGATGTACGAAGGGCTGATCGAGTTCATCGAGCAGGCGCTGTTCGGACTCGTCAACCAGATCGTCGCGAAGGAGCCGAACGGCGTGCAGCAGGCGCGCACGATCGCGCTGACGATGCTCAACTTCGCCGCGAAGAACCCCGGCATGACACGCGTGCTGACCGGCGAAGCGCTGGTCGGCGAGGACGAGCGGCTGACCGAGCGCGTGAACCAGCTGCTCGACCGCATCGAGGCGACCGTCAAGCAGTGCCTGCGTGTTGCCCGCACCGAGGCCAACACGCCGCAAGAAGGCGCGACGCCGTTCGTGCTGCCGGCCGACTATGATCCCGGCGCGCGCGCGAGCCTGCTCGTCTGCTATGTGATCGGCCGGTGGCACCGCTTCGCGAAGGGCGGGTTTCAGAAACCGCCCTCCGAGCAGGCCGACGCGCACCTGCAGCTGATCCTGCAATGACGTTCGCGGCGACGAACGCGCCCGGTCGCCGGGCTCGTCCGCCGGCATCGTCGATACGCACGAAGGCCAGGCCGCACGCCGCGTGAGCTGACTCGCGGGCATACGCTCGAACCGGTCCTGCTGATGCCGGATCCGGTGTCTGACTGGCACACGCAATCTCCGCCAATTAGTTCGCATTCCACATCAATATCCTCGCCGCTCTTCTGAGCGTCACTTCGCCGGACATGCGGGCGGGCGCTCCAGCGCTGCCGCTCCGGCTGACCACACTGCTCGCCGTCTCGCTCCTGCACCGCCACCGCCACCGCTACGCGACGCCTCGGCCGTGCGCCCGTTGCGCTTAACCATTCTTCAAACAAATTTAGTACCAGTCCCATCCATTCAGGCGGCGACTTAGAAAACGTCCAATTCTTTCGCCTGCCTTACTTGGAAATAATGCTTTCTGTTTCCTGGCGCTGTTGTCGACCGCCCGATCGCAACGCCGGCGATGGTCAGCGCGAAGGAAACGTCGGTGCGTCGTCTTTCGACGCAAGCCCCTTACCAACAGGTACTTACATGTCCAAAAAAGCACTTTCCATTCTGATGGCAACAGCGGGTCTCCTCGCCGTCGCTTCGTCGGCCCAGGCAGCCGACGGCACGATCACGATCACCGGCGAGATCACCGCGCAGACCTGCAACATCTCCGGCGACGGCGGCGGCAAGGACTTCACGGTGACGCTGCCCAACGTGTCGACGTCGGCACTCGCCACGTCCGGCGCGACCGCCGGCCGCAAGCCGTTCCGAATCGCGCTGTCGAACTGCTCGCCGAACTCGGGCAACGCATCGGTGTACTTCGAGCCGGGCCTCACGGTCAACGCAACGACCGGCCAGCTGAAGAACGCCACGGGCACGGCGACGAACGTCGAGGTCGGCCTGCTGAACAAGGACACCAGCATCATCAAGCTCGGCGCGGTCCAGACGCAGCAGAACTCGCAAACCGTCCCGATCGCGGGCGGCGCGGCAACCCTCGACTACTACGCGCAGTACGTCGCAACGGGTGGCGCATCGACCGCCGGCTCGGTCAACACGTCGGTCATGTATTCGGTCTCGTACCAGTAAACCGGCCTCCCGACCCGCGGCCCGGGCACTTGAAGCAATGGTGGCACGGGCCGCCTCCCCCGGCAGACGGGGCACATGTTTGTCAATCGAGAAGGAGAAATCGACGATGGGGATGCCAATGAACTGGCGCTCGCGTATGGGTGCCGCGATGCTGATCGCGTCGCTGGCCGGCGCGGGTGCGGCGGAGGCAAGCGTGGTGATCGGCGGCACACGCGTTGTGTATCCGGAAAAGGAGCGCGAGGTCACGGTCAAGCTGACCAACGAGGGCGACAGGCCGTCGCTCGTGCAGGCGTGGATCGACGACGGCAACCCCAGCGCGCTGCCGGACGACTCGAAGGTGCCGTTCATGCTGACACCTCCGCTGTTCCGCCTCGATCCGAAGAAGGGGCAAAGCCTGCGACTGATCTACACGAAGGAACCGCTCGCACAGGACAAGGAAACGCTGTACTGGCTGAACGTGCTCGACGTCCCGCCGCAGGCGGCCGACGACCCTGATTCACCGAACCTGCTGCAGCTCGCGTTCCGTTCGCGCATCAAGCTGTTCTTCCGTCCCGCCGCGCTGCAGGGCGTGGCCGACGAATCCGCCGAAAAGGTGACCTGGAACTTCGCGCCGAAGGCCGGCGGCGGCTACGCGCTGGAAGCCAGGAATCCGACGCCTTACCACGTGACGTTCACCCAGCTGACCGTCAAGTCCGGCGCCACGACCTGGACCAACGCGGTGGGCGGCATGGTCAAGCCCGGGGCCACCGAGCGCTTCGACGTCGGCAACGTGCCGTCGCAGCCTGCCGGGCCGATCGAAGTCGACTACACGTTCCTCGACGACTACGGCGCGGGCGTCAAGGGCACCTACGCGCCAAAAGCGGCGCGCTGAAGTCTTCGTCCGTACCTGACTCCATCCCGTGTCGGATCGTCGGTGCAGTGATCGCACCGACGAGGGCACACCGTCGCTCGCACTATGACGATGCGGCATCAAAACGTTGAACTCATGCGAGCGAATCATCAAATTTGGCCATCGGAGGCCACCACACATTTCAAGCTCAGGCCGAGCTGCCTGTTCGTCATGGCGGCACTCGGCGGCTGGGCTGTCGATGCGGCCGCGGCCGACGCCACCGTCGAGCCGGCGGCCCGTTTCGAGGTCGCGCAGGTTCACTTCAACGACACGTTGATGATGAAGCCGCGCGGGCAGCGACTTGATCTCGACCGCTTTGCGAAAGGCAATCCGGTCACGCCCGGCGACTATGTGGTCGATCTCTACGTCAACGGCCAGTGGAACGGCCGCTCGACCGTGAATTTCGCCGCGGAAAGCGGATCGGTCAATGCAAAGCCGTGCTTCGATCGCACGCTGGTCTCCAGGCTCGGCTTCGACGACCAGGCACTCACCGACGCCGCGCGCGCCGAACTGGTGCGCGTGCAGGCGGGCGAATGCACGGACATCGAGAAGCTCGTTGCCGACGCGACGTACGAATTCGACATGGCCGACCTGCGCCTGAACGTGAGCATTCCGCAGGCGGCGCTGCTGCGCAACCCGCGCGGCTACGTCAGTCCGGAACTGTGGGACAGCGGCGTGCCGAGCGCGACCGTCAAGTACAACGCGAACGTGTTCCGCAACACCGCGTCAGGCTATGAGAGCACCCAGGCATACCTGGGCCTGAACACGGGCGTCAACGTCGGGAACTGGCATTTCCGCCACGACGGCACCTATACGGCCCAATCGCAGGGCGACAACCGCTACCAGAGCCTCAACACATATGTGCAGCGCGACCTGCCGGCCTGGCGCAGCCAGCTGAAGCTCGGCGAGACCTATACCGACGGCACGCTGTTCGACAGCGTCGGCATGCGCGGCGCCACGCTCGAGACGGACGACCGGATGCTGCCCGATTCGATGCGCGGCTATGCACCGGTGGTTCGCGGCGTCGCGTCGAGCAACGCGCACGTCAAGGTGTCGCAGAACGGCAACGTGCTCTACGAAACGAACGTCGCGCCGGGTCCGTTCCAGATCGACGATCTGTACCCGACCGGCTACGGCGGCAACCTGCTCGTCACCGTGACCGAAGCCGACGGCAGGAAACACAGCTTCACCGTGCCGTACGCGTCGGTCGTGCAATCGTTGCGCCCGGGCATCAAGCGTTACAGGATCGCGGTGGGCCAGATGCGCGAGCCCCAGCTCGACCGTCACCCGAACTTCGCACAGGCCACGTATCAGCGCGGTATCAACAACCTGCTGACCGGCTATGTCGGCGCAATCGTCGCGGAAAGCTACCTGGCCGGGCTGGTCGGCGCGGCGTTCAACACGCCGGTGGGCGCACTCGCCGTCGACGTCACGCACGCCAGCGCGCGCATCCCCGGCGTATCGGCGACGAGCGGTCAGAGCGTGCGCTTGAGCTACAGCAAGTTCCTGGAGCCGACCGGCACGAACATCGCGGTTGCCGCGTATCGCTACTCGTCGCGCGGCTACTGGACGATGCGCGATGCGATGTACGCCCGCGAGCAGGCGGCCGCGGGCGCGGATCCGAACGACGCGTACCGGCAACGCAACCAGGTCCAGCTCACGCTGAACCAGACGCTCGGCGAAGGGCGCGGCAGCCTGTTCGCGGTGGGTTCGACGGCCAGCTACTGGAATCGTCAGGGCACCACCACGCAGTTCCAGCTCGGCTACAACAACAACCTCCGCGTGGGCCGTCTCAACCTGAGCTACAACCTGTCGGTCTCGCGGCAGCGCGACGGCTACACCGGCCGGTTGAACAACCAGGTGTACGCGAACGTCACGCTCCCGCTCGGCCGCGGGTCGTACGCACCGACGCTGAGCACGAGCGTCACGCACGACAACCAGGGCGGCACGCTGGGCCAGATGTCGCTGAGCGGCACCGCGGGCGCGACCAACGCGTTCTCGTACAGCGTGAATGCCGCCACCGGCGGCGGTACGACCTCCGGCGGCGGCAACGCACAGTATCGCAGCCCGTTCGCGACCCTGTCGGGCAGCGCGAGCGGCGGCAGCGGCTACTCGAGCGTGTCCGCCGGCGTATCGGGCGCGCTTGTCGGTCATGCGGGCGGCGTCACGCTGGCCAACGACCTCGGCGAAACAGCCGCGATCGTTGAGGCGAAGGACGCCGTCGGCGCGCGCATCACGAGCGGCGCGGACGTCCGGATCGACCGGCGCGGTTATGCGGTACTGCCGTATCTGACGCCGTACCAGATGAATACGGTCGAACTCGATCCGAAGGGCATTCCGCTGGACGTCGAAATGCTGTCGACGAGCCAGCAGATCGCGCCGCGCGCGAACTCGATCGTGAAGATCAGGTTCGCGACCGTCAGCGGGCGTGCGGCGTTGCTCACGGTGCGTCAGCCGAACGGCGGCGCGTTGCCGTTCGGCGCCAGCGTGCTGGACGAACACGGCCAGATGGTCGGCACGCTCGGACAAGGCGGCAACCTGTTCGTTCGCGGGCTAAACGAGTCCGGCACGTTGACCGCGAAATGGGGCAATCGCGCGACGGAATCCTGCACGTTCACCTATCACCTGCCGACCAAGCAACGCGGCAGCGATGTGTATACGCGCGCCGACGCGATCTGCGATTACTGCGTACCCAAAACCGACAGTCAGCGCAGCTCGCCGACGCCGGGCAATGCCGAGTCTCACGCAAATGCACACGACGACACGGCGACACAACACTGAGTGTCCTGGAATGGGAGATGTCTTTAGATGAACTCGACTCGCCGCATCGATGCAACGAATCCACTTGCATGCCTGGCGTGCGGATTCGCCGCAGCGCTGGCGGCATTCGATTCGAAATTGTCGTGCGCACATCGGGCCGCATGCATCAGCCCGGACGAGGCGAATATCGATCGGTATTCGTTTTCATTCGGCAACGTGCTCGTTCCGGCAAATGCGCCCGGTGTAACCATCTTTCGGGGAAGCGTCAGGTTGTCCGGCCTGTCGCGGACGACCTGCACGCCTCCCCGGCGTGCCACCGGTTCAGCCGGTGGCCGGAACAGGCTTCTGCTCAGCAATCCGAACGGGTTGCATCGGGAGGCCACTGTTGGACGAAACCGCGCGTCATCCGCATCGCCCGTCACGGCATGCGGACGGCGCGACGGTGGAGTCCGTTTATCTACCTAGTACCAGAGGAATTGACATGAAATTCGCATTCTCCAGCATCGCCGCCCTGACCGTGGCTGCCGCAGCCGCACTGCCGGCCGTTTCGCACGCCGCCGACGGCACCATCACGATCAAAGGCAATATCGGCACGCAGACCTGCACGATCGACGGCAACGGTACCGGCGGCAAGGACTTCGCGGTTGCACTGCCGAAGGTGTCGGCGTCGGCGCTCGCGGCCGGCGGCATGACCGCCGGCCGCACGCCGTTCAATATCGGTCTGAAGAACTGCTCGCCGGCAACCGGCAACGTCTACACGCACTTCGAGCCGGGCACGACGGTCAACTCGACAACCGGCAAGCTGCTCAACGCAACGGGCACCGCGAAGAACGTCGAAGTCGGCCTGCTCAACGGCGCCGATCAAAGCGGCATCAACCTCGGCATGGCTGACGAAAACTCGACGGCGGTCGAGCTGGCGAGCGGCGCCGCGACGCTGCCGTACTACGCGCAGTACGTCGCGACGGCCGGCGCCGCGGTCCCGGGCACGGTGAAGACGTCGGTGATGTACTCGATCATGTATCAGTAACCACCCCGCGCGCGTCATGCGCGCGCCCGCGCGTCGGACATCCATCGATGCGCGGGCAACCGTCCGTGCGCGCCAGCGTCATCGGCGATGGAAAGGCGCTTGCCGCTGCGCATGCCGCCCTACGCGGCGGCGATCGAAGTCGCTCGAAGCAACGCAAACACCCCGATCGCCTGCTCTTCACTGAACCGCGACTTCTGCATGAAAAGCTTTTTCTGCGGCCTTGCCACTCGCTTTACCGCGGAATATTTCCAGGGAAATCGGTCGGGCCGGCCATAAGAGGTGCAAATGATTTCGATTGAAAATAGATTTATCGCTCGAATATTGAAGTACTCGTTGAGCCTCGGCATTGCCTGGCTGGGCACGATCAATTTCGCCCATGCGGCCCCGCTCGTCTGTGTCACGTCAGGCGATATCCCGAGTAGCGAGAATAAAAGTGGCTTTACGTACATCGATTTCCCGAAAGTCGTCGTCCCGCCCCAAACACCGGACGGCGCCGTCATTGCAACTTTGGTTGTGAACATTCCCTATTCTTGCCCCCCGAACAAGGCGGGCAACGGCGGGGACGGCGGGTACGAAATTTTGGTCCTGAGCCAGGCGACCTACCCCTCCCAGTTCCCGGACGTCGGGCGATGGGGCGGCTTCTGGTCACTGCATCCGATACTTGAATGGATCGGCTTTCGCGTGACAAACCTGGAGACAGGCCAAGTCGTACCCCTGAACCCGCAGAAATGGGGGGTACCGATTCCCGCGCCCACCAACATCACGGGCACGATCAGGATCAAGTATGAAATGATCAAGCTCAGCGACAAAATCTACAGCGCCAAACTACCGTCGGCAGCTTTCCGCATGCTGGACTTTGATTTCCGGAGGCGGTGGCCTGGAAGCGGTACGGCGGGGTACCACGCCATTACTTGGACCAGCTCTGGCTCAACGATCGAGCCGATGAAAAAAAGCTGCGACGTGACGACGACGGATGTCCGCGTACCGATGCCGCCGGTCAGCAGCGGCAAGCTGAATGGTGTCGGCACCACGGCGGGCGATACGGGCTTCAACATCGGACTGTCCTGCAAGGCAGGCTCGAACGTATTCGTGACGCTGACCGATCTGACCGACGTCACGAACCGAAGCGACCTGCTGACGCTGGCGCAGGGCTCATCTGCGACCGGCGTGAAGCTCCGCGTGACGAGGAATGGGCAACCCGTTTTCTACGGTCCCGACTCGGCCGCGATCGGCAACGAGAACCAGTGGTATGTCGCACCGTCGTCGGGATTGACGAATATTCCGCTCAGCGCGCAATACGTCGCCACCGGGCCCGTTTCCGCCGGAACGGTGAAGGGCGTTGCAACGTTCACCATGAGCTACCAGTAAATGCGCGCCCGCGCACCGGCTCGTTGCCGTGGCGCGGTGGCATCGCGATGCACATGCCCCGCTTGTCCGGCATCGCTTGCCGATACACACGCGGCGGGCACGCTCGGGCATCGCACCGCCACCACGCCGGCAACACCAATGCGCCTGCGCGGCGCCCTGCCCGTGCCTCGCACCATCGCCGCGGCATGCGGCACCGCCATTCGGTGACACGACGCACGCGCGACGCAGCCTGATCGCCGTGCACGGCATGCCGTTGCATCCATCGCCCGTTCGACCCTGATCGGCCCGCGGCATGCCCGCACCGCCCGGATCGCGTATCCCGGATTTCGATGACACGCCATGCAATCAACCGGCTTCCGTCGAAATTCGAACTCGTCCAATTTCACACATCCCCCACACAGGCTAACTTTCACCTATTTCATTGATATCGAGGTGAGCAAGTGAATCGCAGGTTCCCATTCATTCCCGTCCGCACCGGCCGGCGTCTCGCACGCTCTGCGCTGCTCGCCGGCGCGGTGATGCCGTGGCCGTCGGCGGCCGAGATCAACGGCGGCGGCGCGCAGCAGGCGGACGGCGTCACGCTCGAGGTCGCACCGGGCTTCTACTCGACGCTCGTCTCCGGCGAAGCCGTGTTCTCCGCCGTCAACGGCGGCGTGCTGACCACCACCGGCAAGACTCGCCTGTTCTCGTCCGGCAACGTCGCGGCGGGCGCTGCCGCGTGGGGGCGCGGCTCGCGCGTCGAGCTGCGCGACACCGAAATCCGGACCCGCGGCGGTTCCAGCGCCGGCCTCGACATCCGTTACGGCGGCAGCGTGTCGGCCGACAGCGTGTCCATCGATACCGATGGCGACTATTCGCACGGCGCATCGCTCGACGGCAACGGCAGCCGGCTCGACCTCACCGACAGCGTGATCGTGACGCGCGGCAAGGAGGCATACGGCATCGCCGTCACTTACGCACCCGGCGGCATCATCAACGTCGCCGACACGCTGATCCGCACCAGCGGCATGTTCGCCTATGGCATGTCCATCAGCTACGACGATGTCCGCGCAGCGCTGACTCGCGCCGACATCCGGACGACCGGCGACTACGCATCGGCGATCCACCTGCCCGGCGCTACCACGGCCGCGCTCTCCGATTCACACCTGGAAACCGACGGCTATGCCGCGGTCGGCGTCGATACGCGTGAAGCCAGCGTCGAGCTGGCCCGCACGCGTGTCGTCACGCATGGCGAAAGCGCACACGGGCTGTACGCGTCGAAGGAATACACCGATACCCCCGTCGTGCAGGCCAGCGACACGTTCGTCACGACCACCGGCAAGCGCTCGATCGGCGCGATCGCGCGTCTCGGCGGCCAGGTCGCGATGAAGGGCGGCGGCATCGAAACCCGCGGCGAGCGCGCGTACGGCGTGCTGTCGAGCGGCAACGGCTCCCGCGCCACACTGGCGGACATGACCGTCGACACGCATGGCGAGAACGCCACCGCGGTCTATGTCGGTGCCGGCGGCACGATCGACCTCGCGGGCACCGATGCGCGGACGACCGGCAACGGCGCTGCCGCAGCCGCTGTCGGCGCAGGCGGCATGCTGAATGTCGATGGCGGCTCGCTCGTCAGCGAACGAAGCAACGCGATCGCCGCATCCGGCGCGGCCATTTCACTGCGAAACGGCGCGCGCGCGTTTGGCGGCAATGGAACGCTGATGTCCGTGTACGCAGCGTCCGGCGAGCCCGTTCGGTTGTCGCTCGATACCGGCGCGCAGGCCGACGGCGACATCGTGAATGTCCCGGACGACGACGGCAACCCGACACCGCCCGTCACCGAAGTCGCACTCACCGGCGCCTCCACGTGGACGGGTGCGACCGACGTCGTCCGCACGCTGTCGCTCGACAGCGGCAGCCAGTGGACGGTCACCCGCGATTCGGCGGTCGGCGCCGTCACGCTGAACGATTCGACCATCGCGTTCGCCGCACCGGGCGCCGGCACCCCGCGCACGCTCGTCGTCAGCGGCGACTATGCGGCCCGGAACGGCCGGCTGCTGGTCCACACGACGCTGCACGACGACACGTCGCCCACCGACCGGCTCGTGATCGACGGCGGCCATGCGTCGGGCAACACGAACATCGTCGTGCAACGCACGGCTGGCGAAGGCGCGCAGACCGCGGTCGGCATCCCGATCGTCGAGACCCGCAACGGCGGCACGACCGATGCCGCGGCATTCACCCTCGACACCGCGTCGGACGGCTACCGTCGCGGCTTCCGCACGCTGTCCGCCGGCGGCTACGACTACATGCTCGCGCGCGGCGGCAACGGCGGCAACGCAGACGACTGGTATCTCGTTTCCGCCGCGAAACCCGAGCCGCCCATCGGCCCGGAAATCACGCCACCGCCACCGCGCGCCGCCGCACCCGAGCCCGACGCGTATCTCGCGAACGCCGACGCAGCCGCGATGATGGCGATCCACACGCTGCATCAGCGCGAAGACCAGTCGCTGCGCACCGATCGCACAGGATCGCAACCGCTCGACGGCGCCGCGTGGCTGCGCGCCGAAGGCCAGTTCACGTCGATGTCGGGCGGTGCGCGCAGCGTGTCGGGTAACGGCCGCCTGGTACACGCAGGGGCCGACCTGCTCCGCTTCGACGACGGCCGCGGCGGCAGCATCCGGGCCGGCGCGATGGGCATGTACGGCAGCCAGACGAGCTGGTCGACGCGGCCGCTGTGGAATGCCGCCGAGCAACGCATCGCGGATGCCACCGCGCGCGGCAGCGTCGAAGGTTACAACGTCGGCCTGTACGGCACGTGGTACGGCAACCGCGATATCCTGTCCGGCCCGTATGTCGATGCGTGGTTCATGTACGGCGCGTATGCGAACCGGATCGGCGGCAGTCTGGCCGGCGATTCGTACCGGTCGCGCACCGTCACGGGCTCGGTCGAAGCCGGCCACTCGTTGCGCTTCTACGAGCGCGGCGATACCCGCTTCTTCGTCGAGCCGCAGGCACAACTCGTCGTGTCGGACTACCGTGCGGCCGCGCACCATACGGCAGGCGGCTATCTCGACGGCCAGGGCTCGACCGACGTGCTGACCCGCGTCGGCGTACGCGTGCACGGCGTCACCGCGATCGCGGCCGGCCGCGAGCTGCGCCCGTTCGTCGAGGCAAACTGGTGGCACGGCCCCGGCTCGCGGTCGCTGACGCTCGACGGCAACGCGTTCTCGTTCAGCGTGCCGCGCGACCGCGCCGCGTTCCGCATCGGCGCGACGGGGCAGATATCGAAGCGCTTCGCGGTATCGGCCAGCCTCGGCGTGGAGGCGAATTTGTCCGACTACGCAGTGGTCAAGGGCGGATTCGCCGCGAAGTACCGCTGGTAACGCAACGCAACGCGACGCGACGGCACGGCGGCGGCGGCCTGACGGGCCACGCCGCCCCTGCCATACGCGGTGCCGAGCGACACCTCCCGTGCAGGCCGCCGCATCCGACGCAGCAACACGCGGGGTGGCCGCCAGCCGGCCACCCCGGCGCGCCCGAATCCGCGCCCCGCAATTTCCGCTATACTTTGCCGACTGTCGCCTCTCGGGCGGCAGCCAGAAACGCGCCGATTTGCTGACTCGATTGCGGGCGCGCGAACCAGCCGGGGCCTTGATTCGTCCTTGTCCCGGCGGTTCACTACAAATGCGGCTAAAGAGGTCGTCAGCCGCGCACCTCCGACTCCGCGCATCGCCGACACCATTTAGCTGCCCAGTCATAAGGCGGAACGAATGGAATCGATCGGCATCGTCGCTCCACAGACCATGCACTTCGCCGAACCGCTGCGCTTGCAAAGCGGCAGCGTGATCGGCAACTATCAGCTCGTCGTCGAGACGTACGGCGAACTCAACGCCGCGCGCTCGAACGCGGTGCTCGTCTGCCACGCGCTCAACGCG
Organism: Burkholderia sp. AU30198; assembly: GCF_020419825.1. Classification (NCBI taxonomy): domain Bacteria; kingdom Pseudomonadati; phylum Pseudomonadota; class Betaproteobacteria; order Burkholderiales; family Burkholderiaceae; genus Burkholderia; species Burkholderia sp. AU30198. The sequence continues at coordinate 102,271 of NZ_JAIZSA010000022.1, read as the reverse complement.
TCGCACCACGTCGCCGGCGTCTACGCGGACGATCCGCGCAGCACCGGCTGGTGGGACAACATGGTCGGCCCGGGCAAGCCGCTCGACACCAACCGCTTCTTCGTGATCGGCGTGAACAACTTCGGCTCGTGCTTCGGCTCGACCGGCCCGATGAGCGTCGACCCGTCGACCGGCAAGCCGTACGGTGCGCGCTTTCCGGTCGTCACCGTCGAGGACTGGGTGCACGCGCAGGCGCGCGTCGCCGACGCATTCGGCATCGAGCGCTTCGCCGCGGTGATGGGCGGCAGCCTCGGCGGCATGCAGGCGCTCGCGTGGAGCCTGATGTATCCGGAGCGCGTCGCGCACTGCATCGACATCGCGTCGACGCCGAAGCTGTCCGCGCAGAACATCGCGTTCAACGAGGTCGCGCGCTCGGCGATCCTGTCCGATCCCGATTTCCACGGCGGCGACTACTACGCGCACGGCGTGAAGCCGAAGCGCGGCCTGCGCGTCGCGCGGATGATCGGCCACATCACCTACCTGTCCGACGACGACATGGCCGAGAAATTCGGCCGTGCGCTGCGCCGCGCCGACGGCGCGCTCGACGCGTACAACTTCAGCTTCGACGTCGAATTCGAGGTCGAGTCGTACCTGCGCTACCAGGGCGACAAGTTCGCCGACTACTTCGACGCAAACACCTACCTGCTGATCACGCGCGCGCTCGACTACTTCGACCCGGCGAAGGCGTTCGACGGCAACCTGACGGCCGCGCTCGCGCACACGCAGGCGAAATACCTGATCGCGAGCTTCTCGACCGACTGGCGTTTCGCGCCGGCCCGCTCGCGCGAGATCGTGAAGGCGCTGCTCGACAACAAGCGCACGGTCAGTTACGCGGAAATCGATGCGCCGCACGGTCACGACGCGTTCCTGCTCGACGACGCGCGCTATCACAACCTGATCCGCGCGTATTACGAACGAATCGCCAACGAGGTGGGTGCATGAACCAGCAAGCGCTGAATTCCCTGTCCGCGCGCGCGGACTTCCGCACGATCGCGCGCTGGGTCGAACCGCGCTCGACGGTGCTCGACCTCGGTTGCGGCGACGGCTCGCTGCTCGCGCTGCTGATGGAAGAACTGGACGTGACCGGCTACGGGATCGAACTGAATGACGCCGGCGTGCTCGCCAGCACGAAGAACGGCATCAACGTGATCCAGCAGAACCTCGAAGACGGCCTGCGCCTGTTCGAGGACCACAGCTTCGACATCGCGATCCTGTCGCAGACTTTGCAGACGATTCACCAGACGGCCGCGATCCTGCGCGAAACCGCGCGGGTCGGGCGCGAATGCATCGTGTCGTTCCCGAATTTCGGCTACTGGCCGCACCGGCTGTCGGTGCTGAACGGCAGGATGCCGGTGTCGAAGTCGCTGCCTTACCAGTGGCACAACACGCCGAACGTCCGGGTGCTGACGATCGAGGATTTCGAGGCGCTCGCGCCCGAAGTCGGCGTGACGATCCTCGACCGCGTGGTGCTGCACGGAGGCCAACCGATTCGATGGGGAGCGAACTGGCGTGGTAGTCTTGCTGTCTACCGCGTCAAGCGCAGCTGAGCCGGGGAGCCGTTGACGAACGCAGACGGCCTGCACGCCCGTGCGGCCGAGCCGCTGTGCTACCCGCGCCGCCGCCTGCGCTGCCGCCGCAATCAGTCAACGCTACCCAGTTTCTGTCCATGTCGAAAACGCCACACGAGGCGCCCGCACTCACCGCTCACGAGGATCACCCCGGCTGGCGAGCCTACCTGAACACGCACATGCTGATCTGCGTGTTCCTGGGCTTCACGTCGGGTCTGCCTCTCTTCACGCTCGTCTACCTCGTGCAGGCATGGCTGCGCTCCGAGGGCGTGAACCTGAAGGAAATCGGCCTGTTCGCGCTGATCCAGTTCCCGTACACGTGGAAGTTCCTGTGGGCGCCGCTGATGGACCGCTACGTCCCGCGCCTGCCCGGCTGGCGGCCGGGCCGCCGGCGCGGCTGGCTGCTGCTCACGCAGCTGCTCGTCGCGGGTGCGATCGCCGCGCTCGGCTTCGTGTCGCCGCGCGACTCGATCTGGACGGTCGCCGCGCTGACCACGCTCGTCGCGTTCTTCGGCGCAAGCGCCGACATCGTGATCGACGCGTACCGCCGCGAGCTGCTGCGCGACACCGAGCAGGGCCTCGGCAACGCGATACACGTGAACGCGTACAAGCTCGCCGCGCTGATCCCCGGCTCGCTGGCGCTGATCCTGTCCGACCACATGCCGTGGGACGCCGTGTTCGCGCTCACCGGCGCGTTCATGCTGCCGGGCATCCTGATGACGCTCGTCGTGCGCGAGCCCGAAGTGGTCGGCACGCCGCCGCGCAACCTGCGCGACGCGATCGTGCTGCCGTTCCGCGAATTCATCCAGCGCGACGGCTGGGCCGGCGCACTGCTCGTCATCGCGTTCATCTTCCTGTTCAAGATCGGCGACACGATGGCCACCACGCTGTCGACGTCGTTCTTCCTCGACATCGGTTTCTCGCGCACCGAGATCGGCATCGTCGCGAAAACCACCGCGCTCGTCGCGAGCGTCGCCGGCGGCATCATCGGCGGCGTCTGGCTCGTGAAGATCGGCATCGGCCGCGGGCTGTGGATCTTCGGCGCGCTGCAAATGGTGTCGACGCTCGGCTTCGCGTGGCTCGCGCAGCTTGGCCCCGGTTCGCCCGTGCTTGCGATGCTCTACGACTTCACCGTGTCGACGAGCCATGCGATCGCGTCGGTGCTGTCGGTGTTCGGCATTGCCGTCACGCCGCACTTCAGCCCGATGACCGTGGCGCTCGCGCTCGTCTACGGCGTCGAAACGTTCACCACCGGCCTGACGATGGCCGCGTTCGTCGCGTACATCGCGAGCACGACCGACCCGCGCTATACGGCCACGCAGTTCGCGCTGTTCACGAGCCTCGCGTCGGTGCCGCGCACGCTCGCATCGGCCGCGAGCGGCTTCATCGTCGCGAAGATCGGCTGGTTCGACTACTTCATCGTGTGTACCGCGCTCGCGATTCCCGGCATGCTGCTGCTGTTCAAGATCGCGCCGTGGAACGGTGCCGCACGCAACGGCGAGGCCAGCCGTGCGCAGTAACGGCCTGCACCGCTTCGCGCGCGTTGCGGCTTCGTTGAGCGTCGGTGCCGCGGCGCTTGCCGCGGGGTTCGCCCATGCGGCCGATACCGGCGCACCCGCCGCAACCGCCGCGGGCTCCGCGCCGGCCACTACGCAGGCTTCACCGCCTGCGACTGCGACCTCGACGCCCACCGCCGCCCAGCCGGCCGCCGCCGAACCCGCGCAGCCGACCGGCGCGGCCGCATCGGCGAAGGCTTATGCGCAGACGCCGCAGCAGGTCCGCTACGGCGACGCCATTGCCTTCCGCACGCTGATCCCGTCGCCGCTGCTCGAGCAGCTCACCGCAAACGAATACGCACAGATCGTGCAGGCAGCCGCCGACAGCAACCGCCTGCTGCCCGCGAACCAGCCGCGCGTGAAGCGCCTGCGTGCGATCGTCGCGAAGCTCGCACCGTATTCGGTGAAATGGAACGACCGCGTGAAAAGCTGGGCGTGGGACGTCAACGCGATCCGCTCGCGCGACATTCGCCTGACCTGCCTGCCGGGCGGCAAGGTGCTCGTGTACGGCGGCCTGCTCGACCGCGTCCGCCTGAACGACGACGAGCTCGGCGTGCTGCTCGCGCACGGCATCGCCCATGCGCTGCGCGAACACGCGCGCAGCAACTTCAGTGCGACCTCGCAAACGTCGCTGCGCGCGGCCACGCTGCCGCCGCTGTTCGGCGTCGGCGACCCGCTGCCGCAAGCATTGAACCTCGGCGAGCGCCTGCAGGCGCTCCACTACAACGCGACCGACGAGACCGAAGCCGACGTGATCGGCGGCGACATCGCCGCACGCGCGGGCTTCGATCCGCGCGCGGCGATCACGCTGTGGGACAAGCTCGCGGTCGCAACCCGCGGGAACAAGGCGACGGGCTACATCTACACGCATCCGTACAGCACGGCCCGCCGCCAGGATCTGCTGAACCGCCTGCCCGATCTCATGCCGCTGTACGCGAAAGCGGTGGGCAAGCACGTCGACACGCTGCCCGACTACGCAGGCATCAGCGCGCAACGCCGCAAGGTCGTGCGGCGCTGAACACGCGACAACGCTGCACACCCCTTTCACACGCGCGGCAATGCCGCTGCGCGTCGCCGTTCGCTCAGGTCGTCAGGTCGATCGCCCCCCGATTGCCGATGGGCCGGCTTACGCTTTCGCGCATCCAGCGCACCTCGTCACCCGGGCTGCGGCCGAACAGCCGCTTGAACTCGCGGCTGAACTGCGACGCGCTCGCATAGCCGACACGCGCGGCCGCCGTGCCGGCGCCGACTCCGTCCTGCACCATCATCAGCCGCGCCTGGTGCAGCCGCGCGGCCTTCACGTACTGCATCGGCGACGTCGCCGTCACGTGCTTGAACTGCGCATGGAACACCGCGAGGCTCATCCCGGCCTCGCGCGCGAGCGTCTCGACGTCGAGATCGGTTCTCAGGTCGGCATGGATGCGTCGCAACGCCTTCGCGATGCGGCCGAAGTGATGCTGCTGCACGAGCGCCGCGCGCATCGCGTCGCCCTGCTCGCCCGTCAGCACGCGATACGCGATCTCGCGCATGATCGCCGGGCCCAGCACGCGCGTGTCGTGGGGCGACGCGAGCGCTTCGAGCAGCCGCACGACCGCGTCGGCCAGCGGCGCGTCGAGGGGCGTCGAATACACGCCGACCGGTTCGCTGACAGCCGCGCCGAGCGTCTCGTCGAGCAGGATCGCGAGCTCGGCGATCACGGCGAGATCGACGCGGATCGAGATCGCGAGAAACGGCTCGTCCATGCTCGCGAAGGTCTCGCATTCGAACGGCAGCGGCACCGACAGCACGAGGTACTGCTGCGCGTCGTAGACGAACGAACGGTCGCCGAGATAGCCGAGCTTGCGCCCCTGGCACACGACGATGATGCTCGGTTCGTACAGCACGGGCATACGCGGCGCGGGACGGCTCACGCGGAAGAAGCGCACGCCGTCGAGCGTTGCAAGCGTGTCGCCCTCGTTCGGCGCGAGGCGCGTGTGCAGCTCGATCATGCGGCGCTGCACACGGTCGCCCGAGTCGGCGAAAAGGGGCTCGAAGCTCATCTGCGTAGTCCTGTCCGGCAAGAGAATCTGGCTCGCAATGTAGCACCTTGAACGTGTTTTGACGGCTGTTTGGATGCAGTTAGAGAGGAATAGGCAAATCTTCCAGACCTTCGTGTATTTCGCCGCGGCGCCGCGATCCTTACGATGACGTCCTGCCTCGCCGCATCGCCACATGGTGCGACGGCAGTCTGTTTTGCCGGTCATCCATCCCGGACAAGGAGCCCCCTGCATGAGCACTACCTATGCCTACGCGGCGACCGATGCGCGCTCGCCGCTCGCCCCGTTCGAATTCCAGCGTCGCGCGCTGCGCGACCTCGACGTCCAGATCGACGTCCTCTACTGCGGCGTCTGCCACTCGGACCTGCACCAGGCCCGCAACGAATGGCGCAACACGATCTACCCGGTCGTGCCGGGCCATGAAATCGTCGGCCGCGTGACCGCGACCGGCCCGCAGGTCTCGCGCTTCCAGGTCGGCCAGCTGGTCGGCGTCGGCTGCCTCGTCGATTCGTGCCGCACCTGCCCGAGCTGCGCCGACGGCCTCGAGCAGTATTGCGAGAACGGCTTCGTCGGCACCTACAACGGCCAGGATCGCGTGACGGGCGACATCACGTTCGGCGGCTATTCGACGCAGCTCGTCGTCGACGAGGCGTTCGTGCTGCGCGTACCCGAGACGCTCGATCCGGCCGGCGCCGCGCCGCTCCTGTGCGCGGGGATCACGACCTACTCGCCGCTGCGGCAGTGGAACGTCGGCCCTGGCAAGAAGGTCGGGATCGTCGGTCTCGGCGGCCTCGGTCACATGGGCGTGAAGCTGGCGCGCGCGATGGGTGCGCACGTCGTGCTGTTCACCACGTCGCCGTCGAAGGTCGAGGACGGCAAGCGGCTCGGCGCACACGAAGTCGTGATCTCGAAGGACGAAGCGCAGATGAACGCGCACCTGAACAGCTTCGACTTCATCCTGAACACGGTCGCCGCGCCGCACGACCTGAACCCGTTCCTGCACCTGCTCAAGCGCGACGGCACGATGACGCTGGTCGGCGCGCCGGAGCACGACCATCCGTCGCCGCAGGTGTTCAACCTGATCTTCAAGCGCCGCCGCCTCGCGGGTTCGCTGATCGGCGGGATCGCGGAAACGCAGGAGATGCTCGACTTCTGCGCGGAGCACGGGATCACGTCGGATATCGAAACGATTCCGATGCAGCAGATCAACGCGGCCTACGAGCGGATGCTGAAGAGCGACGTGAAGTACCGTTTCGTGATCGACATGGCGTCGATCAAGCAGTAAGCGCCGCCGGGCGGCATGCACGATCGCCGCCCCAAACGAAACGGGCCGCATGTTCGACATGCGGCCCGTTTCTGCATCCGGCGACCGGACGGTTCGACTGCTACGCGCACGGCGCAGCGCGGGAGGTCACTTCTTGTAGTCGTAGTCCACCGTCAGCGGCGCATGGTCGCTGAACTTGATGTCCTTGAAGATCGACGTGCTCTTCGCGGTGCCGGCCACGCCCGGCGTCGCGATCTGGTAATCGATCCGCCACCCGACGTTCTTCGCGTACGCCTGACCGCGGTTGCTCCACCACGTGTACTGCTCGGCGCGCGGGTCGAGCGTGCGGAACACGTCGACATAGCCGACATCGTCGAACAGCTTCGTGAGCCACTCGCGCTCTTCCGGCAGGCAGCCCGAGTTCTTCTGGTTGCTCTTCCAGTTCTTGATGTCGATTTCCTTGTGGACGATGTTCACGTCGCCGCACAGGATCACCTCGCGCTTCTTCTTCAGCTCGGCGAGGTGCGGCATGAACGCGTCCATGAAGCGGTACTTCGCCTGCTGGCGCTCTTCGCCGCTCGAGCCGGACGGCACGTACACCGACACGACCGACAGCTTGCCGTAGCGCGCTTCGACATAGCGCCCTTCGGCGTCGAATTCGCTGCTGCCGAAGCCGATGATCACGTCATCGGGCTCGCGGCGGCTGTACACGCCCGCACCGCTGTAGCCCTTCTTCTCGGCGTGGTGAAAGTAGCTCTTGAAGCCGTGCGGCTCGACGAATTCGCTGGGCAGGTCGTCGGCCGAGACCTTGATTTCCTGCACGCACACGCAATCGGCATTCTGTTCGCCGAGCCACTCGAAGAAGCCCTTCTTCGCGGCGGAGCGGATGCCGTTCAGGTTGGCGGTAATCACTCGCATCATGTCGGATTCCGTTCAGTTCGATGTTTTTTCAGGGGTGCAGCTTAGCGGATCTTCACGCCTTCGAGCTCGGGCTTCGGCGGCGGGAATTCCAGCTTCATGTCGGTCATCGCGCGCAGCAGCAGCTCGGCGATCATCACGTTGCGGTGCGTCTTCGAGTTCGCCGGGATCACGTACCACGGCGCATGCTCGGCGGACGTCGCCGCGAGCGCGTCGCGGTAGGCGGACTGGTACGCGTCCCAGTGCTTGCGCGCGTCGAGATCGGAGATGTCGAACTTCCAGTGCTTGGTCGGATCGTCGATGCGCGCCTGCAGCCGCTCGCGCTGCTCGTCCTTCGAGATGTGCAGGAAGCACTTGATGATCGTCGTGCCGTTCTCGACCAGCATCGTCTCGAAATCGCGGATCTGCCGGTAGCGGAGCTCGCATTCCTTCGCGTCGATCAGGTCGAGCACGCGCGGCACGAGCACGTCCTCATAGTGGCTGCGATTGAAGATCGCGAGCTCGCCCGCGGCCGGCACCTGCGCATGCACGCGCCACAGGAAGTCGTGCGCGGCCTCGATCGGGGTGGGCGCCTTGAACGGCACGACGCGCAGGCCGAGCGGATCGACCTCGCGGAACACCGCGCGCACGGTGCCGTCCTTGCCGCTGGTATCCATCCCCTGCAGCACCAGCAGCACGCGCTTCTTCTGCTGCGTGTGCAGGCGCTCCTGCTGCACGTCGAGCTCGGTCGACACGGCCGACAGCCGTACACGATCGTCGTCTTTCGAACCGGACGAGAACGGCTTCGCGGCCGGGTCGAACGCATCGAGCTTGAATGCTGCGGCTTCCTTCTCGCGCGTGCAGTACGGCACGCGGAAATCGTCGAGCGATGGTTGTTTCGCCATTCGTTCCTCCGTTGGACGCTGTGGTGCATACGATAACGCATCCACCAAACGCAACGGGCCGCCCCGAACTGGTTCGGAGCGGCCCGTCGTCAAGCGCGGTTCAGGCGCGCGGTCATGCTCAGCCGAGCTTCTTCTTCAGCAGTTCGTTGACCTGCTGCGGATTGGCCTTGCCCTTCGTCGCCTTCATCGCCTGGCCGATCAGCGCGTTGAACGCCTTTTCCTTGCCCGCGCGGAATTCCTCGACCGACTTCGCGTTCGCCGCGAGCACCTCGTCGATGATCGCTTCCAGCGCGCCGGTGTCGGAGATCTGCTTCAGCCCCTTCGCGTCGATGATGCGATCCGCCGCACCTTCGTCTTCGGCCTTCTCGTCCCAGATCGTCGCGAAGATTTCCTTCGCGATCTTGTTCGAGATCGTGCCGTCGGCGATGCGCTGCAGCACGAGCGCGAGCTGCGCGGCCGAGACCGGAATCGCGTCGATCTCGATGCCATCGCGATTCAGCTGCGACGACACATCGCCCATCAGCCAGTTCGCGGCGATCTTCGCGTTCGCCACGCCAGCCTTCGCGACCACGGCCTCAAAGTACGCGGCCATCGCCTTGCTCGACGTCAGCACGCCCGCGTCGTACGCGGACACGCCGTATTCGTCGCCGAAGCGCTGCTGCATCGCGACCGGCAGCTCGGGCATCCCGGACTGCACGCGCTCGATCCAGTCCTGGCCGATCACGAGCGGCATCAGGTCGGGGTCGGGGAAGTAACGGTAGTCATGCGCGTCTTCCTTGCTGCGCATCGAGCGCGTCTCGCGCTTGTCCGGATCGTAGAGGCGCGTTTCCTGCACGACTTCGCCGCCGTCCTCGATCAGTTCGATCTGGCGACGCACTTCGTAGTTGATCGCTTCCTCGAGGAACCGGAACGAGTTCAGGTTCTTGATTTCCGCGCGCGTGCCGAACTTCTCCTGGCCGACCGGACGCACCGACACGTTCGCGTCGCAGCGGAACGAGCCTTCCTGCATGTTGCCGTCGCAGATGCCGAGCCACACGACGAGCCCGTGCAGCGCCTTCGCGTAGGCGACGGCCTCGGCCGCGCTGCGCATTTCCGGCTCGGTGACGATTTCGAGCAGCGGCGTGCCCGCACGGTTCAGGTCGATCCCCGTCATCCCGGCGAAGTCTTCATGCAGCGACTTGCCCGCATCTTCCTCGAGGTGCGCGCGGGTCAGGTTGACGGTCTTCTCGTACGCTTCCTTGCCGGCCTTTTCATTGGCGGGCACCTGGATCGTGATCTGACCGCCCTGCACGACCGGAATCTCGTACTGGCTGATCTGATAGCCCTTCGGCAGATCGGGGTAGAAATAATTCTTGCGCGCGAAGATGCTGCGTGGCGCGATGGTCGAGCCGATCGCGAGGCCGAAGCGGATCGCGCGTTCGACCGCACCGCGGTTCAGCACCGGCAGCACGCCCGGCAGCGCCAGGTCGACCGGGCAGGCCTGCGTGTTCGGCTCGGCGCCGAACTGCGTCGACGCGCCGGAGAAAATCTTCGAGACGGTCGACAGTTGCGCGTGCGTCTCGAGACCGATGACGACTTCCCATTGAGTCATGTGCTTACACTCCCGCCGGAACTTGTTTGTGCCAGTCGGTCGCGCGCTGGAACGCGTCCGCGACCTGCAGCATCCGGGCTTCGTTGAAATAGTTGCCGATGATCTGCAGGCCGACCGGGCGCTTCGCGTTCGCGCCCGCGCCGAAACCGCACGGCACGCTCATGCCGGGCAGGCCGGCGAGGCTCACCGACAGCGTGTAGATGTCGGCCAGATACATCTGTACCGGATCGTCGCCCTTCGCGCCGAGATCCCATGCGACCGTCGGCGACGCCGGGCCCATGATCACGTCGCAGGACTCGAACGCTTCCTGGAAATCGTTCGCGATGATGCGGCGGATCTTCTGCGCCTGCAGGTAGTACGCGTCGTAGTAGCCGTGCGACAGCACGTAGGCGCCCACCAGAATCCGGCGCTTCACCTCGGGGCCGAAGCCTTCCGCGCGCGACTTCTTGTACATGTCGAGCAGGTCGCCGTACTGCGCGGCGCGATGGCCGAAGCGCACGCCGTCGAAACGCGACAGGTTCGACGAGGCTTCAGCCGGCGCGATCACGTAATACACGGGGATCGACAGTTCCGTCTTCGGCAGCGACACCGGCACGAGCGTCGCGCCGAGTGCTTCATACTGCTTCAGCGCCGCGTCGATCGTCGCGCGCACGTCGTCGGCGAGACCGTCGCCGAAATACTCGTTCGGCAAGCCGATGCGCAGGCCCGCGAGCGGCTTGCCCGCGTCGTTGCCGGCCACCCACGGCTGGCCGAGGTGGCGCGTGAAGTCTTCGTCGTCGTGTTCGAGGCTCGTCGAGTCGCGCTCGTCGAAGCCGGCCATCCCGTTCAGCAGCAGCGCGCAGTCGGACGCGCTCTGCGCCATCGGGCCGCCCTGGTCGAGCGACGACGCGAACGCGATCATCCCGTAGCGCGACACGCGGCCGTAGGTCGGCTTGATGCCCGTCACGCCCGCGAACGACGCGGGCTGGCGGATCGAGCCGCCGGTGTCGGTGCCGGTCGCGGCCGGCGCGAGGCGCGCGGCGACGGCGGCCGAGCTGCCGCCCGAGCTGCCGCCCGGCACCGCGTTCGTGTCCCACGGGTTCTTCACCGCGCCGAACGCCGAATTCTCGTTCGACGAGCCCATCGCGAACTCGTCCATGTTGGTCTTGCCGAGCGTGACCATGCCGGCCGCCTGCAGGCGGGCGACGACGGTCGCGTCGAACGGGCTCTCGTAGTTCGCGAGCATCTTCGAGCCGGCGGTCGAGCGCCAGCCGCGCGTGACGAACACGTCCTTGTGCGCGATCGGCAGGCCGGTGAGCGCGCCGCCCGCGCCGCGCGCGAGCTCCGCGTCGGCAGCTTTCGCCTGCGCGAGGGTCAGGTCGGCGTCGACGTGGACGAACGCGTTCAGGTCGCGCGCGGCATCGATCCGTTTCAGGTAGAGCTGCGCGAGCTCGACGGCCGAGCATTCCTTGGCGGCGAGCGCGGCGCGCAGTTCGGTCAGGCTTTTTGCGTGCATTGAGTGGTTTTCCTGGGAATTCTGGGTGGCGCGCGGCGCGAAGACGGCGGCGCGCTTGTCATCGAATGCTTACTCGATCACCTTCGGCACGAGATAGAGGCCGTCCTGGACGGCCGGCGCCGGACGCTGGTTGTCGTCGCGATTGACGACTTCCGTCACGGCGTCGTCGCGCAGGCGCTGCGCGACTGCCTGGATCTGTTCGATCGGGTGGGCGAGCGGCGCGATGCCGGCGGTGTCGACTGCTTGCATCTGCTCGACGAGGCCGAAGAATTCATTGAGCTGGCCGAGCATGTGCTCGGCGTCGGCGTCGGCCATTTCGAGTCGCGCCAGGTGCGCGATGCGTTTCACATCGGTCAGGGTCAGGGCCATGCGATCACCGGAAAAACAAGGCTGCGCAGCGCATCAAAAGCAGCACTGCGGCGGGGGGTTGGAGGGTGCGATCCCACCCTCAAAAATCGGGGCCGAAGCGGCAAAAATACCGCCCGTTTCGATTCAAATACCGTGAAATTATAAGGTATCATTACGCGTTCGACCCAAACCCGGCAGCCTTTTCCCGCACCGTTTCGCCCCGCTTCGGCAAGCCATGCGTGCATCGTGCGATCCCCGGTAGACATCACTCGCAGCTTCGTGCGCCGCGGCGGCCGCTTCCGCCACGCTTCCCGAGGCTGTTATTTTTTCCGCTGCCGCCCTCAGCGCTCGCTATGCAGGGCCGGCCCAGAGCGAAACAGGATTCTGAATGTTCGGTTTTTTGCGCAGCTACTTCTCCAACGATCTCGCGATCGACCTCGGCACCGCAAACACCCTGATCTACATGCGCGGCAAGGGCATCGTGCTCGATGAGCCGTCAGTCGTGTCGATCCGCCAGGAAGGCGGCCCCAACGGCAAGAAGACGATCCAGGCAGTCGGCAAGGAAGCCAAGCAGATGCTCGGCAAGGTGCCGGGCAACATCGAGGCGATCCGCCCGATGAAGGACGGCGTGATCGCCGACTTCACCGTCACCGAGCAGATGATCAAGCAGTTCATCAAGACGGCCCACGAGTCGCGCATGTTCTCGCCGTCGCCGCGCATCATCATCTGCGTGCCGTGCGGCTCGACCCAGGTCGAGCGCCGCGCGATCAAGGAAGCCGCGCACGGCGCCGGCGCATCGCAGGTCTACCTGATCGAAGAGCCGATGGCCGCTGCGATCGGTGCGGGCCTGCCGGTGTCGGAAGCCACCGGCTCGATGGTCGTCGACATCGGCGGCGGCACGACGGAAGTCGGCGTGATCTCGCTCGGCGGTATCGTGTACAAGGGTTCGGTGCGCGTCGGCGGCGACAAGTTCGACGAGGCGATCGTCAACTACATCCGCCGCAACTACGGGATGCTGATCGGCGAGCAGACCGCCGAGGCGATCAAGAAGGAAATCGGCTCCGCGTTCCCGGGCTCCGAAGTCAAGGAAATGGAAGTGAAGGGCCGCAACCTGTCGGAAGGCATCCCGCGCAGCTTCACGATCTCCAGCAACGAAATCCTCGAAGCGCTGACCGATCCGCTGAACCAGATCGTGTCGTCGGTGAAGATCGCGCTCGAACAGACCCCGCCGGAACTCGGTGCCGACATCGCCGAACGCGGGATGATGCTGACGGGCGGCGGCGCGCTGCTGCGCGACCTCGACCGCCTGCTCGCGGAAGAAACCGGCCTGCCGGTGCTCGTCGCGGAAGATCCGCTCACCTGCGTCGTACGCGGTTCGGGCATGGCGCTCGAACGCATGGACAAGCTGGGCAGCATCTTCTCGTACGAGTGATCGTCTAGGCAGTTTCTTGACATGACGCACCCGCGGCGTGGCCGGATCGCTCGTTCAGAACGAACCGCCGCGCCGTTTGCGCGTCTGAGCATCATTTAACCGATCACACGCGCCCGGCGCCGACCATGGAATACAGTCCGCCGCCCCTCTTCAAGCAAGGTCCGCCCGCGCTCGCGCGGCTCATCTTCTTCGTCGCCCTCGCCATCGCGCTCCTCGTATCGGACGCGCGCTTCAGCACGCTCGAAATCGTCCGCGGCGTGCTCGGCACCGTGCTCTATCCGCTGCAGCGCGCCGCGCTCGTGCCGCGCGACCTGTTCATGGGCGCGGCCGACATCGCCGTCACCGGCGCGTCGCTGCGCCACGAGAACGACGATCTCCGCAAGCGCAACCTGCAACTGTCCACGCAGGCCAACCAGGCCGCCGTGCTCGCGCAGGAAAACATGCACCTGCGCGCGGTACTCGAGCTTCGCCAGCACATCGCGACGCAATCGACACCGGTCGAGATCCAGTACGACACCAGCGATCCGTTCACGCAGAAGATCGTGGTCGGGCACGGTTCGCAGCAGGGCATCCAGGGCGGTTCGCCCGTCGTCAGCGAAGACGGCGTGGTCGGCCAGGTCACGCGCGTGTTCCCGCTGCAGTCGGAAGTCACGCTGATCACCGACCGCGATCTCGCGATTCCCGTGCAGGTGCTGCGCACCGGCCTGCGCAGCGTGATCTACGGCACGCCGAAGGGCGATTCGCTCGACCTGCGCTTCGTGCCGACGAGCGCGGATCTCGTCGTCGGCGACGAGCTCGTCACGAGCGGCCTCGACGGCGTCTATCCGCCCGGCCTGCCGGTCGCGAAGGTCGCGCGCGTCGACAAGCTCGCCGATACGGCGTTCGCGCGCGTGACCTGCGCCCCGCTCGCCGCCGTGCGCGGGGCGCGCCAGATGCTCGTGCTGCATTACCAGAACGACATCCCGCCGCGCCCGGCCGAGCCCGATCCGGCCGCCGACAAGAACGCGAAGGGCAAGAAGGGCGCGAAAGCCGCCGCGAAGGGCGAGAAGGCCGACAAGGCTGACGCGAATGCGAAGCCGGCCGCCGCGGCCCAGCCTGGCGCGAAGCCTGCGGCACCGGCCGCTCCGGCCAAGCCCGCCGCCGCGCCCGCGAAGCCCGCGGCCGGGCAACCAGGAGCCCAGCGATGAATCGCCCGCAATACATCCTGCAGCCGGTCAATCCGTACTTCATCGTCTTCAGCCTCGCCGCCGCGTTCCTGCTGAACCTGATGCCGTGGGGCCGCCTGCCCGGCGTGCCCGACTTCGTCGCGCTCGTGCTGCTGTTCTGGAACATCCACCAGCCGCGCAAGGTCGGGATGGGCGTCGCGTTCGCGCTCGGCATCCTGATGGACGTGCATGACGCGGGGCTGCTCGGCGAGCATGCGCTTGCCTATACGCTGCTGTCGTACGGCGCGATCACGATCCACCGCCGCGTGCTGTGGATGCCGATCGGCGTGCAGGTGCTGTACGTCACGCCGCTGCTGGTCGTCGCGCAGCTCGTCCCGTTCGTGATCCGCCTCGTGATGGGCGCCGCGTTCCCCGGCTGGCGCTACCTGGTCGACGGCTTCGTCGAAGCCGCGCTGTGGCCGATCGCGAGCCACCTGCTGCTGATGCCGCAACGCCGCCCGGTCGATCCGGACGATACGCGCCCCATCTGAGCCAGGGGCCCGCCTTGAATACCCGCCGCCCCCACGCCCGCCGCGCGCCGCGCTCCGGGGCGGCACCTCGCCCGCACCGGCACGCCGTGCGCGGGCCAGATCGCTCCTAATCGCATGACCGAATTCAACGACACTCAACAGCAGCTCTCGAAGTTCCGCCTGCGCGTCGCGGCGGCGGGCGTGTTCGTGTTCGTCTGCTTCGGGCTGCTCGCGAGCCGCTTCTTCTACCTGCAGCTGATGCAGCACGGCAAATACGCGCTGCAGGCCGAGGAAAACCGCATCTCGGTCGCGCCGATCGTGCCGAACCGCGGGATCATCACCGACCGTAACGGCGTGATCCTCGCGAAGAACTATTCGGCGTACACGCTCGAGATCACGCCATCGAAGCTCGACGACACGCTCGACAACACGATCGACAAACTGTCCGAGATCATCCCGATCGACGCGCGCGACCGCCGCCGCTTCAAGAAGCTGCAGGAAGACTCGAAGAACTTCGAGAGCCTGCCGATCCGCACCCGGCTCACCGACGCCGAAGTCGCGCGCTTCACCGCGCAGCGCTTCCGCTTCCCCGGCGTCGACGTGCGCGCGCGGCTGTTCCGCCAATATCCGCTCGGCACGACGGCCGCGCACGTGATCGGCTACATCGGCCGGATCTCGAAGCGCGACCAGGATCGCATCGACGCGATGAGCGACGACAACGACAGCGACCAGGAAAACTACGATCCGCGCCGCGACGCGAACAACTACAAGGGCACCGACTACATCGGCAAGATCGGCGTCGAGCAGAGCTACGAGACCGAGCTGCACGGGCTGACGGGCTTCGAGGAAGTCGAGGTGACGGCCGGCGGCCGGCCGGTGCGCACGCTGTCGCGCACGCAGGCGACGCCCGGCAACAACCTCGTGCTGTCGCTCGACATCGGGCTGCAGCAGGTCGCCGAGCAGGCGTTCGCCGGCAAGCGCGGCGCGCTCGTCGCGATCGAGCCGAAGACGGGCGACGTGCTCGCGTTCGTGTCGTCGCCGAGCTTCGACCCGAACTCGTTCGTCGACGGCATCGACCAGCAGACCTGGGACGAGCTGAACAACTCGACCGACAAGCCGCTCTTGAACCGCCCGCTGCACGGCACCTACCCGCCCGGCTCGACGTACAAGCCATTCATGGCGCTCGCCGGCCTGACGCTCGGCAAGCGCACGCCGGGCTGGGGCTTCCAGGATCCCGGCTACTTCACGTTCGGCGGCCACACGTTCCGCAACGACGTGCGCTCGGGCCAGGGCTGGGTCGACATGAACAAGGCGATCATGGTGTCGAACGACACCTACTTCTACATGCTCGCGCGCGACCTCGGCGTGAACTCGATCGCGAACTTCATGAAGCCGTTCGGCTTCGGCCAGATCACCGGGATCGACATCCAGGGCGAGGCGCGCGGGATCCTGCCGTCGACCGACTGGAAGAAGAAGGCGTTCAAGAAGGCCGCGCAGCAGAAATGGTTCGACGGCGAGACGATCAGCCTCGGGATCGGCCAGGGCTACAACTCGTTCACGATCCTGCAGCTCGCCCACGCGACCGCGACGCTCGCGAACAACGGCGTCGTGATGAAACCCCACCTCGTGAAGGAAGTCGAGGATCCGATCACGCGCGGGCGCCACCTGACCGTGCCGAAGGAAAGCGAAGTGATCCCGCTCAAGCAGGCCGACATCGACGTCGTGAAGCGCGGGATGGAGAACGTGATCGAGAATCCGTCCGGCACCGCGTACAAGGTGTTCCGCGGCGCGCCGTACCTCGCCGCCGGCAAGACCGGTACCGCGCAGGTGTTCTCGCTGCAAGGCTCCAACTACAAGGGCCACCTGCTCGCCGAGCACCTGCGGGACCACGCGCTGTTCATCGCATACGCGCCGGTCGACCATCCGCAGATCGCCGTCGCGCTGGTCGTCGAGAACGGCGGCTGGGGCGCGCAGGCTGCCGGCCCGATCGCGCGCCGCGTGCTCGACTTCTATCTCATCGACCGCCAGAACGCGCAGAACGAGGCGGCGGCCGTGGCTGCCGCGGCATCGGCGACCGAACCCGTCAACGCACCGGTGATCGGCGACGCGAACAAGCCTGCTGCCGTCGCGGCCGGCTTCACCGCGCTGCCGCAGCCGGTCGTACCGACCGCGGCCAGCGCGGCGGAAGCGGCATCGGCCGCAGCGGCCTCCGAAGCGTCGGCTGCCGCCGCCGCGAGCGCCGCCCTGCCCGCCAACGCCGCGGCGCCGAGGGCCGCGAGCCTGCCGCCGATCCGGCGCCCGCACCGGCCGCGCCGGCCCGCCAGCGATGCGCAGCCGCTCGTCGCCACGCCGCGCGACGACAACCACCGTGCGACGGCCCCCGCGAAGGCGGCGGACGCCGGCACCGCTCATTAACGGAGAAAGGCATGCAATTCGACAAGCGCGCCTGGCTCGACAAGATCAAGCAGATGTTCGCGGGCTTCGACCGCCCGCTCGCCCTCATCGTGTTCCTGCTGCTGTGCGTCGGCATCGTCACGCTGTACAGCGCGGCGATCGACATGCCGGGCCGGGTCGAGGATCAGTTGCGCAACATCCTGCTGACGTTCGTGCTGATGTGGGTGATCGCGAACATCCCGCCCACCACGCTGATGCGCTTCGCGGTCCCGCTCTACACGTTCGGGGTCGCGCTACTGGTCGCGGTCGCGCTGTTCGGGATGACCAAGAAGGGCGCAAAGCGCTGGCTGAACGTCGGCGTCGTGATCCAGCCGTCGGAAATCCTCAAGATCGCGACACCGCTGATGCTCGCGTGGTACTACCAGCGCCGCGAAGGCGGCGTGCGCTGGTACGACTTCGTCGCCGCGTTCGGGATCCTGCTGGTGCCGGTCGGGCTGATCGCGAAGCAGCCCGACCTCGGCACGGGTCTGCTCGTGTTCGCGGCCGGCTTCTTCGTGATCTACCTCGCCGGCCTGTCGTTCAAGCTGATCGTGCCCGTGCTCGTCGCAGGCGTGATCGCGGTCGGCTCGATCGCCGTGTTCGAAGAACGCATCTGCCAGCCCGAAGTGCAGTGGCCGCTGATGCACGACTACCAGAAGCACCGCGTGTGTACGCTGCTCGACCCGACCTCCGACCCGCTCGGCAAGGGCTTCCACACGATCCAGGCCGTGATCGCGATCGGCTCGGGCGGCGTGCTCGGCAAGGGCTACCTGAAGGGCACGCAGGCGCACCTCGAATTCATTCCGGAAAAGCACACCGACTTCATCTTCGCGGTGTTCTCCGAGGAATGGGGGCTCGTCGGCGGGCTCGTGCTGCTGACGCTGTACATGGCGCTGATCGCACGCGGGCTCTATATCGCCGCGCAGGGCGCGACGCTGTTCGGCCGCCTGCTCGCGGGCTCGCTCACGCTCGCGTTCTTCGTCTATGCGTTCGTCAACATCGGGATGGTGAGCGGCGTGCTGCCGGTCGTCGGCGTGCCGCTGCCGTTCATGAGTTATGGCGGCACCGCGCTCACGACGCTCGGCATCGCGATCGGGATGATCATGAGCGTCGGGCGGCAGCGGCGGCTGATGAAGAGCTGACCGCGCGGCACGCATCACACCAAGAAAAACGGCGCCTCGGCGCCGTTTTTTTCGACCGCGTGTGCCGAACGCGGCCGCGCAGCGTAGCGCAGCGTAGCGCAGCGCCCGCTCACGGCGGCGGCGCGTGCGCCCCTCCCGGCTCCGCGCCGGCACCCGATGCCGGCCCCTGCGCCTTCAGCCGCGCGCTCAGCTCCTTGAATTTCAGCCCGGCCGTCTCGTCGCCCTGTGCGGCGGCCGCCGCGTAATACGCCCGCGCGATGTTCAGGTTCTGCGCGACGCCGTCGCCGCCGCGCTCGTAGAACGACGCGGTCACGTACTGCGCGGTCGGCTCGCCCGCATCGGCGGCCTGCTTGTACCACGCGAACGCCTGCCGGTTGTCGCGCGGCGTGCCGCGCCCGTCGAGGAACTGGTTCGCGAGCGACAGCTCGGCCTGCACATGCCCCTGCTTCGCCGCCCGCAGGAACCAGCGATGCGCTTCGGCCGGATTGCGCGCGACGAACTCGCCGTCGTCGAGCATCCGGCCATACACGTACTGCGCATGCGACATGTTCGCGTCGGCCGCGCGCTTCAGCCAGCGCAGCCCTTCGTCGACGTTCGCCGTCACGCCTTCGCCCGTCAGCAGCATCATCGCGTAGTTGAATTGCGCGAGACGGTCGCCGCGCTCGGCCGCGTCGTGGAACTGCACCAGCGCCGCGCGATAGTCGCCGGCGTTGTAGTCGGCGACCGCCGATTGCGTCTCGCGCGACGGATCGGGCTTCGCTTGCGGTGCGCCCTGCGCAGCGGCCGCGATACACACGGCCCACAGGCCGAGCATCGCGCCGACCTGCCCGCGCACCCCGATCGCGCCCCGTGCGCGCCCACGGCACGCGCCATCGCCACCGTTCATGACCGTACCTCCTGCAGCGCCTGCCGCGTTGCGCGCAACAGCCAGCTTACGTCGGCCGACAGCGTGATCATCCGATAGCCGGCCTCGCGATACTGGCGCGCGGCCGCCGTATCGCCCGCGAAGATGCCGACTGCGACGCCGGCCTGCCGGCCGGCCGCGAGCACGCGCGCCATCGCGGTTTCGACGTCCGGGTGGCGGATGTCGCCGAGGTGCCCGAGGCTCGCCGCGAGATCGGCCGGGCCGACGAACAGGCAGTCGACGCCGGGCAGCGCCGCAATCCGCTCGACTTCGTCGACCCCGCGCGCCGATTCGATCTGCACGATCACCGCGACCTGCGCATTGGCCGTCTGCACGTAGTCGCGGCGCATGCCGAACGCCGCCGCACGCACCATGCCCGCGACGCCGCGCAGCCCGTCCCGCGAATCGGGCGACGGATAGCGCGTGAGCCGCACCGCGTGCGCGGCGTCGTCGGGGGTCTCGATGCACGGAAACATCAGCGTGCGCGCGCCCGCATCGAGCGCGCGCTTCACGAGCCACGGTTCGCGCGCCGGCACGCGCACGACGGGCTCGCTCGGCAGATGGGCGGCGGCGATCGCGCGCAACTGCGATGCCACATCGCGGCTGTCGTTCGGCGCGTGCTCCATGTCGATGCAGAGCCAGTCGTAGCCGGCATGCGCGAGCGCTTCCGCAGCCGAGTCGCTGCCGAGCGACAGCCACAGGCCGTACAGCGGCTCGTCGCCGTCGCGCAGGCGTTGTTTGAGGGAATTGGTGAGCGTGCTCATCGATACGGCCTCCTGGACGGAACGGCAATCGAACGGGACAAGCAACGGGCAAAGCGGAGCGCGACACGCCGGGCAGCGAAGCACGGCGGCGCCAGGACCGGGCCCTGGAACGTCAGTCGGCCGTGGACGGCCGATCTGACAGCGCCGGCCGCGCGATGGCGCACGGCTGCGTTTTTCGGCGCCACGCAACGATCATAGCGCGGCGTTACGCGGAATGTGGAAACGGACGGGGAGCGAGACGGGGAAGCCGCGGGATGCGGCGCCGGCAGCCCGCGCCGGCTGGCGGGGCTGCCGGGAAGGCGGGATCAGCGGCCGGGCTGGCGCTCGACGTCGGCCCAGCAGTTCGGCGTTTCGTACAGGCGCACGCGCTCGAGCCGCAGGTTCACGCCGTAGTGCGCGTCGTACACGCTTGCGAGGATGTCGAACGCGATCGCCGCAAGGTTCTCGACGGTCGGGATCCGGTCGATCACGACCGTCTTGTGGTCGGCCATCTGCTCGAGGAACGAGCGCACGACGTCGTCGCGCGCATAGACCAGGAACGCATGGTCCCACTTGCCGACCAGGTGCTCCATCGCGAGCGCCTTCACGTCGGCGAAATCCATCACCATGCCGCGGTCGGGCGCCCCCTCGGTATCGACGAGATCGCCGCGCAGCGTGACTTCGAGCACGTAGCGATGACCATGCAGGTTCCGGCACTGGCTGCGGTGGTCGGGAATGCGGTGGCCCGCGTCGAATTCGAGTTTTCGGGTAATCAGCACGATGTCAAAAGCCGTGGCTCAGGGAATGTTCAGATATTTGTGGGTCTGCATCGACAGCCGCCACTGCGGATGACGCTTGCACCAGTCGATCGCGAGCTTCGTGTTGAGGTCGCGCGACGGGCCGTCCATCGGCTGGACGAGGAAATACTCGAAGTCGAGCTTCGCATAGTCGGCCAGCCGCTGGTTGTCCTGCGGGATCACGACCTTCAGTTCGTTGCCCTTCGTGACGACGAGCGGCGCGTCGGCCTTCGGGCTCACGCAGATCCAGTCGATCGATTCGAGCACCGGCAGCGAGCCGTTGGTCTCGATCGCGATCTCGAAGCCGGCCGCGTGCAGCGCGTCGACGAGCGGCTGGTCGAGCTGCAGCATCGGCTCGCCGCCCGTGCAGACGACGAAGCGATGCGCCTCGCCCTCCGGCCACAGGCCGGCGATCGTCGCGACGAGCGCGTCGGCGTCCTTGAACTTGCCGCCGTTCTCACCGTCGGTGCCGACGAAGTCGGTATCGCAGAAGCGGCACACGGCCTCCGCACGATCCTCTTCGCGGCCCGACCACAGATTGCAGCCGGCGAACCGGCAGAACACGGCCGGCCGGCCGGCGTTCGCGCCCTCGCCCTGCAACGTGTAGAAAACTTCCTTGACCGCGTAAGTCATCGTGCTTCGTCCGGCTCGCGCCGCTCGCTGTCGATCAAAATCCGGATCGGAATCCGTTGTTCATTCACCGTGCCGCGGCGCGCTTCACAGCGGCGCTTCGGTCACGCGTTCGCCCTTCAGGTAGGCCTCATAGCCGCGCTTGCGCAGCTTGCAGGCCGGGCATTCGCCGCAGCCGAAGCCCCACTCGTGCAGCTCCGCGCGCTCGCCCACGTAGCACGTGTGCGTCTGGACGCGGATCAGTTCGACGAGCGCGTCGCCGCCGAGCTGTTCGGCGAGCTGCCAGGTCTGCGCCTTGTCGAGCCACATCAGCGGCGTCTCGAGCACGACGCGCGTGTCCATCCCGAGGTTCAGCGCGACCTGCAGCGCCTTCATCGTGTCGTCGCGGCAATCGGGATAGCCCGAGAAATCGGTCTCGCACATCCCGCCCACCAGCACGCGCAGCCCGCGGCGATAGGCGATCGCCGCGGCGATCGTCATGAACATCAGGTTGCGGCCCGGCACGAACGTGTTCGGCAGGCCGTTCGCCGCCGTCTCGATCTCGATCGTGCGCGTCATCGCGGTATCGCTGATCGCGCCGAGCACCGACAGGTCGATCATGTGATCGTCGCCGAGCCGCTCCGACCAGGCGGGAAAATCACGCTTCAGCGCTTCGCGCACGCCTTCGCGACATTCGAGCTCGACGCGGTGGCGCTGGCCGTAATCGAAGCCGAGCGTCTCGACCGTCTGGTAGCGTTCGAGGGCCCATGCCACGCACGTGGCCGAGTCCTGCCCGCCGGAAAACAACACGAGCGCGCCGTCTTTAGCGTCTGTCCGAATCACCGTGATACTCCGTGAATGTGTAGGCTCGCGTCGCGCTGCGCCCCGGGGCCGGCTGCCGCCGGGCGGCCCGACGCGTGCCGGCCTGGGCCGGCTCGACCAGTATAGGCAGCGCAATCGGCCGCGAACGCGGCGGAGCGCTTATACCGCCCATCGCGCGGCATCGTTGCCGCGCGCCACGGCGGCGCCACGCTGGCAGCCTGCCGTGCGCATGAAGCGATGCGCTAAGTTATTGAGCGGGCAAGGATTTTATCATGCCCGCACGAATGCTGCCGGGCAGCCACTCCGCTTGCCACTCACCACGCAAACCCCACCACAAACGAAAAACCCCAAGAACCTTCCGATTCTTGGGGTTTTAATTCTGGTGGCCTGGGTCGGAATCGAACCAACGACACGCGGATTTTCAATCCGCTGCTCTACCAACTGAGCTACCGGGCCAACGAAGAAGAGAAAGTATATCCACCCTTCGTTACTTGATCAAGTACTTTCACGAAATATTTTATACGGCGCCTTCGGACGGCTTCTTGCCGAGCTCGACACCGAGCTGCTTGAGCTTGCGATACAGGTGCGTGCGCTCGAGGCCCGTCTTCTCCGCGACGCGCGTCATGCTGCCGTTTTCGCGTGCGAGGTGATATTCGAAGTACGCACGCTCGAACGCATCGCGCGCTTCGCGCAACGGGATGTCGAACGGGATCGCGGCCGTCTGGCCCGCGAGGCCGAGTGCCGAAGCCATGTCGTCGCCGAGCGTCGGCAGCGCGGCCGCGGACGCAACCGCCGCGGGCCCTGCCGCCTGCCCCGCGCCGACCTTCGCGGCCGCGTTCGCGGATACCGGCGCCGCGCCGCGTGCGAGACCGTGCTCGACGGACTTCAGCAGCTTCTGCAGCGCGATGGGCTTCTCGAGGAAATCGAGCGCGCCGATCTTCGTCGCCTCGACGGCCGTATCGATCGTCGCGTGCCCGGACATCATGATCACGGGCATCGTCAGCAGCCCCTGCGCTGCCCACTCCTTGAGCAACGTCACGCCGTCGGTATCGGGCATCCAGATATCGAGCAGCACGAGATCGGGCGCCTGATTCAACCGGTATTCCCGCGCGGCTTGCGCGTTCTCCGCCGCCTCGACGACATGCCCTTCATCGCTGAGGATCTCCGAGAGCAATTCCCGGATGCCCATTTCATCATCTACCACCAGGATGGTTGCCATTTACGCTGCCTTTGTCTGCTCACTTGCTTTTGTCTTGGCGGGGGCCGCCCCGTCCTGCACGCCCGATTCGGCGCCTGGCGCATCGCTCGCCATCTGCAGGAACAGGATCGACACCTGCGCACCCTCGACGGTCTCGCCGTGCATGCGATTGCGCAGATCGATCCGCGCACCGTGCTCATCGACGATTTTCTTGACCGTGGCCAACCCCAGACCCGTGCCCTTCGCCTTCGTCGTTACATAAGGCTCGAACGCGCGGGTCAGGATGCGCGCCGGAAAACCGGGCCCGTTGTCGGACACGGTAAGACGTACCGCGACGCGCGTTTTGCCCTCGGCGTCGGGATCGCCATATTCTACTGTCTTGGTTTCGATCAACACACGCGGATGCGCCGACTCCGCGACCGAATCCTGCGCATTCTGCAGCAGGTTGTGAATCACCTGGCGCAGTTGCGTCGCGTCGCCGCGTATCACCGGCAGCGACGGCGCGAGTTCGGCGACGATCGCGCTCTTGCCTTCACCCACGCCGTACAGCCCGAGCACCTCGCTCGCCAGTTCGTTCAACTGCAGATTCGAGAGCACCGCCGGCGGCGTGCGCGCGTATTCGCGGAAATCGTCGACCATCCGCTTCATCGCGGCCACCTGGTTGACGATCATCGTCGCGCCGCGCTTGAGCACGTCGGCGTCGGGCGGGGCGAGCTTGTCGGACAGCTTCATCTCCAGCCGTTCCGCCGACAGCTGAATCGGCGTCAGCGGATTCTTGATCTCGTGCGCGAGCCGCCGCGCGACCTCGCCCCACGCGACCGAACGCTGCGCGGAAATCACGTCGGAGATGTCGTCGAACACGACGACGTAACCGGACGTCTGCGGATCGTCGGCCTGCCCCTCGACGGTCGACACGAGGCGCGTACCGCGCACGAGCAACGTCAGCGGATCGGCTTCGCCCGGCACTTCGATCGCGAACTGCTGCTGCCAGTGGCCGTGATCGCCGCTGCCGCCGTCGGACGCTGCCTCGCGATCGGCGAACGCCTTGCGCACCATCGCGCCGAACCCGGCGGCCACGCCGATCCGGTCGAGCGTCGTGCCGATCAGCGCGTTGAACGGCTGCCGGAAGATCCGCTCGGCGCCGCGATTGGCCGTCGTCAGCCGGAACTGGCGGTCGAGCACGAACACGCCGGCCGTCAGGTTCGCGAGGATGCTCTCGAGATACGTCTTCGAATGCTCGAGCGCGACGCGGTTCTTCTCCACCGCGAGCCGCGCCTCGGACAACTGGCGCGTCATCGCGTTGAACGACTGCGTGAGGAAGCCGAGCTCGTCACGCGTCTTGATTTCGCGCTTCGGCGTGTAGTCGCCTTCCGTGATTTCCTTCGTGCCCTGCGCGAGCAGGAACAGCGGCCGCGCGAGCTGCTGGCCGAGCGCGAGCGCGAGCATCATCGCGATGAAGGTCGCGAGGAACAGCGCGAGCGTCAGCGTGCCGATGTACATCTTGCGCAGCCCCGTGCGGCCGAGCGACTTTTCCTGATACTCGCGATACGCGCGCTGCACCGCGTCCGCGTTGTGGGCAAGGGTGGGCGGCACCGGCTGCGTGAGCTGCAGGAAGCGTTCCGCCGGCTGCAGCAGCGACGTCGTTGCGTCGGGAATCGGCCGCACGACGCGCAACCGCAGCGCCCCCTTCGCGCCGTGCGCGCGCGGGTCGCCGTCGACTTCGCCCTCGATCGCCGCGTACGCGCCGTGTTCGCGCGCCTGGTTCAGCATCAGCGGTGTCGGCAGGTCGTCCGGAATCAGCGCCGCGAAATTGCCCGATGCCTGCGCAACGATGTGCAGTTCGGGCGCCGCACCCGAGCCGGCACGGCTCGGCTCGATGATCGTCGCGTCCTGCACGCCGAACTGGTCGCGCAACCGCAGCAGCGTGAGCGTCGTGCCGTTGGTGTTCGCATCGACGCTCGCGAGCTGGTCGGACATCAGCCGTGCCTTCGTCTGCAGATCGGACAGCGACGCATCGAGCATCCCGCGGCCGAGGTTCAGGCCGGCCGTCAGCGCCGTCTCGACGTTCACGTCGAACCACGACTCGATGCTGCGTGACACGAACTGGTACGACACGATGTAGATGATCCCGCCCGGCACCACGCCGACGAGCGCGAAGAACACCGCAAGCTTCGCGAGCAGCCGCGTGCCGAACTTGCCCTTCCTCAGGCGCACCACGATCATCCCGATCAGCCCGAGCACGACGAGCAGGAACACGAGCGCGACGACGATGTTCGTCGCGTACAGCCACGAGTAATAGCGGTCGAAGAATTCGGTGTTCGCGCTCGCAGCCGCGAGCAGCACGAGCAGCAGCAGCGCGGTGAGCGCGACGGTCGAGACGATTACGCGAACGAGGAGGCTCTTCCCGCTGGCCGCGCGGCGCACTTTATTTAGCACGTTCGGTCACCGTGAAGTTGAAGCGCTTCCAGTCCGACCCGAGCGTCCAGTCGCGGTTGTTCACGGCATCGACCTGGAACGGCTTCGGCATCAGCGCCGTATCGAGCTGCATCCGCACCGATGCCGTGTAGGTTTCACCCGAGCGCACCTGGTTGCGGTCGATCACGTGCCACGACGTGATGTGCCTGATGACCGCGAGCGCATCCTTCAGCGACGGGAAGCCGAGCTGCAGGCCGCCCGTCGACACGCGATACTCGCGCGTGAGCGGCTGGAACGACAGGCGGATCGTCTGCGTCACCGCCACCGGCTGCTCGTCGAACCAGTACCAGCGTGCACGGCTCAACTCGAAGTCGGTCGTGAAATAAAGCGGAATGCCTTTGTTGACGGCATCCTCGAGGTTCGGGTTCAGCTCGAAATCGAAGCGGGCGTCGAGGCTCCAGCCGCTTCCGTCGGACTGGAGCGACGCGCGCTGCACAGCGATCGACTCGGCATGCGCCGGCCGGACGACGGCCAGGCACAGCGTCAACGCGACCATCAGGACGGCCGCGAGCCGAAGTGGAAAAAGGTGTTTGATCGTCACCGTTTCTGAAACCGCGCGTAGAAAAATCCGTCGTGATCGGTGTTGTGGTCGAGTGCGCCGGCGGCCGCCCCTCCCTGTACGCTGCCCGGCAGCAGCTGGCCGGGGGCGTCCAATCGTACCGCATCTTCACAGGCCGCTTCAAACCAGCGGGCCTGCAACTCGCCTTCTTCCGGGAAGACCGAACAGGTCACGTAAAGCAGTTCGCCGCCCGGCTTCACGAGCGGCCACAACGCCGACAGGATGCGGCGCTGTTCCGCGACGAGCGCCGGGATGTCGGCCTCGCGGCGCAGCCAGCGAATGTCGGGGTGCCGACGCACGATGCCTGACGCCGAGCACGGCACATCGGCCAGGATGCGGTCGAACGGGCGGCCGTCGTACCACGCGTCAGGTGCACCCGCGTCGCCGACGCGCACGTCCGCTTCGAGCGACAGCCGCACGAGGTTCTCGCCGATCCGCGCCGCACGCGTGGCGTCGCTTTCCAGTGCAACGACTTCCGCATCGGCGAGTTCGAGAATGTGGCCTGTCTTGCCGCCAGGCGCCGCACATGCGTCGAGCACGCGCATGCCGTCGCGCGCGCCGAGCCATTGCGCTGCGAGCTGCGCGCCGGCGTCCTGCACCGACACGACGCCGTCGGCAAACCCGGGAATGCGATCGACCGGCAGCGCCGACGCGAGCCGCACCGCATGCCGGCCGATCGCGATCGCTTCGATCCCGTTCGCGCGCAGCGTATCGAGATACGAGTCGACGCTCGCGCGGCGCGCATTCACGCGCAACGTCAACGGCCCCTGGCGCTCGCCGGCCGCGAGGATCGCCTGCCATGCGTCGGGCCATGCGCGCTTCACCGAATCGACCCACCACGCACGGTAGTTCCAGCGTGCGACGACATCGTCCTGCAGCGCCGCGACAAGCGCGTCGCGCTCACGCAGGAAACGGCGCAGCACCGCGTTGACCATCCCCTTCGCGAACGCGTATTCGCGACGTGAGCCGATCACGGTCACGGCCTGGTCGACCACCGTGAACGCCGGATAC
The DNA here is from genome assembly GCF_020419825.1 of Burkholderia sp. AU30198. Taxonomy (NCBI): domain Bacteria; kingdom Pseudomonadati; phylum Pseudomonadota; class Betaproteobacteria; order Burkholderiales; family Burkholderiaceae; genus Burkholderia; species Burkholderia sp. AU30198. Next base: position 74,772 of record NZ_JAIZSA010000022.1, on the reverse strand, counting down.
GCAGCCTCGTCCGCCGGGTCGAGCAGCAGCGCGAACGCGCCGGCAAGTACTGCGTGCACGTGCGCGGGCGGCGCCTTGCTGATGAGTCGGCCGATCAGCCAGTCCGCGCTGCCAAGGCGACGCATCGTCCGGTACGCAACGTCCTGCGTCGCGCCGCGCCCGAGTGCCTGCGCACCGGACGGCATCTGCGCGAATACCGCGGACAGTGCTGCCGGCAGCGCGGTGCCGCGCCGCACCGCATCGACCGCCTGCGCGGCCGCGTCGAGTGCGAAGCCGAGCGAATCGGGCGCGAGATGCAGCGCGGACAGGCGCGCCGGGCGGCCGGAAGAAGACGGAGCGGTAGAACGGGTTCGTGTCATCGGAGCAAATTCGGCAAACAAGCGCGGCAAACAAATACGGCAAACAGCGGAATCGCGGCGCTCGCGTGGCCCTGCGATCCCAAACCGGGCATTGTAGCGTGCGACGCAGCAGCCCCTTTGGCCCCTTTACGGCGCACACAAATGAAACACCCCGCAGCGCGAAGCGTGCGGGGTGGCGTGGCGGCCCCGCGCGGCAGCTGCCGCACGGTGTACCGTGGCTTTGGCTTAGTCGAAGCGGCCGGTACGCGCCATCTCCATCAGGCGCGCGATGCGCTCCTCGGTGGCCGGGTGCGTCGAGAACAGATTCTGCAGGCCGCCACCGTGCAGCGGGTTCATGATCATCATCTGCGCGGTGGCCGGATGCTGCTCGGCCGCCTGGAACGGGATGCCCGCCGCATAGCGATGGATCTTGTCGAGCGCGGTCGCGAGCGACTGCGGATCGCCGGAAATCTGCGCGCCGCCGCGATCGGCCTCGAACTCGCGTGCCCGCGAAATCGCCATCTGGATCAGCGCACCGGCGATCGGCGCGAGCAGCGCGACCGCGATACCCGCGATCGGGTTGGCCGGCCGGCCGTTCTCGTCACGCCCGCCGAAGAACATCGCGAAGTTCGCGATTGCCGAGATCGCGCCCGCCATCGTCGCGGTGATCGTCGAGATCAGGATGTCGCGGTGCTTCACGTGCGCGAGCTCGTGCGCCATCACGCCGCGCATCTCGCGCTCCGACAGCACGCGCAGGATGCCCGTGGTCGCGGCAACCGCCGCATGCTCGGGGTTGCGGCCCGTCGCGAACGCGTTCGGCGCATCCTCGTTGATCAGGTAGACGCGCGGCATCGGCAGGTTCGCGCGCGTGGCCAGCTCGCGCACCATCCGGTAGAACTGCGGCGCCGTGTTCTCGTCGACTTCCTGCGCGTTGTACATGCGCAGCACCATCTTGTCCGAAAACCAGTAAGAGAAGAAATTCATGCCGAGCGCGAACAGCAGCGCAATCGTCATGCCGCGCGAGCCGCCGATCATCCCGCCGATCACGATGAACAGGGCCGTGATCGCGGCCATCAGCATCGCCGTTTTGACCCAATTGAACATACCCACTCCTTATCCGTCAGGGGCCCGCCGCGCATCAAAGGGCACGGCAGAAAATTGTAAGCGATTTGTTAGATAAGGTCTTGCCGGAAAAATTCAATCTCAGCGTTGCGATGCTGCAAGACGAAGGCCGAGGCCGACGAAAGCGCTGCCGACCGTGCGGTCGAGCCATTTCCTGACGCCCGGCTTGCCGGAAAAGCGCGCCGTGACACTGCCCGCGACCCAGGCGACCAGGCTGGTCCACACCGTGCTCATGGCGACGAACACGCCGCCGAGGGTCAGGAATGCCCATGCCTTGTGCGGGCTGTCGGCCGCCACGAACTGCGGGAAAAACGACACGAAGAACAGCACGACCTTCGGGTTCAGCACGTTGGTCCAGAAGCCCTGCATGAACAGCTGGCGCAGTGGCTTCGCGGCTTGCGCGGCGGCCGTGCCCGACGGCTCGGCCGCCTGCTTCGCGATGATCATCCGCACGCCGAGGTAGATCAGGTAAGCGGCACCGACCAGCTTGATCACCGTGAACGCCGCAGCCGACGCAGCGAGCAGCGCGGTCAGGCCGAATGCGCAGGCGAGCGCGTGAACGCAGCAGCCGGCCGAAATGCCGAGTGCCGACATCAGCCCCGCGCCGCGGCCCTGCGCGACGCTGCGGCCGACGATATAAGCCGTATCGGGGCCGGGCGTGACGTTCAGCAGGAAGACTGCCAGCACGAAGAAGCCGAAATGGGTGATGCCGAACATGAAAACCTCGAAACCGGGAAGCGCAGGGAAATTCTACGCGCGCCTGCCGCACCGCGCGACTCGGCCGTCCGGCCGATTGCGCACGCCCGGCAGGCCGTGTCGAATGACAGTCAGGCCGCTTCAGGCAACGTCAGTCAGCGCGAAACGCTGGCCCGCAGCGAGCGGCGAGCCGGCCAGGAATTCGCGCGCGGGCAGCCGCTTGCCGCCCGGCTTCTGCAACTGCGTGACGCGCAGCGCACCGCTGCCGCACGCGACGACCACGCCTTCCGGCGCGGCTTCGACGATCGTGCCAGGCAGCGCGTCGCCGCGCGCCGCCACGGGCTCGGCCGCCCACAGCTTGATCGCCGCGCCGTCGAGCGTCGCAACGCCGCCCGGGAACGGATCGAACGCGCGCACCTGGCGTGCCAGCACGTCGGCAGGCTTGCGCCAGTCGAGCGCCGCTTCGTGCTTGCCGATCTTTTCAGCATAGGTCACGCCGTCGGCCGGTTGCGGCGTCGCCGGCAGCGAGCCGTCGCGCTCGAGCTTCACGAGCGCGTCGACGATCAGTCGCGCGCCTTCGGCAGCGAGCCGGTCGTGCAGGGTCGCGGTCGTCTCGTCGGGCGCGATCGCGACGCGCGCCTCCTCGATCATCGCGCCGGTGTCGAGGCCGATATCCATCTGCATCAGCGTGACGCCCGTTTCGGCGTCGCCGGCCTCGATCGCGCGGTGGATCGGCGCGGCGCCGCGCCAGCGCGGCAGCAGCGACGCGTGAATGTTGATGCAGCCGTCGCGCGGGATGTCGAGCACTTCCTGCGGCAGCAGCAGGCCGTACGCGGCAACCACCATCACGTCGTGCGGAGTCGTGCGCAGCAGCTCGATCGCATCGGCCGCCTCCGCCGGGTACTTGCCCGCGCGGCGCAGCGACGGCGGCTGCGCGACCGGCATCCCGTGCTCGACGGCGTAGCGCTTCACCGCGCTCGCCTGAAGTTTCATCCCGCGCCCGGCAGGACGATCGGGCTGGGTGAGCACGAGCGGTACCGGAAAACCGGCCTCGTGGATCGCGGCGAGGGCAGCCGCGGCAAATTCCGGCGTGCCGGAAAAAACTACGCGCAACGTATGGGTCATGACAGCGTTCGGGGTCGGGCTGGGCGAACGCGCGTTACATCGCGCGTTCGAGTTTCTTCATCTTCGTCTTGATGCGCGTCTGCTTGAGCGGCGACAGGTATTCGACGAACACGCGCCCCATCAGGTGATCCATCTCGTGCTGGACGCACACGGCCAGCAGGCCCTCGCAGTCGAGCTCGAAGGTCTCGCCCTGCTCGTTGAGCGCGCGCACGCGCACGTGGTCGGGACGCTCGACTTCGTCGTAGATGCCGGGCACCGACAGGCAGCCCTCTTCATAGATCTGCTTCTCGTCGCTCGACCACACGATCTCGGGGTTGATGAACGCGCGCAGCTCGTTCTTCTCCTCGGAGACGTCGATCACGATCACGCGCTCGTGCACGTCGACCTGCGTGGCCGCAAGGCCGATGCCCGGTGCCGCGTACATGGTCTCGGCCATGTCGGCGACGAGCTTGCGGATCCGGTCGTCGACCTTGTCGACGGGCTTCGCGACCTTGTGCAGCCGCTTGTCGGGGTAATGAAGAATATTGAGTAAAGCCATGGCGTTCGGTATTCGGTGGAGCGGCGTGCCGCATCGGCCATCCGGCCGGCTGGCGCTGCTGCCGGGATGCAATGAAGATGAGGCGGACGCGCGGCGAATCAATGCCGCGGATCATGCCTCCTGCAATCGGCCGGGCGCCTGCGCGCGCGGCCCTGTCGAGTATTTCGGATGATGAAAATTTTATCATGGCGCCACGCGGTCCGCTGGCCACCGCATTCGAGGGGCGCCTCATGTCGCCGCAAGCGCTGACCACCTCCGCACTGCGCGCGTGGCTGCAGCTCGCGCATGCGCCCGGCCTCGCCCCCGCCGTGCTGCAGGCACTGCTCGATGCGTTCGGCTCGCCGGACGCGCTGCTGCGCGCATCCGACCAGGCCATCGCCGCCGCAACCAGCCCCGCCGCCGCCCTGGCCGTGCGCGCGAGCGAGCGTGACGGTCTCGACGCGCGCACCGAAGCCGCACTCGCCTGGCTCGACGCACCGGGCAATACGCTCGTCACGCTCAACGATCCGGCCTACCCGCCACGGCTGCGCGACCTGCACGATCCGCCGCCGCTGCTATATGTAAAGGGCCGGCTCGACCTGCTGCACGCGCGCGCGCTCGCCGTGGTCGGCAGCCGTCACGCGACGCCGCAGGGGCTCGCCGACGCGACGCGCTTCGCACGCGAGTTGTCCGACGCCGGGCTGCCGATCGTGTCGGGCCTCGCGCTCGGGATCGACGGCGCCGCGCATCGCGGCGGGCTCGATGGCCGGTCGGGTACGGTCGCGGTGATCGCGACGGGCGCCGATCTCGTCTATCCGGCGCGGCACCGCGCGCTCGCCCACGAGATCGCCGCACGCGGCGCGATCGTGTCGGAATGGCCGCTCGGCACGCCCGCCCGCGCTGCACACTTCCCGCAGCGCAACCGGCTGATCGCCGCGCTCGCGATCGGCGCGCTCGTCGTCGAGGCCGCCCCGCGCTCCGGCTCGCTGATCACCGCGCGGCTCGCGAACGAACTGGGGCGCGATGTGTTCGCGATACCGGGCTCGATCCACGCGCCGCTCGCGCAGGGCTGCCACGCACTGATCCGCGACGGCGCGAAGCTGACGGCGGCGCCGCTCGACGTGCTCGAGGAATACGGGCTGGGCGAACCGAAAGCTGGCGTGGCAGGCGGTGAGGCGTGCTCCGGGCATCCGGGCGCAGGCACCGGCGACCTCCGCGAAACCGAAGCCGTCACTCGGCGCGCAGATGCCGGGGTCACCCAAACTGGCGACGCCGTTTCAGCCATCGCGCCCGTCCGGGACGAAGCACCGTCGCCGGCGCCCCCGCTGCCCGCCTGCCCGTCCGAACAGGCCGTGCTGGCTGCATTGGGATACGGCCCCGTCACGTACGAATGGTTGACCGAGCACAGCGGCCTGCCCGACGACGTACTGCATCGCGCGCTGCTTGCGCTGGAACTGTCCGGCCGCGTCGCCAGCCTCCCCGGCGGACGCTTCGCGCGGCTTGACGCCGCGCGCACCCCGCCCGTGCACGGCGTGCTACATTCCCCCGCATAGGGGCGGCCAGGCCGCCAACGATACCCAAGGAAACCCATGCCCGCGCTGAATCTCGACACCGATGCGGATCGGATCGCCGAGCGCCTCGCCGATCCCGGCACGTTGCTCGTCGCCTGCCTGTGCGCCGAGTGGTGCGGCACGTGCCGCGACTACCGGACGGCCTTCGACCAGCTCGCCGACGCGCATCCGGACGCCTGCTTCGCCTGGATCGACATCGAAACGCATGCCGACCAGCTCGACGATCTCGACGTCGAGAATTTCCCGACGATCCTGATCGAAGATACCCACACCGCCCGCTTCTTCGGCACGGTGCTGCCGCATGCGGCGATCGTCGAGCGAATGCTGTCCGACCTGAGCGCGGTACCCGGTGCGCCGCACGCACCGAAATTGCGCAACGTCCTGACCGTCGAAGCCTGAATTCGCGAGCCGGCCCGGTGGTTTTGCGCGCATTTGCGCGCCCCGCCGCGCCGGGCGCTTGCCGCCGCTGCGGCCCCCCTCTATGATGGGCCGCTTTTTGCACGCTGAGCCGCCATCGCTGCGGCGTGTGCTATAAAGCGGTCGTAAAAGGGACCCACAACCGGCGAACCCGGTCTACCAACACACACCTGTCATGTCCAAAGCACTGATCATTGCGGAAAAGCCTTCTGTCGCGAACGACATCGCACGCGCTTTGGGCGGCTTTACCAAGCATGACGAGTATTACGAAAGCGACGATTTCGTCCTTTCGTCCGCTGTCGGCCACCTGCTGGAAATCGCCGCCCCGGAAGAGTACGAGGTCAAGCGCGGGAAATGGAGCTTCGCGCATCTGCCCGTCATCCCCCCGCATTTCGACCTGAACCCGATCGCAAAAAGCGAGTCGCGCCTCAAGGTGCTCACCAAGCTGTTGAAGCGCAAGGACGTCGACCGCCTGATCAACGCATGCGACGCGGGGCGCGAGGGCGAGCTGATTTTCCGCCTGATCGCGCAGCACGCGAAGGCGAAGCAGCCGGTCCAGCGCCTGTGGCTGCAATCGATGACCCCGCAGGCGATCCGCGACGGCTTCGCGAACCTGCGCAGCGACGCGGACATGCTGCCGCTCGCCGACGCCGCACGCTGCCGCTCGGAAGCCGACTGGCTCGTCGGGATCAACGGCACCCGCGCGATGACCGCGTTCAACAGCAAGGGCGGCGGCTTCTTCCTGACGACAGTTGGCCGCGTTCAGACGCCAACGTTGTCGATCGTCGTCGAACGCGAAGAGAAAATCCGCCGCTTCATCCCGCGCGACTACTGGGAAGTGAAGGCCGAATTCGCGTGCGCGGGCGGCTTCTACGAAGGCAAGTGGTACGACCCGAAATTCAAGCGCGACGAATTCGATCCGGAAAGGCGCGACTCCCGCCTGTGGAGCCTGCCGGCTGCCGAAACGATCGTCGCCGCGTGCCGCGACCACGTCGGCACGGTCTCGGAGGAATCGAAGCCGTCGACGCAACTGTCGCCGCTGCTGTTCGACCTGACGAGCCTGCAGCGCGAAGCGAACAGCCGCTTCGGCTTCTCCGCGAAGAACACGCTCGGCCTCGCGCAGGCGCTGTATGAAAAGCACAAGGTACTGACCTACCCGCGTACCGATGCGCGCGCGCTGCCGGAAGACTACCTGTCGACGGTCGAGTCCACGCTCGAGATGCTCAAGGAGAGCAACAACTACCTGCCGCACGCGAAGCAGGTGCTCGACAAGGGCTGGGTGAAGCCGAACAAGCGGATCTTCGACAACTCGAAGATCAGCGACCACTTTGCAATCATCCCGACGCTGCAGGCGCCGAAGTCGCTGTCCGAGCCTGAGCAGAAGCTGTACGACATGGTCGTGAAGCGCTTCCTCGCCGTGTTCTTCCCGGCCGCCGAATTCCGCGTCACGACGCGGATCACCGAAGTCGCCGGCCATCACTTCAAGACCGAAGGCAAGGTGCTGGTCGAGCCGGGCTGGCTGCAGGTGTACGGCCGCGACGCCGAAGGCGCGGACGCGAACCTCGTGCCGGTGCAGAAGGACGAGAAGGTGAAGACGGACGAAATCGCCGCCGTCGCGCTCGTCACGAAGCCGCCCGCACGCTACTCGGAAGCGACGCTGCTGTCCGCGATGGAAGGCGCGGGCAAGCTCGTCGAGGATGACGAACTGCGCGAGGCGATGGCCGCGAAGGGCCTCGGCACGCCGGCCACGCGCGCGGCGATCATCGAAGGCCTGCTCGGCGAGAAATACCTGCTGCGCGAAGGCCGCGAACTGATCCCGACCGCGAAGGCATTCCAGCTGATGACGCTGCTGCGCGGGCTCGGCGTGAAGGAACTGACCGCGCCCGAGCTCACCGGCGAGTGGGAATACAAGCTGTCGCAGATGGAGCGCGGCAACCTCGGGCGCGAAGCGTTCATGCAGGAAATCGCCCGCATGACGCAGCAGATCGTCAAGCGCGCGAAGGAATACGATTCCGACACGATCCCCGGCGATTACGCAACGCTCGAGACGCCTTGCCCGAACTGCGGCGGCCAGGTGAAGGAAAACTATCGCCGCTTCGCGTGCACGAAGTGCGAGTTCTCGATCTCGAAGATCCCGGGCAGCCGGCAGTTCGAGATCCCGGAAGTCGAGGAACTGCTGCGCGAGAAGACGATCGGCCCGCTGTCCGGCTTCCGTAGCAAGATGGGCCGCCCGTTCTCGGCGATCCTCAAGCTGTCCTTCGACGACGAGACGAAGAACTACAAGCTCGAGTTCGATTTCGGCCAGGACCAGGGCGGCGAGGAAGGCGAAGCGCCGGACTTCTCCGCGCAGGAACCGGTTGGCGCGTGCCCGAAGTGCAAGGGCCGCGTGTTCGAGCACGGGATGAGCTACGTGTGCGAGCACTCGGTGGCCAACCCGAAGACCTGCGATTTCCGCTCGGGCAAGGTGATCCTGCAGCAGGAGATCACGCGCGAGCAGATGGGCAAGCTGCTGGCCGACGGCCGCACGGATCTGCTGCCGAACTTCAAGTCGTCGCGCACGGGCCGCAACTTCAAGGCATTCCTCGTGAAGCAGCCGGACGGCAAGATCGGCTTCGAGTTCGAGAAGAAGGAGCCGAAGGCCGCCGCCGCGAAGAAGACGGCAAAATCGGCGACGAAGGATGCCGAAACCGTGACGGAAGGTGCCGAAGAGAAACCGGCACCGGCTCGCAAGACCGCCGCCAAGACCACGACCAAGACGGCCGCCCGCAAAACGACGGCGCGCAAGACCGGCTCGTAACGACCGGGCCGCCGGGGCATCCCCCGGCGCATCCGGCTCCGGCAGGCAGCCATAAAAAAACGCGGATCGATCACTCGATCCGCGTTTTTTCTTTGTGCCGACGGCAACCGCCGCCCGGCCGTCGCGCTGTTACAGCGGCGACGGCACCGCGACGCGCGTGCGCGACGAACGCGGCAGGCGCGGCGACAGGTTCGGGTCGGCCGATTCCGGCTGCTCGGCACGCGTCTCGACACCGATCGGCGCGAGCGCAGAGCTCTGCGCGGCCCACTGCTCGCCCATCATCGCGTCGGTCGAGTGGCTGAAATGCTCGACGAGGTGGTCGATGAACGTGCGCACCTTCGCGGGCAGATGGCGCCGGCTCGGGTAAGCGATGTTGATCTCGACCTGCGGCAGCCGGAACTCCGGCAGCAGCCGCACGAGCGCGCCGCGCGCGATGTCGCTGCCGATCAGGTAGCTCGGCAGGATCGCGACCCCCATCCCGAGCAGCGCGAACTGGCGCAGCATCGCGGTGTTGTTCGCGACGATCACGTTGGTCGGGCGCACGCGCACTTCGCCGTCCGGCCCCGTGAACACGCGCTCGTCGCCCCAGTATTCGGTCGGCAGGCTCAGGCTCGGGTGCGCGGCGAGATGCTCCGGATGGGTCGGCACGCCGTGCTTCTCCAGATAGCTCGGCGTCGCGCACACGGTCATGCAGCCGGTGGTCAGGCGCCGCGTGACGATGCTCGCGCTGCGCATCTGGCGCGTAACGACGATGCCGACGTCGAAGCCTTCCTCGACGAGATCGACCTGCCGGTCGACCAGCGTGAGATCCGGCACCACTTTCGGGAAATTCTCCGTGTACGACTGCAACACGGGCGCGAGGTTATGCAGGCCGAACACGACCGGCGCGACGATGCGCAGCGTGCCGACCGGCTCGTGATTGCGCGCGACGACCATCTGCTCGACGTCCTCGAGCTCATCGAGGATCTGCCGGGCACGCTCCAGATAGACCTGACCTGACTCCGTCAGGGAAAGGCTGCGCGTGGTGCGGTTCAGCAAACGCGTGCCGAGCCGGCCTTCCAGATCGGCGACGTGACGCGTCGCGACCGCGTTGGAGATATCCATTGCACTCGCGGCCCGCGCAAAACTGCCGAGATCTGCAACCTTGACGAACACGCGCATCGACTGCAAATGATCCATAAACGACTCCTGCCGCTGTTACAACTTCAAAAAGATGAAGCAAATGCGTAATTCTCCTACGACAGCGGAAATGATGCAGAGTTGCTCAACAAGGCCCCGGTTGACGATAAAAATAGTCAAAAATCCTCGCCTTCTGCGGATAGTTGATCCAATTATTCTGATTGGAGCAACAATTGGGTGAACCTCGTCGAGTAAGTGGCCGAATCAGGAAGGACGTATTTGATGCGACACAACAGCGCACCCTTCCACCCGTCTCGCAAGCGGCGCCGGGTCAGGCTGCCGCCAATTGCGGCGGAGCGTAACAACCTGTTAAAAAGACACCATGGAGGCGGCCGACGTAGCATCATGTCGGCCCCGGCCGGGCGGGACGGGTGCGCGACGTGCGCCGCCGCCACCGCCGCTTTCAACGCGCGACACCCGCTCACCATGAAAATTGCCATCCTCGACGACTACCAGGACGCCGTCCGCAAGCTGAACTGCTTCGAGATGCTTGCCGACCACGACGTGAAGGTCTTCAACAATACGGTGCGCGGATTGGGACAGCTCGCCAGCCGTCTGGCGGAAGTCGAGGCGCTCGTGCTGATTCGCGAACGAACCCCGATTTCGTCGCAACTGCTCGCCAAGCTGCCGAACCTGCGCATGATCAGCCAGACCGGCCGCGTGTCGAGCCACATCGATCTCGAAGCCTGTACCGACCGCGGCATCGCGGTGCTCGAAGGCACGGGCTCGCCGGTTGCCCCCGCCGAACTGACCTGGGCGCTCGTGATGGCCGCCCAGCGCCGCATTCCGCAGTACGTCGCGAACCTGAAGCAAGGTGCGTGGCAGCAGTCGGGCCTGAAGACGTCGGCGATGCCGCCGAACTTCGGCCTCGGCCAGGTGCTGCGCGGCCAGACGCTCGGCATCTGGGGCTACGGCAAGATCGGCCGGCTCGTCGCCGGCTACGGCAAGGCGTTCGGGATGAACGTGCTGATCTGGGGCCGCGAGCATTCGCTCGAGGCCGCGCGCGCCGACGGCTATACGGCCGCCGAAAGCCGCGAAGCGCTGTTCGAGCAGAGCGACGTGCTGTCGCTGCACCTGCGCATGCATGACGACACGCGCGGGATCGTGAAGCAGGAAGACCTGATGCGGATGAAGCCGACGTCGCTGCTCGTCAACACGAGCCGCGCCGAACTGCTCGAGGAAAATGCGCTGGTCAACGCGCTGTCGCACAACCGCCCGGGGATGGTCGCGATCGACGTGTTCGAGAGCGAGCCGATCCTGCAAGGCTATAGCCTGCTGCGTATGGAAAACGTGATCTGCACGCCGCACATCGGCTACGTCGAGCGCGAAAGCTACGAGCTGTATTTCAGTGCAGCGTTCCGGAACATCCTCGCGTTCGACGACGGCGACATGTCGAGCGTCGCGAACCCGGAAGCGCTGACGCCGATCCGCAAGCGCTGACCGCACGGGCTGCGCGCACCGCGCGGCCCGCTTTTACGATTCCCGCCATCAGGCGGCCACGCGGCCGCCCGTCATCGCGTCGACGCGCGTGAGGAAATGCTCGCCGTCGCGCCGCCCGAGGTCGTACGCATGTCGCATCTGCGACGGGCTCGTGTAATCCCAACTCGAAATCGGCACCTTGCTCGACGGCTGGACGTACAGCCGCTGCTGCTCGCCATGCGCGACCGTGAACATCTGCGGGCGCGGATACAGCCGCGTGACGAGCACCAGCACGTCGCCCGGCGTCGGGTCGAGCGCGTCGACCGGCACGTTGTCGACCATCCCGCCATCGAGCACGGGCCGGCCGCCGCGGCGCAGCACCGGCGTGAACGGCGGTGTGCAGGACGACTGCAGGATCAGGTCGGCGAGTTCGTCGACTCGCGTGCAGGCCTGCGCGCGCACGAATTCCGGCCGAAAGCCGAGCGTGCGCCCGAGTGTCGGGTGCAGCGTCTTGCGCACGTACTTCTCGATGTTGTACGCGACGAGGCCGGCGGCGACTGCGCTGCGCGCGCCGAGCCAGCGCGGCACGTGCGACACGCCGATGCGGATCTCCGGCGCCGCGGCAAGCTTCGCGAACGGCTCGCCGTAGATGTCGAGCAGCGCCTGACGGTAAATCCGGTAATGCGGAAACACGGGCTCACGCCCGAACAGGTTGCCCCAGTACGCGTTCTTCCGGTTGTGGCGCAGCGCCTCTTCGTAATAGCGCATCACCCATGCGGCATCGCGCGTATACAACATGCACGCTGTTGCCGCGCCGGCCGAGATGCCGGTGATCACGCGCGGGCGCAAGCCGAGCGCCGGCTGGGCGACGTCCCAGAAGCCGGCCTGCCACCAGCAGCGATTGCCGCCGCCCGCGAAGACGATCTGGTCGAACATCGCGCCGCTCAGCTGACGAGCGCGTAGGTCGACGTCGCGTGGACCGCCATCTTGCCGTCCTCGTCGAACAGCTCGACTTCGCCGAATACGAGATTGCGGCCCATCCGCAGCACGCGCGCGGTGACGAGCACGTCACCCTTGCGCACGGGACGCATGAAGTTCGTGTTCAACGACACGGTCGTCATCGGCCGGAACTCGCCGAGCGCGGCCGAGATCGCGACCACCATCGCGGTGTCGGCGGCTGCCGTAAACACCTGGCCGCAGATCACACCGCCGGAATGGCGGAATTCGCCGGAAAACGGCAGGCGCAGCGTGACGCTGTCGTCGCCGATCGACACGGGGACCAGACCGAGCGAGCGGACCCAGGGGGCCAGCAGGCGATCCAGCAATTCGCGGACTGCGTTTTCGTCCATCTTCGAAAGCCCAGAAAGCGTTGCGCGACCGCCGCGCAACACGGTGGCGTCATCATACCGGGAGCGCGGAAACTGCGATCGCTCGTTATCGGGCCGACAGCTGCCGTAGTCGTGACGAAATATTTTGGGAAATTTGCAGAAAGGGCTTGCAAGACCCGAATTACCCAGGCATAATCTTTCTTCTGTTGGGGGCGTTAGCTCAGTTGGTAGAGCAGCGGACTCTTAATCCGTAGGTCGAGTGTTCGAGTCACTCACGCCCCACCAGCGAATTCAAGGGCTTGCACGAAAGTGCAGGCCCTTTTTACGTTCTAAAGTCGCTCAATGTTGGGGTTTGCCATAGTTTTGCCATAGCTCGAAACTCGGCCCCGGATCAACGATTCCGAGGCTCACAATGGCAAGCATTACCAAGCGCGGGAAATACTGGCGAGCCCAGATTGTCCGGAAGGGGTTCCCACCCCAGTTTCACACCTTCGATACCAAGGCCGAAGCCGAGGCTTGGGCACGCGCCACTGAATCCGAGATGGATCAGGGGCGGTTCGTCTCGCGAGTCGAAGCCGAGCGCACCACCCTCGCGCAGGCGCTCGAGCGGTACTGGACAAGCGTCGCGTCCCACAAACGTCACCCGCGGCAGGAGCGCTACCGGATCAATCATTGGCTCCGTCAACCTCTCCGACATTTCGCGCTGGCCAACCTTAAGGGCGCCCACTTCGCCCAATACCGTGACGAGCGCCGCGTTGCCGGACGTGCCGAGAACACGATTCGTCTTGAGCTTGCCCTCGTTTCACACCTGTTCGAGATCGCCCGCAAGGAATGGGGCATGTCGGGCCTCCTAAATCCCCTCAAGGACATCCGCAAGCCGTCTGGATCGCGTGAGCGCGATCGGCGCCTGCGCACCGGGGAGTATGAACTGATCGCAGAAGCGCTCTCGGCGAGCGCTAACAGCTGGGTTCGCCCGGCGTTCGATCTCGCGATCGAGACCTCACTTCGCCAGGGGATGCTGTTCAAGCTCCAGTGGGAATGGGTGCATTTAGACCGTCGCGTCGTCATCATCCCCGGCGAACACCGCGGAGTCGGCAACAAAGTTGTCCCAGCGGCGATCCCCCTCTCAAGCAAGGCCGTCGAAACGTTGCGCTCCATTCCGCAGGCAGCTCGGGGGCCGGTCTTCCAGACCACCCAAAACGCTGTCGTCTGCGTGTGGAAGCGCACGCTTAAAGAGCTGGGTATAACTGACCTCCGCTGGCACGACCTGCGCCACGAAGCCGCATCCCGCCTGTTCGAGCGGGGCCTTAACCCAATGGAAGTCGCATCGATCACCGGACATAAGAATTTGACAATGCTGCGGCGATATACCCATCTCGCCGCGGAAAATCTGGCAGCGAAGTTGGGGTAAATACTCAACAACCGACGTTGTACGACAACCTATCTAATAGGAGTACAAATCATGCAAGCAGCGAAATTCGAGCATCACGAAATCAAAGCATTCATGAATCACCTCGCGTCGAATCCCGATGCACGACGTCGGATGTTGATCGCCTGCGGTTTGCGCATTGAAGACATCCTCGAGGATGAAATCGGTGAAACACCTGCGGCACTGGCAGAAGCATCAAGCGAGACGATCTGCGAAACGCGCCCCGATTTACTTCAGGTATGGTTAGTCGGTGTTCAACTCAAATACCCGACAACAGAAGAACAGATGAAGATGCCGACAGTGAAATTAATTGGAATCCTGGGCAAGGACAAGCGTTTCAGCGTGGAATACAAAAATGGCATGATCCTCAAAGCCTGTATCGAACGCCTTTTCAAGAAAGTCTTCGGCTTCCATGTATGGCATGCAAAGTGCGAAGCAGTGGTGCCAGGTGTTGACCGAGCTGCGATTTGGAGCGCTCGCGATCGGTACGGCAACACACACTACTTGGATGTCGAGTACTCCGATGGACGCACTTGGTAGCAACCCCTTCGATGGCACGCGGCGGCACTTTGCGGCGAGCTATCACTGAAAACCAACGGGCCACGCTCCATTCGCTGCAATTTGCACTACAAAATTAGTCGAAAAATGAGCACTTCGTCCAGTTTACTAATATTAATCGTTGTATGTCCGCTACTGATCTGCGGCTGCGCTCCGAACAGCACCGGTAATAGCGTTGCCAAAGCGGTCATGGGGACTGCGCTACAGGCTGTGGGACTCGATGTCGTCGGTGCAGGACTTCTGGTTGGCACAATGGAAAATGTGAATCGGTCGCTTTACATCGATCGGGCGATGAATGACGTGGCCGTAGCACGGGCGGCGGCCGAGTCCGAGGCAATTGTGCCGCGAAAAGGCGGCGCCATCGAAGCGCAGTTGAAGCAAATGTTTCCCACTACAACGATCCCCGTCAACACGAGTACCGCCGATCCGATACCGATGAAGGAGTCAGGGAAATGAGTATCGCTCAAGCAATTCTTGTCCTGCTCTCCACCGTAGTATTCGCGGTCGCGTGGCGCTGCATGCGTCCCGTGAATACCGGACCGGGCAAACTCGGCGCAAACGGCCCCGATGACACGACTGAAGCAATCGTCCCAAACGGTTTCCTTGACGAGATGTGGGAGGACATGGGAAAGCAATGTGATCCAACGATCCCGGGGTCGCAAGCGTGGCTGGCGTCGAGAGCCAATGACGCAACAGATGTAGGCTCGACCGCCTGGATACTGGCGCAGTCGGTATCACAAGATCTCGACACCGATCCTCATGTCCATGAAAGGTGTGCGCGCCATCATCACGACAATGAATGGCCACACGAGCACGAGCACGAGCACGAGCACCTGCACCTGCACCTGCACCTGCACCTGCACCTGCACCTGCACCTGCACCTGCACCTGCACGACGATCCATTTTGGACATGAAGTCAATTCTTGATGTCGTCATTCTTCACTGCATGGTCGCGAACTCTGCTGGCAGCTCGGCGAGACGCCTTCGCATCGTCATTCATCATGTGCAGTGAACTTGACTAAATCTGACAGTGGTTGGTTTCTCATGCTGGCACGCGTCGGGGCGGAGGGCGTAGCCCGTAGCGTCAATGCGTGCCGCGATCAGCAAGGAGTCCGCCATGACTCAGGAACTGAAGGTCAGCGCTATAGATCTCCCCGGGCAATGCATTGCTCATTGCCACTTGCGCTCACGCTTGTCCGGCATCCCCAACTTACACGTGCTTGATCGTATTGGACTACTCACAATGTTGGGGATGCACAGTTCCATTGCTTGCTCCCAATATATCGGAGTGGAGAACAGAATGACGCACTAAATGGTAGACAGCGCGACAAACAATGCCTTTCCAGCGACGCGGCCAAGCTCAATAGGCGAGAGCAATCCTCCTCTTCAGCCAAACCATGTAGTAGCAAAGCTCATGTACCGAGTGAAAAGCGGCGTGCGGCGATCTCTAGTCATGGATAAAGCGATACGTGAGACGCACCACTTGGGGGCCCGCGAAGCGGGGCATAGGGCCCAGCGGCCCGGAGCCCTGCCCGCCTCGCGGGCAGGCGTGGGGGGAGCCGATCGACGCTGGCGGCCCCAGCCGCCAGAGGGCGCCCCAGCGCCCGGCAGTCGATTGGGGGGCGAAGCCCCGACCGCCGGGCGAAGCGCGGCTACCTGTGTTTGCAAGCCGCCCAAAGGCGGCGATGGTCGGCGTCCAGCCGAGCCCGGAGGGCCGACTCGAAGCACAACGTGCGTAGAGGAGCCTGCAAAGGCAGGTAGCCGCGCTTCGCGCGGCGGTCCCCCAAGGGGCGGCGCAGCCGTCCCGCTGGAGGCGCGGCCAACGAGCCGCGCCGCGAAGGCAACTGGAAGACCGGCAGGCGGGCGTCCAGCCCGCCAGTTGGGCGAACCCGCCCGTCCAGGGCGGGCGGCGAAGCCGGCCCAACGGTGCTGGCCTGAAAGGCGCAGCAGCCACGAAGTGGGTGCGAAGTTTCGTATGCGAGTAGCCCGGCGCTTCAGCCGATCATATTGTCACTAGAAAGACAGGATGACCAACAATATGTCTACCGAAATGACTAATCAAGATCGGACTGCGGCAGCACGCGCGGTACTCGCCGAGCGGCTTGCCGGCAAAAGTCCGCGAGCGCGTGGCATGGAAAAGATGCACTCGGCGCTGATTTGGGTTTATCGATGGGGTTGGTCGACAATTGCAATCGTCGAACAACTCAGCGGAAATGTTTCGAACGGGCTCGCGGCACGCTTGGTCAAACGCGGGCTGCTGAGCCGCACTCGCACCGAATCGGCAGGGAATGTAAAGGGCGTGCCGCAATGGATGCTCACACTCACCGAACTCGGCCAACAGGAAGTCGAGCGCGTGATCGACGAACTGCAGCCGTACGAGCTCGATCCTTACAAAATCAGGCAAGACCTTCTGCGCCACGACGCAATTGCGCAGGCAGCTACCGTGCGCAATCTAAATGCGCGGGTCATCACAGGCTATCTGACAGAGCGTCAGATGGCACGGCAGTCCAAAGTGGGCGTCAAGCAGCCGGATATCCTCTGGCTGCTCCCCGGCGGCACACGCATGGCGGTAGAAATTGAGCTATCCGGGAAATGGGATCGCCATCTTGACCAGTTCGTCTCCTCATCCCTCCTCGGCCTGTCCGACCAGGATCGATTCGATCAGTTGGCGATCGTCAGTGATAGCCCGGCCATCATCCGGCGCTATACCACTGCATTCACCCCCGGTGCGGAGTTCTCCATCTGGAAAAAGGACGAGCAGCGTCGGTGGCACCGAACCGGCGTCAACACCGTTCCTCAATGGATAGAAGGAAAACTCGTATGTCAGCTGATCGACTAGTGATCCCACTGCTCGTCGCAGTCATCCTGTCAGGCTGTGACGATTCGGAACGACTGATCGCCGAGAACAAACAGCTCAAGGCTGAGCTGCATGTCCGACAAAACGAACTTTCCCAGCTCGAAGTTCGCCTCCAGACAGACATCGAGACGCACCGTACAGACGCGGCCGTCGCCGCCGGCTGCGATTTTCTTGTCCCGATTTGCCCATCGAGTATCACCGCAGCGGGGCGGGACGCACTCGCGCAAGGCTACTCGCCAGGATCCAAGGGGCTCTTTTGGATCATCGCGCTTGTGAAGGCCGCGCTCGTCGGTTGCCTTATTGGTGCAACAATTGGTGCATTCAGATGCGCACTCTACAAGAATCGCCTCAAGGTCATTCACACCGAAGCGGAGCGGCTGCGGAACGAAATTACGGCCGAAAAAAAGCGGATCAAGGATGCAGCCAAGCCTCTGACTGAAATTAATACGGCCGTCAACGAAGCAGAAGCTCGATTGACGCGCTACGAAGAGCTACAATTTGAGGCGCTGGCCGATCTCAAAGACCTTTGTGAGGACATTGAGCAAGCGCGCGTCGAGCTGGGTCAAGTGCTTGCCGAGATCGAACGAGTCAAGGCGGTCAAGGCTGCTCTTGGAGCGTTCTGAAGCCTGTTGGATGGAGTCCCGGAAATTCCCTGATGTTCTGCCATCGGCAGACGTAGGGAATCTTTTTGCCGGAGGGATCATCCATGAGCCTTTCAAAACGTACGCTGCAGAAGCTCTTCAGACGCCTGCGAAGAAGCGATGGGCGGTTTGCCGCCGACCGACTCAAAATGACGCGACTTGATCAACGCGTCGCGGCTTATCAAGTCCGCTTTCCCAAGCGTCAACAGCCTCCCCCCTTTCCTCGTCAGCGTCTCATGCTGAAAGTGAGGAGCGGCTCTCGCCGCCCACGTCTGCGATAACGAGCACGGTCCGGACGAATATCGTCCGGACCGGTTGCCTCGTCGTCACTCTAACGTGCCCATTGCAATAGGCAATTTGCAATATGTCGATTTCAAATTGCAAATTGAAATTTTAAAGCAACGCACCGTCAATTCACAAAATTCAAAACACTCACGAAACAAACAGACGAAAACCATAGGCATTGGCACCAACGCAGATAATGATCATATTTATATTGCAAAAAGCAAATTAACACTTGACAATATAAAACACACATATGCCAATTGACATATGATATTGCCAAATTGCATATCGCAGGAGGATTTGAATGATCGAGAAGATAACCACCAACGTCTGGATTCCGTGTGATCTGCCACTGATCAAGCGAAACGATATCTTTCGTACGGTGGACGGCGATCAGGACGGGACTTTATTCCGTGCTGTTACTGACGCGTATCCCGATCCTCAACGTCCCGGGCAGTGGTCGGTCAAATCCGCCCTCTATTCATGGCAGGACGAGGCGTGAAGAGCTCGCAATGGGTTGCGGGACGGTGAGGCCGCCCGCAACCCATTGCGTGATTATTTGCCTCGGCGGCCGTCAAGACCAAGCCCTACGGGCGCGCGTAGCGCGGTCTTGACGGAGTATCCGTGGAAGCCCGGCACTCGCCATTCGGGCGCGACGAGCAAACCTGCTCTCCGACATCATTGTGCCGAGCACTATGTATTTGGCGCCATGTACCGACCCGCAGCCCACCGTCGACGCTGTGGCACCCGGCGGTCCCCGACAATCAGACGTTGACGACGGCCAAACCAGACCTGCGGCCACATCACGCTCACGTCGTGCAAGTCCGCTGCGAGACCTACCGATCGAAGGGTGTGCGACAAGCAAAACAAACGGGAAGGCACGAAGGCAGCTGCGCGATAGGGGCTCGAGTTGCTCAGATCCAATCACGGTCGCGACGGCTTTTCTAACTATCCCAATTGGCCTTGGCATAATGGCGCACAAGGTCAAGTTCACCCTGGCTACCGATGACGTTACGCTGGAAGCCGAGGAACTGGTCACCGGCGAAACGCTAGCCTGCGGCTACCCGAAGTTCTCGGGTCATTTCGGCTTCTTCCTGCCCCTGGCTGGCATTTCCACGATCAAGGAAATCAAGGACAGCGCGGTCGACGTCCGCGCGACCGGGCGCCTGAACAAGCTCTACCTGGAACTGCTGCGCGAGAACCCGGACTGGGCCAAGGAAGAACGCCGCCACGACATGAATCACTTCATGGCGCGGTTGATCTTCTGCTTCTTTGCCGAGGACACCGGAATCTTCGAGGGTTACATAACGAAAACGCATAGAACCAGTGTGACTGGACTGTCCAAGGAATTCCGAGACAGCCCCATAGGTGATAGAAAACCCTAGACGAGGGGACGTTTAAAGGTCAAAATGTCCGCTGAAATTCCCAGCGAGAACAAATATGACCCAGGCCCAGCCACTCGAACTATTGAAACAGGCCCGCAGCCGCTTCACGCAGCGCGAAATCGCCGAACACGTCGGCAAGGACGCAAAGACGGTTCGGCGCTGGGAAAAGGGCGAAACGCCCTGCCCGGCCATGTTGGAACCCGCATTGCGCGATATGCTGGAGACGGCGCAGCCGAGTGGCGCGGGTGCGACCAACAACCGATTCCGTTTCATCGATCTGTTCGCCGGAATCGGTGGCATTCGCCTCGGTTTTGAGGCTCACGGCGGTGAATGCGTGTTCACCAGCGAGTGGAACGACTTTTCGAAGAAGACGTACATCGATAACTTCGGAGACCATCATCCTTTCATCGGCGACATCGTGCCGTTCGCAGCCGAAAGTGTGCCAACCCATGACGTCTTGCTTGCCGGCTTCCCCTGCCAGCCGTTTAGCATCGCGGGAGTAAGCAAAAAGAACTCGCTAGGACGCCCGCATGGCTTCGAGTGCACCACTCAGGGCACTCTATTTTTCGACGTAGCCCGCATCATCGCAAAGAAGCGACCTGCGGCCTTCGTGTTAGAAAACGTGAAGAATTTGTTGTCGCACGATAAAGGCAACACTTTTGCCGTTATCTTGCAAACGTTGCGTGACGAGCTCCAGTACGACGTGCATTACAAAATCATCGACGGCCAGCACTTCACTCCACAGCATCGCGAGCGAATCGTCATCGTTGGATTCCGGAAGAAGATCGGCTTCTCATGGGACGATCTGCGCTTGCCGGCGGAGGGGCCTCGTCTTGCATCGATTCTGCACAAAACAGACGGCAGTGAGCCGGTTCTTCCTTGGGACGGTGAGAGATTCTTCGATCATGAAAAGCGCAAGGTTCAGTCCAAGTACACCCTGACGCCGAACCTCTGGACCTATCTACAAGCGTATGCCGAGAAGCATCGCGCAGCGGGAAACGGCTTTGGCTTTGGAATGGCCTATCCGGACAGCGTAACCCGCACACTGTCAGCTCGGTACCACAAGGACGGCTCGGAAATTCTCGTCTACCAAGGGAAAGGTAAGCGTCCGCGTCGCCTGACGCCTCGCGAATGTGCGCGGCTTATGGGCTTTCCCGATACGTATCGAATCCCGGTGAGTGATACGCAAGCGTACCGGCAATTTGGTAACAGCGTCGTGATGCCGGTGATGAAAGAGGTTGCTCGAATTATGGCTCCGCACATCCAAACGCTCGTCGCCGAAGAGCGCGACGGCACTCCGTCAACCCTTCCACTTTTCGCGTAATGGTTGACGTGGTAGACAGCGCCACCCGTAGCCGAATGATGTCCGGCATACGGGGGCGCAATACCAAACCCGAAATTCTCATTCGCAGTCTGCTACATCGTCAGGGTTTTCGATTTCGCCTCCATGTCCGAGACTTACCCGGAAAACCAGATATCGTGTTGCCGCGCTATCATGCGGTCATTTTTGTACACGGATGCTTCTGGCATGGGCACGACTGCTCGCTCTTTAAGTTGCCCAGAACGCGTCCGGATTTCTGGCGCGAAAAAATTGACCGAAATCGTGCTAATGACAATAAGGCACTGACCGCCCTACTTACGGAGGGCTGGCGAGTCGGTATTGTTTGGGAATGCGCTTTACGTGGTGCGAACAAGAACATCGAGAGCGTTGCGAAAGGCCTCGCACACTGGCTTTACAGTGACGCATCAACAACGGAGCTTCGGGGATGAAGCCGGGTTATTTGTCAGAGTATTTTGAGGGGGTCGCTGCGAAGCGCTTAAGCGCGGTAGAAGCGGACGAAACACGCTCAAACCAGCATGAGTATCAGGCTATCGCCCGAATGCTCGAATTCATGGGACGTCCCGACGAAAATACGCGCCTCCCTGCGCGGTATGTTTACCTCAACGATGACGATCCTGATCCTATCGTCGAGGATGCCTTTCTCACGCTGTACAACTGCCGAAAGGGACAATTTCGAAAGGGGAAACCACGAAGTCCTGAGTTCCGGTTCTACTTTCCAACCACGACCGTCTCGCTAAACGCAAGCGCGGGCGATTTGCTGTTCATCGCCAAGAAGCGCGATGGCGGCTTGCTGGTCATCATTGCCGAGAACGGATCGAGTATCGGCCGCCAGATTGAATGGCTGTTTGGATTTGCCGATCTAGCTCATCCGGGGTTTTCCGTAAAATCCGAACTGGAAACTGAACAAGATCGTATCGAGTTTGCCTCGCGCTTCATCCTCGAAAATATCGGCATTGCTGTCGAGACATCAGAAGACACCTATCTCGAAGAGATGTTGAAGCGCTTCTCTGGCCGCTTCCCAACTACTCGCGAATTCTCAGCTTACGCTCGTTCGACGCTGAAAGACCTGAACCCTAAGGAAGCACCAGACTTGGTGCTAATGACATGGATGGAGCGAGAGGAAATTCTGTTCCGGACACTCGAACGTTACCTGATCGCCGACCGCCTTTCACAAGGTTTCGCCGACAATGCGAAATCAGGCGTTGACGTTGACGGGTTTCTATCGTTCTCACTCTCAGTTCAAAACCGCCGTAAGAGTCGCGTTGGCCTAGCCTTAGAAAATCATCTTGAACTGCTGTTTGCGGAATGTGGCATCCGGTATGCGCGAACAGCCGTTACCGAAAACAAGGCGAAACCCGACTTTATCTTCCCCGGCGATGCGGAATATCACAATCCGGCATTCGATCCGTTGAAACTGACCATGCTGGGTGTGAAGTCGACCTGTAAGGATCGGTGGCGCCAAGTACTTGCCGAAGCAGATCGCATCACCGACAAGCACCTGCTGACGCTCGAAACAGCGATCTCCGCGCATCAAACCGACGAAATGAGAGCGAAGCGTCTGCAACTCGTCTTACCGCGCAAGCTGCATGAAACCTACACAGGGGCGCAGCGGGCGTGGTTGATGGACATTGCCGGTTTTACGGAGTTGGTTAGGACCCGACAAGCCTGACCTCATCTACGTGATGTTTGTCGAATGCTTGTGGATGCTGGGTAGTTTTTTTCTCTTATCGCAGCCTTGCCTAGTTAAACCTAAGGTTAGAATGGTTCATATCGGTAAATAGTGGCACCACTTTGTTTATTACAAAGTGGATCCGTTCAACGACATTGGCGAAAACAACTTATGGCTTTGCGGTCCAATCTGGTCAACCTTGACGCTATGATTAAAAGAGAGGACTTCGCCGCATCAGATGCGGAGTCTTCCAGCTTTGAAAATGTTTCCACAATATCACTGCGAGATTTTACACAGGGTGGACTCATTGGACCAAATCTTCGAAAACCAGATTTCCAAAGAGAGACAAATCACTGGGCTCCTGAGCAAGTCGTATCTTTGCTGGAGTGCTTTGCAAACGGGGACTTGATTCCCTCGGTAATCCTCTGGCAATCACCGACGTATTTATTTGTTATCGACGGCGGACATCGACTGAGTGTGCTAAAGGCTTGGATTGAGGACGATTATGGCGATGGCCCGACGTCACAAGCATTTTTCGGATATCAGATATCAGAAGAGCAGAAAAAAATCGCGGATAAAGTACGCTCGCTGGTAAATAAGAGGGTTGGCAGCTGGAAGCATTATCAAGCGAAGTCAGCCGACGAGAACCTCGATTCCGCGGAGCGAAAGCGTCTAAATGCCCTCATCACGCGAGGGCTTCCCATTCAATGGGTCAAGGGCGATGCGGACAAAGCAGAAAGCTCGTTTTTTAAGATCAATACAAAGGGAACCCCTCTCGACGACATTGAAGAGCTTTTGCTTAAAAGCAGGAAAAAACCAATCTCGATTGCCGCCCGAGCAATTATTCGCGCGGGCAAAGGCCACCGATATTGGTCGTCGTTTGAACCAGATAAGGCAAATGAGATTGAACGAATCGCAAAAAATCTTCACTCAACCTTATTTGATCCAGAGATAAAGCGCCCAATTAAGACCCTTGATCTACCGCTTGGCGGACCAAAAGGCGTCAGAACCGCACTGCAAGTTCTTATCGATATGGCTCTAATCGCGTCGCGCGATCAGTCAGGGCAACCCAAAGACCTTACTGCGACGAATGATGATCTCGATGGAAGCGAAACGGTTAAAGTACTGAATAAAACCCTTGCACTGGCGCGAAGGATCACGGGGAATGATGATGGCAGCCTAGGCTTGCATCCTGCCGTGTATTTTTATGGCCCTACTGGACGTCATTCTGGACCAATGTTCATGGGGACGGTATCTCTGATTGGCCGAAAGATTTCGAACAACGATAAACTTTTCTTTCAGAAATTTACGAAAGCCCGATCCAAGCTAGAAGAAATTCTTGTGACTCACAAAGACCTAATTGCGACGGTAACACAAAAGCACGTGAGCTCCAGACGCGTCGGAAAATACGCGGACCTCCTGGATGGGTTGATCGATCGCATTAACGATGGTTTATCAATAAACGAAGCCGAAATTGTTGAGTTGGCCGACCTTAATGGAAAAATAGTTACCGGCTCAAGCAATCACGCGCCGAAAGAGTTCTCAGACGATGTAAAAAGCGAAAGCTTTATATATACCGCGCTCGCTTCTTCAATACGCTGTCCGCTTTGCAATGGATACTTGGACACAGAGAAATCCGTATCCTACGATCACATTGTCCGTGCGCGGGAAGGAGGAATGGGCCATCCCAATAATTGCCAACTGACCCATCCGTACTGCAATCAATCCTTTAAACAATAGGAATCGCGCAGCGGCGGCGGCTTTTCCGGCCACAGTGCGTAAGCACATAAAGAGGGCTCGTTATTGCCCGCCCATGGGGTGGGATCGGCACGCGCGTATCAGTGCATCGGTTCGCTTCGTCGCGCATCAAAACGCATGATTTCCGCGCACCGGAGAACACCCGGAACTCCGCGCCACAAGGGCCGCCGAGCCTGTTGGCAGGGTGCATTAAAACCACCCTGCCAAGCGAAGCCCGCAGGCGGGGAGGGGACCGAGCTGCACCGGGTACCCTACCCCGCCGGATGCCCAGCACCGCCCAAGACAGCGTCACTGCACCTCTCGCCTCACGGCGCCCGACTTCTCCAGCCCGTGCGAGCCGAGTCGTCGTCGCCGTTCTATTCGCACTAGCCCCAAAGTGCCGCTACGGCGCCGCGCGCGAAACCCGTCTATCTCGCCCCCCAACCTGGTGGCAGCGCTCGAGTTACGACCTCGTCGACCGCGTCGATCACCTCGCGCACTTCTTCCGCAGTGACATTCGTAGTGAACTCAGGAACCGTTTGCATCGCGCGCGCATAGATGCTCACGGAGTTCGTGACGACACTTCGCTGCATGTCGTCAGGCATCGGCTGACCCATTCTGACCATACCGTGCGCCCCGTGTCGCCCTCGCAACGCGAACAGCTTGTTGTGCGTCCAAGAGCAATACGTTCTGTATGCAACGTAGTCGGCAGGCATACCCGCTCTGGCGAACAAGTCTCGTGCGCTGACCTCGGCGCGTCCTGGGCGCAACGCTTCATATCGCGCTTCGGTTTGCGCCCTCATTTCCGCGAGCTGCTGGCCGCGCTCTTCGCTGTCCATGAAGCCCGGCGAGTCAGCGAAGTCGCGAAACACCCTGACGAGCTGCAGCGCGTCATTGAACTCGAGCTGATCCAGATACCCATCGTCCGCTAACACACATTTCAAATCGACGAGCGCCTCCAGCATTGAACGCAGCAACACCGGAGCGTGTGATTGCAACGGCGTGCCCATGAGAAGCATTGTCGCGTTCGCCATCTCCGCAATCGACGCAACAAGCATCCCGGCCGCGCGGATCTGCGTCGTGTCCTCCATCTCCATCCGGGAGAGGATCGCCTCGAACAGTTCGTTCGCCTCGGTGCCCGCCAGCACCAGTCTGTAATGGATCTGCATATGTATCTCCTGTAATGCGCGTCACCCCGGGTGCGTCTGCGAACGATACCCCGCCACGTTTTCCGGCGCTCACAGTTCTGTCAACTAGTGCGACACAGGCGAAGAAACGCCCAGACTGCATAACCAAGGCGCGTAAAAGTGCAAAGAAGGATCGGCCCGTCGATCGCCGCGCGGCCCGCGCCGGGCGGTCCGGAACGGCCCCTGCACGCGTGCATAAAAACCGTTCATTTTTGCGGGCAGGTGGGGCGGGGGTACAACTGCGCGCGCCGGGTCGCAATCAGCATCCTCTGGCGGGGTCCGGCCCGTTGAATGCCCCTCCGGCGCGTCAGGCGACCCGCCACGCCCCTGCTGCGTGCCGGTCCGATTTGGGGGGGGTAACCCAGCGGCGGCCGCTCTAAGGCGCCCTATTCCGGCGCTGCCGTGCCCCGGCGACAGACGTAAAAAAAGCCGCCGGCACCGAAGTGCCCGGCGGCTTTGCTTTGCCGGTTGGGCGGTCGGGCGTCAGCCCTTCGGCGTCTCGAAGTCCTTGAAGCGCACGACGTCGATCCCGAGCCAGTCGTTGAGCTCGCGCAGCCGTGCCTTCAGTAGCTCGATCTCGAGCGCGTTGAACACCTCGGCCGCCTTGTGCACGTCACCGAATCCGCCGGCATTCGACGGGATGATGCCCATGAGCTGCGGCGGCACGCGATGCGCCGCGAGCTGATCCTCGACCGTCCCCACCACATACCGGATCAACCCCGCGTGCGCGCGTGTCTCCCAGCGGAAAGTCTCTGCAGCGCCAGCCGCATCATCCAGGTTGTTGCGGACGCTGCTGCGTGACGCGCTGGAGTCCTGAGGATGACGAATTTCGAGGCGAAACCGGCCGTCCGAGCGCGAACGCTCGTGGATTTCCGCGGCGCCGGCGGGCACGTCACGCCCCAAGTACCGGATCATTGGAGAATCAAAAGACGGGCTGTCCAGTCGGTGCCCACGAGTTCCACCGTCGCTGTCATTTCGGTGCCGACGACAGCCGCGATATCGTCGAAGGTGACGGAAGTCAATTTCGGTTCCACGCGCTTTCTCCTATGGATGACCGGATTCCAAGATTCAGAGCCCCGTGTAGGGGTTGTTTTTGCGTGACCGGCCGGGGCTACCACCACTGCCGCCGTCTTTCCTGAGTTCGTCGCCCTGCAACCACGGGAGACGGCTAGGTCGCGGTGGCAAGGGCGCGCCCGGAAGCCGCAGCCCGCGCAAGCGGGACCGGGTGAGGACGCGGCGAAGCGAACCCTTGCCACCGGGACCTGGTCGGCTATGGTTTCGAGTAAGGGTGGCGGACTCAGGGAAGACGGCGGTTCACGTCACGGCGGGAAAGGCAAGAACGGCGCGCGCCGAGCGCCCTTCCGCCCGCGTCGCGGGCGGCTGGACAAGTTTTCCCAGGAGAAATTGCTACTACCGTGGCCCCCCCAGATACGGATTGTTGGTCGTCGGCGCTGGCACCGGGTCGCCTGTGCCGGGCCGCTGCCGGTCCTTCAACGAATCGGAGTACCGCATCACGGCGGTCGACAGCTGCAATTGCGAATTCAAGTTCGCACCCATCAGCCCTGAGGCTTGGTTGATGGTCTTCGGCATGACGTCCGCGATGATCTCCCCGAAATCCATCTTCGAGAAGTCGAGCTGGGCAATCTGCACCTGCGTAAAACCCGAGCAGTTCGGAGCTTGCGGCAAACCCCAGCTGATGCCGAGCTGCGACTTGCTGCCCTGGATGTTGATGAGCTTCGCGAGTCGCGAATTGAATACACACATGGCCGCCCTTCTTGTTAACAAAGATATCTTCTTGTTAGGGTGTCAGGCAGACACCTAACCGATGCCAATCGATGTCCCGTAGAAACCGATTCGGTCTGCATAGGTGTCAGGCAGATACGTGTCCGACTGAGCTGTGTATAACTTGCTCTTGCTGGCGTTGTTCAATCTTGCTGCGCAGCGACAGTAAGAGGTCGCGCATATCCTCAGGCAAGCAGGCGAAATCCTGCGCATTGAATACAACCGCGTTTCCGCACGCATGGGTTACATTGACTTGCAGTCGCTCTATGTGAACGATCCTTGAATCACAGAACTGGCCAGTCACCAATACGTTTTTCAAATCAGCGGTTGCTGCCTGGACCGTCGCGGGGAGGTAGTCCCACGTTGCCACTGCAGTCGCCTGCCCCTCGCCATCTTGAATGCAGATCTTTTCTCGCAGTCGATACTCATTGCGACGCCCTTCTCTAGATTTCGTGATATATCCAAATCCCTCAAGGGTTTTTAGTTCGCGAATGACCTGGCTGCGGCTGATGCCAGATTCCGCTGCAATCGTATCTATCGCAGGAAAGGACCGACCTGTATTGAAATTCGTGTGAGCTTTGACAACCACGTACACCGTCAATGCAAACGGTCCCATACGGGCAATATCGCCCGTCTCGATCATCGACCGGAAGATGTGAAACCATGTGGTCTCTGCCCGAAATAGATCGCTCATGACAGCTCCGTCGTCTGACTAGCGCGGTCATGTGTGCAAGGTCCTTTCACTGTCACGGTGTCGCAGGTTCCCCCACTCGTGCTAGGAGCGTGGACTGTCGCGCCATCAACGACGACGCCAGATGTGAAAGGGCCTTTCACTTCGTTCCGACGACGCCCGGGTCGACGGGTAGCGGCCGGCGAAACGTCTGCACCGCCTTTGTCTACCAGTTCGAGGCTTGAGTCGGTAGGCAGTGAACGTACCCATGCGCGCACCGTTCCCAGTCGCCATACAAGGCGTCGGCTGTGGAGTTGAAGTGGAGGAGGTAGCTTTTGCGGATCAAAGTGCCTCACCTGATGAATCCAGCCGCGGGTCATGTTGAGCAACACGCCAAGCTCATGTGAGTTGATGACCTGATCATCATGTGCGGTTTGCAGTCGAGCAAAGATTGCAGCTGTGTCTTCGCGATTCTTCATTGCACACACGTCCAATAGTTTCTTAGATATGCCTATCTTATTTCCTCTTGACCGGCACAAATAACCCCAACTATGATCCAGAAGACGTGATGAAACCGATGCGATGTTGGGGAACCCAAAATGTCCAAGTCATCCAGACCTCGGTGGTTCAATGATCAGGAGCTCAGCGCAACGCGCCTGCTCGTCGACTCAATAATCTCGGGTGCCCGATTACACAAGGGAACAAAAAAAACGCAGCTTATTAATGAGTTGCACGGTTCGTACACTGGGAATGAGGTCGACGAGACGTTCCGCCTGCCGGAAAACGTCATCACATACATCGAAAAGAATAAATATGGCTACTCCCGACGCATGACGCAGCCGGTGCGTTGGAAAGTTGCGCAGATTGCGCTCAAGGAAGGCTGGCTCAAGAGTTACGCCTGTCCGCCGGGTGTAGATGTCAGCCTCTGGGAGAGAGCAATTGCCATGGGGGCGGCGGAGTCTCAATACCTCAAGCTCAAAAATTCCAAAAAGAGCGAGCCGTGGCGGCTCTTGGAAGATATGCCTCACATCGAGCAAGACAAACAAGCAATCAAGGACTTTGAACGCAAGCGCGCAAATGCAAAAGCGCAGGTAGACAAAACCTTGGCTGCCATCAGAGAAGTAACCCAGTGGCTAGAGCAGTACACGGATCCGACATCTGCCGACTACCTCCTCAACCATGCACCTGACAGCACATTCTTTGAGGATCGACAGATCGAATATGTCGACGATTGGTTGGATGACTTGCTCGACGGCCTGGTGACATTCGCTAACGATGGAGCCATGCTCACCGAGATACTGGACAGCATCCATTTCGCGGAAACAACCGTTGGCTTGCCTGCGGAAAGCCTCAAGATCAAGCAGGCGGCACAAAAATTCCTCGATGCACATGACCTTGATAACCGGGAATTCTTAGGAGAAGAAGGTCCCCTTCCTGCATTGTCTAGTGACCCCGACGTTGAACAGTTCGTTGCTAACAGAAGGGCCGAAGAGGATGCAACGGAGCACGCACGAGAGTTCGAGCTAATGGCATGGCACGCCGTACGCGACAGCCATCACGCTGCTCCATCGCTGCCGTCGAGATTAGTCGTAACACAGCTGGAACATCTAATGGGAGGCTGGGAGCAAGGCTGGCCACGACGGTACGATGAGCTTCGTAAGGAACCGCCACTCCCCGAAGAACTGGCCCGACGCAACTTCGACCGCCAGTTGCTCGTATCACTGAAGTCCGCATATAAGAGCAACGACGACGCGGCGGACCGCTGGAAACAGATCTGGGCGGAGGAATTTACCCTTGCATCCTGCCATAGTTTTGCCATCGAAGATCAGCGAAGCGGAACGAAGACCACCGAAGAAAAATATTGACCAAAACTCTATTTTCCACATAGCACCAAGGCTGTAGACGCAGTTCTGTATCTCGCAATAGATGGACCGCGATACAATTTTTGGCCCTTCGGCGATCATCAGATTCGCTGGGCGATATCCGTTGTGCGTGATGATCCGCCGCGAGCTGTCGGTAACCGGCATCTCATTTATTTGTCGAGGGAAACGGTCTGCGCGATGTCTTCGAACTCGGCGAGCATATCGGGCCTATTCTTCGCTAGAAAGCGCATGACGGCGTCGTTATCGAGCAGCTTGGCAATATAGCCCTTGGCGAGCACAAGGTTGAGCACGTCCTGCCCATACGACTGCTCGATCAGCTTGAACTGGCCGTGCACGTTGCCCATCTCGCGCTCCATGCGCGCCATCTGCTCGGACGTGACGCCGGCCATCTTCTTCGGCTTGACTTCTCCGACTAGCATCTCGGGCGGTGTTGCCACTAGCAGTGCCTGCCCATACGCGACTGTGATGTTGTTCGCAGCCAGCATAAGTTCCACGCACTCTATCTGCCTGGTCGGTTTCATCTTGCGCAAGACAGCCCCGAGATTTGGTGAAAACTGCTGATCCTTCAGCAACTCGGTGACTTCCTGGCAAAGCCCCTCAAGCAAATTCATTTTCTTTACGATGTGGCTGACATCGACGCACAAGGCCTTGGCCAGTCGCTCGGGGGACACCCCACGATCGACTGCGCGCCGAATCATGAAGTGTTCCTGGATCGTAGACAGGCGATTGATCCGATTGTTATAGGTATAGCTTTCATCATCGAGGGCGACGAAACACGGTGCGTCGACAAATTCGAGTTGCCGGAGTGCAAGCACCCGGATATGTCCGTCGAGCAGGACATGCTGGGCCGTTTTCGCATCTGCCTTACTGAGGGTCAGCGGCTCGATCAGGCCGACCTCCTCGATCGACGAGAGGATAGTCTTGAATTTCTTCGACTCCAGGATTCCATTGGGTGGTTTGCGTGACGGCAAGATCCTGTCGAGCAGGACGGTGATTGGCTCGGGGATGAACCCAAGGGGCGGCTGGCTCATACGACATGACTCCCTTCCCAGACCCGCTCAGCCAGGTATTTCGGCAGCGTTTCCAGGCCTTCTGCGCGCAGCAGGTTAGTGAAATTTTCATTCGAGAGCAGTTGACGCAATGCCTCGATGATGAATAGCAGCCGCTGTTGAGTCATCTCAGCTTTCTTGATCATCAGTCGCTGACGTTCGACTTCTTGCTGGTAGTTCCGAACAAGGCTGGATGACGTCACCTCTGGCTTTTTCCGCGAAGCGCCGCGCGCAAGCGACCTGCCTTGCGTTCGTCGCCGTTCAATGACGCGACGCGCTTGGATCAGTTGATTGCCGCGCAGCGCACCAGACTCGTACGCATCTTGTAACGCAGCCTGGACGGCTTTGTCGTCGTTGCCAGCGCCGGCAATAGTCATGGCAGCATTGAGCGGAATGCGCCCACACTGAACCGCCGCCAACAAGCGCTCCTCGCCGTTCTTGAGCAGATACAGAATGCCCTGTATGTATTCGGTGCTCAGCCCGGTTTTCTCAGCGATGACCTTTCTGTCATATCCCAGATCGCGCAGGCGAACGATGCCGGAAAGCAACTCGAGCGGTTGATACTGGCGTCGGGCAATGTTCTCGGACAGGCTCATGATGAATGCCTGTTCGTCGTTGACGTAATCGACGAGGGCCGGGATATGCGTTTCGCCGAGTGCCCGAAACGCTTTGAGCCGCCCCTCGCCACAAATTAGCAGATAGCGTTTCGAGCCACCGCTCCCATTTCGTGGGGTGACTCGGATGGGCTTTTTCAGACCAACGGCCTTGATGTTCGCCACGATTTCGTTGAACACTTGGCTATTCCGTTCTCTGGGATTCAGCACATCGATCATGTCGACCGGGATCATCTGTAATTCGATCGAGAGATGTTCCTTGGTCATGCGGCCCTCCGGAGTCGACTGCGTTTCGCCATGCCGTACAAGTAGTCCAGGTTGTCGAAGCGATAGCTCTCAAACTCGATTCGGTTATGATCTGCAAGACAGATGCGCGGCTGCCCGAAATCGAGACGCGGCAACAGGTAGTAATCGAGAGGAGCCTGGTTGGTTTCATCAAGCCGGACGGCGACCGTAATATCGGGCAGCAGGCTGGCATCGAACCGGATCTTCCAACGTCGCCGGCCATTTTCAAGAACGTGGCAGCGCGACAGCACCATGGACACACTGAATTCTCGGTTCACGTCGAGCAGGTCGGTGGCTGGATCTCGGACAACGGAGCCGCCAAGGTCGGCAATCATGTGTTCGGTGTGGCCGACGATCTCGGGATGCAGGCGACGCAAGAACTGGTTGGTCTCCAGAAAGCGGTAATCGCGATCCGGCGTGAAGCCTACGGCCTGATAGGCGCGCAGCAAGCTACCGAAGCGGTGAATGTACGCCGCCGTCGAAGGCATGCCTTCAGCCTCGTCGATGATCAGCCCGGACAGGAAGCCACGCTGTCGGTACAAGTTGCGAAGCTTGTCGAGCAGCTCCTCGTTGCTGAATCGGTGTGCCCGCGCCCGCAGGATTCCCTGAGCCGTATAAAAAACCTCGGCCGCCACAATGGGCTCGAACGCGCCATCCTTCCGGATCCACATCTCGGGCCGATTGACCACCCGATGCTTCTTGAGCTTGTATGAGATTCGGTTATAGACGTTGTTGCCAATGTATTTCTCGTTGCTGAGTACCTGGCGTACGGTCGCACGGGTCCAGTCTCGCCCCAAATCTGTGCTGATGCACTGGGCATTGAGCCGCGAGGCGATTTCCGACTCGGTCAACCCGTCGTTGACGAACCAACGGTAGATTTGTTGGACGGTCGCAACCTCTGGCTCGGGGCCCGGCATCAGGATCACGCGGTCGGTCTGCAGGCTCTTGTGCTCACCGGCAGCCAGTTCGCCCTTGAACGTGCCGTTTTGGTCAATGAGGACACGTCGCAGCCCGTAACCGGCGGGACCACCCTGACGGTACCCCAACTCGATCAGCCGGCACTGGCCCGCGAAAACCTTTGCCGAAAGCTCACGGCTGTACTCGCCGGCCATCGCGCGCTTGACGCCTTTTACGATGGTGGAAACCGGCGAGCCATCGTTCTCGAACTGTTCTGCGCAGTATGTGACGTGAATGCCGGCCCGCCTGCAGATATATTCGTAATAGGCGCTTTCATCAGCATCTTGGAAACGTCCCCAACGGCTGACGTCGTAGACTAGGATCATCTCGAAATCAGCGTGACCGGATTCCACATCCCGGATCAACTGCTGTAGCGCCTGTCGCCCATCGATACTCAGGCCACTCTTGCCTTCATCGGCATAGGTCCGGACGATCTGGATGCCGCGACGCCCGGCATACTCCCGAATCTTGTCTGCTTGGTTCTCCGTCGAGTACTGCTGATGTTCGGTCGACATCCGGACATATTCTGCCGCCCGGTAAATGACCGGCAGGGGCGAGGCGTCGCTGGAGTGTTCTTCTCGCAACATGGCAACCGAACGCGTGATTGAAAATATTGAACGCTCTCGGATCCCCGTTGCCCGATGGCTGCGTTCCGAGAGCTGGACGCCCGTGGTGCCGCCGAATCTCCGCCCTTGCAGGATGCTCGAGAGATGGTGTGGGAAAGACGGTAAGTTCCAGCCCTTTCTATGTCGATCACGTCCTCTCTTTGCACGCGTCCGTTTTGCAAGGGCAGTCGACGCAGGCAGGTTCGATTGTGACAAGCCGGAAAGGCTGAGCAGCATGGCCGGGCGCGTCAGCGAGCCGAATCCAGTACAGCCCGGTCACAATCGGTGACACGTCCATCTTTGCAAGATCGATGAACGAGCTGTGAGACTGGCCCCGTTGCCGGCTCCGACTGCGCACCACATAGTCAGGATGGGCATTCCGGTACTGGCGCCAGTAGTCCGGGTGACGTTTTTGCCATGCGCGCTGTGCGTCACGTTGGTTGTCGCGGTAGTCGGAATCGCTTTTGAGTTTTTCTCGCTGCCAAAGGCGCTTTCGAGCGCGCTGGCATGTTGGCGACGAGCAGTAGGCCTGATGTGGAGTTTGCGGACGCGTTTCGAATAGTTGGCCACAGCAGATACATGACTTGAGTTCCATCCGCGTCTCCCGCGAAAATTGATCGCCTCTCCACGCTTTGGTTTGTAAGCTTGACTGGCCTTCACCAGTGCCTATGCTGATGAGCATCCGGAGCGCCCGCCGATACTCAACACGTTCATTGTGCGGGAACCGACATGTGCTCGACGTTAGATTGGCCGCCGGGCGTAAGGGCACCGAGCGAGGCATGGCCTGATTCACAACAGATCGGATATCTTGGGCGATCGGGCATCGCGAGGACGGACCGACAACCTGACGAAGCAAGAATTTCTGTATAATCAAACAGATATCATCGCCCGTATTTTGATCGTTATTTTCTAACCACCGGGCGCTATGTCACGGGCTCAGGAGAAACATGGTACTGAATGCAACCCAGCTTTCGGCGCTGTCTCGTCTGTTTTCGGCGAGTGTGCTCCGCGAGATGGCGAAGAAGGGTCGCTCGCCCTTGTTCGCGCGGTTGCTTGTCGAAACGGGTCTCCAGGCTCGCCGAGCAAAGCCAACGATGCGAACTGTAAGTGCTGCCTTCGAGGCTGCGTTTGCTGATTTGGATCAAGCAGGCGCGCGGGATGAATACGTGTATCGTGCTGCGCTCACGCACAAAATCCTTCTGGGAATTCATTCGCTCAATACAGCGAGCATGCTAACCGAATTTAGGGTCGGCACCTCAAAGGCGGATGTGGTTATTCTCAACGGGACTAGTACAGTTTACGAAATCAAATCTGATCGGGACTCGTTGACTCGCCTAGCAAATCAGCTTGCAAACTACCGCAAACTGTTTGCGAAAATCTACGTTATCGCCGGCGAAGCGCATGTTCAGGAAGTGCTGGATAGCACATCAAGTGATATTGGTGTGATGAGCCTCGGGCGACGGAATCGAATTCGTACCGAACGGGACGCTTCGGAACGCCCTGATCTCGTGTGCCCCGTCACGATCTTCGAATCGCTGCGATCAGCTGAGGCCCGCACAATTCTGCAGAACCTAGGTATTTCTGTGCCGGATGTTCCGAACACCATGTTGCATGGAGTGATGCGCGAATGCTTTGCTCGCCTGACTCCGGAAGACGCGCATCAGCAGATGGTGCATACTCTGAAGCAAACTCGTAAGCTTGCGTCGCTCGGAAGCTTAGTTGACCAAATGCCGCAGTCCCTAAAACCTGCAGTCCTCGCAATCCAGGTGCGACGTGCGGATCACGAACGCTTGGTCAAGGCGGTGCAAACGCCACTTGATGAAGCACTGACTTGGGTATAAATACAATATGTACCACCCGTACTTTCGAGGCAAGCAGTTCGAATTGATTACGATTCGCGAAACTGCTGAATTGCTAGCGCAGTCAGATTTCGTACCTATCATCGAGCCAGTGAAAGATTCATTGAGCGGACTCGATCGCACATTAAAGTCTGTCTGCGACGCAAAGGGCAAAGCCATCGTGATCGTTAATCCGAGCTACGGCGATCATGCCGAAAACGGGGATGGCATATCAGCATTACTCAGCGATGAATTCAAGGATCAAAGCGGCATTACAGCGGGCATTCTCTTAACGAGCGACATGACGATTGGGAAAATCGTTGATTTTCACGAAAAGCACAAGCAGCACAATCCCACATTCGTACACGCCGGGTTTTCCGAGGGACGCGCTTTAGCAGAGAAGCTGGGCGATGATTTGGCAAGTACGCGGCATGTTTTTTTCGAGAAATATTGCAGCAAACCGTATCGCAAGCATTTTAAAGAAGGACAACGCATTCTCCTTTATGATGGATTCAATCGGATGCGCAATGCGGACTACCCACCGGTTGAGAAATTTTCCGATCTCCATATAATTTACGAAGATGACGGGATGAATGGCTTCGGCGATTTTCTCATCGTCGGAGATGATTTTAGTGAGGGGGGAGGTCCGGCCTATGCAGTTGCAATTCACTTGACATTCATCGACCCTGATCAGGACGATGTTATGTATATTTACCACTTCGTCTCAACAACTAACAGCACACCGACCGACCCAGCAGGGAAATTTAGCCAAGCTCTTGATAAGTTGATAGAAAAACTTGACTCTGGAAAATCCAATCTATTCGAGAGCAGCGCAATAAAGGAGCTTCGGGAGCTTCATATCAAGAAGCATTTTCCGGGGTTGGGTCACGTGAAGAAGCTCTCGATGAAGCATCATATTGAGACGCTGGCCAATTTCTTTTCCCTTGCCTGACTCAACTTATGCCAGCAATGTGCTGCCCGGAATGCTTTGGGGATCGAGGCCTGCGTAAGAACATTATTCCCTCGCTGGATCCAAGTCGAGGCACTTGCAGCTTCTGCGGTTCTACGAATGTCGATTTGGTTGAGCCGGGGAAGCTCGCCGATGTGTTCGAAATGCTCATCGGCGTCTACGAGCAAGATGAAAAAGGAAAATCACTTGTCGAGTGGATGAAGGAGGATTGGCGACTCTTTTCACATACGAGCATGGATAATGCCCACGCGAAGGAGTTGCTCGGAGAGATTCTGGATAATGGGGAGATTGTTCGAAAGAAATTCTCTCCATCTGAAACATACAAAAGCGAAGGGCTCGCTCGCTGGGAGACATTGCGGGACGAGCTTATGTACAACAATAGATATTTTCTCGACGTATATCTTGATACGGACCGATTAAATGAGCTTCTAGATCACCTGATCGCCGATAATTTGCCGGGGCTTTGGTATCGAGCCCGAATTTTGACGGAGGATGCGCCGTACACTATCGATAGAATGGGGGCCCCCCCGAAACGGCTAGCAACCCATGGCCGGGCGAATCCAACCGGTATTCCTTATCTCTATTTGGGTTCTCGTCCTGATACGGCCATTGCGGAAGTTCGTCCGCACACCGGTGAGGTGGCCTGTGTGGCAGAATTTGCGCTCCGTGAGCCGTTGACCGCAGTTGATTTGCGTGATCCGCGGAAACTGGTTTCGCCATTCGTTCTTGCAGATGCCAGTGCGATTGGTCAGATGCGCGCGGACATCCCTTTCCTCGAAAGGCTCGGCGACGAACTTACCCGCCCGGTACTGCCTCGAAGTGCCGCGCTCGACTACATCCCGAGCCAGTACCTTTGCGAGTTCATTAAAAAGAGTGGGTACGGTGGTGTCGTATATCGCAGCTCCGTCAGCACGGGAATGAATCTGGCACTTTTTAATCCAGCAATGGCCGAGGGGGGTGGCGTGACCCAATACGACATTAACCGCGTTTCTGTAGAGGTGGCGCAAAAATAGATGACCATCCCGTGCCGCAAGCTTACATCTGTAACGATGGTACGACGTCTGAGCAAAGTAGCTTGCCTCGCCGGTCTGCCATAGATTTGCCACAGCAGGTCAACGAAGCGAAGCGAAGTTCACGGAAGATAATTGTTGACCAAGACGCCGTTTCCTGCATAGAATCAAAGCCATAGATGCGATCTTGTATCTTGAAACAGATTGGCTGCGATACAAATTTTTGGCTCTTAATCCGTAGGTCGAGTGTTCGAGTCACTCACGCCCCACCAGGAATTCCGAAGCCCGGTTAGCGCAAGCTAATCGGGCTTTTTCCTTTTCTATACGCTGCTGCGGCACGGCCGCGAACGCTTTGCCCCGTCGCAGCTCCCCAGCGCGTCCAGATCTCACCGTTCATTTGTTGCACTTATTGCATTTGATGCAGATAGGCGCTACGCTTACTACAGCGCACGCTGTAGTAAGCGTAGCGCCATCTTGCTTTGAACTTTTGAGAGAGGAAAACGTATGCGTACCGTAGATCGGATTCGAGAGATGACGTCTCCGCCGATGACGGAGAATGATCTGGAAATGGCCCGTGTTGCACAGCGCTGCATCATGGAAGCTTTGGATCATTCACGCGCGGCGCAAATCACCCTGACGACGGACACTGGTGAACATCCGTCAATCGCCGTCCCCCCCGCATCCCTAAAACTCATTGGGCAACTGCTCGGTGCAATGAGCGAGGGGCGAAAAGTCACTCTCATGCCAGCGAACCACGAATTCACGACCGTGGAAGCTGCTCATTTCCTTAATGTGTCGCGCCCGTTTGTCATCAAGGAAATCGAGGCTGGCCGACTCAACCATCGGATGGTAGGAACCCATCGGCGAATCGCATTTGATGACCTCGTGAAGTACGCGCGCCAAATGCGTGAAAAGCAGGAAGCCGCGCTGGACAAAATGGCAGAGAACGCACAGGAACTCGGGCTGGACTATTGATATGGCCGGCTATGCACGCTACACCGCGCTGCTCGACGCGTGCGTTCTATTTCCAATCGCCGTTGCCGACTCATTGATGAGCCTCGCTACTGCGGGGCTTTTCGCTGCGAAATGGACACAGCGCATCGAACTGGAGTGGATAAGCAACCTCGAAGAATTTCGCCCACAACTGACGGGAAAACTTAACGTACGGCGAGATAGCATGCGGGAAGCCGTACCCGACTGGGAGGTTGCCGAATCCGCTTGGATACCACTTGCCGGGAATGTGACGCTGCCCGATCCGGACGATCAACACGTTTTAGCAGCGGCCCTTGCGGGGCATGCTGACTGTATCGTGACTGCCAATTTGCGTGATTTCCCTGCAGAGGCAGTCAGCCCGTATGGCATAGGAATCATCCATCCAGACCGATTCATCATCAATCAGTGGGATCTCGATCCCATTGGGGCAATGTCCGCATTCAAGCGCATGCGCGCCCGCTGGAAAAAGCCGCAAGCAACACCCGAAGATTTCGCCCAGGCACTTGAGCGCAATGGCTTACCGGCAACCGCGCAGCGGATAAGGGAAGCAGCCGACCTGATCTAGTTAGGTCGAGCGTTGAGTCACTCACGCCCACCAAGAATTTCAAAGCCCGGTTAGCGAAAGCTAGCCGGGCTTTTTCCTTTTGCACCGCACGCGCGACGCGCCCCCCCCCCTGTCGCGGTACGCCACCGCACGCCCGTTCCGCATCGTTTCCGCTAGAATCGTCCGACAAATATCACACGACCGGCGCAGGCACTGCCGTTTGCCCGCCGGCACTGAGAGAACATGGGACGTCAGACATGGAAGCATGTAACCGAGACGCGACCATTCAGAGAGCCTGGTTGCGCCGATATCGGCGAGTCCATCGAGACACGCCACTCCCCCGATCACGCCGGAATCCACAGTGCGACGCACGAACCGGATCCGGTCATGCCGGGTAAGGACGCGCTCGTCGCAATCGCGCTCGGCGCCGTGCTGCTCGTACTGGCTGGCGTGCTCGCCGTCACGACCGGCCAGGCGACCAGCCACCTGGTCCGCACGCCGGGCACCGTCGTGCGCATCGTGCAGGACAGCGACGCGATGCGCGCGTATCGGCCGATCGTCGCGTACCTCGCGAACGACGGCCAGCGCCGCGAAATCGCCGGCAATACCGCATCGACCGTCCCCGCCTACGACATCGGCGAGAACGTCGAGGTATGGCTCGACCCCACCCACCCCGACCGCCCCGCCCTGATCGACGATTTCACGCAACGCTGGTTTCCGGCGGCCGTGTCGGTGCTGCTCGCCCTCGCGTCGCTCGCGATCGGCCGCCTCCTGATCGCCGGCGAGCGTCGTCGCCGGGCCTCCGTGCCACCGCCGACCCGTGCCGCCCGCAAGCACGCACGGAGCCGCTGGGATATCGCGATCGTGCTGATTCCGATCGCGATCGGCACGGGCTTCGTCGCCGGTGCCGGCGCGGCCGGCCTGCGTCAGTGGCAGATCGTCCACCACTATGCGCGTTCGACCGGCCATGTCGTCGAGATCGCGAAAAACGCGCGCGCGCCCCGCGCGCGCACGTCGCTGTATTCGGCGATCGTCGCGTTCACGACCGACAGCGGACGCCAGATCACGTTCGCCCAGGGCTCGGCGTCGTCGCATCCGGGCCTGCACGAAGGCGAAACGGTCAACGTGCTGTACGACCCCGTCACCCCCGAGCGCGCGATCGTCGACCGCTTCTGGGATCGCTGGGGCCTCACGGCCATCCTGTTCGTGATCGGCGCGCCGTTCCTCGCGGCCGGGCTGTTCATCGCCGCAACGCTATGGCCGGAACACCCGCCGCACGAAGCCGCGCAATGACGCTCGCGCGCCGGCCGCGCTCCGCGTGGGATGGCAACCGGCTCGGCGCACGCGTCACCGCTCCCTGAACGCCTCCACCTTCGCGCGATTCCCGCACGTGCGCATGTCGCACCAGCGGCGCCCGACGCCGCGGCCGCGATCGACGAAGAACCACGTGCATCGGCCGCACTGCCGCACCCGCGCGAAATCGTCGCTGCGCAGCAGTTGCTCGAAGCCGAGTGCGGCCGCATCGACCCAGCGCGACGCGGCGCGCGCGTCGGGCCGCCATGCGAACCGGCCGTCGACCGCATCGAATGCGCTGCGCCCGATCGCCTCGCGGATCGCGACGGCGAGCCGGTCCGCCGCACGCGCGCCGGCCGTGCCGCCGCCGCTTCCGGCCGTCAGGTGCGCGACCGCGACGTACGCATCCTCGCGAAAGCGATGCAGCGCCGCCAATGCGTCCGCGCCGTCCTGCCGCGCATGACGCAGAAGCCGCGCCAGATCGGCCGGTGCCAGCAGCCCTGATTGCTCCGCCCACGCATGCACGGCCGGCCAGTCGACGAGCTTGTCCGCATCGCGCGTCTTGCCCGTGTCGGCCACCGTATTGAGGAAGTCGAGCGCCGGATGGCCGCCGACGAAATCGGCCGCGCTCCATTCATGCGCGGCTCGCGCGGGCTCGTATCGAGTAACCATTTAATTTCACCTATCGGTTTCATGCCCGGACAATCCGGAGTAACCTGTTAACAGCTAAAACAGGTTAGCACGGAGACGCCGATGCTCGAACTCCCCAACCGCTTCATGTTCGAAGGCCACCGGATTGCCTGGGGCACGCTCGGCGAAGGCCCGCCGCTCGTGCTCGTGCACGGCACGCCGTTTTCGTCGCAGGTGTGGCGCCGGATCGCGCCGTGGCTCGCGCGGCGTCATCGCGTGTTCTTCTACGACCTGCTCGGCTACGGTCAATCCGACATGCCGGACGCGGACGTATCGCTCGGCCGCCAGAACGTGCTGTTCGGCGCGATGCTCGACGAGTGGAACATTTCACGCCCGCGCGTGCTCGCGCACGACTACGGCGGCGCAACCGTGCTGCGCGCGCACTTCCTCGACGGCGTCGCCTATGCGGACCTCACGCTCGTGAATCCGGTCGCGATCGCGCCGCAGGGTTCGCCGTTCGTGCGCCACGTCGCCCAGCACGAAGCCGCCTTCACCGGATTGCCCGCGTATGCGCATCACGCACTCGTGACGGCTTATCTCGGCAATGCGGTCGCCCGGCCGCTGAGCGACGACGCGCTGTCGATCTACCGCGCGCCGTGGCTCACACCCGACGGTCAGGCCGCGTTCTATCGACAGATCGCGCAGATGCGCCAGCGCTACATCGAGGAAGCCGAGGCCCGTTACGCGCCGCCGGATTTTCCGGTGCGCATCGTGTGGGGCGAGGACGA
This sequence comes from Burkholderia sp. AU30198, assembly GCF_020419825.1. Taxonomy (NCBI): domain Bacteria; kingdom Pseudomonadati; phylum Pseudomonadota; class Betaproteobacteria; order Burkholderiales; family Burkholderiaceae; genus Burkholderia; species Burkholderia sp. AU30198. The sequence goes on along the minus strand of NZ_JAIZSA010000022.1, from coordinate 33,262 downwards.
CGCGTGGATTCCGCTCGAACAGGGGCAGGCGCTGGCCGATCGCATCGCGAACGGCCAGCTGATCAGGGTGCCGCGCGCGGGCCACCTGGTGCAGGAAGATGCGCCGGAAGCGATCGTCGCGGCGGTGCTCGACGGATCAGCGCACGGTTGACGCCACCGGCGCCGCTTGTCGCGTGTCGCGTGTCGCGTCAGAACACCGGCACGCCCTGCGCGAGCGTCGAGATGAACTTCGCGGTGCGCGGATCGCGCGGGTCGCCGAACAGGTCGCGCGATGCACCGGCCTCGACCACGCGGCCCTCCGCGAGAAACACCGCGTCGTGCGCGATCGACGCGGCCAGCCGCAGGTCGTGCGTCGCCATCAGCATCGTCGTGCCTTCGCGCGCGAGCTGGCGCAGCACCTCGACCACTTCGACGGACAGCTCCGGATCGAGCGCCGACGTCGGCTCGTCGCACAGCAGCACCTGCGGCGACGGTGCGAGCGCACGGGCAATCGCGACGCGTTGCTGCTGGCCGCCCGACAGCGTGCCGGGCCACGCGTCGGCCTTGTCCGCGATGCCGACCTTCTCAAGCAGTGCGAGCGCGCGTTCGCGGGCCCGTTCGCGCGGCCAGCGCTGCACGGTGACGAGCCCTTCCATCACGTTCTGCACGACGCTCAGGTGTGGAAACAGCTGGAAATTCTGGAACACCATGCCGGTCTGGCGGCGCACGGCGAACACCGCGTCGCGCGCCGGCCGGTGCGCCGGCGAGAAGTCGATGCGTACATCGCCGACCGTCAGCGCGCCCGCCTCGGGCACTTCGAGCAGGTTCACGCAACGCAGCAGCGTGCTCTTGCCGCTGCCGGACGGCCCGATCAGCGCCGTCACGCTGCCAGGCTGCAATGCGAGGTCGATCCCGTGCAACACGCGATGTGTGCCGAACGACTTGTTGATGCGTTCGAGCCGGATCATCGCCACTCCGCCTGGAACAGCGCGTGACGGCCGAAGCGGATTTCGAGGCGACGCTGCAGCGTGGACAGCACCGAACTGAGCAACAGATAGATCAGCGCGGCTTCCGTATAGAGAATCATCGGCTCGTAGGTCACGGCCGCGATCCGCTGCGCGGCCTGGAAGATCTCAGGCACGGTCAGCACGGCCGCGAGCGACGTGTCCTTCACGAGCGAAATGAACGAATTCGACAGCGCCGGCAGCGCGACGCGCGCAGCCTGCGGCAGGATCGCGCGGCGCAGCGCCTGCGGGCGCGTCATCGCCATCGAGTACGCGGCTTCCCACTGCCCCTTCGGAATCGATTCGATCACGCCGCGGATCACCTCGGCGTTGTACGCACCGACGTTCAGCGAGAAGCCGATCACGGCGGCCGTCAGCGGATCGAGCACGATGCCGACGCTCGGCAAGCCGTAGAAGATCACGAACAGCTGCACGAGCAGCGGCGAACCGCGAAACAGCCAGATGTAGAAACGCACGGCGGCCTGCGCCCAGCGCGGCCCGAACAGCCGCGTGAGCGCCGCGCCGAATGCGAGCAGCAGGCCGATCGCGAACGACGCGAGCGTGAGCGGCACCGTGAACACGAGCCCCGCGACGAGCAGGGGGCGCAGCGATTCCGCCATCAGGTGAAGCCAGGCCGGCATCGTTCAACCTCGCGTCACGGCTGCGACACGTCGCGGCCGAAATACTTCTGCGAGATCTTCGCGTAGGTGCCGTCGGCCTTGATGTCCGCGAGCGCCTTGTCGATCGCGGCCACCAGCGCGGGGCTGCCCTTGCGCAGCAGCACGCCCGATGCGTCGCTGGCGCCGCCCGTGTCGGTCGCCGCGATCTTCAGTTTCGCGTCCGGCTTGTGCTTGCGGAAATCGAGGTACGACAGCGAATCGTTGATCGTCGCGTCGACGCGCCCCGAGCTCAGCAGGTCGATCGATTCGTTGAAGCCCTGCACGGGCACGACGTCCGCGCCGTGCGCGGCCGCGAGCTTGCCGAAATTGCTGGTCAGCGTGTTCGCGGATTTCTTGCCCTTGAGGTCGTCGAACGAGCGGATCGTCGTGTTGTCCGCGCGCACGATCAGCACCGCGCGCGACGTGATGTACGGCGTCGAGAAATCGTATTTCGCCTTGCGCGCGTCGGTAATCGACACCTCGTTGACGACCGCGTCGTAGCGGTTCACGTCGAGGCCCGCGATCAGCCCGTCCCACTTGCCTTCGACGAACTGCGGCTTCACGCCGAGACGCTGCGCGATCGCGGTCGCGATGTCGACGTCGAAGCCCGTCAGCTTGCCGGTTTCGTCGTGGTACGTGAACGGCGCGTAGGTCCCTTCGGTGCCGACCCGGAACACGCCGGACGACTTGATCTGCGACAGGTCGTCGGCAGCCAGTGCGCTCGTGACCGAAACGGCCTGAAGCATGGCGACGACCAGGATGGAGCGAAGGAATTTCATGGTGCGGACCCCGAATGATTGGAGGGAATGATCCCGCGGCACGTGCATGCCGTTCGAGAGGTCCGCGAATTCTACCGACGCGTCGAAGCGCGGCAAAAACGCAAATCGGCTATCGATATGAGCCGATCGAATAACGCGCGCACCGGCCACGAAACCGGTGCGCGCGCCTTACACGCCACTTACCACGGCAGCGAATACGTCTTCGTATTCGTGAAGCTCTTCATCGCTTCCTGCACGCCTTCCTTGTAGCCGAGCCCCGAATCCTTCACGCCGCCGAACGGTGTCAGTTCGAGCCGGTAGCCCGGCACTTCGCGCACGTTCACGCTGCCGACTTCCAGCTCGGTGATGAAGCGCGTGATGCTGTCGAAGCGGTTCGTGCAGACCGACGACGACAACGCATAGTCGGTGCTGTTCGACATCCGGATCGCTTCGTCGATGTCGCGGAAGCGCATGATCGGCGACACGGGGCCGAAGGTTTCGTACTTCACGAGCGGCATGTCAGGCGTCACGCGATCGATCACCGTCGGCGAATACAGCGCGCCGTCGCGAACGTTGCCGACCAGCAGCCGCGCACCGCGCGCGATCGCGTCATTCACCTGCTGCTCGCAGAACTTCGCGGCCGCTTCGTCGATCACCGTGCCCATGTCGACCGACGGATCGGCCGGATTGCCGTACGACCACGCACGCGTCTTCTCGACCACGAGTTCCGTGAAGCGATCGGCTACCGACTCGTGCACGAGCATCCGCTTGATCGCGGTGCAACGCTGGCCCGAGTTCTTGTACGAACCCGACACCGCGAGCGTGCTCGCTTCGTCGAGATCGGCGTCTTCCATCACGATGATCGGATCGTTGCCGCCGAGTTCGAGCACCGCGCGCCGGTAGCCCATCCGCGACGCGATCGACTTGCCGATCGATACGCCGCCGGTGAACGTGATGAGGTCGATCGCCGGGTTCGTGATCAGTTCGTCGGCGATCTCCTTCGGATCGCCGGTGAGCACTTGCAGCATCTGCGGCGGCAGGCCCGCTTCGTACAGGATGTCCGCGAACAGGTAGCACGACAGCGGTACCTTCTCCGACGGCTTCACGACGATCCGGTTGTTGGTCGCGACCGACGGCACGATCTTGTGCGCGACCTGGTTCATCGGGTGGTTGAACGGCGTGATTGCGGAGATCACGCCGAGCAGCGGATCACGCTGCGTGTACACGCGGCGCTTCTTGCCGTGCGGTGTCAGGTCGCACGAGAAGATCTGCCCGTCGTCCTTCAGCACTTCGCCGGCGCCGAACGTCAGCACGTCGGCAACACGTCCCGCTTCATACGTCGAATCCTTGATGCACAACCCTGCCTCGGCCGTGATCAGCGCTGCAATCTCGGCGGTGCGCGAGCGCACGATGTCGGCTGCGCGGCGCAGGATCGCCGCGCGATCGTGGCGCGTAAGCGTCGGCCGGTAGGCACGGGCCGCCGCAAAGGCGCGCTTCACATCGTCCAGCGTCGCCTTCGGCACGGTGCCGACCAGCGAGCCGTCGTACGGGTTGCGCACTTCGATTACCGCGTCCCGATGAATCCGTTCGCCGTCGATTCGCAGTGCTTCGCGACGAATCTCGCGGACGTCCGTCGATGCTGCAATGGCGTTCATGAGTGTGTCCCCTTACGGATGCGTGCGCATCACTGCAGATGGTTGAGCGCGATGTCGATGATGTCGAAGTTGCGCAGCCGCGCGCGGCCCGTGACGTCGCCCGCGACCGGCTTGCTGAAGATCAGCGGCACGATCTGCTCGGAGATCCCGCCGTGCGAGCGCAGCGGCACGTCGAGACCCGACAGGTCGTGCTTGATGCGGCGCGTGCCGAGCACGACGTCCTGCTTCGAGATCACGATCAGGTCGCCCATGCGCGCCGGCGGCAGCTCGAAGCGCGCGCAGCCTTCGGCCCCCGTCAGCACGACCTCGATGCCGTCGACCGCGGCGAGCCGCGCGCGCAGCGCCTCGGCATCGGCTGTCGCCGGCACGTAGACGGTCGCGAACGAACCGAGCGCGCCGTGGTGCACGACGTACGGATCGGTGATCGGCAGGATCACGCGCGCCGCATCCTCGCCGAGCCACTCGTCGAACAGCTCCTGCAGGTAGATCACGTTCGGCTCGCCGGTTTCGTCGTCGTGCTTCGCGTTCATCCCGTGATCTGCCGTGATCGCGACGATCGCGCCGAGCTCGTCGAGGCGCTGCAGGTACTTGTCCATCATCGCGTAGAACGCGTTCGCGCCTTCCGTGCCGGGTGCGCACTTGTGCTGCACGTAGTCGGTCGTCGACAGGTACATCAGGTCGATCGGGCGCGTCTCGAGCAGGCGCACGCCGGCCGCGAACACGAATTCGGACAGATCCGCGCTGTACACGCTCGGCACCGGCTTGCCGACCAGCTCGAGCACGTTGTCGATGCCGTTTTCCTCGATGCTCGCCTCGTCGGCCTTTTCCGACGAGAAGCAGATGCCCTTCAGCCCCTTGCCGAGCAGGCGGCGCAGCTTGTCCTTCGCGGTGACGACCGCGACCTTCGCGCCCTGCTCCGCGAAGGTCGCGAGCACGGTGGGCGCGACCAGGTACTTCGGATCGTTCATCAGCACCTCGGCGCCGGTGTCGCGATCGTAGAAGTAGTTGCCGCTTATCCCATGCACCGCCGGCGGCACGCCCGTCACGATCGACAGGTTGTTCGGGTTCGTGAAGCTCGGCACCACGCACTCGCCCTTGAGCGCCGTGCCCGGCTTCAGCAGCGTGCGCAGGAACGGCGCGACGCCGGCCTCGGCAGCCTCTTCCAGATATTCGTATGCGCAGCCATCGACGCAGACGACCACCACGGGCCGGCTCATCCAGTTGTAGCGGCGGCCGTTCACTTCCACGGATACAGGCGTTTCATTCATGACGTTCATTCCTTTCAGGTCGAAGGGTAGAGCCGTCGGCGCCCGCGTCGCGCCGAAGGGAGGTGTTTTCCATGCTTGACATTAAAATTGATGATTTGTAGATTGTCAACAACATGCAGAGAACAGAAAGCAAAACAACGTAGCAGCAAGAGGGCTGGTCTCCACTCATCCGCCGCGTGCCGCGGCGCCACAGTCAAGGGGTCTGAAGATGAACGAAGTGCCGGTAAACAAGCGTTTGAACGCATGGGCGGCGGGTGCGGCCCGCTTCGCACTGGCCGCGGCGGTCGCGCTCGGCGCGGTGCAGGCGGCGCACGCGAAGACGTCGCTGCTCGTCTATACCGCGCTGGAAGACGAGGCGATGAAGCCCTACAAGGACGCGTTCGAGAAAGCGAACCCCGATATCGAGATCCGCTGGGTGCGCGACTCGACCGGCTCGGTCACCGCGAAGCTGCTCGCGGAGAAGAACAACCCGCGCGCGGACGTCGTGCTCGGCCTCGCCGCGTCGAGCCTCACCCTGCTCGACCTGCAGGGCATGCTGATGCCGTACACGCCGAAGGACTTCGACCAGCTCACGCGCAAGTACAGCGACGCAAACACGCCGCCGCACTGGGTCGGCATGGACGTGTGGGGCGCGACGATCTGCTACAACCGCGTCGCCGCGCAGGCGAAGGGCATTCCGAAGCCGACGTCGTGGGAAGACCTGACGAAGCCCGTCTATAAAGGCGCGATCGTGATGCCGAGCCCGGTTTCATCCGGCACCGGCTACCTCGACGTGACCGCGTGGCTGCAGACCTTCGGCGACGACCGCGGCTGGAAATTCATGGACGCGCTCGACAAGAACGTCGCGCAATACGTGCACTCGGGCTCGAAGCCGTGCACGCTCGCCGGCACCGGCGAATTCCCGATCGGCATCTCGTTCGAGTTCCGCGGCCACGAACTGCAGTCGCAGGGCGCGCCGATCGATCTCGTGTTCCCGAAGGAAGGGCTCGGCTGGGACATGGAAGGCACGGCGATCATGAAGACGACGAAGCAGCCCGATGCCGCGAAGAAGCTGGCCGACTTCATGGCGAGCAAGGATGCGAACCAGATCACCGCGCGCTGGTGGGCGATCGTCGCGTATCCGGGCGTCGCCCGGAAGCTGGCCGGCATTCCCGACAACTACTCGGACCTGCTCGTGAAGAACGACTTCGTGTGGTCAGCGAAGAACCGCCAGTCGATCCTCGACACGTGGCAGAAGCGCTACGGCTCGAAAACGCAGCAGTAATGCCGCGACCGGCAGCGGGGCCGCGCCGCGCGCCGCCCCGCGCCACCCTTTCCGTCGTCGAATCCGGCCCCCGGGCCGCCCCAGCATGGAGGCGCGCATGGCACCTTATCTGAGCGTAGAACGCATCGAGAAGCGGTACAACGACACGCAGGTCCTGACCGACATCAACCTGAGCGTGATGAAGGGCGAAATGATCTGCTTCCTGGGGCCGTCCGGCTGCGGGAAAACCACGCTGCTGCGGATCATCGCGGGGCTCGAGACGCAGAACGCCGGCCACATCATGCAGGACGGCCGCGACATCTCGCGGCTGCCGCCGCAACTGCGCGACTACGGGATCGTGTTCCAGTCGTACGCGCTGTTCCCGAACCTCACGGTGTACGACAACGTCGCGTACGGGCTCGTGAACCGCAAGATGAAGCGCGACGCGATCCACGAACGCGTGCACACGCTGCTCGCACTCGTCGGCCTGCCCGACAGCCATCGCAAGCATCCGGGCCAGCTGTCCGGCGGCCAGCAGCAGCGCATCGCGCTGGCCCGCGCGCTCGCGACCTCCCCCGGCCTGCTGCTGCTCGACGAGCCGCTGTCGGCACTCGACGCACGGGTGCGCGTGCGGCTGCGCCAGGAAATCCGCGCGCTGCAGCAGGGGCTCGGCGTGACGACGATCATGGTCACGCACGACCAGGAAGAAGCGCTGTCGATGGCCGACCGCATCGTCGTGATGAACCACGGCGTGATCGAGCAGATCGGCACGCCGCTCGAAATCTACCGGCAGCCCGCGTCGCCGTTCGTCGCGGACTTCATCGGCCGCGTCAACACGATTCCCGCCGAAGTCGCGCAGGACGGCACGCTGCGCGCGGGCGCGGTCGGTCTCGACTGCCGCCATGGCACGACCCGTCCCGCACAGGGCGCGGCGGTGTCGGTGTACGTGCGGCCTGAAGACCTGCGCATCTGCGTGCCGGGCCAAACGGCCGACAACGTGCTGGCCGGCCGCGTCGAGAAGCTCGAGTTCCTCGGCGCGTTCTGCCGCGTGAGCTTCCGGATCGACGGGCTCGACGGCCAGGAGATCGTTGCCGACCTGTCGTATCACGACGTCGACCGCACCGGCGTGCAGGCCGGCGCGCGGATCGACCTCGCGCTCGATCGCGAGCATGTGCGCGTGTTCCCGAGCGCGAAGGAGCGACTGCAATGAGCACCGTCCTGACCGAGCGCCGCCGCGGCGCCTCCGCCCCCGCCGACGTGCGGCAGATCACGCACTGGCACGACCGCATCGCGCAGCTCGCGCTCGTCGCGATGGCCGCGCTGATGTCGATGTTCCTGCTGCTGCCGCTCGCGCTCGTCGTGCAGAAATGCTTCGTCGATGCGGACGGGCGTTTCGTCGGCGCGCACAACTTCATCGAGTATCTCGAGGACAGCGGCGTACTGCGCTCGATGCTGCATTCGCTGACGGTCGGCGCGCTCGTCACGTCGATCGTCGTGCCGATGGCGTTCACGTTCGCGTATGCGCTGACCCGCTCGTGCATGCCGTTCAAGAACGCCGCGCGTACCGTCGCGCTGCTGCCGCTGCTCGCGCCGACGCTGTTGTCCGCGGTGTCGTTCATCTACTGGTTCGGCAACGCGGGGCTGCTGAAGCCGCTGCTGCACGGCCATTCGATCTACGGGCTGCCGGGCATCGTGCTGAGCATGGTGTACGCGTCGTTCCCGCACGTGCTGATGATCCTCGTCACCGCGCTGTCGCTTGCCGACGGCCGGCTCTACGAGGCCGCCGACGCGATGGGCACGAGCCGCACGCGCAAGTTCTTCACGATCACGCTGCCCGGCGCGAAGTACGGGCTGATCAGCGCGACGATGGTGGCGTTCACGATGTGCATCAACGACTTCGGCGTGCCGGTCGTGATCGGCGGTTCGTATAACGTACTGTCGACCGACATCTACAAGCTGATCATCGGCCTGCAGGACTTCAACCGCAGCGCGGTCGTGAGCCTGATGCTGCTGTGCCCGGCCCTCGTCGCGTTCGGCGTCGACTTCTTCATTCGCCGCCGCCAGCAATCGCAGCTCGGCGCACGCTCGACGCCCTACCAGCCGAAGCCGTCGCGCGGCTTCGACGCCGCGATGCTCGCTTACTGCGGCGTCGTATGCGCGTTTTTCATCGCGGTGGTCGGCATCTCGGTGTTCGCGTCGTTCGTGAAGTTCTGGCCGTACCAGATGAGCCTCGGGCTGCAGCACTACAAGATGGGGCTGATCGGCGCCGGCATCTTCGACGCGTACAAGAACAGCCTGCGGATGGCCGCGACGGTGGCGCTCGGCGGCACGATCGTCGTGTTCGGCGGCGCATACCTGATCGAGAAGACGCGCGGCGCGCGCTGGCTGCGCGGCTTCATCGCCCTGTGCGCGATCCTGCCGATGGGTGTGCCGGGGCTCGTGCTCGGCATCAGCTACATCTTCCTGTTCAACGCGCCCGGCAATCCGCTGAACGGGCTGTACGGGTCGCTGTGGCTGCTCGCGATCGTCACGGTGGTGCACTACTACGCATCGAGCCACCTGACCGCCGTCACCGCGCTCCGGCAGATCGACAGCGAGTTCGAGGCCGTGTCCGCGTCGCTGAAGGTGCCGTTCTACAAGACCTTCCTGCGCGTAACCGTGCCCGTGTGCCTGCCCGCGATCCTGCTGATCGCGCGCTACCTGTTCGTCAACGGAATGACGACGGTCTCGGCCGTCGCGTTCCTCTACTCGCCCGACACGCAGCCCGCGTCAGTCGCGATCCTGAACCTCGACGACGCGGGCCAGATGGGCCCGGCCGCCGCGATGGCCACGCTCGTGCTCGCGACGTCGTCGTTCGCGTGCGTGCTGTTCGCCTGCATCTCGCATCGACTGTTGCGCCGTACGCAGGCCTGGCGCAACCCGCATCGCCATTGATTCTTTGACCGTATTCACGTGACGTCCCGACTTCATCAAGGAGACACCATGACGCTCGCCGCCCTGCCCATCCTGCTCACCCCAGGCCCCCTGACGACCTCCGACACCACGCGCGACGCGATGCTGCGCGACTGGGGATCGTGGGACAGCGACTTCAACGCGATCACCGCGCGGCTGCGCGAACGCCTGCTGCAGATCGTGCACGGCGAAGGCACGCACGAATGCGTGCCGCTGCAAGGCAGCGGCACGTTCTCGGTCGAAGCGGCCATCGGCACGCTCGTGCCGCGCGACGGCCACGTGCTCGTGCCGAACAATGGCGCGTACTGCCAGCGCATCGCGAAGATCTGCCGCGTGCTCGGCCGCAAGCTGACGACGATCGACTACCGCGAGGATCGCCGCGTCGATCCGGCCGACGTCGAGCGCGCGCTCGCCGCCGATCCGACCATCACCCACGTCGCGCTCGTGCACTGCGAAACGGGCGCCGGCGTGCTGAACCCGTTGCACGACATCGCACAGGTCGTCGCGAAGCACGGCCGCGCGCTGATCGTCGACGCGATGAGCTCGTTCGGTGCGATCGACATCGACGCACGCACGACGCCGTTCGACGCGGTGATCGCCGCATCCGGCAAATGCCTCGAAGGCGTGCCGGGGCTCGGCTTCGTGATCGCGAAGCGCAGCGCGCTCGAACGCTGCGAAGGCAACAGCCACTCGCTCGCGATGGACCTGTACGACCAGTGGGTCTACATGCAGCGCACGACGCAGTGGCGCTTCACGCCGCCGACGCACGTGGTCGCGGCCCTCGACGCAGCCGTCGCGCAATACGTCGACGAAGGCGGGCTCGCCGCGCGCGGCGGCCGCTACCAGCGCAACTATCGCGCGCTGATCGACGGGATGCTCGCACTCGGCTTCCGGCCGTTCCTCGACCCGGCGATCCAGGCGCCGATCATCGTCACGTTCCATGCGCCGGATGATCCGAACTACGACTTCAAGCGGTTCTATCAGGAGGTCAAGAAGCGCGGCTACATCCTGTATCCGGGCAAGCTGACCGAAGTCGAGACGTTCCGGGTCGGCTGCATCGGCCACTTCGGCGAAGCCGGCATCCCGGGCGCCGTCGCCGCGATCGCCGACACGCTGCGGGCGATGGGCGTGCGCCGCGTGTCGGCCGAAGCGGCCGCCTGACGTGACGCGATACGGCCTGAAGTGAGGTACGCCGCCGCGTTCGCACGCGGCGGCCAGGTTTTCCGGGCCGTGTACGGCCCTGCCCCTTGACGACGAACCCTCCGATGCGACCCTTCTGGATCGAACAAGCGCTGTTCAACGACGGCGATCTCGCCCCCGCACTGCAAGGCGCGACGCAAGCCGACGTGTGCATCGTCGGCGGCGGCTTCACCGGGCTCTGGACCGCGATCCAGGCCAAGCAGCAGAACCCCGCGCTCGACATCGCGATCGTCGAGGCCGACCTGTGCGGCGCCGGCGCGAGCGGTCGCAACGGCGGCTGCCTGCTCACGTGGTCCGCAAAATTCCTGACGCTGCGGCGCCTGTTCGGTGAAGCCGAGGCGATCCGGCTCGTGAAGGCATCCGAAGCGGCCGTACAGCACATCGCCGATTTCTGCCGCGCGCACGACATCGATGCCGAGCTGCGGCTCGACGGCACGCTGTACACCGCGACGTCGCGTGCGCAGGTCGGCACGCTCGCGCCGGTACTCGACGCGCTCGCCGCGTGCGGCATCCACAGCTACGAGCCGCTGCCGCCCGCGGAAGTCGCGCGCCGCTCGGGTTCCGCACGCAATCTCGACGGCGTCTACTCGCCGATCGCCGCGACCGTGCATCCCGGCAAGCTCGTGCGCGGGCTGCGCCGCGTCGCGCTCTCGATGGGCATCCGGATCTACGAACGCACGCCGATGCTCGACTTCACGCCCGGGCAGCCGGCTGTCGTGCGCACACCGTCCGGCAGCGTGAGCGCGGGCAAGCTCGTGTTCGCGATCAACGCGTGGATGGCGAGCCGCTTCCCGCAGTTCGAGCGCACGATCGCGGTCGTGTCGAGCGACATGGTCATCACCGAGAAATGCCCGGAACTGCTCGCGCAGACCGGGCTCGTGGACGGCGTGTCGGTGCTCGATTCGCGGATCTTCGTCTACTACTACCGCACCACCGCCGACGGGCGGCTGATGCTCGGCAAGGGCGGCAACACGTTCTCGTGGCGCAGCCGCATCGCGCCCGTGTTCGACCGGCGCTCGCCGTATGAAGCGCAGCTCACGCAAAGCCTGCGCGAATTCTTTCCGTCACTCGCGGGCGTGCCGGTCACGGCGAGCTGGAACGGCCCGTCGGATCGCTCGGTCACGGGCTTCCCCTTCTTCGGCCGCCACGACGACGCACCGAACGTGTTCTACGGCTTCGGCTACTCGGGCAATGGCGTGGGGCCAACCTACATGGGCGGGCAGATCCTGTCGTCGCTCGTGCTCGGCCTCGACAACGCGTGGACGCGCAGCCCGATCGTGCGCGGCCCGCTTGGGGCGTTCCCGCCGGAGCCGATCCGCTATGTCGGCGCGCACGTCGTGCGCAATGCAATCCGCCGCAAGGAGCGCGCGGAGGACGAGAGCCGGCAGCCGGCAGTTGTCGACACGTGGCTCGCGAAATTCGCGAGCGCGGCGGGGAAAGCCGACAAGGCGTGACGATGCGTCGACTCGCGGGGCCTACATGACCTGAAGACGCAATGAAAAAGGGACGCTGCGAAGCGTCCCTTTGCTTTGTGCTGCGTGCGGCCACCCGCGCGGGTGGGCCAGGCACTTACGCGCGTACGGTCTTCTCCCGCGCCGCCTTCCCCGCCGCCGGCAGCCCCTGCTCATGCGTGCGGCGCATGCGCGCAAGGCCGTGCGAGACGTGCTCGCGCACGAGTGCCACGGCCTGTTCCTCGTCGCCGCCCGCGAGCGCCTGCACGATCTTGTCGTGCTCGGCGGCGGACACGGCGATCGCATCCTCTTCGGCCTCGATCGCAGCCTGGCGCAGCAGGCCGAGCTGGCGCACGAGCCGGCGGTAGGTATCGGTGAGGTGCGTATTGCCGACGCCGACGACCATCGCGTCGTGGAACTGCACGTTCAGCTCGGTATAGCGCGTGACGTCGTGCGTCTTCGCGGCGTCCTTCATTGACTGGATGATGCCCTTCAGCACCTTCAGCGTGTCGGGCGAGATGCGCTTCGCGAGCGCGCGCGCGACCGATTCGTCGAGCATCGCGCGCACTTCGTAGATCTCCTCCGCCTCACGCAGCGGCACGACGCGCACCGTTACGCCGCGGTTCTTCTCGTTGCGCAGCAGGCCCGCCTGTTCGAGCGCGCGGAACGCTTCTCGCACGGGGCCGCGCGACACGTTCAGCTTGGTCGCGATGTCGACTTCGTTGAGCTTCTCGCCGGGCGCGTATTCGCCTGAGACGATCGCGCGCTCGAGCATGTCCTGGACGATCATCGCGAGCGACTGGCTTTGCAGGAGTTCGATGGCGCTGAGCGCGTTCGGGGCAGTCATGGTCGGGCAGGCAGCGACGCTGCGGTAGAAAACGAGGGCGCCATATCGGCGAATGATCCTTATATACCCTCGGCCCGACACATTGTCAACAGTCTTCAGTTTCCAAAAACCAATTCCGCCTGCCGGAACGCAACCGAAACGCAGCCGGCAGGCGGCGGTCGCGCGGCGGGCCGACCTCGCCCGTATCGCGCGACGCATGCCGGCCGTCAGGCCGTCGTGTGCTTCACCGGCCCCGGATCGCTGTGGCTCGGCCGGCCCGTCTCGACGTGGCCCGCGAAGCGGCGCACGACCTTGTCGTCGCCGCCGCGCAGCGTCGTCGCGGTGATCGTCAGATCGTACCAGCCGTGGCTCGACGACAGCTCGAAGTGATCCTCGATGCGCTCGCCCGGCTCCAGCGTGTAGGTCCGCGCATGCTTGTGGCTGTATGCGTTGTCGACCGTCACGCGGCACGTCGCGCGCCCGCTGTTGCGCAGTTGCAGGTACACGTGGCGGTTGCGCACGTCGTAGCCGATCCGTGCTTCGGGGTTCGCGTGGCGGCTGTCCGCCGCGAGCCGCGTGTTGCCCTGGAACTCGCACAGATAGCCGTTCGGGCCGTAGGCCGCGAGATGGTAATCGCCGCGCGCGGCCGACGTGCTCCACGTATCGACGAAGCGGTCATGCGCGGACACCGCGTAGCGGCGCGGCGGCGTCGTCGGGTTGCGGCGGTCGTACACGTAAAACGCCGCGCCAGCGTCACCGGTGTTCGCGAAGTCGAGCGACACGCTGTCGTCGTGCCCGCTCACGCGGCTGTGCACGAACAGCTCGTACGGCAACGCACGCGCCGGACGCGTGCCGGACTCCTGCGCCGGCATCGACTGCTGCGCGGGCACCTGATACGCCTGGCCGGCCGTCGCGATGTGCTGCGGCACCGTGAAGCTCACCGTGCGCGTGTCGGGGCGCGCCGAGAAGTCGAATGCCGACGTGAGGTCGCCGCAGATCGAGCGGCGCCATGCGCTGATGTTCGGCTCCTTCACGCCGAACCGCGCTTCGAGGAAACGCAGCACCGACGTATGGTCGAACGTCTCCGAGCAGACCCAGCCGCCCTTCGTCCACGGCGAGATGATGATCAGCGGCACGCGCGGCCCGAGGCCGATCGGCTGGATGCCGCCCGGGTCGGCGCCCGGCACGAGCGGGCTCATTTCGCCCGGGTACTTGTTCAGGTCGAGCAGTTCGTCGCCGAGGTTCGACAGCAGGTTCGACGACACGATGCCCTGGCCGCCCACGCCGCTCGTGACCGGCGGCACCGGCGGCACGACGTGGTCGAACAGTCCGTCATTCTCGTCGTAGTTGAGGATGAACACCGTCTTCGCCCACACCTCGGGGTTCGACGTGAGCGCCTCGAGCACCATGTTGATGTAGAACGCGCCGTCGGTCGGCGATGCCTGCGGGTGCTCGCTGTACTTGTACGGCGACACGATCCACGACACCTGCGGCAGCCGGTTCGCCTGCACGTCGGCCTTCAGCTCGGCGAGCGTGTGGTCCGACGCGCCCTTGTCGACCAGCGGGCCGCTCGCGCCTTCCTTCACCTGGAAGCGCTTGAAGAACATCAGCGAGTTGTCGGTGTAGTTGTCGGTCGGGTCGCCCGGGATGCCCGTGCCGCCCTGGTACACCTTCCAGCTGACCTTCGCGTTCTCGAGGCGTTCCGCGTAGGTCGTCCACGTGTAGCCGTTCACGTCGTCGCGCTCGCCGATGCCCGGGCCGTTCGGCGGGGTGCCGTAGATGTTGCGCGGGTCGACCGTGCCGGTCCACAGGTAGATGCGGTTCGGCGCCGTGTCGGCGTGCGCGGAGCAGAAGTACGAATCGCAGATCGTGAATGCGTCGGCCAATGCGTAGTGGTACGTGAGATCCTGGCGCTTCAGGTAGCCCATCGTCAGTACGTCCTGCTTCTGGTTCACCCACTGGTCCCACTGGCCGTTGTTCCAGGACAGGTGGCCGCTGCTCCAGCCGTGGTTCGTGCCCGGCTGGAATTCGGTCGTCTGCTTCGGATCGAGGTAGAACGGCAGCACGTACGGCGCCGACGGATCGAGGCCGCGCGAGTGGTAGTTCTTCGTGAACACCGACGCCGGCGGCTGCTGCCACACCGGTGCGCCGCTCGGCAGCAGGTGCGGGCGCGGGTCGTTGAAGCCGCGCACGCCGCGCAGCCCGCCGAAGTAATGGTCGAACGAACGGTTTTCCTGCATGAAGATCACGACGTGTTCGACGTCGCGGATCGTGCCCGTGCGATAGGCGGCCGGCATCGCCAGCGCATTGCGGATCGCGGGCGGGAAGCCCGCGTAGGCGGCCATCGCGCCGGCCGACTGCGCGGCGAGGCGCAGGAAATCGCGTCGGTTGTTCGAGGACATGAAGAGAACCCTGTTGTCGGTAGGAGTGGGGGCGCCAGTCGAGCGGGGCCGGCGGTTTGCGTCGCCGTTATTACCCCGCATCGGCGTGTCCCGGCCGTGACCGGTTACCGCAGGTTTCTTTGGGTTACCCACAAGAATTTTTTCGAAGCGGCGCACGACGCGCCTTTCATCCGGCCGACATACGCATGCGCTACGCTGACGCGCGATACAGAGGGGAGAAGCCGAGTCGTGTTCGATCAGCTGAAGGCGTTCCACGCGACCGTCCGGCAGGGCAGCATCACGCGCGCCGCGCGCCATCTGGGCGTGAGCCAGCCGACGATTGCCGCGCAGATCCGGCAGGTCGAGCAGGTGTATGGCGTCGAGCTGTTCCACCGCAGCGGCCGCAAGCTCGAGGTCACCGAGACGGGCATCGAGCTGCTGCCGCTCGTCGAGAAGATGATCGCGCTCGAGGCGCAGGCCGACATCATGCTGCGCAACGTCGGCGGCCTGTTCGAAGGCCACCTGCGGATCGGTGCGACGGGGCCGTACTACATCATGGACGCGGTCGGCCGCTTCTCGAACGCGCATCCGTCGATCGCGCTCACGTGCCGGATCGGCAACTCCGAGGAAATCCTGCAGGCGCTGCAGGAATTCCGCATCGATCTCGCCGTCTCGTCGCAGCGCAACGATGCCGACGGCCTCGAACGCAAGGTGATCTCGACCGACCCGCTCGTGCTCGTCGTGCATCGCAACCATCCGCTCGCGCGTTTCGACGCGATCGATCCGGCGCAGCTTGCCGACGTGCGATTGCTGATTCGCGAGGAAGGCTCGGTCACGCGCCGCTGCACGGAGACGATCCTTGAAGCGGCTGGCATCGCGGCTGTATCGGTTGCCGAGATCGGCAGCCGCGAAGCGATCCGCGAGGCGATCCTGCATGGCGTGGGTGGCAGCCTGTTTCCGCTCGGCGAGGCCGAACGTCATCCGGATTTGCGCGTGATCGCGCTGCGCGGCGTCGACACGACGATCGACGAATACGTGTACTACCTGAAGGCGCGCCGCCAGAGCCCTGCAATCGACGCGTTCCTCGCGTGCATCCTGCCGGCCGGCGGCGACGCGGCCGGGACGGATGAAGCAGGACGAACGGCGCGGCGGGTGAACGCGCGCTGAACTGCCGCGCGTTCGCCGGTTCCGCACTTGACTGGCGCTTTTCTCGCGCCTTCCCTCGTTTTTCCTCGTGCCTTCCTTCTGTCGTTGCGCTCACATCACTTCGGCAGTGCCGGAATCATCCACGTCAGCACGTGCTGCTGCAGGAACACGAGCACGCCGAGCAGCAGCGTGAGGATCACGCTGTGCCAGAACGTGCGCGCGAACACGACACCCTCCTGCCCTTTCAGGTCCGTCGTCGACACGCCCGTCGCGATGTTCTGCGGCGAGATCATCTTGCCCATCACGCCGCCCGACGAGTTGGTCGCGGCCATCAGCACCGGATCGAGGCCGAGCTGCCGGGCGGCGACGACCTGCAGGTTGCCGAACAGCGCGTTGCCCGACGTGTCGCTGCCGGACAGGAACACGGCGATCCAGCCGAGCGACGCGGACACCAGCGGAAACAGCGCGCCCGTCGACGCAACGCCGGTGCCGAGCGTGTAGCTGATCCCCGAGTAGTTCAACAGGTACGCGAGCCCGACGATCATCATCACCGTGACGATCGCGATCCATGTCTGCCGCCAGGTCTTCGCCACGCATTCGAAGAAATCGCCGACGCCGGTGCGCGTCAACGCGGCCGTGATGATCGCCGACAAGAGGATCGCGGTGCCCGTGCCGAGCGGCTGGAAGTCCCAGATCGCCGCATACGGCTTGTGGTACAGCGACACGAACACCGCGTTGTGCAGGCCCGGCCACTTGATCTTCACGTCGCCGATCGCCGCGATGTTCGCGTGCACCCAGACGATCACGACCACCGACACGACGAGCCACGGCAGCCAGCCGCCGAAGCCCGCGCGCGCGGCGCCGGCCGTCGCAGGCACGCTGCGGGCGAGCGCGTATTGCGGATCGGGCTGCGGCTTCCACACCTGCAGGAAGCCGATCGTGACGATCAGCGACGTGAGCGACGACAGCACGTCGGTGAGCTGGTAGCCGAGGAAGTTCGACGTGACGAACTGCGCGATCGCGAAGCTGCCGCCCGACACGAGCAGCGCGGGCCACAGCTTCGAGATCGAACGCAGCCCGCCATACGCACCGACCACGTAGAACGGCAGCAGCAGCGCGAAGAATGGCAGCTGGCGGCCGACCATTTGCGCGAGCGTCGCGGGCGGCAGCGACGTCACCGCGCCGAGCACGGTGATCGGCACGCCGAGCGCGCCGAACGCGACCGGTGCCGTGTTGAACAGCAGCGTATAGGTGAGCGCTTCGAGCGCGGGGAAGCCGAGCGCGATCAGCAGCGCGCTCGTGATCGCGACCGGCGTGCCGAAGCCCGAGATCCCTTCGAGCAGACAGCCGAACGAGAACGCGACGACGAGCAGTACGAGACGGCGGTCGTCGGGCAGGTTGTCGAGCATCCATTGCCGGAACTGGTCGAAGCGGCCCGACTTCACCGCGATGTTGTACAGCAGCAATGCGTTGAAGACGATCCACATCACCGGCACGACCGCGAGCGCCATGCCGGCGCCGACCGCGTTGAACGCGAGCCCGGCTGGCATCCCCCACGCGCCGATCGCGACCGCGAGGCCGGCGACGAGCCCGGCGAGCGATGCCTGCCACGCGGGGCGGCGCAGTACGCCGAGTGCGATCAGCGCGACCGCAATCGGAATCGCGGCGACGAGGAAGGACAGCAGCAGCGAATTGGCGACCGGCGTCAAAGGCTGCGCGAAGACGATGCCGGGCGGTAGGGCGTCGGTGGGGTTCATCGTGTCTCCTGTCGATCCGAGTTGGCGCTTTAGCGCCTACTCGGATCCCATGGCGTGGTTGGGCGGAGTTAGCGCTTCAGCGCTTACTCCACCCCCACGGCGGTCGACCCAGGGTGGCGCGGCGGTGCCCCCCGAATTCGGTGCAAAGCGATCGTTCTGCAGTCGCGACGACGATCAGGCGCTTGCGCACGCAACGACGTCGCGCGGCCAACCGATCAGTCGCTTAAAAGAGGTTAGGAGGCGCGCAGCGCTTGTACAAGGGGGACAAGCCCGATGCGTACCGACCCGATACGAACCACCGGCCGCCCGCTGACCCGCAGCGGGCGGCCCGCTGTCGCAGCCGACAGGCAGTCCGTCACGAGCGGCCCGCCGGCGCAGCGCAACGCCGCCCGCCGCGCAATGTTGCATGTGCGGCAAAGGTGCCTGACGGCGGGCGGGATGTTTCGTTTGGCGTCCGAAGCCTAGACTGGTCGCATCGATTCCGCCCGCGCCGGCCAAGGCAGGCGCGGCACCGGAACCTCACGGAGTGAACATGATGAAGACGATGAAACAGGCGGCATGCGCATGCGTGCTGATCGGCGCGGCCTTCGCCGCCCACGCGCAGGCCGCATCGACACTGACACGTGCCGAGGTCCGCCAGGAACTCGTGGAACTGCAGGCCGCCGGCTACCGGACGAGCCTCGCGAGTAGTCCCGACTTTCCGGACAACATGCAGGCGATCATGCGCCGTGCCGCGCAGGCGCGCGGCGAGAACGCCGGCTACGGCAGCGACGGCGGGGCAAACGTGGAATCGGGCAAGCCGGCGGTACCGCCTGCGATCGATCGCGGCACGTACGCGCATCACTGACGGCTGATTGAACCGGATCGCGCGCGCAACGATGAACGGTGCGCACCGACCGGCGACGGAGAGGCACATCGCGCACCGCGCCGATCGACGCGGTGCACGTGCGCAAGATCACACGCTGAAGCGGTTCAGCGTATACGCGCGATAGGCCGCGACGAATGCATCGAACGATCCGGCTTCCTTCGTTTCGAGCTCGGCCTGTTCGGCCAGCGACTTCGCGGCAAGCGCCTGCTCGACGCGCAGCATCTCCGCCGACGGCGGATGCGCGCGGAAATGCGCGGCATGCGCTTCGCTCTGCGCCAGCGCGAACCCGAGGAACGACTGACCGCGTTCGCGCATCGTGCGCAGCACGCGCGCGGACGCCGTGCGCTCCGGATCGGCGAGCTTCTCGCGTTGCGCGGCGATCGCGCGCGCATGCTCGTCGCCGCCGCGGATCTCGTCGAGACGGCGGCCGACGGTTTCGATATCGGCCATCAGATCGTCTGCCCATGCCTGCAGCGTGATCGACTCGCCGTCGCGCTGCAGCGTGAGCCCCGGCTTGCGCCCTTCCATCGTCACGCTGCCGAAGTTCGCGTTCGCTTCCTGGTACGCGGGGCAGTCGAGCGCCGGGCTCTCGTCGAGCGCGCACGCGAGCAGGAACGCGTCGATGAAGCGCGCGGTTTCCAGTGCGATGCCAGTCGGCTCGAACGGATCGATGTCGAGACAGCGCACCTCGATGTACTGCACGCCGCGCGAAGCGAGCGCATGCAGCGGCCGCTCGCCCGAATACGTGACGCGCTTCGGCCGGATCGTCGAGTAGAACTCGTTCTCGATCTGCAGCACGTTCGTGTTGATCTGGATCCACTCGCCGTCGCGATGCGTGCCGATCGCCTCGTAGGCCGGATACGGCTCGCTCACGGCCTTCGACAGCGCGTCGAGATAGCCGGGCAGCGTGTTGTAGTCGACGTGCAGCGCAGCCTGGGCAGTCGTGTTCGAGTAGCCGAGATCGCTCATCCGCAGGCTCGTCGCATGCGGCAGGTACAGCGTATCGGCATCGAACGTGTCGAGCTTGTGCGGCTTGCCGCGCAGGAACTTCGTATCGAGCGCCGGCGACGCGCCGAACAGGTACATCAGCAGCCAGCTGCGGCGGCGGAAGTTGCGGATCTGCGCGAGATAGCGCTCCGACTGGTAATCGACGAGCGTGGCCGTCGAGCCCTCTTCCGCATGCAGGCGCCGCCACACCTCTTCGTGCAGCGAGTAGTTGTAATGGATGCCGGCGATGCACTGCATCGTGCGGCCGTAGCGATACGCGAGGCCACGCCGGTACACCGTCTTCAGGCGGCCGATGTTCGACGTGCCGTAGTCGGCGATCGGAATCTGGTCGTCGGCCGGCAGCAGGCCGGGCATCGAGTCGTTCCACAGCATCTCGTCGCCGAGCGATGCATACACGTAGCGATGCAGATCGTCGAGACGTTCGAGCGTGATCGCGGCGTCGCCTTCCGCGGGCGTGATCAGCTCGATCAGCGCTTCGGAATAGTCGGTCGTCAGCGACGGATGCGTGAGCGCCGAACCGAGCGCGCGCGGATGCGGCGTGAACGCGATCATCCCGTCGCGCGTCACGCGCAGGCTTTCCTTTTCGATGCCGCGCAGGCCGTCGGGCAGATGCTGCCGCGTCGGGCCCGAGCTCAGCGCGTCGAGGCGCTTCAGCAGCAGTTCGGACTGGCGGTGAGTCATGGTGTTCGACATGGAGACGCAAGTGCGTGACGGCCGCGCGCAGAACGCCGCGCGCGGCCGGCTGGATTGTTGGTCGCTTCGTTGGTAGCGGGCACTTTAACATCTCGCCGAAACACGCGCTTGAGGTGGCCCCGGGCGCCGTGCGCGGGCCGGAGCGGGCCGCCGGACGGGCCGGTCGCGGCGGTCGCCGCATGTGCCACCGGTTCCAGGCGGCGGCAACGGGCAAGTCGGTTATACGAATTTGTCCGATGGAACCTGACGCGCGGACGGGTGGCGGCAGGTGCAACCCTGCCGCGGAATCGACCGCGGGAAGAGGGGTAAGTGCGCATTGCGCGCCCGGCATCCTGCCGACGACGGATACGCGGAATTGCCGTGACGGCCGGTGTCCGGTGTCCGGTGTCCGGTGTCCGGTGTCCGGTGTCCGGTGTCCGGTGTCCGGTGTCCGGTGTCCGGTGTCCGGTGTCCGGTGTCCGGTGTCCGGTGTCCGGTAGTCAGGCTACGCATGCCGACACAACCTGCGCAATGGGTTGCATCGCAGCCTCGCCAGGTCGCACCCGGCCGCGGGCGGCCGCGATTGCAGCCGCCCTCACCCGCCGCGCGCGCCGCCCGCCCGGTCGGCCACTTCGTTCCACAAATGCAGCGCCGCGTACGCGCGCCACGGCCGCCAGCCTTCGGTGCGGCGCTTCTGGGTTGCCAGCCGGTCGAGCGCCGGATCGCGGGCAGCGATCGATTGCATCAGCACGAGATCGGAGGCCGGCCATGCGTCCGGATCGCGCCATGCGCGCATCGCGATGTATTCGACGGTCCACGGGCCGATGCCGGGCAGATCGAGCCACGCACTGCGCAGCGTCGCGAGATCGGCGTGCTCGCGATCGACCGGGACGTCGCCAGCCGCCACCGCGCGCGCCACGCCCGTCAGTGCCGCCACCCGCTTGCCGGGCATTCCGATCTTGTCGAGATCGCAGGCGGCCAGCGCGTCGGGCGTCGGGAAACGCCATGCGGGCGCGCCGTCGTCTTCATGAACCACACGCTCTCCGGCACGCTCGACGAGCCGGCCGACGATCGTCGTCGCAGCCTTCACGCTCACCTGCTGGCCGACGATCGCGCGCACGGCCAACTCGAACCCCGACCATGCGCCCGGCACGCGCAGCCCCGGCGCGGCCTCGACGAGCGGCGCGAACCACGGATCGCGCGCCAGCCCGCTGCCGATGGCGGCCGGATCGGCGCCGAGGTCGAACATCGTCGCGACGCGCAGGGCGAACGCGTCGTCGACATGACGCGCGACCGCGCCTTCGACCGTCGCGACCAGGCAATGCTTGCGCGGATGCTTCGCGACCGTGAGCCGGCCGGCATCGCCGTGCAGGTCGACGATGCGGCGATACACGCCGTCCGCCACCTGCTCGACGCCCGGAATCGCGCGCCCGCTGAAGAAGCGCAGCACGCGCGCCCAGTCGTAAGGCGCATTGAAGCGCAGTTCCATTTGCGCGGACGGCGGCACAGGGCCGCCGTTCACGATGGATGTGATGGTTGTTTTTGCGATGCTCAAACTGCGCTGCCCTCCGCAACGGTTTCGGCTTCATCGTCATGCACATGCCGCGCCTCGGACGCCAGCAACGTCGCCTTGCGGCGCACGCCCCAACGATACCCGGAAAGCGCGCCGCCCTTCTGGACGACGCGGTGGCACGGGATCGCGAGCGCGACCGGGTTCGACGCGCACGCGGACGCGACCGCCCGCACCGCGCGCGGCGAACCCAGCGCCTCGGCGATCTCCGAGTAGCTGCGCGTTTCGCCGTACGGAATATGCGTCAGCGCTTCCCACACGCGCTGCTGGAATGCGGTCGGCGCGATGTCGAGCGGCAGGTCGAAGGCATGCCGCGTGCCGTCCAGGTACGCGCGGATCTGCGCAATGAACGGGGCGAGCCGGGCGGGCGCTTCGACCAGCTCGGCGCGCGCGAACGCGTCTTTCAGCTCGCCGGCGAGCGCTACCGGTTCGTCGCCGAACGCGATCCGGCAGATGCCCTGTTCGGTCGCGGCGACGAGCACCGTGCCGAGCGACGTCGATGCGGTCGCATAGTCGATCCGCAGGCCCGCGCCCTGGCGGCGGAACGCCGACGGCGCCATCCCGAGCTCGCGCGGCACCGACGCATAAAGCCGCGACGGCGAGTTGAAGCCTGCGTCGACGGCCGCCTGCGTGACCGGCTGCCCGCTTTGCAGCGCCTGCCTCAGCGCGGCGCCGCGCTGCGCGGCCTGGTACTGCCGCGGCGACACGCCGACCACGCGCTTGAAGAGCCGTTGAAGGTGAAACGGGCTCACGTGCACGGCATCGCTCAGCTGCTGCAGCGTGAGCCGTTCCGCGTGCGCGTCGAGCACCGCGCACGCGCGATTGACGATCTCGAGCTCGCGCGGCAACCCTTCCGGCTGGCAGCGCTTGCAGGGCCGGAAGCCGGCCGCACGCGCGGCGGCCGTATCGACGAAGAAGGACACATTTTCACGGCGCGGCAGCCGCGACGCGCAAGTTGGGCGGCAGAACACGCCGGTCGTGCTCACGGCGTAGAAGAACGCGCCGTCCGCATGCGGATCGCGCTCGGTGACGGCGCCCCAGCGGGCATCATCGGTCGGATAGGCGGTTTTCATCTGAACCTCGCACTCTCTAGTGTAGATGGGACCTACTCTAGACATCGGCACACGCCGTCGCGCCCTGAATCTTGCTCTGTGATTCGCCCCGGAGAACCGGGGGCGGATCGATTAAAGATAAATCCGACAAAACGCGCGCGCCGGCTGTTTCAGCGCGGTTTTCGTCATCGTACCGTCACCATTTTGCTGCACTGCGGATGCGACAAATCGCCGTCCTGACGATTTTTTGCATTCGAAATATTGCGTCGCACCATCGCCGTGTGTATAGTTGGAACTGTCTCCTCCATGTCTCCTCCTGATATGGATTAAGCCCGTTCCGCTCCGCGTGAACGGGCTTTTTTTCGTCCGTCGATTGTGCCGCGTTCCGGCCGGCGGCGCAGGCGCGATACGTCTACACTCGATGCTCGTGGACCGCGAAGGAGTGCCTGCCCATGAAACCGACTATCCGCGCAATCGATCACATCGTGCTGCGCGTGACCGACATGGCCGCGATGACGCGCTTTTACTGCGACGCCGTCGGCTGCCATGTGGAGAAGGAACAGCCCGATCTGGGCCTTGTGCAATTGCGCGCGGGCGACGCGCTGATCGACCTGCTGTCGGTCGGCGGCCCGATCGACCGCGCCGACAGCGGCCCGCCCGGCACGGGACGCAATCTCGATCACGTGTGCCTGCGCGTCGAGCCGTTCGATCCGGAAGCCTTGACCGCCCATTTCGCCGCGCATGGCGCACGGCCGGGCGCCCCCGCTGAACGCTACGGCGCCGGCGGCTACGGGCCGTCGATCTACCTGTTCGACCCGGAAGGCAACATGCTGGAATTCAAGGGGCCGCCGGCCGCGATCGGCTGAACGCGGCCAGCCGGCGCGCGGGCCGTCACGCGTCCGCGCGCGCCTTCAGCACCGTCCACTCGACCGCGACCGGATCGTGGTCGGCGCTCGAGATCCACGCGGCGCCGTCCTGCACCGTACATTGCAGGCGCATCGTGCGCTCCGCGAGTTTCCCGAGCGCGGCTGCGACACCGTCATCCAGCGACAGCACCTGCACGTTGCGCAGCCGTTCGACCTTGCTGCGCACGCCCTGCCACCAGATATCCGACGTCTTGCCGCCGTATGCGATCACCGTGACCTGCCCGGCGCGGCCGGCCGCCTTGGAGATGCGCCGTTCGTCCGGCTGGCCGGCTTCGATCCAGACGTCGATCGCGCCCGTCAGGTCCTTCTGCCACAGATCGGGCTCGTCGACGTCCGACAGCCCCTTGCAGAATTCGAGCCGCTCGTGCGCGAACAGCGCGAACGCGACGATGCGCACCATCATCCGGTCGTCGGTTTCCGACGGATGGCGCGCCACCGTCAGCGCGTGATCGGCGTAGTAATGCCGATCCATGTCGGCGATTTGCAGTTCGGCTTTGTAGATCGTGGATTTCAGCGCCATGCGGATGCGGCCCGGGCGGGCATTCGGTTCGGTCGGGCCGTGATGATACCGAATGCGCGGCGTCCGGCGCGTGTCATGTGCCACCCACAGCGCAACGGCCCGGCATGGGCCGGGCCGTGTTCGGTTCGCGCCGCCGGCCGATCGGGCCGGCGCGCTCGCGCGTCGTGCGACGGCGCGGTGATGGGACGGTTATTGCTTGACGAAGCGCGAATCGGTCCAGAGCCCCTGCTGGTCGCTGTTGTCGGCGCTGACGAACTGCACGTCGCCCTGATCGACCGACACCACGCGGAAACGCTGGCCTTCCGGCACCGACAGGCAACGGTAGTCGTCGAAGTATTGCTGCTTCGCCTGCGACTTGCCGTCACGCTCGTGACTCAGTACGGAGTCCAGATTGTCTTTCGACAGGCAGCCCCATGCGTTCTTCGTCAACTGGATTTCCTGCGTCGGCTTGACGGCCGAATCGCCGCCCGCCTGGGCAATCGACACCGCGCAAAATGCGCCGACGAGGGCAAAAAGGATACCGGTACGCTTCATCATGTTCTGTCTCCAGGCTTGCGGGCACCAGGCTTGGGTTAGCTATGTGTTTAAAGGTGATCGTGAACCCGCGTTTTTCACTTTAGAAGACCGGCAAGCGATAGCAAGCACATTTGTTGTGCGATCGCAATAGCGGCGGATTGTCGCACCCCGTGCGCAGCCCGTCTTTCGCGCCGCGCGCAGCCGTGACGACGCGTGCCGCCCGACGGGCAGGCCCGCGACGCCGGGCGGAAAGCGTTGCGCAGCAAGACTTTCAGGAAAGTTACAGCGCGGCGATTGAACGGTTTGGATAATCCATTTCGCTATCCGGATCATTTTGATGCGCCGCACATAAAGTCATCCGAAACGATTCGACTTTACCGCAACGCGGAATCGCATTTACCTGATACAAGAAAAATGCCAGGTATAAGCGAATCCGTATTTATCCGTACTTCTCCGCATGGTTTCAGCGCCCGCGGAAGCCCCGCCACAAGCGCCTTTCGCCAGCGTGTTTACCCTGCTGTATTCAGGCCGGGTTGCTGACGCTCGAAATAATCGCGCTGAAAAATGCACATGCGATAAGCGTTGTGATACGCGCCGTTTCCGAAAAATTCTTCCTTCAATTCGGCCTCGTGCTGGAATCCGCATTTCTCGTACACGTGAATCGCCGCCGCATTCGACGTATCGACGATCAGGTACAGCTTGCGCATGTTCAGCACCTTGAATGCGTACTCGATCGCGAGACGCGTCGCCTGGCCCGCATAGCCGCGCCCCTGGCATTGCGGCGCGATGATGATCTGGAACTCGCCGCGGCGATGGATGTAGTCGAGCTCGATCAGCTCGACGAGGCCGACCAGTTCACCTTGTGCGTCAACCGCGACGAAACGGCGCTCGCGCTGGTCGTGCACGTGGCGGTCGTACAGTTGTGACAGTTCCGAGAAGGTTTCGTACGGCTCCTCGAACCAGTAGCGCATGATCTTTGCGTCGTTGTTCAGCTCGTGGACGAAGCGCAGGTCCTGGCGCTCCAGCGGCCGCAGCGCGAGCGTGTTGGTATCGTTCTGGAGTTGCATGTTCATGTCCTTTTTGATGCCGGCGCCCGTCCGGCAAGGCCGCATCCGGGCCTGTTCCGCACTGTAAGAAATTGAACGCGGGCGAAGTTCAGAGCCTAGAATGGGAGCAAGGGTTCCTGCCACCGCAAGGAGGCTATCGTGATCGAGCAAGTCATACTCGGAATTTTCCTCGTGCTGCCGCTCGTGATCGTAGCGGCGCTGTTTTCCGACGAACTTTGGCAGGAACATCGGCGCCAGCATCCGCGCGACGAAAACGCACCGCACATCGACTGGAAGCATCCGTGGCGCCGCGTGCGACGCGAGCATTGAGTCGATCGCCGTCCATTCGCGGGGTATGCCGGCCTGGCCGCCCTGGAATGTGAACGCGTGATGCACCCCGTGACGTGCCCCATGAGGTGTCCCATCAAGCACCCGAATTCCGCCTCGATCCGAATACCACGCAAGCCACTCAACCCGCTCACCCCGCGAGACGCCGCCGTGAACGACCAGCCCGCCCAGCCTCCGCACGACATTCCCAACGAAACGATCGACCTGCAGATCGCCGACGTGCTGGCGGCTGTCCGCTACCCGGCCAACAAGGATGCGATCGTCGATGCCGCGCGCGACGCCGGTGCCAGCAATGAAGTGCTGTCGATGCTCGACGGCCTGCCCGAACAGGACTACGCGGACGTCAACGCCGTCACGCACTGGGTCGCCGGCAACTTCGGCCCCGGCCTCGGGGTTTGAGCCCGCACCCATAACGCGATAGCATCAGGCCGCACCGGTCGCGCAGCGGCCGGCTGCCTGTCGCCCGGCGCAAGACCGGGCGTGTCCGCCTACGTGCCCGGGGAACTCCATGGAAGGCATCCTGATCCAGCACACGACACGCCGTCAGCTCTGGTTCGGCGCACTGGCGGCGCTCGTCATCGTGCTCGCGCTCGGGATCGCCGCGCCGCACGCGAACGTTGCGCTGCCGGCCATCGAGCCGTTCATGCCGATGTGTGCGCTCACCGTGTTCACCACCGCGAGCATCGCGGCGTCCTTTCTCGGCGCGCAGTTCACCGTGACGCGCCAGCCGGTGCTCGGCGCACTCGGCGGCGCCTACGCGTTCACCGCGCTCGCCGTCGCGCTGCAACTGCTCACCTTTCCCGGCGTATTCGCGCCGCACGGGCTGCTAGGCGCGCAACCGCAAAGCGCCGCGTGGATGTGGATCTTCTGGCACGCCGGCTTCCCGGGTTTTGTGATGGTCGCGCTGCTCGCGCGCGAGCGGCTGACGCGCTCACCGATCGGCGCGCAACAGACACGCCGGTGGACGCTCGCCCTGATCGGCGGGCCGGCTGCCGTCGCCGGGCTGCTGTGCCTGGTCACGCTGAACGTGTCGCTGCCACCCGCGTTTCATCCACCAGGCGACGCGGCCGTGCTGCCCGTCAACGGCGTCGCGCTGGTCGTGTGGCTGCTCAATGCGCTGGCGCTCGTTGCCGTGCTGGCCACCGGCCGGCTGCGCACGACACTCGACCTGTGGCTTGCGATCGCGGTGCTCGCGTGCCTCACCGACACGACGCTGAACCTGATGAGCACCAATCGCTTCACGGTCGGCTGGTATCTCGCGCGCGTATTCAGCATGTTCTCGCCGGGCGTGCTCGTGTGCGTACTCGCGTGGGAAGTGACGATGCTGTACCAGCGGCTGTTCGAGGCGCACGCGACGCTGATCCGCTCGTCCGCGCGCGACGGGCTGACGGGCGCGTTCAACCGCATGCACTTCAACGATCATTTCCACACGCTGTTCCTGCAGGCGCGACGGCAAGGCGAACCGCTGTCGCTGCTGATGGTCGACGTCGATCGCTTCAAGGCGTACAACGACGCGTTCGGTCACGTGAAGGGCGACGCATGCCTGATCGCGGTCGCGAATGCGCTGGCCGGCGCGGTGCGGCGGCCCGCAGACATCGTCGCGCGTTACGGTGGCGAGGAGTTCGCGATCGTGCTGCCGAACACGGGGGCGCGCGGCGCGCGGGTGGTTGCCGAGGAAGCGCGTGAAGCGGTGCTGCGGCTCGATCTTGCGATGCCGGCGTCACCGGCCGGGCGCGTGAGCGTGAGTGTCGGCTGCGCGACCGTGTCGGCCGACGATCTCTCGACACCCGATGCGTTGATCGAAGCCGCCGATGCCGCGCTGTATCGCGCGAAGGATACGGGGCGAAACAGGGTCGTCACCGCCTGAAAACGTCTGCTGTTTGGGGATTTGTTACGGTCATTGTGACCGAAATAATCCGCCGTTACGGATTGCAGAACAGGGAAACGATCGCTTACAGCCGGTGTTGCGGGTGCTCGCTATGCTGGGTTTCATATTGAACCCGAGCAGGTGAGCGCCATGAAGAAAACCCTTTTGCTGATTGCCAGCGTCGCTGTGTTGCTGAGCGGCTGTATCGTTGTGCCGGATGGCGGTGGCTACTACGGTGGTGGCGGCTACTACCACCATCATCATCGGGACTGGGATTGATGTCGTGAAGTGCGGCACGCTTCGGCAGGCGGATGGCTGAAGCGTCGTTGCGAGCGGGCGATTTGCCTGCATCGACGGCCGTGCCCCCCGATGCAGGCCGACGCGCCGAACCGCACCATGATCAGGCCGGGCGGGTCAGCTTGGCATGCGTCAGAAATACCTGCAGCGCAGCGAGCGTTTCGTAGTGAAGGCGCTCGAGCCGCGCATCCTTTTTCGCTTCCGCGATCAGATTGCCTCGCCCATCCCGCTTGTATGGCTCGCCCAGCAGTTCAGCCATGTCGAACTGATAGTAGGTACGGTCGCCATACGGCCGCTTGCCGTCGATGTAGGGCATCGGCCAGAAATCCCCTTCACCCAGCACGTCCTCGATCGCATCCGAATCGACCGTCCTCCAGTTGGCGCCCCTCAGCACGGCGAGATGCGCGGCGCGAAACTGGAAACGGCCCGACGCGTCGACGCCGCTTTCCTTGAACGCGAACAGTTTGCGCAGCGCTGGCGGGATCGTGTATTGCCCCGGCGCAAGCGTGCCGGCCCCCGCCACGAACTGCGGCACGAGCCGACCGAGTTCGGCCAGCGTGCGAATGGCGAGCGCATCGTCGTCGGTTTTGAGTGCCGCCTTGGCCAGCGCGATCGGCGGCCCGTCGCCGATCAGCGGCTGCGACTGATCGATACCGGGCGCACCGGATTCGACCGGCACCCACATCACGCGAAGCCGGTTCATCAGCTCGACGTGGCGCGCGGCCAGGTCGGGACGTGCAGCGCCGTCGGCGAAGACGGCGCGGATGATCGCGTTGCGGTCGATCGATTGCGACGCGGTGGGCGCACCCGATGCCGCGCGGGCGGCCAGCACCGGGAGCACGGGAAGGGTGGCAAGGAAGTGACGGCGGGACAGGGACATGGTTGGCTGTCGTGCGAGAAAGCAGGATCGGTCAGCTTGCTACGACGCTCGGCACCGCACGTTGCCCGATGGCGATCGCGCGGCGCGGATGCGCTCGTCAGACAAGCCGGACCGCGTCGGGGGGTCAGCTCGTTCGGCCCGACGCAATGTAGCATCCGGTGCGACGACGAACCATCTGGCAAGACTGTCAGGCGGCGACGGACGAGACTTCCGCCGAAGGAGACAGATTCCGGACGACGAGGCGATCGACCTCGGCTTGAGCCGCCGCGATTTTCGCGTCGGCCGCGACAATGCTCTTCTGGTGGCTGTAGCGCGCGAAGAGAATCGAACCGAGGGTCACGAGAACGAAGACGACATTGGTCACGGCCGTCGTATCGTCTGCGAACCTGCCAGCCACGGTACCGATGATCGCGCCGCCCATCACGCCGAACACGGCAGCGAAGATGCCATCGCCGATCCAGCTCTTCGAAGGATATTTGAGCCGCGCGAGATTGAGCGCGGAAACGGCATCCACGACGCCCACCACCTCGCCACGTGCGGCCCGGAGTTGCACCTCGATCACGTCCACCAGGTGCCGGGCGCGCTCCTTATCCGATGCGATGAGAATGCCTGCGTTGTAATAGGCCAGCAGGATGCGTTCCGATTCGTTCCACTCGGCATCCAGATCGATCGAAATCAGGCCTTTTTCCTTCAGATAGTCCCACCCGACTTTGGCATCGTTGAGCTCGATATAAGCGCCGTGTGATGCGCAACACTCGAGGACCGCCAAAGCCCGGCGTAACGCAAGATCCAGCGCGATGCGGTCATTCGCTCGCGAGTGCTGGTTTTTCGTCAGGTCGACGGTCGAGTTGCCGGATGACTCGCGGCGCTTTCCGAATCCGAATCCCATACATGCCCTCTCTTTGTTTTGACGCCGGGATTTGTTATGTCGAGATTGCCCGGCCGGACGATTTTACGGCAGGCCGGGTGAGGCGAACGGGAGAGCGATCGTGATCGGGTGTTTCGATTAAAGACGAATGACGAGCCATGCAGGATGCGTCGAACTTCAAATGCGCCGGCATTACTTCCCGATACAGAACCTGCTGAAAATCACCCCCAGCAGATCATCCGAAGTGAATTCCCCGGTAATCGAATTAAGCTGCTCCTGCGCGAGCCGCAGTTCCTCGGCAAACAGATCGAGCGACTGCGCGCGCTGCTCCGCATGATCCGCCGCCTGCGCCAGATGCTCCTGCGCGGCCCGCAGCGCGATCAGATGCCGCTCGCGCGCGAGATACACCCCTTCCGCCCCGGCCTGCCACCCCGCGATCCGCAGCAGTTCCGCACGCAGCATGTCGATCCCGTCGCCGCGCTTCGCGGACAGATGCACCTCGGTCAGATCGCCTTCCGCCGCCGGATGCTCAACGCATGCCGCCACGCCGGTCAGATCCGTCTTGTTCAGCACGCGCACCACCGGCACACCGCCCGGAAAGCGCGCCGCGATCGTCTCGTCGTCCGCCGTCATCCCGTTGCGCGAATCCAGCAGATGCAGCACGACATCCGCGCGCTCGATCTCGTTCCACGTACGCGCGATACCGATCCGCTCGACCTCGTCCTCGGTCTCGCGCAACCCGGCCGTATCGATGATGTGCAGCGGAATCCCTTCAACCTGGATCGTCTGCGCAACCTTGTCGCGCGTCGTGCCCGCAATCGGCGTCACGATCGCCAGCTCGGCGCCGGCCAGCGCATTCAGCAGCGACGACTTGCCGACGTTCGGCTGCCCCGCAAGCACGACCGACAGCCCTTCACGCAGCAACGCCCCCTGCCGCGCGTCGCCCAGCACGTGCGCGAGCTGCGCGCGAATCTTCGCAAGCTTGCCGCGCGCGTCGGCCGCTTCCAGGAAATCGATCTCTTCTTCCGGAAAATCGAGCGTCGCCTCGACCAGCATCCGCAGCGTGATCACGTCTTCGACGAGCGCATGGATCTGCCGCGAGAACGCGCCGTCGAGCGAACGCCCCGCCGAACGCGCGGCGGCTTCGGTGCTCGCCTCGATCAAATCGGCCACGGCCTCGGCCTGCGCGAGATCGAGCTTGTCGTTCAGGAACGCGCGCCGCGTGAATTCGCCCGGCTCCGCGAGCCGCAGCCCGAAACCGCGCCCCGCATCGAGGCAGCGCTGCAGCAGCAGTTGCATCACGATCGGCCCGCCGTGCCCCTGCAGCTCGAGCACGTGCTCGCCGGTGTACGAATGCGGCGCCGGGAAGTACAGCGCGATCCCGCGGTCGAGCGGCGCGCCGTGCTCGTCGAGGAACGGCACGTAGCTCGCGTGGCGCGGCGCGAGCTTCTGCCCGCACAACGCGTCGATCAGCGGCAACGCGGCCGCCTCGCCGCCGCGCCCGAACGACACGCGGACGACCCCGATGCCACCCCGGCCGGCAGCAGTGGCAATGGCGACGATCGGATCGGAATCGGTAGCGAGCATGGGAATCGGATGAATCGGGTGATCAGTGAATATGGTGCGCCCGCGCAACAGTTTGGGCATCGGAACGCCGGCATTGTAGCGTGCCGGCAAGCACGCCACCGGCCGCCGCGCGGGATTCGGACACGCCCGAATTTATCCCGATGGGGATAAGGCAAGTATCAGCCCGACGTGATGTCACCGCCACCGTTTCGGACGAGTATGCCGGCTGGAGCGGCCCAACGCTGCGGCCCTCAATTTCGTACCCCATTCTGATCAAGACCGGGATTCGTCTGAACGAGATACGTTTATCCCGAATGGTTGTCTGAAACGCGGCGGCGGAATTGCACAATCTCCCCCATGCCGACATCCGAAGAAAAAGCCGCGTTCTCGGAACGCCTGAAATTCGCCCTGCGGCGCAGCCCGGAGAAGGTCACCGGTGCGACTGAGCTGGCGAACCGATTCAATCTGCGCCACCGCGGAGCGCAGCCCGTGTCGCCGCAAACCGCGCATAAATGGCTGACGGGCCGCACGATTCCGACGTCGGACAAACTCGCCACGCTCGCAGAATGGCTGCGCGTCGAACTCCACTGGCTGCACTACGGCCCGTCGCCGAGCGTGATCGAACACCCGACGCCGCAACCGCTGCCGCGCGACGAGCGCTATCCGCCGACACCCGAGACGATCGAACTCGCGTCGAAGATCGAAGCGTTGTCGCCGCATCATCGCTATCTCGTGCAGGAACTGGTCGAGCAGTTCTACGGCGACTCGGGCGAAGCGAAGAAGGGCTGACCCCGCACCGGATCCGCCAAAAGCAAAAAGCCGCATGGGTGAACCATGCGGCTTTTTTTGCGTGCATGACCCATCCTGAAATAGGTTGACACTTTTTCGCCGAGGCGAGGAGGTGCCAGATGGAGCAAGGGATCAAGCGGACGCAGCGGGACTACAGCCTGGCTTTTAAGCTGTCGGTGGTGGTGCAAGT
>NZ_JAIZSA010000021.1:0-138574 GCF_020419825.1 Burkholderia sp. AU30198 | reverse complement strand
ATCCACTACTACAATCACCAACGCATCAAGACCAAACTAAAAGGGCTGAGTCCCGTGCAATACAGGACTCAGCCCTCATCAGCTTAACCGTCGGTTCCGACCATCCAACTTCCTGGGGTCAGTTCACGAAGGGCGGCCGTGTCATGCGGCGCAACGGTGTCGCGCGGCGCGTTACAGCGCCATGTCGGCCGAGGCCTTCGCCGGGCGGGCCGGCGCGGTGCCGGTGGCCTGCGACGGCGTGTTGACGTCGATCTTCGGCGGCGGCGACAGCTGCAGCACGTCGCTCGTGTACGTCCACTCCTCGACGACCTTCGCCGGGCTGTCGTTCAGCTTCGTGCCGTAGCTGGGCACGATCTGGCGGATCTTCTGCTGCCATTCAGGCGTCGCGACCTTGTCCTTGAACACCTTCTTCATCAGGTTCAGCATGATCGGCGCGGCCGTCGACGCGCCAGGCGATGCGCCGAGCAGGCCCGCGATGCTGCCGTCCTGCGACGCGACGATCTCGGTGCCGAGCTTCAGCACGCCACCCTTCACCGGGTCGCGCTTGATGATCTGCACGCGCTGGCCGGCTTGCCACAGGCGCCAGTCTTCCTTCTTCGCGTTCGGGAAGTATTCCTTCAGCGCGTTGAAGCGGTCGTCATCGGACAGCATCAGCTGGCCGGCGAGGTACTGGACCAACGGGAATTCGTCCACGCCCACGCGCATCATCGGCGCGACGTTGTGCGTGTTGGTGCTCTTGAGCAGGTCGAAGTACGAACCGTTCTTCAGGAACTTGGTCGAGAACGTCGCGAACGGCCCGAACAGGATGATCTTCTTGCCGTCGATGATCCGCGTGTCAAGGTGCGGCACCGACATCGGCGGCGAGCCGACCGACGCCTTGCCATATGCCTTCGCGAGATGCTGCTTCACGACTTCGGGGTTGTCCGTCACGAGGAACGAGCCGCCGACCGGGAACGCGCCGTAGTCCTTCGCCTCGGGGATGCCCGACGCCTGCAGCAGGTGCAGCGCACCGCCGCCCGCGCCGATGAACACGAACTTCGCGTCGACCGATTGCGCCGGTTCATCCGAGTGCAGCTTGACCCAGCTCACGTGCCACGTGCCGTCGGCATTGCGCGAGATCTCGCGCACTTCGCTCGACAGCGACAGCGTGAAGTTCGGCTGCGTCTTCAGGTAGCCGACGAACTGGCGCGTGATCTCGCCGAAATTCACGTCGGTGCCGATCGGCGTCCACGTCGCCGCGACCTTCTGGTTGCGGTCGCGGCCTTCCATCATCAGCGGCACCCACTGCTTGATCTGGTCGTAGTCTTCCGAATACTGCATCCCGCGGAACAGCGGGCTCGCCTGGAGCGCTTCGTAGCGCTTCTTCAGGAAGCGGACGTTGTCGTCGCCCCACACGAAGCTCATGTGCGGCGTCGAGTTGATGAACGAATGCGGGTTCTTCAGCACGCCCTGCTTGACCTGCCACGCCCAGAACTGGCGCGAGATCTGGAACGACTCGTTGATCTCGATGGCCTTCGAGATGTCGATCTTGCCGTCTGCCTTCTCCGGCGTGTAGTTCAGCTCGGCGAGTGCCGAGTGGCCGGTGCCGGCATTGTTCCAGCCGTTCGAGCTTTCCAGCGCGACGCCGTCGAGGCGCTCGACCATCGTCATCGACCAGTCAGGTTGAAGCTCGTGCAGCCAGACGCCGAGCGTCGAGCTCATGATGCCGCCGCCCACCAGCAGGACGTCGACCTTCTTCGTATCGGCGGCATGCGCGGACGACGCGGCGACGCACAGCGCGAGCGCCGACAGTATTACCCGTAACGTTTTGATCACAGCAGATCCCTTTTTCAACTTGGATGCATCGGTTTGCCAGGCCGCCCGGCGCGGGTGTCGATCGCGGAGAAACGCGGATCCGGAGATCCGGATCGCGAATCCGGAATTCCGGATCGACGCCGCGCGCCGTCGCATTTGCGCACGCGAAACCGTCGGGAAGGACACCTTCGGATCGGCTTCCTGCGGGCAGGCAAGCGCCTGCGTCACAGTGGCGCACGACGCGCCCGGGCCCTTGCGGCAAGCCTGAGCGGAAGGCGCTTCAGGCTGCGTGGAAAGAGGCCGCGCGCGACGCGTTTTGCGGGGGCGGGATGGCAAGGGGCGCGTAATGTAACCGAACTCGTTTGCTGTGTCACAAACGAAAAATACCGTTGTTTTCGTGGGGTTTTTTGTGTGTCCGGGTTTCCGGAATGACAGTCGCGGGAACCGGGAAAGCTGGGGATAACTGCGCGGGATCGGGAGGGTATTTCGAGGGGCGCTGCGTCGTGTCGCGGCAGTGCGCCGCGACACGAACGCGTGACGTCACGTCACTTTACTTCGCGGCAGCGTTCCGGCAGAACTGGTCGTACGCTTGCGCCGAATTCGCGAAGCCTTTCTGTTTCGCGAGTTCCCATGGGCGCTCGCACTGTTGCGTTGCTTCGCACCACGAATAGCCGGCCGACGGGATGCAACCGTGCGCATCGCGATCGCTGCCGGGCATCGGCGGTACGGCCGGCGCCGTTGCTTGAGCCGGAGACTGAGCCGGCGGCGTGGATTGCGCGGCACAGGCGCTCAATGCGAACGCGCAGGCCAGCGTGGCGGCCAGCGAAGCGGAAGGGAGGAAACGCTTCATCAGGTAGTGCTCCATGGGATGAGTTTCGGAGAATCGGGTGAAGGCCCGCACGTTCGTCGTGTCGTTCAGGCGTCCGGCACCGGCACGCGCGACGAGAACTTCACTTCGCGCAACGCGAGGCTCGACTGGATCGACGACACCCCGGCCTGCTTGCGCAGCACACGCTCGACGAATTCCGCATACGCGTCGAGATCGGCCGCGACGACCTGCAGGATGTAGTCGGCCGCGCCGGTGATCTTGTGGCAGGACGTCACTTCGTCGTGACGCCGCATCACGTCCTCGAAGTGATCCGAATCCTGGTCGGAATGCATGTTGAACGTCACCTGCACGAACGCGAACACGTTCATGCCGAGCGCGCGCCGGTCGAGGTTCGCCTGGTAGCCGGTGATCACGCCCTCGTCCTCGAGCCGCTTGCGGCGGCGCCAGCAGGGCGTGACGCTCAGCGACAGCTTCTCGCCGAGCGTCGCGTTCGACAGCGCGCCGTCGTCCTGCAGCAGGCGCAGCATGGCGCGGTCGACGCCATCCAGTTCAGCCGAAGCGCGATTTTTGCTCATTTCCGGGATTCCGTAGGCGGTTTTCTCAAAATTGTATAAAAGCCGCGCGTCGAAAGCAAAGCTATTGCCGGTTGCCGTCAATAAACTGTTGCCACCCTCACTGCAACGGTCAACCATGCTCACGGTCTACAGCAGCGATCACCAACTGCATCGCGGCGTCGAACTGAAGGACGGCGCGATCACCGATTCGTTCGAAAACCCCCTTCGCGCCGAAACGGTGCTCGCCCAAGTGCGTGCCGCCGGCCTCGGCGACGTGATCGCGCCGAAGCCGTTCGACCGCGCCCGCTACGCGGCCGCGCACAGCGCGCGCTACGTCGATTTCCTCGCCGGCGCATGGGACGAGTGGGCCGCGACGGGCCGCACCTGCCAGGCGCTGCCGCTCGTGTGGCCGGTGCGCGCGATGCCGGCCGCCGCGACGCCGCCCGCGTTCATCGACGGCAAGCTCGGCTTCTACGCGATGGACGCCGGCGCGCCGATCAACGCCGGCACGTGGGATGCCGTGAGCGCGAGCGCGAACTCGGCGCTCACCGGTGCCGACCTGCTGTCGAGCGGCGCGGCGCGCGCGGCGTTCGCGCTGTGCCGCCCGCCCGGCCACCACGCGGGCCGCGAGTACATGGGCGGCTATTGCTACCTGAACAACGCGGCGATCGCCGCGCAGCACTGCGTCGCGCAGGGCGCCGCGCGCGTCGCGGTGCTCGACGTCGATTTCCATCACGGCAACGGTACGCAGGACATCTTCTACGATCGCGCGGACGTGCTGTTCGCGTCGATCCACGGCGAACCGCCGGTGTCGTACCCGTACTTCTCCGGCTATGCGGAAGAGCGCGGCATCGGCGCGGGCGAAGGGTTCAACCTGAACCTGCCGCTGCCGAAGGGCACGCTGTGGGACACCTACTCGGCGGCGCTCGACCACGCGGCCGCCGCGATTGCCGCACACGCGCCCGATGCGCTCGTCGTGTCGCTCGGCGTCGATACCTTCGAGCACGACCCGATCAGCCATTTCCGGCTGCGCTCGCCCGACTACCTGCGCATCGGCGCGGCGCTCGCGCGCCTGAACGTGCCGACGCTGTTCGTGATGGAAGGCGGCTACATGGTCGACGAGATCGGCATCAACGCGGTCAACGTGCTGCTGGGATTCGAAGGGCGCGCGTAACGCGCGGCGCCGACTGTTTCAACGGCGGCCGTGCCCCGTGCCGGCCGCCGCAACCGTGGAGCAAGGGCATGACGCGATATCTGGATGTGACGAGCGTGTCGACGCTCGTGGCCGAAGTCGGGATGACGCAGATCCTGACGACGATGGCCTCGTATATCGAGCAGGACTACCGGCGCTGGGAGACGTTCGAGAAGACCGCACGCCTCGCCAGCCATTCGACCGACGGCGTGATCGAGCTGATGCCGACGTCGGACGCGCGGCTGTACGCGCTCAAGTACGTGAACGGCCATCCGAAGAACACCAAGGCCGACCTGCTGACGGTGATGGCGTTCGGCGTGCTGGCCGATGTCGATACCGGCTATCCGCTGCTGCTGAGCGAGATGACGCTGACGACGGCTATCCGAACCGCCGCGACGTCCGCCTTGGTCGCACGCTTTCTCGCGCGCGCCGATGCGCGTTCGATGGCGCTGATCGGCAACGGCGCGCAGAGCGAATTCCAGGCGATCGCGTTCCACGAGATGCTCGGCATCGACGAACTGCGCGTGTTCGACATCGATCCGGCGGCGACCGACAAGCTGATCCGAAACCTCGCGTCGTTCGAGGGGCTGCGCGTGATTCGCTGTGCGTCGGCGGCGGACGCCGTGCGCGGCGCGGACATCGTGACGACGGTCACCGCCGACAAGACCAACGCGACGATCCTGACACCGGACATGATCGAGGACGGGATGCACGTGAACGCGGTGGGCGGCGATTGCCCGGGCAAGACCGAGCTGCATGCGGACGTGCTGCGGCGCGCACGCGTCGTCGTCGAATACGAGCCGCAGACGCGCATCGAAGGCGATATCCAGCAGATGCCGGCGCAGTTCCCGGTGATCGAGTTCGCGCGGATCGTGTCGGGCGCCGAGCCGGGCCGCGAATCGGATGCGCAAGTGACGGTGTTCGATTCGGTCGGCTTCGCGCTCGAGGATTTCTCGGCGCTGCGCTACCTGAACGCGGCGGCACGCGAGCGCGAGATCGGGATCGAGCTCGACCTGATTCCCGCGCCGCGCGATCCGAAGGACCTGTACGGCGTCGCGACGCGCGGCGAGAACGCCGTGCTGCCGGCCGGGATGGGCCGTGCGGTGCAGGAAACGCTGCACCACTGACTGCAACCGATTCGTCATCCGAACCACAACACGTCCCGCATTGCACGGGGCTCACAAGACTGACCAGGAGACAGACATGCTTCGATATCCCATGACGGCACTCGCGGCGGCGGCGCTCACATGCGCGCTGCCCGCGCACGCGGACGAAATCGTGCGCATCGGCCACGTCGCGCCGCTGACCGGCGCGATCGCGCACCTCGGCAAGGACAGCGAGAACGGCGCGCGCCTCGCGGTCGAGGAAATCAATGCGAAGGGGCTCGTGATCGGCGGCAAGAAGGTCACGCTGCAGCTCGACGCGCAGGATGACGCGGGCGATCCGCGCACCGCGACGCAGGTTGCGCAGCGGCTCGTCGACGACAAGGTGGTGGGCGTCGTCGGCCATCACAACTCGGGTACGTCGATCCCGGCGTCGCGCGTCTATCGAGACGGCGGCGTCGTGCAGATCTCGCAGGCCGCGACCAACCCGACGTACACGCAGCAGGGTTTCAAGACGACCTATCGCGTCGTCGCGACCGATGCGCAGCAGGGGCCGGCGCTCGCGATGTATGCGGCGAAGAACATGGGCATCAAGACGGTGGCCGTGGTCGACGATTCGACCGCGTACGGGCAGGGCCTCGCGACCGAGTTCGAGAAGGCGGCGAAGGCGGCCGGGATGAAGGTCGTGTCGCGCGACGCGACCAACGACAAGGCGATCGACTTCCGCGCGATCCTCACGAAGATCAAGGGTGCAAACCCGGACGCGATCATGTACGGCGGCATGGACGCGACGGGCGGGCCGCTTGCGAAGCAGGCGCGCCAGCTCGGCATGCGTGCGAAGATCCTCGCCGGCGACGGCGTGTGCTCGACCGACCTGCCGAAGCTCGCGGGCCCGGCGTCCGACAATGTCGTGTGCTCCGAGGCCGGTATCGCGCTCGAGAAGATGCCGGGCGGCGCGGCGTTCGCGAAGCGCTACGAAGCGCGTTACCACCAGCCGATGCAGGTGTACGCGCCGTTCTCGTACGACGCCGTCAATATCATCGTCGACGCGATGAAGCGCGCGAACTCGACCGACCCGGCGAAGGTGCTGGCCGCGATGCCGGCCACCGACTACCAAGGTGTGATCGGCGAGACGAGCTTCACGCCGCAGGGCGACCTGAAGCATGGCGCGATTTCGGTGTTCACGTACAAGAGCGGCAAGAAGGCGCTGCTCGATATCGTGAAGATGTGATGTGGCGGTGACGTCGCGTTGACGTCGCACGGGCCGCGAAGCAGGAGGTGCTTCGCGGCCTTCGCCGTTTACAGCGCGCGCGTTTGTGCGCGGTCGGCGCGACGCTCCGCGTCGTGCACGATGTGCAGCTCGCGCGTGCGGATCGGCAGCGTGCAGCTCGCGTCGGCGAGCGTCTTGCGCACCTGGCGCGCGAGGCGCCAGCGCATCGCCCAGAACTTGTCGGTGTGCGTCCATACGCGCATGTTCGCGACGACCGTGCTGTCGTCGAAGCGCATCACCATCACGTCCGGCGCGGGATCCTGCAGCACGTCGGGATCGGCCGCGGCCAGCCCGCGCAGCGCGTCGAGCGCGCGATCGATGTCGTCATGTACCGACACTTCCACTTCGAGATCGAGGCGGCGCGTCGGGTTGCGCGTGTAGTTGCGGATCGAGCTGCCCCACAGTGCGCTGTTCGGCACGTATTCGCAGATGCCGTCAGGCTTCGTCAGCCGCGTCATGAAGAGCCCGACTTCGTCTACGGTGCCCGCGACGCCCGAGCCGCCGTCGATATAGTCGCCGACCTTGAACGGTCGCAGCAGCAGAAGCATGATGCCGGCCGCGATGTTCTGCATCGTGCCTTGCAGTGCAAGCCCGATCGCGAGGCCGGCCGCGCCGAGCACCGCGACGATGCTCGCGGTTTCGATGCCGAGCTGCGACAGCGCGCCGACGATCGCGACGATGCGGATGCCCCACACGGCGACGTCGCAGAGGATCGGCCGCAGCGTGTCGTCGACACGCTCCTTGTTCGAGAGCAGACGGTTCAGCCAGTTGCCGATGCGTTTCGACAGCCACCAGCCGGCGACGAGCAGCGCCAGGCCGGCGCACAGCTTGATGGAGAGGGTGGACAGCGCGTTCCACAGGAACGTCCAGCGTTCCGGATGCAGGTGATCGAGCAACATGACGGGATTCCGGTTTGAAGAAACAGTGCGCAACGCGTCGCGTGCCTGCCAGGGGCGGGCAGGCTTGCGCTCACGCGCGGACAGCGTTCGACCATACACGGCGCGCGATGGTTCGCGCGAATGGGTGCGGGCGAATGCCGCGTCGTCGTGCCGCCGTGCCGCGAAATCGCGATTTCGACTTAGTACGAATCGGATTTCCAATTAAATGAGACTAGTCCTATTCAGCCATTTCGATCACGCCGGTACACTCGTTTTCACGTTGCCGGGTCGCGACGATCGTTCCTCCGCGATACCCGGTTCTCTCCCGATTTTTCACTGACAGACAGCGAGTGACGACGTCATGCGGTTAGACCTGCGTTTCCGTCTCGCACGCGAACAAGGTCAACCCGCGCAGCACGGCGTTCACGCTTTCCCGATGCGCCGCGCGCTGCTGCGCGGTGTCATGGCGGTGGCCTGTGTGGCCGGCGCACCGGGTGCGGTGGCACACGCGTCCCACGACGCCGCGCCGTTTTCGCCCGTGACGGCTGACCTTGTCGACGTGCCTTTTTTCAATGCCGCACGCACCACGTGGGGCGGCTTGCACGCATCGACGGCCGCGCCGCTCGACGTTGCCTATGCGTCGCATGCGGTGTCCGTGCCGACGGTCGGCGAACGCGACGACCCCGTTGCGCGCTTCGGTGCCTGCGTGGCTTACCGCGTGCTGTGCGATGCGGCGCGCGGTGCGGTCGAACGCGCGTACGCGTCGAGGTTCGAGTACGGTCTTGCGTCGGCGTTGCCCGCGATGGGTGAACCGGCTGCGTTCGAACGGCGTCCCGTCGATCTTGCCGATGCCGAGCCGTTCGTGCTCGCGGAAGCCGAGCATGGCGCGCGGGCCGGTGCGATCGTCGGCAGCCTGTACGCGTCGCTGGCGCGCGCCGATCTGTCGGCCGACGTCGCCGCGCAGATCACCCGCATGCTCGCCGGGCGCGTCGACCTGAAACAGCACGGAGCGCTCGGCGACACCTTCCGCGTTGCATACGAACCCGACGGCAACGCGATACTGCCTGGCGGCGTGCGCGTGACGGCGCTCGAGCTCCGCTTTCGCGGCCAGCAGGTCGCGGCCGTGTGGTTTGCGCCCCATGCCGGCTCGCCGGGCGCCTATTACGACCTCGACGGCGCGCCGCTCGTCGGTTCGCAGTTTGCGATGCCGGTCAGCGCAAACCGGATCAGCTCCCATTTCGGTGCGCGCGTGCATCCGGTGACCGGCGCCCGTCATGTGCATTCCGGCGTCGATCTCGCGGCACCGGCCGGGCGCGCGGTTCATGCGTCGGAGCGCGGCGTCGTGACGTTCATCGGCACCGAGCCGCGCGGCTATGGCAAGTACGTGGTGATCCGCCATGACGGCGGCTATGCGTCGTACTACGCGCACCTGTCGGCATTCGAGCCGACGCTGCGAACCGGCACGCGGGTCGCGCGCGGCCAGCGTGTCGGCGCGGTGGGCAGCACGGGCACGGCCACCGGGCCGCATCTGCACTTCGAGGTCCGTCGGCACGATCGTCTCGTCGACCCGGTCGCGCTGGTACAGGCGGGCAAGGCGGCGAAGCTGAAGGGCGAGCGGCGCGTGGCGTTCAACCAGGTGGCGCACGACGCGCGCACGCGCCTGGCGTCGGCTGCATGGTCGCAGCCAGTGGCGATGGAGCAGCCTGCCGGGTCGCGTGCCGGCTGACCGTGGGTGAGGGGTGGGCCGAGACGAGGCACGTCGCGGCCGATCAAGGCAAACTGCTTACACGGCGGGTTCGACGGGCAACCAGATTTCAAGCACGCCAGCGCCCGTGATCGGATCGTAGTCCGCGCTGTAGCGCTCGAATTCGGGCGCGTCGGCCGCCTTGAACCCCGATGTCGGCAGCCAGCCGTTCCAGATGCTGTAGAACGTCTGGTGCAGCGTGGAAATATGCCCGCGGTGTTCGAAGATCGCATAGCGTTGCGGTTCCAGTTCGACGCAGCGAAATGGTGCGGGCAGCCGGTCGCGGTGGGCGACTTCCACGCCCGCAATGTATTCGAAGCTGCCATCCGCATCGGGGTTGCAGCACACGCCGTAGGTCACGTCGTCGACCTGGCCGGGAATGGTACCGATGTATGGGATGAACGCTTGCCACAGCGCCGGAATGCCTTCGTTGGTTTCGAAGGTGTACCGGTCGCTCATGCCTGCGATCAGCCGCTTTCCGGCGGTTTCGAAGCGGGATGGTGCAACGTCGATGAGTTTCAGTTCTTTCATGCGTAGCGGCTCCACAAGAGACAATCCGTCGAGAGTGCGCCGTGCCCGCACGTCCTCGGGCGTGATTCCGAAGAGATCGCGGAAGGCGCGCGTGAACGCCTCATGGGAGCCGTAGCCGGCATCGAGCGCCACCTGCAGGATGTCCGGCGCGCCTTCCGCCAACGTGCGTGCCGCACGCGTCAGCCGCCTCGACCGGACATAGCGCATCACCGGCCAGCCGGTATTCATCGAGAACAGGCGCGAGAAGCCGAAGCGCGTCATGTCGCAATTGGCGGAAATCCTGTCGAGCGTCAGTTCGCGGTCCAGTTTGGTTTCGATAAACCAGAGTGCTTGTCCAATCGGATTCATGGCGTGCCATTGAGGGTGTCGGGCGGACTATATGGTATCGGCGGCGGGGGCATTTGATCGTTCTTGCACGGCAGGCGAGGCGTGGGCGGCCGAGGCGCCAAAGCAGATCGCCACGCCGGGCGGCGTGGCGAGGGGCCAGGATTGCGCGGCTTAGCCGAGCGGCCAGTTCAAGATGGCGATACCGTCGTTGTAGTCACCGTCCGTCCCGTCTTCCGATCCGACCAGGCCGAAGTAGGTCTTCTTGAAGATGTCGACCTGACGTGAGCCGATCTTCGACGGCTTGCCGTTCGCCGTCACGACCACGCGCACCTTCCCCTTGCCGGAGTTCACGATTTGCGTGTTCAGGTTCGTGTCCTGCGTGCCGGCGCCCTGGAACGTCGCGGCCG
Organism: Burkholderia sp. AU30198; assembly: GCF_020419825.1. NCBI lineage: Bacteria > Pseudomonadati > Pseudomonadota > Betaproteobacteria > Burkholderiales > Burkholderiaceae > Burkholderia > Burkholderia sp. AU30198. Next base: position 127,945 of record NZ_JAIZSA010000021.1, on the reverse strand, counting down.
GTTTCGCGTTGTCGTCGACGAAGACCTCGATCGTCTGCTGCGCCGACGAATTGACCAGCGCGGTCACGCCGAACGCGATGTTCGGCGGCAGGTTGAAGATGCCGTCGCGTTCGCCACCGCCGGTCATCGTGGTATCCGGCTGCGTGGGCTGCGGCTGCGGCGTCGCTTTCGAGAAGTAATTGACCACCGCACCGACGCCGAACTTCGCCGCGGCCCCGGGCAGCACGCCGGGCGCGCCGGCCCACGTCACCGTGCAGGCGACCACCTGCCCGGCCGCATCGGTCTTCACCTTGTTTTGCCAGCTGCCGACGTCGAAGCTGTACGGGATGGTCGCGATGTCGACGAACACATCGTATTGCGGCAGCTTTTCCACGAGCTGTGCGGTCATGAACTGGCGCATCCGGTCGAGCACTGCCTGGTCGCCGTTCGCCTGTACGGCGCTTGCATCGTTGCCGGCGAGTTGCAGCAGTGCGTACAGATCGTCATGGGTAAACGGTTGTGACATGTCGTCCTCGTCTCGATGAAATGGTTCGCGTCGCGCGGCCGGCGAATGGGTTTCGCCGTTGTCGCGCACAGAGTACAGCGTGGGACTGCAAGTGACTGCTCGAACGAATCGATTCGCAAGGTGGGGTGGGCCCCGTCGCCATTGCGGGATCGACGGCGGCGCACCCGCCCGGTCGCGCCGCGCAATCGTGCTCGGCCCAGCGGCCAGGTCAGGTCAGCCGATCGGCCACTGGAGCACGACGATGCCGTCGTTGTAGTCGCTGTCGTGGCCGTCTTCCGACACGACGATCCCGAAGTTGACCGTGTACGGCGAGCCGTCCGATTTCTTGCCGTTGATCGGCGCGAGGCGCGCATCGGTAGCCGACGGCTTGCCGTTCACCGACACTTCGAAGCGGATCTTGCCGTTGCCGGAATTCAGCGTCGCTTCACGCGTGCCGTCGCGCGTCGTCAGCTTGTGATATGCGGCGGGTTCCTTGCTGTCGCCGATAAACAGCTTGATGTGTTGCTGCTCGGCGGCATTCGCGAAGAAAATCGCGCGGAAATCGGTATTCGGCGGAATCGAAAACTCGCCAGCGCGATTGGAAGACGTTTGAGAATCGGCCATGTTTTCCTCCTGAGGAATGATGGGTAAGGCTTCGAGCCATGTCGCGCAAACGTTTGCCGTTTGAAATGCGACGATCCGAGCATGCCGAAAAATAAATAAAAAAATATTCGATTGAGAATGGTTATTGTTCAGTAAATCGCAAATGGAGGTTAATCGATTTAATGAAATGTGTTTAATCGATGCTATTTGGATATATTCGGTAAACTATATCGGCACGCGTATCGATCTTTTGAACGATGCGCGCTTGCGCAGGCGGGACGGATGGGGCAGCAGCGGGCAATCGGGCTTCGGCGCGGACGCTCGGCGTTCGCATATGGCAGCGTTGGTTTCAACATCAGCATCTCGGTCGCGGCCGCGCCCACCGGCCACCACCGAACATCCACGCCGAAACCCGATGGCAACGGGAAGAGGGTGCGGCAACCGGCGAAGTGCATTGACCAACTCACTCCGAACGTGAACAGGGGCTCCACCGGCGCCGCACCCGTGAAGCATATCGACGGGGCGGGCCGCGGCCTATCGGACGAGACTGATTTTGCAGACCGCGCAGGCGGGCGATCGGCGAATTGCGCGTTGACAGCGCCCGTCACTCTGTGATTTGATTTCGGCCATGCAAGCCGCCCAGCCCCTCTTTTCGCTACGACTACTAGCCCGTTTCTCCGGGCTGGGTCTGCGGCTGCGCGCTTTCCATCTGCTTCTTTCCTGAAGCGCCAGATTTCCCCCGCATCATCGACCTGGCCCCGGTTGTCGACCGGCGCCTGAGTTCGTCCTTCTTCCGAATCGCTCCGCTCCGTCCCGGTCGCTCAACCGCCAAGGCTGTCGTTCGCCGTACCGCATAGCCGTTGTGCCGTTTTCTACCGTTTTTACCGCTGCGCGCGCAGCCGGCCGCCACGATCGATGGCCGCCGCGCCGCGGTTTCCCGACCAACCGACCGAGGACCGACCATCATGATGCTGAAGAACCCCGCGACGAAGTACCGACCGTTCACGCCCGTCAACCTGCCGAACCGCATGTGGCCGACGCGCACGATCACGCAAGCGCCGATCTGGATGAGCACCGACCTGCGCGACGGCAACCAGTCGCTGTTCGAGCCGATGGACGCCGCGCGCAAGATGCGGATGTTCAAGATGCTGGTCGCGATCGGCTTCAAGGAGATCGAGGTCGCGTTCCCGTCGGCGTCCGAGACCGACTTCAACTTCGTGCGCGAGCTGATCGAAGGCGGCCACATTCCCGACGACGTGACGATCGAGGTGCTCACGCAGGCACGCGACGACCTGATCGAGCGCACCTTCGACTCGCTGCGCGGCGCGAAACGCGCGATCGTGCACCTGTACAACGCGACCGCGCCGGAATTCCGCAAGATCGTGTTCGGCCTCGACCGCGACGGCGTGAAAGCGCTCGCGGTGAACGCCGCGCGCACGATCAAGCGCTGCGCCGACGCCGCGACCGACACGCATTTCACGCTGCAATACAGCCCGGAAACCTTCACGGCGACCGAGCTCGATTTCGCGAAGGAAGTCTGCGACGCCGTGTTCGACGTCTGGCAGCCGACGCCGGAGCACAAGGCGATCGTGAACCTGCCGGCCACCGTCGAAGTCGGCACGCCGAACTTCTACGCGGACCAGATCGAATGGATGCACCGCAACCTTGCGCGCCGCGATGCGCTGATCGTGTCCGTGCATCCGCACAACGACCGCGGCACCGCGGTCGCGGCGGCCGAGCTTGCAGTGATGGCCGGCGCGGACCGGATCGAGGGCTGCCTGTTCGGCAACGGCGAACGCACCGGTAACGTCGATCTCGTCACGCTCGCGCTGAACCTGTATTCGCAGGGCGTCGATCCGGGCCTCGATTTCTCGCAGATCAACGAAGTCGCGCGCACGGCTGAGGAATGCACGCAGTTGCCGATCCATCCGCGCCATCCGTATGTCGGCGATCTGGTGTTTACCGCGTTCTCCGGCTCGCACCAGGACGCGATCAAGAAGGGCTTCGCGGTGCAGCGCCCCGATGCCGTGTGGGAAATGCCGTACCTGCCGATCGATCCGAGCGATGTCGGCCGCACGTACGACTCGATCATTCGCGTGAACAGCCAGTCGGGCAAGGGCGGCATTGCGTACCTGCTCGAGCAGAGCTATGGCGTCGCGCTGCCGCGCCGCCTGCAGGTCGACTTCAGCGCGGCCGTGCAGCGCCTGACCGACGACAGCGGGCTCGAGGTGACGAGCGCACAGATCTGGTCGTTGTTCCAGCAGGAATACGTGGAAGGCGATGCGCCGCTGCGTTATGTCGGCCATGAGCTGACCGAGCGCGACGGCCGCGAGACGATCGTGCTGACCGCCGACGTGCACGGCGAGCGCCGCGTGCTGCGCGGTGAAGGCAATGGCCCGCTCGATGCGCTGATGCATGCGTTGCACACGCCGCTGCGTATCCAGCACTACGAGGAGCGTGCGTTGTCGCAGGGCGCCGACGCAAAGGCGATCGCGATCGCGGAACTGTCCGGTACGGGCGTGCGCGGCAGTGCGTTCGGCGTCGGCATCGACGCGAACCTGACGACCGCGTCGATCCGCGCGGTGATCAGCGGCATCAACCGTGCGTATGCGCGCGCGGACGAAGCGGTGCAGGCGACGTTTTTTGGCGCGCAGCCCGCGGTGAAGGCTGTCGCGTAAGCGAGGGGTTGGCGGCCGCGCCGGCGGTGTCCGGCGCGGTCGCGTCGTGGTTCGTGCAGTTGCCTTCGCTCGGCCCGTTGAGCGCGGCGCGCAGTTCCGCCTTCATGAAATCCACCCACGCGCGCGTCTTCGCGTCGAGATGCTGGCGCGACGGATACACCAGAAACACACCCACATCCTCGGCCCGGTAACCGGGCAGCACGCGCACCAGCGCGCCTGAACGCAGCCCGTCGTCCGCGACGAACTCCGGCAGCAGGCCGATTCCCGCCCCTTCCCGTACCGCGATTTCGAGCGATGCCGCGACGTCGGCCGTCATCGCCGGCTCGAATGCGATCGTTTCCGAATCCGCACCGCGCGTCAGCGTCCATTCGCGCACCGGGTACGCGGGCGCGACCAGTTGCAGGCAGCGATGCCGCGCGAGCGCGCGCGGCGTGTCCGGCATCCCGTGTTGCGCGACATACGCGGGCGACGCGCACAGCACGCTGCCGATCCGCCCGACGTCGATCGCGACCTGATCGGAACTCGGCAGGCTCGGCATCGCGATCACCGCGACGTCGTAGCTGTCGCGGATCAGGTCGGGCACCTGCGGCGCGAGCGTCAGGTCGACGCTGACGTCCGGATAGCGCGCCTGGAAGCGCGCGACGAGCGGAATCACGAAACGGTTCGCGATGCTGGCGCTGCAGTGCGCGCGCAGCCGGCCGTGCGGATGCAGCTGTGCGCCGCGCGCTTCGCGTTCGCTCGCGTCGACGGCACGCGTGATGTCGCGTGCACGCGCCAGATAGCGCTCGCCGGCTTCGGTCAGGCACATCGAGCGCGTCGTGCGGTTCAGCAGCCGGATGCCGAGATGCGCTTCGAGCGACGCGATCGTGCGGCTGACATACGCGGTCGTGAGATTGAGCCGCTTGCCGGTTTCGGTGAAGGTCCCTGCGTCGGCGAGCGTGACGAAAACCTGCATGCTTTGAATCAGATCCATCGGCGGGGCGGGCGCGTGGCGCCGGTGTCGTGCGATGCCGCTACTGTAGCGAGCGGCCTGCCGCGCCGCGCGCGCACGTCAGCGCGCGATCGTCGCGAAACGGACAGGGCGGTTCAGCGTCGCGAGAAGTATTCGCTCGGCGGCACGCCGAGTGCCTTGCGGAACATCGCTGCGAACGCGCTGGGACTGTCGTAGCCGTGCTCGAGCGCGAGTTCGAGGATCGGCGTGCCGGCGGCCAGGCGCGGCAGGCTCAGCAGCAGGCGCGCATGGCGGCACCACGCACCGTGCGTCATGCCTGTTTCACGCTTGAAGGTGCGCGCGAGCGTGCGCTCGTTCATGTGCGCGTCGCGCGCCCACGACTGCAGTGTGACGACCGACGACGGTTCGTTGATGAGCCGCGTGCACAGCGCGGCGAGCGCCGGATGGTGCGGCATCGGCACATGCAGCGACAGCAGCGGCGCGATCTCGATTTCGTCGAGGATCAGCGCGAGCACGCGGCCCGCGCGATGCGCGAGGTCGTAATCGGCCGGCAGTTCGCACGCGGTCACGATCAGCTCGCGCAGCAACGTGCCGACCTCGATCACGCGGCATTCGCGCGGCAGGCTCGGCCGTACTTCGTGCGCGACGAACACAGTGCGCATCTGCACGTCGCCGGCCATCCGGATCTCGTGCTGCGTGCCGCCCGGCACCCAGACCGCGCGGCCCGTCGGCACGACCCAGCTGCCGGCATCCGCATGCACGAGCATCACGCCGGAAATCGCGTGAATCAGCTGGCCATGCCGGTGCGAATGCGGCGGATACGCGATGCCGGCCGCCGCGTCGGACGCGACGACGGCGATCTGCTTGTGCTTGTCCTTATGTTCGAGCGCGCTGAAAAATTGATCCATGTGTCATTTTCTCGACGACGAATGCGCTTTGCGCGCGAGATCGACCGAATGGGTCGAAATTACCATAGGCCCATCGTTTGTTCGACTGCCATTGCACGATGCGAGCCTCGTCTTCTCATCCGGTTTCCTTCCGTTTGTCTGTTGCCGCCGCGCTGCTGAGCGCCGCGACGCTTGCCGCCTGCTCGGTCGGCATGCCGTACCGTCCGCCTGAGACCGATGCGGCACGCACGGCACCGTTCGACGCGGCGGCCGATGCGCCCGTCGCGTCCGGCGGCGCGTTGCCCGATCGCTGGTGGCAGTTGTTCGACGATCCGGCGCTCGACGCACTCGTGCGCGAAGCGCTCGCGCAGAACCGCGATCTCGCGGTGGCCGCGGCACGCGTCGCGCGTGCGCGGGCCGTGCTCGACGAAGCGGGTGCCGCGCGGTTGCCCGACACGACAGCCGGCTTCGGCGTCGACTACGGCAAGCACGCGCCCGACCAGATCGTCGCCAGCGCGAAAGGCACCGATGCACGCACGCGCAGGGGTTTCGCGCCGTCGTTCGCGGTGTCATGGGAAGTCGATCTGTGGGGGCGCGTCGGTCATCTCGTCGATGCCGCGCGCGCCGATTCGGAGGCCGTGCAGGCTGCCTCGGATGCGATGCGTGTCGCGGTGGCCGCCGAGACGACGGCCGCCTATGCGCAGGCATGCGCGTACGGCGAGCGGATCGATGTGGCCGAGCGCTCGGTCGCGATTGCCGACCGTCTCGCCGCGCTGACCGCACGGCAGCGCGCGCACGGTCTCGTGTCCGATCTGGAAGTCGCGCGATCGCGCGCGTTCGCCGACGATACGCGCGCCGAACTGCCGGCGCTCGCGGGCGCACGCCGCGCTGCGTTGTATGAACTGGCCGTGCTGACCGGGCGAGCGCCCGGCGCGATTCCCGACGCGGCCGCGCGCTGCCACACGACGCCGGCGCTGGCGAGGCCGTTTCCGGTCGGCGACGGCGCTGCGCTGCTCCGGCGCCGGCCCGACCTGCGCGAGAGCGAGCGCCGGCTCGCCGCGTCGAACGCGCGGATCGGTGCCGCGACGGCCGAGCTGTATCCGTCGATCGTACTCGGCGGGTCGGTGAACTGGCTGTCGACGACCGGCGATCCGTCGTCGCTCGGCGACAAGTACGCGATCGCGTGGGGCGTCGGGCCGCTGATTACCTGGCGCTTTCCGAATCTCTCGGCGAGGCGTGCGCAACTCGCGCAGGCCCGCGCGGACGATGCCGCCGCGCGCGCGTCGTTCGATGCGCAGGTGCTGCGTGCGCTGAAGGAGACTGAACAGGCGCTCGCCCGCTATGGCGCCGAGTGGCGCCACAAGGCCGCGCTCGAAACCGCGCGCGCCGAGCACGCACGCGCCTACCGGCTCGCCGAACTGAACTACGACGCGGGTGCGCTGGATTTTCTCGGCGTGCTCGACGCGCAGCGCAGCCTCGTCGCGGTCGATGCGGCGCTGGCCACGTCGACGCAGCAGGTCGCACTCGATCAGGTCGCCGTCTTCAAGGCCCTGGGGGGCGGCTGGCAGCCCTAGCCGGCCGTTCGTGAATCCGCACGCACTCAACCATTCCGATTCCGATCATGAGCACCACAGCCATACCCGAGAAATCCGCGCGTTTCGCGCGGCGCCACTGGATCGCCGCCGGCGTCTTCATCCTCGTCATCGCGCTTGCCGGATTCGGCTGGCGGTGGTGGACGGTCGGCCGCTTCATCGAGCACACCGACGATGCGTACGTGCGTGCTGACATCGTGACCGTCAGCCCGCGCGTGGCCGGTTATGTCGCGCGTGTGGCCGTCGACGACAACCAGCCCGTGAAGCGTGGCGACGTGCTCGTCACGCTCGACGATCGCGACTATCACGCGAAGCTCGACGATGCGCAGGCAGCCGTCGCCGCGGCCGATGCGACGCTGCAGGCCGAGGAAGCCGCGGCCGCGACGCTCGACGCGCAGGTCGGCCAGCAACGCAGCGTGATCGAGCAGGCGCAGGCCGACGCGGCCGCCGCGCGCGCCGAAGCCGCGCGGCGCGATGCCGATGCGGTGCGCTACAAGCAGTTGCTTGCCGAATCGGCCGCCAGCGGGCAGCGCTGGGAACAGGCGCATGCCGATGCGTTGAAGGCACGCGCGGAACTGGCCCGCGCGAGCGCGGCCGTGCGCGCGCAGGACGACCAGCAGACGGTGCTGCACCGGCGCCGCGCGCAGAGTACCGCCGCGATCGAGCAGGCGCGTGCGCGGCTCGCGGCATCCCGCGCGAAGCTTGCGCTGGCGCAACTCGATGTCGAGCACACGGTGATCCGCGCGACACGCGACGGCACGATCGGCCAGCGCGCGGTGCGCGCGGGGCAGTACGTCGAGGTCGGGATGCCGTTGCTCGCGGTCGTGCCGCTGCGCGATGTGTACGTCGTCGCGAACTTCAAGGAGACGCAGCTCGGCGCGATGCACGATGGGCAGCCGGTCGAGATCGATGTCGATACCTACTCGGGCCGCACGCTGCACGGCCGCGTGCTCGGGCTCGCACCGGGCTCGGGGGCCGAATTCGCGCTGCTGCCGCCGGACAATGCGACCGGCAACTTCACGAAGATCGTGCAGCGCGTGCCCGTGAAGATCCGCCTCGATGCGCCGCCGTCGGGCCTCGTGCTGCGGCCCGGGATGTCGGTGATCGCGCGTGTCGATACGCGCGGCGCACCGGGAGCCGGATCGTGACGGCCGCAACCGGGCAGGCTGCGCAGGCCGAGCACGACGAAACCGTTTCGCTGCGCGCGTGGGTCGCGGTGCTCGGCGGCGTGTTCGGCTGCTTCATGGCGGGGATGAACGTGCACGTGACGAACGCGTCGCTACCCGACATCCGCGGTTCGCTGGGCGCGAGCTTCGAGGAAGGTTCGTGGATCTCGACCGCCTATCTCGTCGCCGAGATCGTCGTGATTCCGCTCACCGGCTGGCTCGTGCAGGTGTTCTCCGCGCGCCGCGTGTTGCTCGTCGGTGCAACGGGGTTTCTTGCGTTTTCGATCGCGTGCTCGGTCGCGCCGACCATCTCGTCGATGATCGTCGCGCGCGCGCTGCAGGGCGCGTTCGGCGGCGTGCTGATTCCGCTGTCGTTCCAGCTGATCGTCACCGAACTGCCGCCGTCGAAGCATCCGTTCGGCATGGCGCTGTTCGCGGTCGCGAACAACGTCGCGCAGGCGGCCGGGCCGTCGCTCGGCGGCTGGCTCACCGACATGTATTCGTGGCGCTGGATCTTCTATCTGCAGATTCCGCCCGCGATCGCGCTGATCGTGGCGATCGCGTGGGCGATCCGCCCGCTGCCCGTACAGTTGTCGAAGCTGCGCCAGGCCGACTGGTTCGGGATCGCGACGATGGCGATCGGCTTGAGCGCGCTGCAGATCGTGCTGGAGGAGGGCGGCCGCAAGGACTGGTTCGCGTCCGACCTGATCGTCGAGTTGTCGATCGTCGCGGTGGCGGGGCTCGTCGCGTTCGTCGCGATCGAGCTGCGGCGCAAGGAGCCGTTCATCAACCTGCGGCTGCTCGGACGCTACAACTTCGGGATCGCGAGCCTGATGCAGTTCCTGTTCGGCGCGGTGGTGTTCGGCGTCGTGTTTCTCGTGCCCAACTACTTCGCCGAGCTGCACGGCTACAGTGCGCGCGACATCGGCCTCGCGATGATCCCGTACGGGATCGTGCAGTTCGTGATGTCGTTCCTGACGCCGCCGCTGATGCGCCGCACGAGCCCGCGCGCGACGATCGTGCTCGGCTTCGTGCTCGTCGCGGCCGGCTGCCTGATGAACATCCACCTGACCGCCGACGCCGCGTCGAACGTGATCGTGCCGTCGCTCGTCGTGCGGGGGATCGGGCAGTCGCTCGTCGTGATCGCACTGTCGGTGATGGCCGTCGACGGAATCGAGAAGGCGCAGCTCGGCTCGGCGTCCGGCGTGTTCAACATGGTACGCAACGTCGGCGGCGCGATCGGCATCGCGGTGGCGAGCCAGATCGTCGTCGAGCGGCAGAAGCTGCACGCGATGCGGATTGGCGAGGCCGTTTCGCCGTTCTCGGAAGCCTTTCAGGAACGCATGGCGATGCTGGCACGGCTGCTGTCGCGCGTGCATGTGCCACGTGCCGATGCGTTGCCGGGTGCGTCGACCGGCGGCGTGCACGAGCTGGCACTCGCGCTCGTGAACCAGCGCGTGATGCGCGAGGCGCTGCTGATGGCGTACAGCGATACATTCCTGATCGCGGGTGTCGCGATGGCGGGATGTACGGCGGCGGCGTTCGTGTTGAAGGGGAAGAAGAAAGCGTGATGGGGACAGACGCCCGATGTTGAAGCCTGATATAGCTGACAGGCGATGACTTGTCGCAATGAGCGTATCGTGCAGGCATCGCGCGCGAGGTCGCTCTCCCGCGCCCATCACCATGAGGAGTGCGGCATGTCGAAGGACGATTCCCTGAGGGGGCCGGTCAAGGAGCAGGCACAGGCAGCGGACCGCCACAACCTGGCGCGGCCGGCTGCGAACGGCGCGCTGTGGGCGCGCGGCCTCACGACGCAACGGGTCGCCGACCTGTTCAGGACCCTGCAGGGGTTGCCGGGGCACTGGATGCAGTTGCAGAACGAAGTCAACGCCGGGAATCGCTATTTTTACGGCGTGCAGAACGGCAGCGTGACGACCGACGAAGGGAAGGCGCTGATCCGCTGGATCGCCAAGGCAGTCGTGAGCGCCGCCGGGGAGGCACAGTTCGACTTCCCGCTGCAGCAACTGCGTTTCACCGCCGACATGGGCTGGTTGAAGCTCCAGCGTGTGCAAGGGCGTGTGATGGTGTTTTCGCAGCCCTGACTGCCTGTTCCGGGGCATCGTCGACACCCGGGGCGATGAGTACGTTGTCGGTGTATCGAGGATGATCGTGGCGAGCCGGCACGTTGCGCCGGCTCGCCGGTGACGGGCATGCGGCGTCGGCCGGGCCCGGCCGCCACCCCCCCCCGACCGCCACACACGCCCGTCCGTCCATTCCGCCGGCTGTCAGACCGACACCGTGATGCCTGCCGAACGCGGCGGCGCCGCAGGCCGCACGACGATTTCCACATGCTGGCCCAACGACGCCAGTGTCTGCATCAGCAGTTCCAGCGAAACGTTCCGAAGCCTTTCGCGTTGCTCGGGCGTGACGACCGGCCGGGCCATTTCCGTGAGCGCCGCAGCCTCGTCGTCGCTCAGGCCGCGCGAGACGATCAGTGCGTTGAGTTTCAGGACGAGCGCAGACTTGGCCGATAGCGCGCCAGCATCGTCGAGGCCGAAGTCAGCCGGAAAGTGGGAAGCGTGTTGGCGCGAGTCGTTGTAGTTCATTACGCACCTCCGTTGATCACTGAAAACTGCGGCCGCGGCTGTGTTGTCGCGCGATCGGCATCCTGTCCGACATCGTCGCCGTGCGCCTCTTCGATCGGCGTGATCACCAGCCGCTTGTGCGTGACCTCGATCTGCAAGCGCTGCTCGGGTTCGAAACCCGCTGCCTCGATCCAGCGGCCGGACAGCTTCATCCATAGATGGAGGACTGGCGGTGCGATGTCGGCGAGCCTGACGTGCGGGACGATGCGGCGAGTCTGAAAAGACGTTCGAGGGGGCACGAAACAATCGTGAAAACGAACCGGTGCGTTATGATTCGCGTCAGCCATGACTGACTCCCATGATGAGTGGGTTGTGGTCAGCGGCCCGCAGGTGCTCTAACATCAGCGGGCCGCGCTCGTTTACGCAGCGAATTTCGATCGGCGTCCCGCCACATGATTGGCAGGACGAAATGAAATGAGATTCCTCGCGAAAACGTGCAATCACTCTAGCCGAGATCGGCCGCTGTCAGGTGCGGGTCTGGAGCGTCGTCGTCGGCACTGACGGTCGCACCGATCTTGCATGCTTGCTGCGTAACGATTCCACGGCGATCGCGCTGGCCGGACGCATCATCACATCGTTGGCGATATGTCAGAAAGCGTGTCGGTCGAATGCTTCGACCCGACAGCCGCACGTTGCACGAGGATGTCATTCGCGCCGCGCAGGTAACGCCCGACCTTGCTCGGGAGCGCCACCGTGCCGTCCCCCACGCCGGCCCCGACTCACGCGTGCAGCGCGTCCATCTGCCGGCGTGCGTTCGCGAGTCCCGCGTCGAAACCATGCGGCTTCATGTCGAGCCCTTCCGCGTAGACGAATTCCACATCGGAGATACCCATCAGGCCGAGCACGGCACGCAGGTACGGCGTGACCGCATCCGTTTCCTGGCCGACATGCACGCCGCCGCGGGAACTGAACACGATCGCGCTGATGCCTTCGACGAGCCCCACCGGGTAGGTCTCCGTGTACCGGAACGTCACGCGTGCGCGCGCGACGAGGTCGAACCAGTTCTTCAACTGGGTCGGCACGTTGAGGTTGTACATCGGCGCGCCGATCAGCAGCAGGTCGCTGCCCTTGAGTTCGGCGATCAGTGCGTCGGACAGCACGATCGCACGTTGCGCGCGCTCGCTCGGATTGGCCGCGCCGCGCAGCGCGTGAAACAGTTCGCTGTCGAGCATCGGCAGGTCGGTGTCGACGAGATTGCGCACGATCACGTCGTCGGCATGGCCGTTGGCCTGGCGCTCGGCCAGGAACGTGTCGATCAGCGCCCCGGTTTGCGACTGACTGCCGTTGATGCTGGATTTGAGGACGAGGATCCGTGCCATGCGGGGTGCTCCGTTGCGAATGTAAGGACTGGAATCGATCCTAGCATCCACTTTTTATCGCCAAAAGCGATAAGATCGACGCACTGTGTAGCGTTTTTATCCCCAATCGCATGCGAAACAACCTGAAGGGCATCGACGTCTTCGTCGCCGCGGCGGAAGCGAGCAGCTTCGCGCAGGCGGCCGACAAGCTGCACATCACGCGTTCGGCGGTCGGCAAGAGCATCGCGCGCCTCGAAGAGCGGCTGGGCGTCGTGCTGTTTCAGCGGACGACGCGCAGCCAGAGCCTGACCGACGAAGGTGCGTTGTTCTACGACCATTGCCTGCGTGCGATGGAGCAGATCCAGGCGGGCGAGGCGCTGCTGGAAACCGGCAAATGGCAGATGAAGGGGTGCCTGCGCGTGTCGATGCCGACGCTCTTCGGGCATCTCTGCGTGGCGCCGATCCTGATCGAACTGGCGAAGGCGCATCCCGAGCTCGATCTCGACCTGTCGTTCAGCGATCGTTCCGTCGATCTGGTCGAAGAGCGTTTCGATCTGGCGGTGCGCGTCGGCACGTTGCCGAACAGCAGCGGCCTGGTGGCGCGTCCGCTGGGCGAGCACCGGATGGCGTTCTGCGCATCGCCGGCGTACCTGAGCCGCTGCGGCGAGCCTGCGACCTATGAAGCACTCGAACGGCACAAGGCGCTGGCCTATACGCGTTTCGGCCAGGTGCATCGCTGGCACGTGATCGTCGACGGCCAGCGCGTGGAACTGCAGCCCGCCGTCCGCCTGCTGTCCGACGATTTGAGCGCGCTGATGGATGCGGCCCTCGCGGATCTCGGTGTCGCGTGGCTGCCGTACTGGCTGGTGCGCGACGCGTTGCGCAGCGGCACGTTGCGGGAGCTGCTGCCCGATCGGCCGGGCGTGATCTTTCCGATCCAGGCGGTGTGGCCCTACACGCTGCATCTTCCGCTGAAAGTCCGGGCCGCCGTCGATGCGCTGCGGGAACATCTCCCGGCCCGGCTGGCCGCGGTCGAGGCGCGGATGTGATGCGCGGCGCTGCCGCCCTGCGGCCGATGCGCGTTACTGGCCGAAGCGGTCCGCCACGGCATCCTTCAGCCGCGCGGCGGTGATCTCGCCCATGTGCGATTCGACGAGGTTGCCTTGCGCGTCGAAGAAGAGCGTCGTCGGCAGCCCGCGCGAACCGTAGGCTTTCATCGCGTGCAGCGTGCGATCGAGCAGCACGTGATCGAAGCGCAACCCTTTCTGTTCGAGGAACGCGCGCACCGCTTGCGCGTCTTCGCCCTGGTTGACCATCAGCACCGTCATCCCCGGATGATCCTGCTGCGCTTGCGCGAGGATCGGCATTTCGCGCTGGCAAGGCGGGCACCATGTCGCCCAGAGATTCACGACGACGGGCTTGCCCGCGAAGCGTTGCACCGGCACCGGCGTGGCGTCGAGCGCTTCGAGCTGCAACGCGGCGAGCGGCGGCGCGCTGTGCTGCAAGGTCGCGAGCGTGCCCTGCGCGATGCCCCATGCGGCGAGGCCCGCGAGCATGCCGGCCATCACCGGGCGACGCAGCGCAGGCAGGCGGCGCAGGCGCCAGCCCGCGAACACGATCGCGGCTGCGAGGCCGATGCGCCAGTCGAAGCCGCCGTCGCCGAGCGCGATGATCGAGCGCGGCGCGGCGGCGTACTCGTGCCACCACTGCGCGACATAGCCGATACGCGCGGCGAGCAGGCCGAACAGCAGCACGTCGAGGATCAGGCTCGATGCGGTCTTGTGCTGGCCGTCCGGCGGGCGGCGCTGGATGAAACGGGCGACGAGCCACGCGAGCAGCGCGGCGACGGCCACCGCGACGACGCGGATCGAGAAGGGACCGATGCTTAACATGAACAGGAAAGAGGTGGCGTGATCGGGCGGGGGGCACGACGATGATCGGCCGATGACGATGCAGCCGTCAATGGTCGAGCGGCGTTTCGACACCGCCTGATGCACGCGGGTTCCCTTCGTGACTCGCCTGCGCCAAAGGGAGTCCGGCGGCTTCGATGCTCGCGCCCGCCGGCATCGTCAGGAGGACGTTGTTTCGTGCGGGTAGGCGATGAATCGAAAGGCGCGTTACGGGCCCTTGGTAGCCGCTGCCTCGCCGAGCCGATACGCCGTGAAGAACTCGTACCAGGGCGACCCTTGCGCGACCGGCACGTTGAGCGCCGCCGTCCGCCGCTTCAACGCGCCGAACACGTCGTTGATACGCGCCGTCTGCCCCGCATCGCTGAACGGATAAGGCCGGGCCCGGCCGGCCGCGAATGTGCCGTACGCGATCGCGAGCAGGCGCGCGCTGTCGTCGGTCGCGGCGATCGAGCCGTTGATCGTTTCAACGAGGCGCGGCCGGTCTTCTGCGCGCGACCCGGACAGGCACAGGAACACGAGCGCCGACAGTTCGTGCAGATCCTTCACCCGCAACAGGCCCGGCAGCCGCGCGACGATCCGCTCGACCGGTTCGTCGCGCAGTGCATCGCCGAAGTCGAGTACGGCGGTCATCGGGTTCGTGTCCGCTTTCATGCGGTCGAGCGCCGACGGGGCGGCCGACGCGCTGGCACTGTCCGGTGACGCGGATCGCGCGGACCGCAGCGCATCGGCCACCTGCTGCGTCCATTCCGGAAAGATCATCCGCACGCTGCCGAACTGCTCGCCGCCTTCCGCCGCCGGATTCCATCGATAGACGATCGTGCCGCCGCGAATGAATGGCGAATACAGGTGCTCGGGCGTTTGCGGCAGCGGCCGCCGGTTGATCGGCAGCCAGGCGAGCGTCAGCCAGTCGTAGCGGCCGGTGGCGGGCACGGACGGGCTCGAACTTGCGACGACCTGCCACGTGCCGCGATTCGCATAGCGGCGCCGCGCGTCGGGCACCGCGACGGTCTGGCCTTTCGCGGTGTCGAAGTACGTCGTGCCGGTCACGTTCGTGCCGCTGTCCGCGGCCGGCGTGAGGGTGGAGATGACCCACGACGCGCCGTCCGCCGAACGGTAGTCGGACGGCTTCAGCGTCGCGACGTCGTGCACCATGCGCGTTTCCGCCGCGACGGGGCTCGGCGGGACATCGGCGGGCGTGGCGAGGATGCTTGCCATGGGATTTCCTCGGATTCGGGTGCGCATCGTCGAGCGGGGACGACGTGCGGCGCGCGGTTTGTTTTATGTCACTGTAGAACGTTGCCGCCGGAAACGGAACCGGCGAAGCGGTGCAACCCGCTCACGGGTTCCGCCGCTTCGGCTTACCATGCGCATCCTGAGCCAACGACGCACACCGGGTGGGAGCGCACATGACCGACACGACAGCCATCACCGAACACTGGACACAGGTCGCCGACCAATGGATCGGCTGGGCCGGCAAGCCGGGGCACGATGCGTTCTGGAAGTATCGCGCGGGGCTCGCGGCGTATCTCGGCCGCGACACCGGCCGCGCGCTGGAGATCGGCTGCGGCGAAGGCCGTGTGAGCCGCGAGCTGAAGGCGCTCGGCTACGATGTGACCGCGAGCGACGTGGTGCCCGCGATGCTCGACGCCGCGCGTCACGCGGATTCCGCGCATCGCTACGAGCTGGCCGACGCGGCGTCGCTGCCGTTCGACGCGGCCAGCTTCGATCTGGTGATGGCGTACAACGTGCTGATGGATCTCGACGACATGCAGCGCGTGTTGATCGAGGCGCGTCGCGTGCTGAAGCCAGGCGGGACGCTGTTCATCTCGCTCGTGCATCCGTTCCGCGATCGCGGCGGCTTCGCGGGGCCGCAACCCGATGCGCCGTTCGTGCTGACGGGCAGCTATTTCGGGCGCGAGCACTTCGATGGCGTGGAAACGCGCGACGGGCTGTCGATGCACTTCGCGGGGTGGTCGCTGCCGTTGCAGGCGTACATGGAAGCGCTGGAAGCGGCCGGGTTCGCGATCGTGTCGCTGCGCGAGCCGCCGCCCGATCACGCGGATACGGACCAGTTGAAGCAGTGGGCGCGCGTGCCGCTGTTTCTGTGGATCAAGGCGCGGCCGGTGGGTTGAACGTGTCGCCCCGAGGATCCAAAGATCGAGCGAAAGGATGATCTTGTATCCCGGGGGCGACCAGGTTTGCCGAGGCGGCTGTTCCCGGGAGGGGCATGGCGTCCAATCGGGCGGGGCAATCCGTGAGACGGCGCTTGCCCACGTTTCTTCGTGCACCTCAGCGCGACAGCTCCTTCCGGTAGAGCACGGCTCCCGGCTTTGCCGCGACGGTGTCATAGAGCCGCATTGCCGTGTGATTCGTCTCGTGTGTCTGCCAGTACACGCGTTCGGCGCGGTGGGCGCGCGCGGCGTCGTACACGGCTTCGATCAGTGCGCGGCCGACGCCCTTGCCACGCTCGCTGTCGAGCGTGAACAGGTCCTGCAGGTAGCAGGTCGGCCCGATGTGCGTCGTGCTGCGGTGATAGAGGAAATGCACGAGCCCGACGAGCCGGCCGTCGCGCTCGGCGACGCGCGCATGCACGGGTTCGTAGCCGTCGAAGAAGCGCGACCAGGTGAGCTGCGTGACGGCCAGCGGCAGCGCGGTACTGTCGAAGCGGCCGTAGAAGCGGTTATAGCCGTCCCACAGGGGCAGCCACTGGTCGTAGTCGTCTTCCGTGACCGCGCGTACGGTCAGTCCGGTGTCGTTGGCGTTCATGTTGGCGGACCTGTCGATGAGAAGGGCGCGCGCCGCCGATCCGGCCGGCGCGTCGCAGGGCTCTACGATAGGAAGTTCGCGGCCCCATGGGTAGGCCCATGACGACGGCATTTCCTGGTGCCACGATCCGCACAATTCTCACGACGCCGGCCGTCAGCCAGAACCTGCGGTGATCACGCCGGCTGCGCCTGGGGCTGTCGGGTTCAGCCCGCGCGCATCCCTGGCTGTGGGCTTTCTTTTGCGCGCCACCGCCGCCACGGCATTTCTTTCATTCTGTTAGACTTTTTCGCCCATCGCTGCCATCCGGGCTGCGCCGTGCCCGGTTCATCCCGCCATGAACGAAACCCGTGCGTCGCATCCGATCACCGAGGTCCTGCAGGCCTACTGGAAGGCCGATCGCCTGATGTTGCTGACGGTCGTCGCGGTCGTCGTCCTGTCGAGCGCGAGCGCGGTTGCCGCGCCCTATCTGTTCTCGCGCCTGATCGACGCGCTGTCGCACCGCGGCGTGCTCCACGCGCTGATCCCGGGCTTCGTGCTCTACGCGGTGCTGCTGGGCCTCTCCAGCGCGCTGCAACGCGTGGTGCAGTACCTGGCGTTCATGAGCTCGGAGAATCTGGGCTTCATCACCAGCACGCGTTTTTTCGAGCGCATCCTGAAGAAGACCACGGCGTTCTTCGTCGAGCACAATCCCGCGGAAATCCAGAACGCCAACGAGCGTGGCAGCCGGGCGCTGTCGGTGCTCGTGCAACTGGGGCTGATGGATCTGATCCCCGGCACGCTGCAGATCGTGCTGACGCTCGTCACGCTCGGCGCACTGATCAATCTCGAGGTCGTGGCCATTACCGCCGCTTACGGTGCGGCCGCGGTGACGATCGCGATCGTTGCCGCGCGGCGCTCGCGCGCGTTCCTCGACCGCGCGATCGAGGCCGGGCAGGAGAACGCGCGTTTCGTCGGCGGCGCGATCAACGCGATGGAGACGCTCCGGCATTTCGGCAGCCATCGCTGGATGAGCGAACGTTTCTCGGAGAAAGCGCGCGTCGAGCGCGACAGCTGGCGCGCGTACGTGCTGCAGCACGTCGGCTATCTCGCGCTGCTGGGCCTCGGCCTCGCGATCCAGTTCTCGGTGACGTTCTGGCTGCTGCTGCCGCGCCATGCGGCGGGTGAGTTGTCGATCGGCGACATCGTGCTGTTCAACACGTTGCTGTTGCAGTTGAACCTGCCGTTCGAAATGATCGCGCGCGCCGTCGACGAGTGCGCCCGCTCCCGCGCAGCGCTCGTACCGTTCGCCGCGCTGTGGACGGCGCCCGAGGAGCGGCAGGTGTCGCACGCGTCGGCGTTCGCGCCGCAGGACGGGCGCATCGTGTTCGATCGCGTCGCCTATGCGTACGACAACGGTCGCGGCGTGACCGATGTCGACTTCGTCGCCGAACGTGGTGCGATCACGTTCCTCGTCGGCGAAACCGGCGCGGGGAAATCCACCGTCTTCAAGCTCGCGCTGAAGTCGATCGAGCCGACCGGCGGGCGCATTCTGGTCGACGGCGTCGATCTCGCGGCGATCGATCGCGCCGACTGGTACGGTGCGGTCGCCGTCGTGCCGCAGGATGTAGTGCTGTTGAACGAAAGCCTGGAAGACAACATCCTGCTCGGCCGGCCGCGCGATGCGCAGCGCCTGCGCGAAGCGGCAGCGAAGGCGACGATCCTGACGTTCATCGAGCGTTTGCCGGACGGCTTCCGCACCACGGTGGGCGAGCGCGGGTTGAAGCTGTCCGGCGGCGAGCGCCAGCGCATCGCGATTGCCCGCGCGCTGTACGGCGATCCGACCGTGCTGTTTCTCGATGAAGCGAGTTCCGCGCTCGACGAAGCCACCGAGCGCGACATCATGGAGCACGTGCGACTGCTGGCCCGCGACGTCACGGTCGTCGCGATCACGCACCGGCGCTCGGTCATCGGGCCGGACGACAAGGTCGTGCGGCTCGGCGATACGCGCGTGCCGGCGTAGGGCCGCACGGCCACGTTCGCAGGTTTTGCAGGCCGCCGCCCTTACCCGCGCAGCGGCGGATTGAGTTGCGCGAACGCCTGCTGGCGGCGATACGGGAAGTACGGATAAGGCGCTTCCACCGCGCTTGCCGCGTCGAGCTTCGCGACCTGCGCATCGGTCAGTGCCCAGCCGACCGCACCGAGGTTCTGCCGCAGTTGCTCCTCGTTGCGCGCGCCGATGATCACCGACGACACGGTCGGGCGCTGCAGCAGCCAGTTCAGCGCGATCTGCGGCACGGTCTTGCCGGTTTCCTCGGCGATCGCGTCGAGTGCGTCGACCACGTCGTACAGGCGCGCGTCGTCGACCGGCGGCCCGTAGCTGGCCGTTTCATGCAGGCGGCTGCCTTCGGGCAGCGGCGCGTTGCGCCGGATCTTGCCGGTGAGCCGGCCCCAGCCGAGCGGGCTCCAGACGAGCGCGCCGAGCCCCTGGTCGGCGCCGAGCGGCATCAGGTCCCACTCGTAGTCGCGACCGACGAGCGAGTAGTAGACCTGGTTCGCCACGTAACGCGACCAACCATGCTGATCGGCCACGGCCAGCGATTTCATGATCTGCCACCCCGCGAAGTTCGACACGCCGATGTAGCGCAGCTTGCCCGCGCGCACGAGATC
The DNA here is from genome assembly GCF_020419825.1 of Burkholderia sp. AU30198. NCBI lineage: Bacteria > Pseudomonadati > Pseudomonadota > Betaproteobacteria > Burkholderiales > Burkholderiaceae > Burkholderia > Burkholderia sp. AU30198. The sequence continues at coordinate 108,318 of NZ_JAIZSA010000021.1, read as the reverse complement.
GTCGAGCGTCGACATCACTTCCTCGACCGGCGTGCCCGCATCGAACGCGTGGAGTTGCAGCAGGTCGATGTAGTCGGTGTCGAGGCGGCGCAGTGCGTCGTCGACGGCGCGGACCAGCCGCGCGCGCGACGTGCCCGCGTCGTTCGGGCCGCTGCCGGTCGGCAGGCCCGTCTTCGTCGAGATCAGCACCTGGTCGCGACGCCCCTTGAGCGCGGCGCCGAGCACGCGCTCGGATTCGCCGTCCGAATACACGTCGGCCGTGTCGAACAGGTTCACCCCCGCTTCGACGCAGATGTCGATCAGGCGGCGCGCTTCGTCGACGCCCGTGTTGCCCCATGCGCTGAACAGCGGGCCGGTGCCGCCGAACGTGCCGGCGCCGAAGCTCAGGACGGGAACCTTGAGGCCGGAGCGGCCGAGGGTGCGGTATTCCATGGCGGGTTTCCTTTGGATGTTCGAGGTGCCGAGTGGGGCCGCGAGGCCAGTGTTGGCACACTGTATCGCTTGCGGATATTTCGGATAATTGGGCAGACTTCGAAAATATCGTTCGGAAGAGGCGAATAATGCTGCTCGACAATCTCGCGCTGTTCCTGCGCATCGTGGAGAAGGGCGGACTGGCCGCAGCGGGCCGTGAGTTCGGGCTGTCGCCGGCCACCGTGTCCGAGCGTCTGACGGCGCTCGAGCGCCACTACGGCGCGGCGCTGCTCACGCGCACGACGCGCGCGATCAGCCTGACCGACGAAGGCCGCACGCTCGTCGACGGCGCGCGGCGCCTGCTGGCCGAGGCCGACGAACTGGAAAGCCGCGTGCGGCTCGGCGTGCAGACCCTGTCGGGGCCGGTGCGCCTGAGCGCGCCGGCCGATCTCGGCCGCGAGCGCGTGGTGCCGGTCGTCGACGCGTTCCTGGCCGAGCATCCGGGCGTCACGGTCGACCTGCATCTCGGCGACGGTTACGTCGATGTCGTCGGGCAAGGGCTCGATTTCGCGATCCGCCGAGGGGTGCTCGCCGACAGTTCGCTGCGCAGCCGCTCGCTCGGCCGTGCGCGGCGCGTGGTGTGCGCGTCGCCCGCGTATCTCGCGGCGCACGGCACGCCGCAGCATCCGGACGATCTCGCCGCGCACGACTGCATCGTGATGCGCTTCGGGTCGGACCTGTATGCCGAATGGCCGTTCAGCATCGATGGCGAACCCCGGCGCGTGACGGTGCGCGGCCGGCGTGTGGCCAACGACGGCGCGCTCGTACGCGCGTGGTGCGTCGCGGGGCACGGCGTCGCGCTGAAGTCGCTGGTCGACGTCGAGCAGGATCTGGCGTCCGGCGCGCTCGTCGAAGTCCTGCGCGCGTTCTCGCCGGGCGACGTCGACTTGCAGATCGTCTATCCGGGCAACGCCGTGCAGCCACGGCGCGTGCGTGCGCTGATCGACAGGTTGGCGCAGGTGCTGGGAGGCGCGTAAAGGAACTGGCGGGGTTCATGCGATCCGGCGAGCGTTGCGGCAGTGTGTCTTGCCACGATCGCATCGAAGGCCGACGTGACGATCGGGCGTGCGACGTCGTGGGTTGAAACCCGTGTTCGATCGATTGCACACATTTCGTCATTTAGCTAATATTCGAAACGTTAATCGAGCTCCGCATTCTCATGGACGACGTCACCCGCATCAGCGCACTGGCCAACGAAAGCCGCCTGGCCGTGATGCGCTGGCTCAAACAGCCGCGCAAGCATTTCCCGCCGCAGCCACACGGCGATTTCGACGAACTCGGCGTGTGCTGCACGTACATCACCGAGAAGCTCGGCATCGCGCCGGCCACGACCACGCGCCACATGCGCATCCTCGCGGATGCCGGGCTCGTGTGCGCGACCCGCGTCGGCAAGTTCACGTACTACAAGCGGATCGACGGCGCGCTGCAGCAGCTCGGCCACGATCTCTCGCAACTCTGACTCCTACCGAGGCAACCGACATGGACGAACTTGCATTGCTGGCCGACGCCGACCGGCGCGCGCACGCGTATCTGGCCGCGACGAACGAGCGGCGCGCGTTTCCCGATGCGGCCGCATTGGCCGGTCTTGCGGCGTTCGACGAGCCGCTGCCCGATACGGGCCATCCGGCCGACGACGTGCTGCGCCTGCTCGACGAACGCGGTACGCCCGCAACCGTCGCGTCGAACGGCCCGAACTACTTCGGCTTCGTGATCGGCGCCGCGCTACCGGCCGCGGCGGCGGCCGAGCGGCTGATGCTCGCGTGGGACCAGTGCGCGTCGTCGTATGCGAATTCGCCGGTGGCCGCGACGATCGAGCGCCAGGCCGCGCGCTGGGTCGTCGACGTGCTCGGGTTGCCCGAAGGCAGCGCGGTCGGTTTCGGCACGAGTGCGACGGCGTGCACGCTCGTCGCGCTGGTGGCCGCGCGGCGCGCGCTGCTCGCGCGCAAGGGCTGGGACGTCGACGAGGACGGCCTGATCGGCGCGCCCGAAGTGAAGGTCGTGATCTCCGAGCTTGCCCACATCACGGTGAAGAAGGCGCTGCGCGTGCTCGGTTTCGGGATGAAGCGCCTCGTCGTCGCGCCGGTCGACGCGCACGGCCGCATCGATCCGGCGGAGCTGCCGCCGCTCGACGACATGACGATCCTCTGTGTGCAGGCCGGTGAAGTGAACACCGGCGAGTTCGATCCGTTCGCGGCGCTGATTCCGCCCGCGAAGGCGGCCGGCGCGTGGGTGCACGTCGACGGCGCGTTCGGCCTGTGGGCCCGCGCATCGTCGAAGCGCGCGCTGACGGACGGCATCGAAGGCGCGGACAGCTGGACGACCGACGGCCACAAGTGGCTCAACACGCCGTACGACGGCGCGATGGTGATCTGCCGCGATGCGGACGCGCTCGCGACCGCGATGAACAGCGACGCCGTCTACCTGAGCGGCGCGCAGGACGCGCAGAAGAACCTGAACCTCGAATTCTCGCGGCGCGCGCGCGGCATTCCCGTGTGGGCCGCGCTGCGTTCGCTCGGCCGTGCCGGCGTGGCGACGATGGTCGAGCGGCATTGTGCGCAGGCGGCGCGGGTCGCGGACGGCCTGCGTGCCGCCGGCTACGACGTGCTGAACCGCGTCGTGTTGAACCAGGTACTGGTGCGCGCCGGCACCGACGATGAAACGGCGGCGATCCGCGAGGCCGCGCAGGCGTCGGGAGAAGTATGGTTCGGCGCGACGGTGTGGCAGGGGCGGCCGGCGTTCCGGATCAGCGTGTCGTCGTGGCGTACCGAAGACGCGCACATCGATCGTCTCGTGGCATTGCTGACGCAACTGCGCGGCGTGCACGTGCGCTGAGCGGCGGCGGTGCGGCGCACGGAGATTCACTCACGCGCGCCGCGCTCCCCGCAAAAGCGCCGCATCCCTCGCCTCGTCAGCGCACCGCGTCGGGAAACGCGTGCATCGAGAACTCGAACGCGGCTTCCGCCAGTGCCTCGATCTCCGTCTCGCCACCTTCCAGATGACCGTCGATCCACAGCATCGCGAAGCCGTGCACGAAGCTGCGCACGCCGACGCTGAACGCGCGGATCTGCTGCTCGTCGATGGTGGATCCCACCATCCTGCGGATCGCCTGCGTCGTCACCTCGCTGTTCTCGCGCCGGGCCTGGACGAGTTCGGCATCGTCCCGGTGCTGGACCGCAAAGCCGCCGTACATGAGCCGGAACAACTCGGCATGCGTGTGCGCGAACTTCACGTGGGCCAGCCCGCCGGCCCGAAACGCGTCGCGCGCCGACGTACCGCGTGAAATTTCCGCGGCAAACGCGTCGATCTGCACTTGGGTCAGGCGCCGGAAGCCTTCGACCACCAGCGCGACCAGCAACGCCTCCTTGTTGACGAAGTGGCGATAGACGGCCGAATCCGACACGCCCAGCTGCGTCGCCAGATGACGCACGCTCAACTCCCGCCCGTTCGCGTGCTCGAGCGCGGCAAAGGCCAGATCCAGCACGGCCTGCCGCAGGTTGCCGTGGTGGTAGCCCGCTTTCTGATTCCCGGGGTTTCTACTCATTTGACAGTGTTCAATGTCACGTTCGACAATGTTTGCAACTCAAACATTGTCGGTTCTGGCGATGCCCGCCCTTGATTCGTTGACGAAGGATATCTGGACTGCATCGGTCCCTCATTCTTTCATGGGGCTGCATGTCGGTACGCGCATGACGGTCGTCCGGCTATCGTCGGGCAGCCTGCTGCTGCATTCGCCGGTGCCGCTGGATGGCGGGTTGCGCGCGGAAATCGATGCGCTCGGCGAGGTCGGCCACATCGTCTGCCCGAACCTGTTTCATCACCTCTACGCGGCCGGCGCGGTCGCCGCGTATCCGCGCGCGCTGCTGCACGGCCCGGCCGCGCTGCAGCGCAAGCGCAAGGATCTGCGCTTCGACGCGGTGCTGACGGACGTGCCGCATCCGGCGTGGCAGGGCGACTTCGAACTGCTGACGATCGAAGGCTGCCTGCTGCGCGAGACGGTCTTCTATCACCCGGCCAGCCGGACGCTGATTGCCTGCGATCTCGTCGAGAACTTTCACGCGTCGCCGCACTGGTTGACGCGGCACTACCTGCGCCTGGGCGGCGTGCTCGGGCAGGTCGGCTGGCATCCGTTGCTGCGCGTGGTCTATCGGGACCGGCGCGTGGCCCGCGCATGCGTCGACCGGCTGCTGGAATGGCCGTTCGAACGCGTGGCGCTCGCGCACGGCGACCCGCTGACCGAGCATGCGCACGACGCGGTGCGGCAGGGCATGGCGTGGCTTTGAATCCACCGATAACGACGCAGGATCAGGGAGAGACGGGATGGCAGGATCGAATGACATCGGGCACCCGGCGGCGCAGGCTGCCGCCGTCGCGGCGCGTGCCGGCGACGTGCCGGGCGGCCGCCTGCGCACGTGGGCCATCGTGGTGTTCGTGGCGTTTGCCATCGTCACCGTCCTCTACGCGCTGACGGCCATCGCGACCGGGCAAGCGAATGTCGGCGCGGTATCGGGCGATGCGCTGCTGCATGCGCGCGAACAGCTTCGCGCGATGTCGATCGCCGGCGCCGATCCCGGCTGGGGGCAGGTGTTCGGCACCGACGATCCGTTCATCTGGATCGCGGCCAGGCTGACGTCGGCGCGGCTCATGTTCGGCGAGAACGGCTTCTACGACACCGTGCTGTATTACGCGCGGATGCCGAAGGCGAACATCGTCATCCTGTCGCTGCACAACATCATGGGCGGCACGTGCATGCTGCTGGGCGCGCTGCAGTTCTGGCCGGCGCTGCGCCGCAACTATCCGCGCTGGCATCGCACGGCCGGCGTGGTCTACATGGTCTCGTCGCAGCTCGCGATGATCGGCGCGATGACCTACATGGTGCGCACGCCGGTCGCGATGATGTACGACACGCTGACGTTCGCGACCGGCCTCTGGTTTCTCGCGCTGGGCGTCACGGGCTCGCTGTGGATGTCGATCCATCACCTGATCCGCCGCGAGATCGCCCAGCATCAGGCCTATATGGCGATCAACTACGGTTTCCTGCTCACGGCGCCGTTTACGCGCATCGACTGGATCTGGGCCGCGATGGTCTATCCGGACGTCAACCAGAACACGTCCAATTTCTCGGCGGTCGCCGTGCTGATCGCGCAATGCATGCTCTTCGGCTACCTGCTGCTGTGCATGAATCGCTGGTTCCAGAAGACTCGCCCGGCCACGGGCCGCACCGGCCCGGTGTTCCCGGCCGCGTTGACGGAGGCCGTTGCCAACGCGGGGGTCGCGGTGCTGTCGGTGCTGAGCATCGCCGCGCTGGCCGCCGTCGTGGATCACTACCTGGTGACGCCGGGCCTCGACCAATTCCAGGGCGGCAAGGACTGGATTCCGGCCGGCCTCGCCGCGTTCCAGGGCAGCGTGCTGCGGGCGGCGCCCGGTTCTCGCTGGCTCTATGCCGTCAGTGCGATCGGTGTGTGCGCGCTCGCGCCGTTCCTGCTGCGCGCCGCGTTCATCGGGAAGCCGCAGCCCGCGCGGATGATGCGGCACGCGGCCGCGACCGGCGTGCTGACTGCCGCAAACGGCGCCGTGTTGCTGTACTGGGGGCAATTGCTGGGCGGCCCGACCGCGATCACGTCGTCCGGCGGGACGCCGTTCCAGATGAACGGTGCATTCGAACTGTTCTTCGCGGTGCTGCTGCTGTGGGGTGTGATGCGTGAGCGCCATGCACTCGTCAAGGAGTGGAGCCTGTTCGCCATTCTCTGTGTGCTGGCGCTACCGAGTTTCTATGCGCTCGTGCCGCTGGTCGGGTGGATCTATCTTCAGATCGGCATGCCGGATCTGCAGCACTACGTCGAGATCACCAGCGTCTATCGCGTGGCGATCAGCGTCGGCCTGATCCTCGCGATGCTGGCGGGCTCGCTTTACGCCGTCTACGGCAGCGCGACGCAGGAGAAATTCGCGCGCTAGTTGCGCTCGCTTGTTCGCGCGGAGCAGAGGCGATGGGCGGGCAACGGGGCGGTGCGTGCGGATGACGACGGACCGCCTGTCGTTTTTCCGTCGAACCGCGCCCCTTGCCCACAGGAAAATATCGGACAATGGCCGGCACGCGCGCCGTGCCGGCCTGGGTGGCTCGCTCGATCGAAGCATGACGCCAACGAGAGAACCCCCATGTCGACCCATTCCCCCCGTGAACTGTTGAAGGCCGCCGATATCGCGAAGATGGAACCGACGCGCGCGGTGCATTCGCTGAATCCCAATGCCGTTCGTCTCAAGCGACAACTCAGCGATCTGACCGGCCTGACGCAATTCGGTGTTCACCTGCTCACGCTGATGCCCGGTCACGAATCGGCCGAGTATCACCGTCACCTGTACGAAGAAGAGTTCGTGTACGTGCTGTCCGGTACGGGCGCGGTCACGATCGGCGAACGCACCGATGCAATCGGGCCCGGCGATTTTCTGGGCTTTCCGCGCGGCGGTGAAGCCCATACGGTGCAGAACACCGGCGATACGCCGCTGGAGCTGCTCGTTGGCGGGCAACGTCTCGAACACGACGTCTGCGAATACCCGCGAGTCGGCAAGCGGCTCTATGTCGCGGGCGAGCTCGAGGATTATGTCGATCTGCCGAAGCAGGCCTGACCCGGCCCGCTTGCGCTCGCTCGACGACTCGCCCCGGACGGGGCCTGCGGCAGAAATGTCCGAAACGGGTCGATTTTTCTCGGAGCGGTGCCTGGTGGCAAGAGCCCGTTCATCGCACGGCTCGACCGCACGTTCGATCCGGCCAACCGGCCGACCTTCCTCAACAACCAGGGCATTTCAGGCCTGACCGGCCGCAGCGCCCCGTTCTTCGCGGGGAGCGAGCCGGCGAACCATTTGCCGTATCTGCACGACGTAGCGGGCATGCCGTCGAAGACGCAGGACCGCGTGTGCACGGTGATGGACGACATGGATGCGCTGACGCCGACTGCCGGCCACTCCAGCTTCACCGATGCAATCCCGGCGGCGGTTGCCGCCCCGTTCGTGTCAACGGGGTTCGTCGCGCTTATGATGCGGGAACGCCACCGACAGGGTTCCCCGATATGGACGCGCCGCTCCCGCCGATCTCTGCCCCGATTCCCGAAACGGAACCTGAAACCGAAGCCGTTGCCGAGCCGCGCGCGTCGCGCCTGCATCGGCCGGTCGCGCTCGTCACCGGATCGACGTCGGGGATCGGCGCGGCGATCGCGCGCCGCCTGGCGGCGGACGGCTATGCGGTGATCCTGCATTCGCGCAGCTCGGCCGACGTAGGGCGCGCGATGGCGCGCGAACTTGGCGCGGTCTATGTGCAGGCCGATCTCGCCGACGATGCCGAACGCGTGCGGCTGATCCGCGACGCACTGGCCGTGCACGGGCGGCTCGACGTGCTGGTCAACAACGCGGGCGTCAGCCGCGTGATTCCGCACGACGATCTCGCCGCGGCGACCCCTGACGTGTGGCAAGAGATGCACGAGATCAACGTGATCGCGCCGTTCCGGCTCGTCGCCGAGGCGGAGGCCGCGCTGCGCGAGGCGGCGTCGCACGGGCGGGCCGGGTGCGTGGTGAACGTCAGCTCGCATGCGGGCGTGCGGCCGAAGGGCGCATCGATCCCGTATGCGGCGGCGAAAGCCGCGCTCAATCACACGACGCGGCTGCTCGCGCGCACGCTCGCGCCGGCGATTCGCGTCAATGCGGTCGCGCCGGGGCTCGTCGATACGCCGCTCACGGCCGACTGGACAGACGCGCAGCAGCTCTGGCGCGAGCGTGCGCCGATGCGCCGTGCGGCGACGCCGGACGACATCGCGCAGACGGTCGCGATGCTCGTCGCGTCCGATTACGTGACGGGCGAGATCGTGATGCTCGACGGGGGAATGAACCTGACGTGATGCAGCGATTCAATGATGCGGTGATGCGGTGAAGCGGTGAAGCGGTGAAGCGGTGAAGCGGTGAAGCGGTGAAGCGGTGAAGCGGTGCAGCGGTGCAGCGGTGAAGCAGTGAAGCGGCCGCGCACCCGCGCGCAGTTGTCACGCGTAATTACCGCGACCGCTTGCTTGCCGGACTGCGCGATCAGCCGAGGCGCGATCGCAGTTGCGCGAGCGCCTGATCGTGCGTGCGCTCGAACTTCAGCGGCGTGACCGCGACATACCCTTCGCCGAGCGCGACCGTTTCCGAATCCGCATCGTCGTCGCGCGGCGCGCGCGAGAGCTTCAGCCAGTGGTATTCGAAGTCGCGCGGGTCGCGCCCCGACACGATCTCGACGCCCTGCAGCGTGCCGGCACCCTGGTTCGTCACCTTCAGCCCTCGCACTTCGTCGGCGGGCCGCGGCGGGAAATTCACGTTCAGGCACGCGTCGCTGTCCCAGCCGGCGGCAACGAGCCGGCGAATGACGTCCGGTGCATGCGCGAGTGCGGTAGCCCACGGCACCGCGTTGCGATCGATGAAGGCCTGGCTCAGCGCGATGGCCGGGACGCCGACCAGCATGCTCGTCATCGCGGCACCCACCGTGCCGGAAAACACCGTTTCGGTGCCGAGGTTCCCGCCGCGATTCACGCCGGACAGCACGATGTCGGGCCGCGCGTCCTTCATCAGATGGCTGATCGCGATCGCGACGCAATCGCCGGGCGTGCCACGCACCGCGAAGCGGCGTTCGCCCTTGCGATGCACGCGCAGCGGGTCGTGCAGGCTCAGCGAATGCGACGTGCCGCTCTGGTCTTCCGCCGGCGCGACGATCCACACTTCGCGTGCCAGTTGAGTGGCGACCTGTTCGAGCACGTCAAGGCCGGGGGCGTCGAATCCGTCGTCGTTGGTGAGCAGGACACGGTCGAACAGCGGGCGGGTTTCTTGCATCGGGACGATCCTCGCGGAGATGGGTAATGAGCGGGAAGTACAGCGTGGCGCAAGCCACAAGGCTAGCATTCCCGCGTGAGGATCGTCGTGTCGCGCGCTCGGCGCGGAGGTGAAAACGGGCGCATCGCGCGCCCGTTGATCGGTGTTCGTGCCGCGGCGTGCGCGGCGGGTCGGAACCGCTCAGCCGAGCAGGTGCCGCAACAGGCCGGCCGATACGACGCCGACGATGACGGTCGGCAGGATCGACAGGCGCGTCGCGGCAATCAGCGTGACGGCGAGCGCGAGCAGGTCGGCCGGGCGCGTCGACACGAAGGCCGGCGCGATCACCGAGATCAGCACGCAGCCCGGCACGTTCTCCATCACCGACGCCATCCGCGGGCTCAGCGTGCGGTTGCGCAGCAGCACGTAGCCGAGGATGCGCGACAGATAGGTGGTCGACGCCATCAGCACGATCGTCGCGACCGTGCTGAAATCCGGGAAATCAGGCATCGCGCGGCTCCCACAGCAGCGCGGCGATCAGCCCCGCGCAGGCGCCGGCCGCGACGTACCACGCGCCGGGCACGGCCAGGTGCGTGGCCGCCGCGACGACGAGGCTCACGAACCACGGGCGGCTCGCACGCATCCCTTTCCACATCCCGCGCAGCAGCACCAGGAACACGGCGGTGAATGCCATGTCGAAGCCGTACTGCTCGACGTTGCCGATCGTCGGGCCGACTGCCGCGCCGAGCGTGGTCATCGAGATCCACGTCAGGTAGAGCCCCACGCAGATGCCCGCGTAATAGGGCACGCTGATGTGCGTGGCCGAGCGCGCCCGGGCGTCGGCGAGCGACATCGCCCAGCTTTCGTCGCACATGAAGAACAGTGCGAACAACGCGCGGCGGCGCGGCAGGCGGCGGATATACGGCTCGAATGCGGCGCCCATCAGGATGTGGCGCGAATTCACGAGGAACGACATCGCGACGATCAGCGCGATGTGCGGCGGCGACGTCCACAGATGAATCGCCGCGAATTCGGAGCCGCCGCCGAAGTTCATGCCGGTCATCATCGGCACTTCGAACAGGCTCAGCCCTTTCTGCGCGGCCTGCGCGCCCAGCACGAGCGCGAACGGCACGAAACCCAGCATGACGGGCAGCGCCGCGCGCAAACCGCGACCCATCTCGGCGACATAGGCGGGCTTGTCGCGAAGCCCTGACGACGTTGAAACGCTACTGCTCATTACTCCTCCTTCGGGGGAGGAATTGTCTGCTTTTTTGACTCGAATCGGGTTGCGTTGTGGCCAGATTTTTCTCAGAATTTGGCATTGAACGCGTGATACGCGATTTTTTTGGAATTGAATGCCAATGAAACTTGACGCCATCGACCGCCGGATCCTGAGCGCGCTCCAGCGCGACGGCCGCATGCAGAACGTGGAGCTCGCGCACGAGGTCGGGCTGTCGCCGTCGCCGTGCCTGCGGCGCGTGCGGCTCCTCGAGGAAGCCGGCGTGATCGAGAAATACGTGGCCGTGCTGAATCCCGCGAAAGTCGGCAAGGGGCTGACGATCTTCACGCGCGTGTGGCTGAAGGGGCAGGACGCGGAATCGGTGAACCGCTTCGCCGAGGCCGTCCAGCAGATGCCGGAAGTCGTCGAATGCCACCTGATGGCCGGCGACTGCGATTTCCTGCTGCGTGTCGTCGCGGCCGACATCGACGACTACCGGCGCTTCCAGATGGAATACCTCACGCGCATTCCGGGCGTGCTGAGCGTGAAGACCGACATTCCGATGCAGAAGGTCAAGCTCACGTCGGCGCTGCCGACCTAGCGTGACGCGGGTGCATGGCCACGCGACGACGGGTCGACGAACGGTCACGGCGCGGTGACAATCGTCCGATAGACTGACGAATCACGCCGCTTCGAACCGGTTGCCTGCATTGTTGTGCGACGTTCGATGCGCAAGCAACTAACGGTCAATGTCGCCGCGATCGGGCGGGCGGCGCTGCGCGCCGGGTCATGCGCGGATGCGTTTCTTCTTGTCGGGCCATTCATGCAGCCAATCAACACTCCGTGGAATTCGCTGGAAATCGTCAAGCTCGTGCTGGGCGTGCTGACGCCGTTGTCGGTCGCGTGTCTCGGCTGGCTCGTCGCGCGCCGGCTGAAGCGGCTCGAACTCGTGCAGTGGACCAACCAGCGATTGATCGAAAAGCGGCTCGCGCTGTACGACGCGGTTGCGCCGCAGCTCAATGCGCTGCTGTGCTTCTACACGTGGATCGGTTACTGGAAGGACATCTCGCCGGACGACGTGATCCGCGCGAAGCGCGACCTCGACCGCACGTTCCACATCTACCGCTACCTGTTCGACGACGACGTGTATGACGCGTATCACACGTACATCCACGCGCTGTTCGACATGCATACGGGCCCGGGCCGCGATGCACGGATCCGCTCGCTGATCCAGGCACCCGACGGCGATCGCAGCGTACACGGCTCGTATGAGTGGAAACCGGTGTGGTCCGACCGTTTCGCGACCGCGAATGTCGTGCCGAAGGACGACGTGCTGCGGCACTACACGCAGTTGATGGAGCGGCTGCGCGTGGCGCTGGGCGCGACGCGCTGAAGGCAGCGCGGCCGCCGCGCACCGGTATCGAAATCCGCTACCCGGCGGCGCGGATCCCCGCCCTCGCGCAACAAGCGGATGCTGCGCGCGGCTGCTGCTGACATGCTCGCGCCATATCCACTCGCGCGAGGTCAATATGGTTGTCGATACCGGCTGCCAGCCGCTCATGATCCGCTCGCCCGAAGCGGGCCGGCGGCATCTCTTCTCCGTGGGTTCTCACGGTCCGCATCACATGCCGCTGCCGGTCGAGCCGGAGATCGGCGACATCGTCTTCATCCGCGTGACCGTGCGGCCGTTTCTCGAAGTGGCGAGCGCGACGCGCTCGTGGACGAATCACGTCGGGATCGTGGTCGGCGAGCGCGGCGGCGAGCCGCTGATCGCGGAGAGCACGTTTCCGCTATCGCGCGTCACGACGATGTCGCGGTTTCTCGCGCGCTCCGATCGCGGCGCGTGCGTGATCGCGCGGCTGAAGCAGCCGCTCGATGCCGCGCAGCGGCGCCGGCTCGTGGACGCGGCAATGCGCCGGATCGGCGTGGTCTACGACACGGGGTTCAATCTCGCGTCGCGCCGGCAGTTCTGCTCGCGGTTCGTGCGTGAAGTCGTGCGCGATGCGACGCGGATCGTGCTCGGCGACGTCGAGACCTTCGACATGCTGCTGCGCCGGAATCCCGACCATCCGCTCGGCTTCTGGAAGATCTGGTACTTCGGCCGGATTCCGTGGCGCCGCCGCACGGTGACGCCGGCGAGTTTGCTCGATAGCGGGGCGTTGCGGGTGGTGGCGGATACGCGCGCTTGTGACGCAGGGGATGACGGAGTGGGAATCGGTGACGCCTCTGCCTGCCGACGCGGTGGAATGTAGCGCTTCGATGCGTCGGCTTACGGGAGGTTCAGGCGAACGAGATCACGAGCTTTTTACCGCAAGCCGCCGCATATTTGCGCAACGTATCGATGGACGGTGAATGCTGGCCCGTTGCGAGCGCACGCTCAAGTCGTGTTATGGCCGGTGCCTTCGTGCCCATCCGCTCCGCCACATCGGCTTGAGACAGCCCGGCCTCTCGTCGGGCAGCCAGCATTGCGTCGAGCAGTGCGAATTCCTCGCGGTTCAGTCGTTCGTATTCAGCGCGCACCTCGGGGTCGGTCAATGCACGCTCGCGCAGTTCCTTATACGTTGCCATCACGAACCTCCTTCAGTCGACGGCGCGCCGTTTCCAGTTCCTTCTGTGGCGTCTTTTGCGTCTTCTTCACAAAACAATGAAGCATGACGATACGCCTCTCGACGATTGCGCAATAAAACACTCGGGCAATACCTTCCGCGCCCTTCAATCGCATTTCGTACAGTCCGTTTCCCATCGATTGCGTGTGGGGTTCGCCCAGGTTCGGGCCGTACTGTTCCATGCGGTCAACGAGCGCATAGAACCGGGCGATGAGTGTCTTGGGTAACGCGGCCACTCCCTCCTCGACACGCTCATTGAAGAACCGTATTTCGTACGCATTGGTCAGCATAGTAACAAATATGTTATGTTGATGCAAGAACCGTGGCCAGCCGCGACTGCAGATGAGGGCGGCTGGTCAGACGTGCAGGAGGGTTGGAGTCGCCGTTACGTAGGCTGGGGGCTTCGGCGAGGATGTGCGAGCCCGACTGTTCTCAGGCAATCCGGAGTCGGCAAGGTGCGCAATTCGTTGCCGGCGCGCGCGACGCGCGATGGAAGAGTGGTGGTGTTAGCTCCGTCCCGCCACCGCCAACCGCGCCGCCAGCCCCACGAACACCGACCCGAGCAGATACTGCGGCAGCTTCGACGGGCGGCGGCGCGCGCCGATCCGCTGGCTCAGCCGGCTCGCGGACAGGATGACCGCGCCGTTCACGACGATACCGATCAGGTTCAGCACCGTCGCGAGCACGAGAATCTGCACGGCGATCGAACCGTGCCCGGGCCGCACGAACTGAGGAAACAGCGCGAGCACGAATAGCGCCATCTTCGGATTCAGCAGGTTCGTCGTCAGCCCCTGGCGGAAGATCGTCGCGGTCGAGTGGCGACGCTGCGACGCGACGGGCGACAGTGCGGTCGCATCCGAACGGAACGTCTTCCACGCGAGATACAGCAGATAGGCGGCGCCCGCGAAGCGCACGGCGTCATAGGCGAGCGGCACCGCGACGAAGAGCTGCGACAGCCCGAGCGCGGCCGCCAGCGCGTGGCAGTAGGTGCCGGCCTGGATGCCCGCGAGCGTCGCGAAACCTGCGCGCCGGCCCTGGCTCACGCTGCGGGACGCGATCAGCAGCATGTCGGGGCCCGGCGTGGCGGTCAGCGCGAGACACGCGCCGGAAAACAGCGCGAGCGTGGAGAGGTCGATCATGGGAGTCCCTTTCGTGGATGCAGCGTAAAAGGGAGGTCAGTTTAGGAGGGCGCGCGAGGCCGGTCAATCGAACGAACGGACGATGATCTGGCAGGCCGTCGAGGCCGATCGCCAACGCACGTGCGCTGCCCTTGGCACCTCGACAATGCTCGATATCGCGTCAACGGTACACACCGATGCAGCGCCTTGTGCGGACGATCGCCGCACGGCTCAAGGCTTGCGGCAGGCCACCTGATAATCGATCACGGTGTTCGCCGACGGCTTGTCCGGCTCGCCGCCGACCGTCGTCACGCCGAGCACGCCGGCCGCGCTCCGGTAGCGCAGCGCGCAATAGCCCATGCCGGTACCCGAACACGCTTCGGCTTCGATGATGCCGTGCTTCGCGAGCGTCGCCGCGCCGTCCGTCGCATCCGGTTTCTCGCGCGGACGCAGCGGTTGCCAGCCTTTCGCGATCAGGATCCGGCGCGCGACGTCGAGCGGTTTGCCGTACACGTTCGGCACGACCGCGCGGCCCTGGCAGTAAGCGCTTTCAGCCGCTACCCGGGTCAGGCGCAGGCCGCCGTTCTCTTCGTGCAACTCGCCGACGGGCGCCGCCGGGCCGTCGCCGCCCCAGATCAGCAGCGCGCCGTTTTCCAGCCGGTCGGCCATGCCGAACTGCCAGCCCGCCTTGCGCGCCGTGTAGCCGAGCGCGACGAGCGTCGTGCCGTCGAACACGCCGACGTTGCCGTTGCGCGCGAAACAGATCGCGCTCGTGCCGGCACTGAATCCGCTCGCGAACGTGACGACCGTGTAGCGGCCGAGCGGCGCCTCGGACGTCACGATCCAGTCGCGCTTCGCGACTTCGCGGCCGGCCGCGGTGGTGGTCTTCGCGCGGTATTGCGTGCAGAACGAGTCGAGCGAGCCGTTCTCCGGCGAGTGCGGCAGCACGCCGAGCGGTACCAGCGACGCACCGGCGATATTGGAGGCCGTCCGCAGCGGATCGGCCGAGGCCGTGCCGCCGAGCGCGGCACACGCAACGGCCGCGATCGACACGATCGAAGCCAGACGGCGGGCAAACGGCAACGCAATGAAACGGGACACGCAGGCTGTCTCCGGGGAAAGGGATACGGGCGCGATGATCGCGGGTTTTCGCCCGCGTGTCACGGTCGCGCGCACTGGCCGGCAGCGCGCCTGTGTGCCGCCGGCGATTCAGCCCTTCGCGACGACGTCGATTCGCAGCGCTTCGCCGCCGTCGACGATCGCCAGCAGGCGATCGACGTTCGGATGCGCGCCCGGGCGGTTGCGTGCGTCGGCCGTATGTTCGGCGAACACCGCGAGGCCGTGCTCGGCGGCTTTCGCGTCGAGCGTGCCGAATGCCTGCTTCAGGTAGTGGTACACCGCGAGCGAGCCTTGCTTGCCCGGCTGATTCTCGATGGTCGCGACCACGTCGCCGTTCGCGCCGACGAGATCGATGCGCGCGACGCCGTCGATGGCCGGCAGTTGAGCGAGGTTGTCCTTGAATACTGGGGTCGGTTGAATCACTGAAAACACTCCGTCGGTTCGGTCAGGGGCCAATGAGCATGGCCGGCCGTATCTTATCCGATCGGCCTCTGCGCACCGGCCGGTACGCCCGCGTCACGCGAGCGCTCGATGTCGGGGCTGCGATAGGCACGCTCGGGAATCTCGGCGAGCCGCGACGCGTGCACCTGATGCGGCGCGAGGCCGTAGAACTTCTGAAAACTCATGATCAGCGGCGACCACTTGTCCGGATCGATGCGGTCCGGCTCACCGTCCATCAGCAGGTCGGGATGCACGTGCACGCGCTGGATGCGCACCTCGAACACGCGGATAAGACCGCGCACGTCAGGCGCTTCTTCACCGATCCCGTGCGTGGCCGCGACGACCGCTTCCATGTGCACCGGGCATTCGAGCGCACGTGGCGGCGCAACGGTTTGCGAGGCAACTTCGGTGAGCCCGGCCGTGCCGAACTTGTCGGGTTCGTACACGTAGCCCCGTGTGAGCTTCCTTTCGGGTACCGGATACGTGCCGGTCGTGCGCGCGATGCGGTCGACCGCGTGCGCCTGCGCCGACGATGGCAGGTTCAGCACGCATTCACCGGTGCGCAGCAGGTTGCGGGTGGTCTGCGAACCGGTGCCAATGCCGATCACGCCGCGCCAGCCGAGCCAGAACGCGGACGAGATCGGCGCGAGATTGGCGGTGCCGTCCTCGTTCAGCGTGCTGACCAGCACGACGGGCGTGCCGAAATAGAGGATGTTCGGTTCGGTGACGCAATGCGGAGCGTTCATGATCGGTGCCTTCGTTGAGGGATCAGTCCGCATGCTGATCCTGTCGCGGTGGCGCGGCGCTCCGAATCTTGTCGTGTCATTCCGGACGGTGTGCGGAGACGGCATTTGCGCCGGGCAGGACCGCCCGGCACCGCGCGCGCTTTTCCGCTACAGTAGGAGATCGCAGGCCGCACCTGCCGCATCGCAAGGGCGCGCGCAGCCCTGCTCCGCCAACACACACGAGGGCCCGATGGATACCGAGCAACGCTACACCGCCAGCGCGCCGACGCGCGCGGAAGTCGACGCACTGGGCGGCGCAACCGTCATCGAATTCGGCGCGAACTGGTGCGGGATCTGCGCGGGTGCGCAGCCGGCGATCGTGGCGTCGTTTTCCGCGCATCCCGCCGTGCGCCACCTGAAGATCGAGGATGGCCCGGGCCGCCCGCTCGGCCGCTCGTTCGGCGTGAAGCTGTGGCCGACGCTGGTGTTCTTGCGCGACGGTGTCGAAGTCGCGCGCGTCGTGCGCCCCGCCGACGCGAAGCAGATCGAAGCCGACGGCTTCGCCGCGCTGGCCTGAGGTCACGGCGATGCAACAGGCGATCACGCACATCGGCATCGACACGCGCGGCAGCGGCCTCGTCGAATTCACGTCGCAGGTGCGCGCATTCGTCGACCAGCAGGCGATCGGCACCGGCCTGCTCACCGTGTTCTGCCGCCATACGTCGGCGTCGCTGCTGATCCAGGAGAATGCGGATCCGTCGGTGCAGCGCGATCTCGAACGCTACTTCGCGACGCTCGCGCCCGAGGATGCCACGCGCTACGAGCACGACACGGAAGGCACCGACGACATGCCGGCGCACCTGCGCACGGCGCTCACGCAGGTGCAACTGTCGATCCCGGTCGAGCACGGGCGCATGGTGCTCGGCACATGGCAGGGGATTTACCTGTTCGAGCATCGCCGCGCGCCGCACCGGCGCGATATCGTGCTGCACCTGATCGGCGAGTAAGCGGGCGTACGCGGCGCATCGCCGCGCACCGGCTCAGGCGAGCAGTTTCTCGACGAGCGCGCCGAGTTCGCGCAGGTGGACGGGCTTCGGCAGGAATGCGTCGAATACCTGCTTGTTCTCGCGCAACGCGGCCGATTCATACGCACTGACGCCGAGGATCGCCGGATGCCGGCCGTCGTCATTGGGTACCGCGACCGTACGCATGCGCCGTGCAACCTCGAAGCCGCTCAAGTCCGGCAGCTCGAGATCGAGCACGACGATGTCGTAATGGCGCGTACCGAAGCGCGCGACGCCTTCCTGCCCCGTGCCGCACAGATCGGCTTCGATGCCGAGCGCCGACAGCATCGCGCCGAGCGTTTCGCGCGCGTTGTCGTCGTCGTCGATCACCAGCGCGCGCCGGTCGCGGTGCGCGGCCGCGTGCGGCAGCGCGGGCGCATCGCCGGCCGCGTTGCCGGCGGTGTCGCTGCCGGGCACTTCGGCCGGCAGCGTCACGACGAACTCGCTGCCTTCGCCCACCGCGCTGCGCACGTCCACATGCCCGCGCAGCGTCGTCACGATTTCGCGCACGACGGCGAGCCCCATGCCGATTCCGTCCACATGCAGCCCGACCGCGTCGTTCGCGCGATAGAACGGCTCGAAGATCTTCGACAGGTGCTGCTTCGCGATGCCGGCGCCCGTATCGCGCACGGCGATCTTCAATTGCTGGCCGGCCGGCGCGTCGGCGAGCGTGATCGACACGTCGATCGATCCGCCGAGCGTGTACTTGACCGAGTTCTCGATCAGGTTCGACAGCACCTGGCGCAACAGCTTGCGATCGGAACGGATCGCGAGGTCGTGCGGCTCGACCCGCTGCACGATCGCGATCCGCTTGGCCGCGATCTTCTCGCGCAGCGGGTCGAGCACCTCGGCGAGCAGCGACGCCATGCTGACGGTTTCCCGTTCGGCAAGGCGCTTCGTCGAGCGCAGCTTGATGTAGTCGGTCAGGTCCTTGACGAGCGCTTCGAGCGACGACGCGGAATTCTGCAGCCGCCGGATCGTCTTCAGGTTCGCGTCCGACTGCGGGCGCGCGAGCAGGATCTCGATCGATCCGCAGATCGCCTGCAGCGGCGTGCGCAATTCATGGCTGACCATCCCGAGGAACGCGTTTTTCGCCTCGATCATTTCGAACGCGCGGTCGGACGCCTTGCGTTCGGCGTCGAGCGCCGCGTCCTGCCGTTCGAGCAGATCGTCGCGCGTGCGCATCGTATAGAACAGCAGCAGGAACAGCGCGCACAGGATCACGCCGAGCACGATGCCGAGGATCAGGATCGCGCGCTGCTTTTCCTTCAGCTGATGGAACGTGAAGTCGCGCTGCGCCATCTCGATCGCGCGGAAATAGTTCGCGAGGCCGTTGACCTTCGGCCAGTACGCATTGACTTCGTCGATCACCTGCTGCGCGTGCTTCGGCGAGTCGCGCAGCAACGGCACGTCGCGTTTCAGGCGCGTCATGAATTCGCCGAGCGTGTCGATCTCGTTGCGCGCGCGCGGGATGCGCAGCCAGTATTCGGACACTTCCGACGGCCGCTGCAGAAAGCCGAACGACACCGACAGGCTGTCGAGCTGCATCTGCACGTGATCGAAGTCGTCGTCCTCGCGCGTCGCGTAGAGGATCAGTTGCCGGTCGAACCGCGTATAGACGTTCCGGTATTGCGCGGCGGTCCAGAACACGCCTTCGCGCGGCCCTTCGAGCACGCCCTCGTTGACCGACGTGGCGAGGAGGTCCCACAGCAGGAACGCCCACGCGGCGAACCCCATGATCCACAGCGAGCCGAGGATCAGGATGATCTTTCTGTTCTTCCGCCGCCGGCGTTTCATTTCACCGTCAGGCCGATGATCTGCCACGCGAACTTGGCTTCGCCGAGCGGCGTCTTCAGTTCGTCGGGATACTGGTCGCGCGGGTACATGATCCACAGCGGGCCGTAGTTGTCGTTGCCGAGCACCTTGCCGTTCATCGTCCGCGCGAGGATTACGCCGTAACGATCGGCGTCGGACACGGGAATCGTGAACGTGTACTCGTCGATGCAGCGGAACTCGATCTGCGTGCCGTGCGCGCCGACGACCTTCAGGATGTCGGACAGGCGCGGGCCGGTGAAGGTCGCCTTCGGCGTCCAGCTGGTCGACGTGACGATCGTATGCTGCGGCAGCGCCATCAGCGC
This sequence comes from Burkholderia sp. AU30198, assembly GCF_020419825.1. Lineage (NCBI taxonomy): Bacteria > Pseudomonadati > Pseudomonadota > Betaproteobacteria > Burkholderiales > Burkholderiaceae > Burkholderia > Burkholderia sp. AU30198. Next base: position 88,594 of record NZ_JAIZSA010000021.1, on the reverse strand, counting down.
CTGCTCGGAAAACACGTACGCCGTCTTGCCCTGCTGGTTGTGCTTGTCGATCTTGCCGTCGACGGTGAACGTGAAGGACGAAGCCGCCCAGGTCGCGGCGGCCATGCCGAGCAGGCAGGCCGTCAGCAGGCTCTTGGTCCAGATGGTCGAAATTCGCATGTCTTGCCCTCGGTCGTGCGGGAGTGGTGTGTCGCTGTGGCCTCAGTTCGCGGCGGCCACGGCCGGTAGCGTGATCTTCAGTTCGCGCGCCACTTCGGCGAACAGGATCGGCAGGCGCACCGGTTTTTCCTCGCAGCGCGCGTTGTAGTGCGACACGATGTGCGCGATCTCGTCCTCGCTGGCTTCGCCGGTCGAGATCTTGCCGGTCAGCAGGAAGATCGGCGCGCCGCTGTTCTCGCTCGAGCGGATGCCGCGCACGAGTTCGGCGGCCGTCTGGTCGCCAAGCATCCAGTCGAGGATGTAGCCGTCAAAATCCTCGACCTCCAGCGCCTTGCGGAACGTCGCGCCGTCGAAGTACGGAATCGCGTTCACGCCTTTTTCGATGAAATATTCACACACCGTTTCGGCGACGTCCTGCGAATCGTCGACCACGGCGATCCGCGCCGCATACACGTTCGGCTGCGTCGAGCGCAGCTCGATGACGTCGACCGGATACGTGCGGCCCTCACGTGCGTGCTGACGCTCGGTGATGAGCCATTCGCCCTGCCACTGCAGCGCGACGAAATCCGTCTCGATCTGGCTGCTGGCCTTGGTCGAGATCGCGGCGCGGCAGCGGAAGCGCCGCGTCTCGATCACGAGCGTCGCGTCGATCATCTCGGGGGCGGCCGGCTGCGTGCCCTTGTCGTCGAGCAGGATCGCGGGCGGCACGCCGAAGTGGGTCGCGATGTCCTGCAACTGCGACAGGTTCCACGGGATCAGGCCTTTCATCTTGCGCGTGACGACCGAGAAGCTGAGGCCGAGCACATTCGCGATCGTCGTGTTGTGACTTCGCGGCGGAATGCCGTTCCGGTTCAGTAGGTCGCGTACCTTGTTGGCGGTGATGAGATCGACGTTGGCCTGCTCGCTGTTGGACATCTCGATGGGGTCTCCAGGGGTTTTTGGCGAGGGAGAGCATATCAAAACTGACGTGACACGCAAACTTCGAAAACGCGAATCACCTTGACATGCCATTTTTCTCCATTATTATTGCTCACCACGTCACTATTGTTTGTCGCGTCATGTTTGGAGATCGATGCCGGCAACAGTCGGTACAGCGAAAAGCGACAACAAAGAAGCAGTGACTGAACGATTCGAAGCGAGAACCTGAGAGAGCCTAGGCGTGCGTGTCGGCGTTGGCGGATTGTATCCGCCGCGCCGCGCGCCACCGGGTGCGCGCTCGCGGGGGTGGGATAGCGCGAAGAATTGCGGCGCCAATAAAACATGAGGAAGGTAACAATGTACCGCCGTTTACTCGCACCGGGGCTGCTGTTGCTATTGGCCGCGTGCGCGCAGGATCCGTCCATCACCAGCAACACGGTGCGGATCTGCGACGACACAGGTTGCTCTGACCGTCCTAAAGATCAGGTGTCCTATCAAAAAAGGGACGATTCGGAAGACCGTGAAGATCCGCGCATCGCTGCGTTGAAGCAGACCGCGAAGACCCAGCCGAAGGCCGCCTACGACCTCGGCCTGCGTTATTTCCGCGGCGACGGCGTGCGCCAGGACAGCTACCAGGCACTCAAGTGGATGCGCGAGGCCGCCGAACGCGGCGACCTGCAGGCGCAGAAGGCGCTCGGCAGTTTCTACCTGTTCGGCCTCGAGGAAATGGGCTCCGATCCGCGCGAAGCGGAGAAGTGGCTGTCGATCGCGGCCGGCCGCGGCGACAAGGAGTCGAAGAAGCTGCTCGAGCTCGCCCGCCAGGCCAAGAAGGAAGACGAAGAAGACTGGAAATGGCGCACGGAATGGCGTGACCGCTATTACGGCTACTGGTACTCGGGCTATCCGTACTACGGCGTCTGGCAGCAGACGTACTGGTACTACTGACCGGGCCTGAAGCAACGGGGGCAGCCGCGGGGAGACCACCATCGCGCGCCAGCCGGGGGGCTTATCGAAGTTCGCACGAACACATAAGCCGAACAACGACTCTATCGATCGATAACGACATGAAGACCATCCTTTCCCAACGTCTCACTCAAGGTGCGCTGGTCGCAGCGCTTTGTGCATCCGTCGCGGGCTGCGGCGGCATCGTCAACGCGGGCGGGCAGAACGCCGGCGTGACCGGCGCGGCGGCCGGCGGCGCGAGCGCCGGCGCCGATTCGGGGCTGCAGCGCTGCGCGTCGCCGCTCGGCACGATCGCCGTCGACGACGGCCGCAACGCCGACTGGTGGGGCCCGTTCGGCAGCGCCACCAAGATGACGACGATCGACCCGCTGCTGCGCCTGGCGGTCCAGCAGTCGAACTGCTTCGTGATCACGTCGATCGGCAACCAGAAGAGCGACGCGCGCCTGTCGCGCATCACGCAGCTGCAGCGCAACTCGGGCGAGTACCGCACGGGCTCGAAGCAGCAGAAGGGCCAGCGTGTCGCGGCCGACTACTACATGGAACCGCAGATCGTCATCAACGATTCGCCGGTCGGCGGCATCGGCAGCATGATCGGCGGGCTGATCGGCAACAGCGCGGTGGCGGCGGTGGCCGGCCATCTGCAGACGAAGGCGTCGGTCGTCACGCTGACGCTGTTCGACGTGCGCTCGGCCGTGCAGATCGCGGCGTCGGAAGGCAGCTCGACGGCGACCAACTACGGCGCGGCGCTGGGTGGCTTCGGCGGTGGCGTGGGCGGTGCGCTCGGCGGCTTCTCCGCGACGCCGGAAGGCAAGGCGACGGTCGTCGCGTTCATCGACGCGTACAACAAGATGGTCGTCGCGCTGCGCAGCTACAAGGCGCAGGACGTCAAGGGCGGCCTCGGCCGCGGCGGCCAGCTCCAGGTCAACTGATGCTCCCGGGCCGGCGGTGCGCCGCCGGCTGACTTCTGATTCGAGACTGTCCGTGCGCGCGGCACGATTCGCGCGTACCGGCTTCGTTCGTCCTTCTTGCACTGAGGTGATCCCGATGAAAGCCGTTGCATTGATCGCACTGACCTGTCTGGCGCTGACCGCTTGCGGCGGCGACGATTCCTCGCCCGCGGCGTCCGGCGCCGGATCGGGGACGAGCAACAACGGCGGTAGTGGTGGAGCCGGCGGCACGGGTTCGGGCGGGACCGGAAGCGGCGCTTCGGGTGGCACGGGTGGCACGGGTGGCACGGGTGGTTCTGGCGGCTCGGGCGGCTCGGGCGGCAGCACGCTGACGCTGCGCTACGACGCACAGCCGCCGGCGACGGATCAGGCGAGCTTCCTGACGCTGCTCAACAGCGAAGGCGCGAAGGGTTATCGCTATCTGGGCGACTACTACTACAGCGCGAGCAACGGCGGTTCGCAGTCGATCTTCGTGAGCGACGGCACCGTGCAGACCTACACGTACGTGCTGCAGTCGGCGCCGGCCAACATGACGGGCTTCGTCAGCCAGGCGAACGCGCAGGGCGCGAGCGGCTACCGCTACGAAGGGCCGCTCACTTACGGCTATCTGTATCGCAAGGACGGCGGTTCGTCTGCCACCTATACGTACACGACGACCGGGCTGCCGGCCGACACCAATGCATTCCTCACGCAGGCGAACGGCCAGGGCCAGTCGGGCTACTGGTTCCTCGGGCCGATGATGGTGGGATCGGTGCAGGCGAACGTGTACATGAAGAACAACGCGTCGAACGCGACCTATACGTACGATGCGCTGGTGCCGACGACGACCGTCGCCGATTTCATCGCACAGGCCAACAGCGAGGGCGCGAAGGGCTATCGTGCGAAGGGCGGGATGCTGTTCGGCAGCACGATCTCGTGGGTCTATGTGAAGGACCAGACGCAGTCGCCGACCTTTACATATCAGTCGGCCGCGATCCAGACGACCGGCGCCAGCTTCGTCCAGCAGTCGAACACGCTCGGCGCGCAGGGCAACGCGTATCTCGGCGATCTTGCGCTCGGCACGTCGTCGCCGGTGATGGCGTCGTTCTATTTCAAGCCGGCGAACTGCACGGGCTTCCTGTGCACGACGCTGAATCCGCTCACGCAGAACTGAGCGAGCGAGGCGGCTGCGTCGCGCGGCCGCTTGTCCGTTTTTTACGAAGTGGGGCGGGCACCGGGCAGACGGTGTCCGCCCCGTTTTCTTTCGTCCGGCGCCGATCCGGCAATCATGCACGCATCCTGCCCCCCAACGACTGGATGGGGCGCTCAAGTTTCGTACAAGTTCAAATATTATTTCCAATCATATTGGACATGTACTAAACCGTTCATATCGGACTGATTTTCGGCAAGTCGTTTGGCATGATCGTGGCACTCCAATCGTCCTGAGCCACCTCCCTGCACGAAGCCGGAGCCGGAGACGTACGCATGCCGGCATCCGGCATCGTCGCGTAGCGACATGCCTTACAGCCCGCTCCAGTCCATTCGTCGTTATCAGAACATCTCGGTGTTCGGCGGCGGGATCGTCGTCACGATCCTGATCCTGATCGCCTGCGCGCTCGGGATGGGTTCGATCGTGTACGGCTACCTCGACGGCGAGCGGCACAATTTCCTGACGGGCATGGTGCAGACGCTCAACGAGATCAAGGTGAGCGAGACGTCGTTCCGCAACGGCGTGACCAATGCGCAGCTGATCTGGCGGGAAACGGAGCCGGCGCCCGATCGCGTGATCGATGCGTTCTACGCAGACGGTGAGCGTGCTGCGATCAAGCCTTATCCGTCGGTCGTGTTCGGCGTATCGACGCAGCCCGCAGATCGCACCGAGGTGGCCCGCTACCTGTCGCTGTCCGTGCTGCTGGCGCGCATCTGCGCGGCGAGCTCGATCAATCGCGGGCAGACGCTCGTCGGCTATCACTACAGCACGCGCACGAGCCTGCTCGGGCTCGTGCCGGATTCGGGGGCCGGCGGCGGCGCGCTTGCTACATCGGACGGCCGCGCGCGCGTGATGGACGCACTGCGGATCGATTTCGGCACTAGCCCGGCGCAGGTGGCCGATACCACCGGTCGCCCGCACGTGCACTGGCTGCCGCCGTTCATCGATCCGATTTCGGGCGCCGCGCGCATCCGGATCGCCGCACCGGCGCAGGTCGACGGCGAGCCGTTCGCGGTGCTCGTCACCGAATATGACCCTGAGTATCTGCTGTCGTGGCTGCCCGAGCATCGGGTCGACGGCGTGTTTTTCGTGACGACCGACGACAACCACCTCGTCGTGGCGAGCCCGGGCGTGGCCGCCGACGAAGCGCATGTCGGCCGCCTGCTGGCGCTCGACGTGTCGCGCGATCGCTCGAAGCCCGAGCAGGCCGCGTTCCGCGACGGCTTCGTGATCTTCCACGGCAAGCTCGATGCGACGGGCTGGACGCTCGCGTATGCGCTGCGGTGGACGGACGTCATCGCAAACGTCGCGTGGCGCGCGAGCCTGCTGCTCGTTGCGTCGCTGCTGACCATCGCGATCATGTGGATCCTGCTCGTACGCTTCCATCGCCGCGTGTTCGCGTCCGTCTATGCCCGGTCGCAGCGCGTGTTCGACAGCGAAGCGCTGTGCCGCAGCGTGATCGAGACGGCGCCGATCGGCCTCGGCCTGATTTCGCGCGCCGACGGACACTTCATGCTCGTCAGCCCTGCATTGGCCGAGATGCTCGCCCGGCTCGGCAGCGACTATCGCACGCTGTCCGCGCAGGCGGTGGCGCGCTACGACGCGTTCATCGCGGGCGGCGCGGGCGGCGGCACGCTGCAGACCGATGTCGTGCTGGCCGATGCGGATGCCGGCGCGGTGCCGTTGCATCTCGAGGTGAGCGCCTGTGGCGCGCGGTATCAGGAGATCGACGTGCTGATCGTCGCGGTCGCCGACGTCACGGCACGGCGGCAGCTCGTTCAGCAGCTCGAGGAAGCGGTGCGCGCGGCCGATTCGGCGAACGCGGCCAAGTCGTCGTTCCTGGCGGCGATCACGCACGAGATCCGCACGCCGCTCAACGTGATCCTCGGCAATCTCGAACTGCTCGACCGTTCCGCGCTGGATGCGTCACAGCACGGCCGCGTGCAAACGCTGCGCGAAGCCGCGTCGGGGCTGCTCGGCCTCGTCAGCGACATCCTCGATTTCTCGAAGATCGAAGCAGGCGCGATGACGGTCGAAGCGATCGAGTTCGACGTGGTCAGCGTGATCGAGCGCACGCTCGGTGCGTTCGCGCCGGTCGCGAAGGCGAAGGGGCTGTCGTTGTTCTGCGAATTCGACGCGAGCGACGCGCAGCGGATGCGCGGTGATCCGACCCGGCTCGGGCAGGTGCTCGGCAACCTGCTGAGCAACGCGATCAAGTTCACTGCCAGCGGGCATGTGCTCGTGAGCGTGTCGGTCGCGTCGGCCGGATGCGGCGATGCCGAGCTGTCGATCGCGGTCGAGGATACCGGCATCGGCATCGCGGGCGCCGATCGGCACAAGTTGTTCAAGGCGTTCTCGCAGGTCGACGCGTCGATCACGCGCCGCTACGGCGGCACCGGGCTCGGGCTCGCGCTGTGCGATCGCCTCGCGGTCGCGATGGGCGGACGGATCGACGTGACGAGCATGCCGGGCACCGGCAGCCGTTTCACGTTGACGGTGCCGCTCGGGATGGCTGTCGTGCCGCTCGATACGCGTTCCGCGCGCGACGCGCGCGCGCCGCTGGTTGTCGTCGCGCGTACGGAATGGCAGCGTTTCGCGCTGCCGCATTTGCATGCATGGGGCTTCGACGTCGACGCATACGAACGCCCCGCGCGGATCCCGGCCGACCGTCGTGCGCGGGCCGCCGCGATCGTCCTGTTCGGCGATTCGGATGCCTGGTCGCGCGCGGAGCTCGACAGCCTGGGCGGCGACTGTGCTGTCGTGCTCGCTACGCCGGACGGCCCGCCGCAAGCGTATCGGGCGGGCAGGACGATACGCGTGTCGAGCTATGCCCTTGGTGGCTTCAAGACTGCACTCGCGCAGGCGATGCCCGACACCCGCGACCTTGCCGCGCGACTGCCGGCGAGCACGCACGTGGAAGCCGTTCGCCCGTGCGCATGGCGTGTGGCACTTGCCGGCATCGATTCCGTCAGCAGCACGCTGTTGCGTGAGCAACTCCACGTGCTGGGTTGCGAGGTCCGGACGGTGAGGTCGGCCGAAGCGGCGCTCGACCTGCTGGCCACCGGTGCATGGCGGGTGCTGCTGGTGGATGCCGAGCTGCCGGACATGTCGGCCTGCGCGCTGGCGAGCGCCGTGCGCGATGTCGGAGCAGGCTGTGACGTGGTGGTCGTGACGTCGCATCTCGCGCCCGTCGACAGGCGTCGGTATGCGGACGCGGGAATCGGCTGCGTGCTGACCAGACCGGTAACGCTCGCGCATTTGCGTGGCGCGTTGGCCGGCATCGCTCGACGGCGTGGTGCGTCGGAGCATGGAGCGGGAATACAAGAACAGGACGTCGCGCGTTTCGCACACGGTGGCACGACATGAATGCGTGTCGATTGTCGTGGGCGGTGACGACGCGGTCCGAAGAATGGAAGGCGGCGCGACGCATCGGCAACGGCGGAGCGGATCAATCAGGTGAGAGGAGGGGAAGATCGTGCGCTACATGGTGAAAGTCTTCGTAATGTTGCTCGATTTCTCTACGCTTCCCGAGAAATCCAGAAAGGACTTTCTAGGCAGGATGAACGAATTCCTGATCATGTCGCCGATGCAGAAGCGGCGCGCGATCAGCGAATGGAAGCAGGCAGTCGAGGAGCGCGGCGAATCGGGCGAGGGTGTCCACCGACCATAACGACGATCCGGATACTGGCAAGCGGTCGATGCGCGGCAGGCTCGCTACTGCGCGAGCGACTGCGGTGGCAAGGGGGCGGGACGGGGCGAGGTGCGATGCGGTGTGCCGGCCCGGGAAGCCGCCGCGTGCGTTGGCGCGTGTCTCGCTCCCATGCGTGGCGCAGGCCCGGAAGTGCATGCCGATTGGCAACGCCCGTACGCGTTCGGCCGGCGCGGTCACGCCAGGCATGCGGCAGCGCGACGCGACATGCAGTCTGCTTCGGCCTGTCGGCCAATGCTCATGGTCTTGCCCGCGTTTTATCTTAAAATCGAGTCGCACTTGCATTCTCCGATGTGTCGAATGCGACGGGTCGAATCGACGGCCTGTCGGCTGGATGGAACGGAGCCGGAACGGTTGCCCGCATCCTGCGGCTGTCGGCGGATGCGCGATCAAAAGCTTCGGGGAGAAATGGGACGATGGATGAATTCTTTGTGCGTGTGATGGTGGCCGATGACCACCCGTCATCCGCGATCGGGATGTCGCAGGCGCTCGCCGATAGCAGCACGATCCGGTTCATCGGCTCCGTGTCCAATTCGACCGATCTCGTGGCAGCGCTCGACGAGAAACCGAGCGACGTGCTGGTGGTCGACTACGTGATGCCCGGCGGCAAGTTCGGCGACGGCCTCGTGCTGCTGTCGTTCCTGCAGCGCCGCTATCCGGCGCTGAAGCTCGTGACGATCACGATGATCGATAAACCCAGTGTGCTGCATGCGATCCGCAAGCAGGGTGTCGGCTGCATCCTGAGCAAGTCGGATGCGATCTCGCATCTCGTCGGCGCGGTGCACGCGGCGTACGTCGGCGCCAACTACCTGTCGCCGCATATCAAGCAGTTGCTGGAGTCGAGCGGCACGCCGGATTCGGCCCGCCCGCTGACGACACGCGAGATCGAGGTGGTGCGGCTGTTCAGCGCCGGCTATACGGTTGGCGAAATCGCCGCGCAACTGCATCGCAGCAAGCAGACCATCAGTTCGCAGAAAACGAGCGCGATGAAGAAGCTCGGAATCGTTCGCGACGCCGATCTGATCCGGTATGCGGACGAAGGCGAGCTGCCCGACACGCCGCCGGAAAGTCCGTAGCCCGCTGTCAGCGCGCACGCAACGCCAGTCGCGCGGCGGGGCAACTTGGCCACCAGCCGGTGCACGCGTCACCGGCAAACCCGCGGCGCGAGCCGTTTGACAGGGGAAAAGGCGGCGCTTCGGCATCGAGCGCTGCCGATAACGATCCATGCCAGCAAAACTGAGAAGATTCGCGTCGCACGCGGCCAGGCCCGTGAGCGGCCACAAGGCGTTCGATCCGTATCGGATCCGGCGTCAGCAGGAGCTTTTGCTGTACGGCGGCGGCACGGCGGTCACGCTGTTCATGCTCGTCTGCGCGGCGCTCTTCCTGCGGCTCGACGTGCAGGACTACTACTCGCGGGCGCGTTCGACGTTTCTGCAGCGCGAAGCCGTGTTTTATGCGACACAGCAGAGTGCGGACCGGATGTTGTTGAACCTCGGGAACCGGGTGGAACAGGCCTGGAATCGGGACTTGCGACCGTCGCCGGAAGCGATGCGGGCATTGTCGGCGCAGCAGGGCTGGCTGCCCCTGCGGACCGACGGCGGCGGGGAGCCGATCCTTTTGGTGGCCGGGATCGGGGCGGACCATCCCGCCGAATCGTATGCACGGTATCTCGGGACCGCGCTCGGGTTAATGCGCGCGAATACGCGATATCGGCCACAGCCGGCCGATGCCGAGCCCTTCGGCGGCTATGTGATCGGGCTCGACGCCCCGTTCCTCGCCGTGCAGGGCGAAGGGCTCGTCGCGCGCGCACGTGCGCTTCCGCCCGATACCGACGTGAAGGCGCTGATTGCCGCGCTGATGCCCACCGGTGCGGCGAAGCAGAAGCCCGACATGGAGGACGTCACGTTCATGCTCGATCGCCGCTTCGATCCGATCGTCGGGCGCACGGTCGTGCGGTTCGCCCGGCGGCTGGACGACGCGGCCGGGCGGCCGTTCGGCTGGATCGTGTTCAACGGCACGTTCAACCTCGGCAACGTCATGTCGCCGGACTCGGACGACGAGGATGTCGCCGTGGTCGATGCGCGCCGGAATATCGTGTTCGGGAACCTGCGCGATCCGGCGATGATCGGGCATGCGCTGGCCGGCGCACGCGATCCGTTCGGCGAGCACGTGATCGTACGCCGGGTCGACACGCGGTTCGTCGTCAGCGACCGCCTGCCCAATTCGAGCCTCGTCATGGTGACGAGCTTCTCGTGGCGCAGTGTGGTGAAAGCGATCCGGATCCGCGCGAGCGTGACGCTCGGCATCGCGCTGTTCGGCATTGCGCTGATCTGGGCCACGATCGTGCTGTTCGATCGTCGCGCGCTGCGCCCGGCAAACCGGCGCGCGATCCGCCTGATCGAAAGCGAGGCGTTCAACCGGACGCTGATCCGCACCGCGCCGGCCGGACTGCTGCTGCTGTCGGCCGCCGATGGCGAAACGATGGTGCGCAACGACGCCGCGCTCGCGTACGACGATGGCGTATCGGGGCTCCCGCTCGGCAAACGTATCTGGCAGGCCTGTCGCGAGCGACAACGGGCCGGCGCGGACGAGCGGCGTTTCGTCATGCAGCAGGAACTGGCGGTCGAGCGCACCGGTCACGACACGACGTATCTCGCGGCGTACATCGTCCGCACCAGATTCCGCGGCGTCGACGTGCTGCTCTGCACGCTGACCGACGTCACGGCCCGCAAGCTGACCGAGGACAAGCTGCGCGAAGCTCGCGTAGCCGCGGACGACGCCAACAAGGCGAAATCGACGTTCCTCGCGACGATGAGTCACGAGATCCGCACGCCGCTCAATGCGATCGTCGGCAACCTGGAACTGATGGAGCGGGCCGAATTGCCGGCGGTCGAGCGGCGCCGCCTGAAGACGATCGTCTCGTCGTCGGATGCGTTGCTGCGCGTGATCAACGACGTGCTCGACTTGTCGAAGGCGGAATCCAACCAGATGGCGCTGGAGCACATTCCGTTCGATCTGAAGCGTGTGCTGCGGGAGGTCGCGGCGATCTTCCGGCCGCTCGCGGAAGCGAAGGGACTCACGCTCGAATGCCATATCGCGACGGAACTGGCTGACGGATACATGGGGGATCCGACGCGGCTGCGTCAGCTCGTGTCGAATCTCGTCGGCAATGCGATCAAGTTCACGGAGGAGGGCGTTGTTGCGATCGACGCGCGGCTGGCGCGCGACGACTCAGGCACCGGTCGCATCGAGATCGCCGTGCGCGACTCGGGCGTCGGCATTCCCGACGAAGCGCTGCCGACGCTGTTCGACGTCTACATGCAAGCCGATCCGTCGATCTATCGGCGATTCGGTGGCACCGGGCTCGGCTTGCCGCTGTGCCGCCGCATCGCGCGGCTGATGCAGGGCGAATTGACGGTCGAGAGCAGGGTCGGCGAAGGCTCGACGTTCGTGGTGCGGCTGTCGCTGCCCGACGCGTCAGCCGGCTGGCCGGATGAGCGCCGGGAAGCGGACGCGGCCGGCGACGCGGAGCGTGCGCTGGCACGGCGCGACGAGATGCCGGCGCTGCGCGTGCTGGTGGCCGAGGATCATCCGGCGAGCCGCGCGCTGCTGAGGGATCAGCTCGACGCGCTCGGATACGATGCGACGATCGTCGAGAACGGTGTCGAGGCGATGCGTGCGTTCTTCGAGAATCCGTTCGACGTCGTCCTGACGGATCTGAACATGCCGCAGCTCGACGGCTTCGCGCTGACGAATTTCCTGCGCGAGCAGGGGGCGAAGGTGCCGGTGATTGCGATGACCGCGCATGCGACCGACGAGGATCGTCGCCGCTGTGCGCAGGTGGGGGCGGTGGAAGTCGTGCTCAAGCCGTTGTCGATCGACGTGCTCGACGCGGTGTTGCGGCGGAATGGCAGCGCTGCTGTCGCACGAGACGAGGCGGGGACCGAGTCGGGCGGGCGCCCGGGGGCGTTGGCGGTGTCGGTCATGACTGACGAGATCCGGCGAACATTGCACGCGACGACGCTCAAATCGATGTCGGTGCTTGCCGTGGCGCGATCGAACGGCGACACCGATTCGATGAGGCTCGAACTGCATTCGATGCACGGCGGGTTTGCGCTGGCCGGAGACGCGGAAATGCGCGATGCCTGTGCGAAGGCGGAGGCTGCGGTCGTCGAGGGCGGCGCGGTGGCGCTGAACGGTCTCTGGCCGGCGTTCCAGGGCGCGGTCGATCGTGCGCTGGCACGGCTTCAGGATTGATGTGTTGAGCGGGTCACACGTGCGCCCGCGCGGGCCTGAGAATGGTCGCCGCCCCTGATCGGGAGCGGCGACGCCTGCATGAAAGGCGTGCCACCGGTAACGCGCCATAGGCGGCGCGCCGGTGTTTGCCACGCTTCTCCCGACGCACGGGGCGCTTGCACGGAGGTGAGCCGCCGCGGAGCGACGTTACTGGCAGCTCATCGTGGACGTCGCAGAGTCGTCGGGCCAGCGCGATGGCCGGATTCCCGGCCGCAATCAGGATCGATCAAGCAAACGCGTATCGACCGGGGGCGCATCAGTACATGCGGCGTCGCCGCCCGGTCGATCAGCGAGGGACCGCTAACGAGCAACGGCCGCTTCCACGATCGTCATCGCTTAGCGATTGGCCGACGCGATGGGATAGCCGACGAGCGGCACCGACGCATCGCGCAGGTAGGCGGTGTCGCCGACCAGTTCGCCTTCGTTGACGCCCGCCAGCGCACCGTAACGCTGGCCCGCATTCCCCGTGAATGCGACGCGGCTCGTGGTCGACGATTGGCCGACATAGTCGTAGTTCGCGCCGACGAGCCCGCCGAGCGTCGCGAGCAAGCCGCCGGAAACCGTACCGCTCGACGACGAGCGCTTGACGGTGCCGTGATTCTTGCCGACGAGACCGCCCACGTAGCTGAAATCGCCGCCATGGACGTAGCCCGTAGAGGCGGATGCATATACGGCCCCGGTCGACTGACCGGCGAGCCCGCCGACCCGGCTGCCGGCACCCGCGACGACGCTGCCCGTCGCACGCGATTGCGCGATCTCCCCGATGTTCTGGCCGATCAGCCCGCCGGCGACCGATTGGTCGTCTGCCCGTACGTCGCCCGTCGCGGAAGATTCGGCAACGGTTTCCGTATTGCGGCCGACGAGCCCGCCGATTTCGGCGTAGCGCGCGGCCGATACGTTGCCGGATGCATGCGACTGCCGGATGCGCCCGAGGTTGTCGCCCACCAGCCCGCCGACGCGGCTCACGTTGCCGCCCGTCACGTCGCCGTAGGCGCGGGATGCGTCGATGGCGCCACGGTTGGTTCCCGCGAGACCGCCCGCCGTACTGTCGCGCCCGACGCGCACGTTGCCGGACGCGCGCGATGAATCGATCTTGCCGAAGTTGCTGCCGACGAGGCCGCCCGCGGCGCTTTCGTCGCCGGTGACGACGGCGCCTTCGGCCGATGCCGTGACGATGTCGCCGTCGTTTGCACCGACGAGGCCGCCGGCCGATGAACCCCGGCCGGCGCTCACGTTGCCGTGAGCGGTGGACGCGTGAATGCGGGTCGAGTTGGCGCCGACCAGGCCGCCGGCCTGGCTGTTGCTGCCGGCGTGCACGTTGCCCGTGGCGACGGCCGCTTCGATCGTGCCGCCGTTGTAGCCGGCGAAGCCGCCGACGGCGCTGGCGTCGCCGGCTGTCACGTTGCCGTTTGCCCGCGACGCGTCGACCGTGCCAAGGTTCGAGCCGACGAGCCCACCGGCCTGGCTGAAGTGGCCGGCCACGACGTCACCGTCGGCGGTCGATGCTTCGAGCTTGCCGAAGTTGAAGCCGGCGATGCCGCCCGCGATGCCGCCGTCGCCCACCTTGACCGCGCCGGTTGCGCGCGATGCGTGGATGGCACCGGTGTTGATGCCGACCAGGCCACCCGCGATCGCGTTGTTGTGTGCCGTCACGGTGGAACTCGACGAGGAGGCCGCGATGTCACCGCTGCCGTCGTTGATCCCGACGAGGCCGCCTGCCACACTCGCGTCGCCCGATGCGACGACGCTGCCCGCGCTGGACGATGCGTCGATCCGGCCCGCGTTGATCCCGACGAGCCCGCCCGCCGCGCCGTCGCCGGCCACGGAAACGTGCACGTCCGTCCGGCTGCCGCGGATGGCTGCGGTCTTGCCTGCCCGATCGACGTTTTCGCCGGCGAGACCGCCGATCGCGAGCGTCTCGCTGTCACCGTCGACCTGCCCCGAGACGCTGGCGCGATCGATGCTGCCGCCCCGGTTCGAGCCGACCAGCCCACCCACCGTCGATCGGCCGCGGGAATGGACGGAGACGTCCTGCGCGACGATGTCCGAAATGGTGCCGCTGTTGTAGCCGGCCAGCGTGCCGACGGACCCGGGCGCGCCGGATGCCGTCGTCGTGATGTTGCGCAGCGCGAGATTGGCGATCCGCCCGGCGTTGGCCGCAAACAGGCCGACGTTCGACGCGGTGTTGTAGAGCGACAGTTTGCCGATCGAATTGCCGAACCCGTCGAACACGCCGGCGAATTCGGCATTGCCGCCGATGCTGCGGAAACGGGCGCCGTTGCCGTCGATCGCGTTGCCGAGCACGTAGCGGCCGTTCAGGTTCGCGTCGATGTCGCGCAGATCGTCGAGTGTGTGCAGCACGGTGTAGTCCTCGCCGTTCGACCGGTAGGACGCGTTCTTGCCGGACAGCGTCACGACGGCCTTGTCGCCCGCGAGCACGTGGCCGTTCTTCGCATTCAGCTCGAGATGCGCGTTCTCGCCGGTGAGTCTGACGGCGTCGTCGATGCGGACCTGGTTCGTGGCGTTGACGCGCAGTTGCGCCGCGTTCCCCGATGCCGACACGGCGTGGCGCAGGTTCACGTTGCCCGTGGCCGACGTCAGCGTGAGCGTGTTGTCGCTCGTCCACGCGACGGGGCCGCCGACCGTCAGATCCTGTTTCGTATTCGTCAGTGCGACGTTCGTCGTGCCGAGATTGCGCGACAGCGTGTCTGCGGCGATCGACGGATTCGATGCGCTTGTATTACCGCTTCCGCCATTCCCGTTCCCGCCGCCGTTGCCGACGCCTTCGTTGCCGGTGATGTTCGAATTGTTGTTGAAGCCGCGCGTTTTCGGCGTCGTGTCGATGCCGGTGACACCCGCATTGGCGGCCTCGATCGTCCACGTGCTGGCGCCGTTGCCCGTGCGTGTGTCGACAAGTGTATTGCTGGCGACATCCACGCGTTCGCCGCGGGTCGTGACCGAACCGGCCGGCGCGCCGGCCTCGGCGGCGCTTGCATCGAGCACGCCGCCGACTTTCACGGTGCCGCCGTCGAGCGTGATCTTGCCGCCGCGCGTGGCGAGGCCGCGCGCCTCGATCGTGCCGGTGTTGTTGACCACGGCGTCGAGCAGGTTGCCGGCCGCACGCGCGGTCATCAGCACTTCGCCGCCGTCGGCCTTCAGCAGGCCGCCGTTGGATGCCTGCGCATCGACCGCGCCGCCGTCGACCTGCAGGTTCAGCAGGCCGTTGCCGTCGAAGTTCACGGTGAATGCGTTGCCCGCGCCGAGTGCGACGCGGCCGAGCTTTGCCTGGATCGTGCCGTTGTTGGCCACGCGCGCGCCGAGCAGCGCGACGCTGCCGCCGTCGGCGGCGGTGATGGTGCCGTTGTTGGTGACGGATTGCGTCGACGTGCCGGAGAAACGGTAGTTGCCGGCAAGGAAATCGGCATCCGACAGGTTCTGGGTGGACGCGACGAGCCCGCCGACGTTGACTTGTGCACCGGCGCCGAACAGTACGCCGTTCGGGTTGACGAGGAATACGCGGCCGTTGGCGCTGACCTGGCCGTCGATACGGCTGCCGGTCGCGCCGATCACGCGGTTGAGCGCGAGCGACTGGCTGTTCGGCTGATTGAACGACAGGCGCTCGCCACCGGCGACCGAGAAGTCCTGCCAGTTGGTGATGAGCTTGTCGGTATGCTGGTTGATGTTCATCGTGCGGCCGTCGTCGGAGCGCACGATGTCGGCCTTGCCGGAGGTGATGGCTTCGCCGGACGGCAGTGCGAAGGCGGGCAGGGCGGCAAAGCCGAGCAGCGAGACGGCGGCGACGGCGGCACGCTTGCCGCTGGCGGACTTGCCGCGGCGGCGTGCGGTTTCCCCGACCGCGGTCCAGCATCGCTGCGAGCCGTTCCATACCAATGCGTAGGTCTTGTTCATCGTTGTCGTTTCCTCATGGTTGATTCGATGTGCATGAAAAATGATTTGCATGCCTGATCGACGTGTTACGCGGGATTGAAAGACGGGTTTCGGGCTACCGGGCTTCGCCGAGGTGGATCGCGCCTGGCTTGAGCACGTCCCGGATGCCTGGGCGAGCGGGTAGCCCGGCGCGCCGCGGAGCGACAGCCTTCTCCGCCACGCGCCGGTGCTGCGGTTACTTCACGGCGAGCATGGCGGTTGCGTCGTCGATCTGGCCGATGTTCGTGCCGACCGTCGGGTAATTGACCGCCGGGCCGGCCGTCGAACTCGACTGGATGAGGCCCTGGTTCAGCCAGACAAGGCCGCCGGAGAAGAGTGGGTTGCCGTTGAGCGTGGCGCGTGAGATCGACGCACGGATCGTGCCCCGGTTGATGGCGACGAGACCGCCCATGCGCGAGAGGACGCCGCCTATCGTGGCCGACGACGACGCTTGCTCGATTAGGCCGCCCTGCTCGTTGACGCCGACGAGCCCGCCAATGGTCGAACGAGGCGCCGTGACCGTGTTGTCGGTCGACGCATGCCGGATGACGCCTCGAGCGCCGTTCGTACCGACGAGTCCACCCGCGATCGCTTCCGTGGCGGCTGTGACGTTGCCGCTTGCCGTCGCCGATTCGATCGTGCCGTTGTTGAACCCGACGAGGCCGCCGAGATGGCTGCCCTTGCTGGCCAGGACCGTGGCGCTCGACGAAACGTCACGAAGCGTGCCGAAGTCGTGCTGGCCAACGAGGCCGCCGACACTCATGTATTCGCCGCCGGCGACACGACCGCTGCTGGACGAATTCGCGATGGTTCCGCCATTCCGGCCGACCAGTCCGCCGATGCTTTGGGCATTCGGCGTGATGTGGCTGGCATGCGTCAGCGAAACGTCCGCGTTGGCGCGGCTGTTGGTAATCACCGCGCGTTCGCCGCTGTTTTCGCCGACGAGGCCACCGACAGAGATGCTGTCCGGGCGTCCGGAAACCCGTCCGGCGAAGCGGACGTTGTCGATTGTGCCGTTGAGGTTGCGGCCGACCAGCCCGCCCACGATCCCGTATTCCCCGCCGGTGCCGGTGACGGTGATGTTCGTCGCATCGACATTCGAGATCCGGCCGCCCGCGTTGATGCCGACGAGGCTGCCAAGCGCCGGCGTGTAGCTTGCCCCCGTCGTGCTCGCCACGAGCGAAGCGAGCCTGAGGTTGCTGATCTGCCCTGCGTTCATCGCGAACAGGCCGACCGCGTTGTAGCCGGGATTGGTGATGCTCAGGCGGCTGAGCGTGTTGCCAAGACCGTCGAACACGCCGGTGAAGAATCGGTTGCCGCCGATGCTGCGGAAGCCCGCGTTCATGCCGTCGATCGCGTTGCCGACCACGTAGCGGCCGTTCAGATTCGAATCGACGTTGCGCAGGTCGGCGAGCGTGTGCAGCACGGTGTAGTCTTCGCCGTTCGAACGATAGGACGCGTTGGCGCCCGACAGCGTGACGACGGCCTTGTCGTTGGCCAACGTATGGCCGTTCGTCGAATTCAGCTCGAGATGCGCGTTGCGGCCCGTGAGCTTCACGGTGTCGCTTACGTTGATCCGGTTTGCAGCGTTGACGAGCAGGCGCGCGTCGTTGCCTGTGGCCGACAGCGTCTTGTTCAGGTTCACGCTGCCGTTGTTCGACGTCAGCGTGAGCGTGTTGTCACTCGTCCACGCGACGGGGCCGCCGACCGTCAGATCCTGTTTCGTATTCGTCAGTGCGATGTTCGTCGTACCGAGATTGCGCGACAGCGTGTCCGCGCCGATCGAGCCGCCATCGCCGCCGACACCGGCGTTGGCCGCTTCGATCGCCCACGTGCCGGCGCCGTTGCCCGCGCGGGTATCCACGGTCGCATTGCCCGCGACGTTCACGCGCTCGCCGCGCGTGATAACCGAACCGGCCGGTGCATCGGCGGTGCCCGCACTCGCGTCGAGCTTGCCGCCAACCTGCACGGTGCCGCCGTCGAGCGTGATCTTGCCGCTGCGCGTGTTGAGGCCGCGTGCCTCGATCGTGCCGGTGTTGTTGACCACGGCGTCGAGCAGGCTGCCTGCCGCACGCGCGGTCATCAGCACTTCGCCGCCGTCGGCTTTCAGCAGGCCGCCGTTGGATGCCTGCGCATCGACTGCACCGCCGTCGACCTGCAGGTTCAGCAGGCCGTTGCCGTCGAAGTTCACGGTGAACGCGTTGCCCGCACCGAGCGCGACGCGGCCGAGCTTCGCCTGGATCGTGCCGTTGTTGGCCACGCGCGCGCCGAGCAGCGCGACGCTGCCGCCTTCGGCGGCGGTGATGGCGCCGTTATTGGTGACGGATTGCGTCGACGTGCCGGAGAACCGGTAGTTGCCGGCGAGGAAATCCGCATCCGACAGGTTCTGGGTGGAGGCGACGAGCCCGCCGACGTTGACCTGCGCGCCTGCGCCGAACATCACGCCGTTGGGGTTGACGAGGAATACGCGGCCGTTGGCGCTGACCTGGCCGTCGATGCGGCTGCCGGTCGCGCCGATCACGCGGTTGAGCGCGAGCGACTGGCTGTTCGGCTGATTGAACGACAGGCGCTCGCCGCCGGCGACCGAGAAGTCCTGCCAGTTCGTGATGAGCTTGTCGGTATGCTGGTTGATGTTCATCGTGCGGCCGTCGTCGGAGCGCACGATGTCGGCCTTGCCGGAGGTGATGGCCTCGCCGGACGGCAGTGCGAAGGCGGGCAGGGCGGCAAAGCCGAGCAGCGAGGCGGCGGCGACGGCCGCGCGCTTGCCGCCGACGGACTTGCCGCGGCGGCGTGCGGTTTCCCCGACCGCGGTCCAGCATCGCTGCGAGCCGTTCCATACCAATGCGTAGGTCTTGTTCATCGTAGCTGTTTCCTCGTGGTTGATTCGAAGTACGTGAAAAAAATGAGATGCGTGCGTGATCGATGCATGAATTCGATGCGGAACCCGTTGTTCCGCATGGCGGCGTACAGCTCGTCTGTCCGCCGGGCCGTCCGGCTTCACTTGCGTACTGCGCCGTGTCTTGTCGAGCATTCCTTCGTGCATCGATCGTTCATCGACGGGATCGGTCGATACGTTTTCGAGTCGCGCGCAGGCCAATATTTCGAGCGTGTCGTCGTTGGGTCGCTCATCCATGGGGCTGTCACAGCGCGTGATTGGCGAAGACGGTAACCACGCCAAACATCCCCACGGACGCTTCTCTTCGTTATGCTTACCGGATCTTCGGCACGGAATTCGTTGAGCAATGTTCGTTGCCGAAGAGCAGCAAGCACAGGGACGCGCAGACTTCAACGCGTCGGCTAAGTGGCATGACCGATGCATGGTCCAGAGGCCGGCTGACCGTGATATACGACGCCGGCCTCCGTTCAGCTTGCCGTTTAGTCCTTCAGCATGCCGAGGTTGTTGCCGACCAGCGCGATACTGTTGTTGCTTGCGAGATTGCCGCTCAACGTCCCGAAGTTGACACCGGCAAGCGCGCCGTACGTCTGCTCATAGCCGCTCGTGAACGCGATGCGGCTATCCGTCGATGAGCGCTCGATATGGCCGAGGTTGACACCGGCCAATCCACCGAGGTTCGAATAACGGCCGCCGGAGACCGCGCCGCTCGATGAAGATCCGGTGATCGTTCCGGCGTTGAGACCGGCGAGCCCGCCGACCTGGCTCTGTGCACCGGCACGAACCGAACCGGTGGCGCGGGACGTGTCGACGGTGCCGCCGAGACGGCCGATCAGGCCGCCTGCCGCACTGCCGTCGCCGGCTTCCACCTCTCCCGACGCAAGCGATTCCGCCACGCGGCCGGTGTCGCTGCGACCGATCAGGCCACCGGCATCGGATTGCGCACCGGTTTTCACGTTACCTGCCGCGTTCGATGCCAGTACGGTTCCGGTGTTGCGGCCGACCAGCCCGCCCACGTGGCCTCGCACGCCGGCCGTGATGTTGCCGGATGCGTTCGAACGATCGACGCTCCCCTCGTTGGCGCCCACGAGGCCACCTGCAGCGCTGTCGGTGCCGGCCAGCACGTGACCCGTGGCCGTCGCTTGCGCGATCGCGCCTTCGTTCAAGCCGACCAGACCGCCTGCTTGGCTCGATGCGCCGGTCTTCACATTGCTGTTCGCGTGCGAATCCGTGATGCGGCCGCGGTTCTGGCCGACGAGGCCACCGGCAGATCCGGCATTACCCGCCACGACGTCGCCGTCGGTGCGCGACGAGTCGATGTCGCCGTCGTTGAGGCCGACGAGGCCGCCCGCGTTGCTGTTGTGACCGGCGGTGACGATGATGGACGACGACGAACCGGTGATGACGCCGCCTTTCTGGTTGACGCCGACCAGCCCGCCGAGGTTGCTTCGCACGCCGGCCGTGATGTTGCCGGATGCGTTCGAACGATCGACGCTCCCCTTGTTGGCGCCCACGAGGCCACCTGCAGCGCCGTCGGTGCCTGCCAGCACGTGACCCGTGGCCGTCGCTTGCGCGATGGCGCCTTCGTTCAAGCCGACCAGACCGCCTGCTTGGCTCGATGCGCCGGTCTTCACATTGCTGTTCGCGTGCGAATCCGCGATGCGGCCGCGGTTCTGGCCGACGAGTCCACCGGCAGATCCGGCATTGCCCGCGACGACGTCGCCGTCGGTGCGTGACGAGTCGATGTCGCCGTCGTTGAGGCCGACGAGGCCGCCCGCGTTGGTGTTGTGACCGGCGGTGACGATGACGGACGACGACGAACCGGTGACGGCGCCGCCTTTCTGGTTCACGCCGACCAGCCCGCCGGCATTGCCGAAATTGCCGTTGGCGACGATGCTGCCGGCGCTCGACGATTGCTCGATCACACCGTTGTTGATGCCGACGAGGCCGCCCGTCGCGGCGGCGCGTGCGGCGACGACGCGGACGTCAGCGCGGCTGTTGCTGATTCTGGCCGCCTGCGACTGCGACCACATCACCGTGACGTTTTCACCGACCAGGCCGCCAATCGCCGCGGCGTCGCGATCCGCGTTGATGCGTCCGGTTACGCTCGCACGATCGATCGTGCCGCTGTAGTTCGAGCCGACCAGACCGCCGACGTAGGCAACGCCGTTGGCCGCGACGGTGACGTTCTGCGCGGTCACGTTCGAGATCTCGCCGAAGTTCCAGCCGGCCAGCGTGCCGATGGAGACCGGCATCCCGTAGCGCGGCGTCAGCGCCGTCGTCGTGATGTTCTGCAACGCCAGGTTGGCGATGCGCCCGGTGTTGACCGCGAACAGGCCGACCGTGCCAGCGTAGGGATTGGTGATGTTGAGGCGGCTGATCGCGTTGCCGAGGCCGTCGAACTTGCCCGTGAACGACGCGTCGCCGCCGATGCTGCGGAAACCGGCGTTGTTGCCGTCGATCGCGTTGCCGACCACGTAGCGGCCGTCCAGGTTCGCGTCGACGTTGCGCAGGTCGGCGAGCGTGTGCAGCACGGTGTAGTCTTCGCCGTTCGAACGATAGGACGCGTTGACGCCCGACAGCGTGACGACGGCCTTGTCGTTGGCCAACGCATGGCCGTTCGTCGAATTCAGCTCGAGATGCGCGTTGCGGCCCGTGAGCTTCACGGCGTCGCTTACGTTGATCCGGTTTGCAGCGTTGACGAGCAGGTGCGCGCCGCTGCCCGAGGCCGACAGCGTCTTGTTCAGGTTCACGCTGCCGTTGTTCGACGTGAGCGTCAGTGCGTTGTCGCTGGTCCACGCGACCGGGCCGTCGACCGTCAGGTCGTGGTGGGTGTTGGTCAGCGCGACGTTGGTCGTACCGAGATTGCGCGACAGCGTGTCCGCGCCGATCGAGCCGCCATCGCCGCCGACACCGGCGTTGGCCGCTTCGATCGCCCACGTACCGGCGCCGTTGCCCGCGCGGGTATCCACGGTCGCATTGCTCGCGACGTTCACGCGCTCGCCGCGCGTAACAACCGAACCGGCCGGTGCATCGGCGGTGCCCGCACTCGCGTCGAGCTTGCCGCCAACCTGCACGGTGCCGCCGTCGAGCGTGATCTTGCCGCCGCGCGTGGCGAGGCCGCGTGCCTCGATCGTGCCGGTGTTGTTGACCACGGCGTCGAGCAGGCTGCCTGCCGCACGCGCGGTCATCAGCACTTCGCCGCCGTCGGCCTTCAGCAGGCCGCCGTTGGATGCCTGCGCATCGACCGCGCCGCCGTCGACCTGCAGGTTCAGCAGGCCGTTGCCGTCGAAGTTCACGGTGAACGCATTGCCCGCGCCGAGTGCGACGCGACCGAGCTTCGCCTGGATCGTGCCGTTGTTGGCCACGCGCGCGCCGAGCAGCGCGACGCTGCCGCCTTCGGCGGCGGTGATGGTGCCGTTGTTGGTGACGGCTTGCGTCGACGTGCCGGAGAAACGGTAGTTGCCGGCGAGGAAGTCCGCATCCGAGAGGTTCTGGGTGGAGGCGACGAGGCCGCCGACGTTGACCTGCGCGCCGGCGCCGAACATCACGCCGTTGGGGTTGACGAGGAACACGCGGCCGTTGGCGCTGATCTGCCCGTCGATGCGGCTACCGGTCGCGCCGATCACGCGGTTGAGCGCGAGCGACTGGCTGTTCGGCTGGTAGAACGACAGGCGCTCGCCACCGGCGACCGAGAAATCCTGCCAGTTGGTGATGAGCTTGTCGGTATGCTGGTTGATGTTCATCGTGCGGCCGTCGTCGGAGCGCACGATGTCGGCCTTGCCGGAGGTGATGGCTTCGCCGGTGGGCAGCGCAAAGGTGGGCAGGGCGGCAAAGCCGAGCAGCGAGGCGGCGGCGACGGCGGCACGCTTGCCGCTGGCGGACTTGCCGCGGCGGCGTGCGGTTTCCCCGACCGCGGTCCAGCATCGCTGCGAGCTGTTCCATACCAATGCGTAGGTCTTGTTCATCGTTGTTGTTTCCTCGTGGTTGAGCTGACTCACCGGCATGAAATCGGTACGCATGCCTGATGAATCGACGCAGGAGAGTGGAGAGATCCGCTCTTCCCGACACGGACGGCCTCTCGATCGCCGTCCGTCGTTGCTGTCCGACCTGGTTCCCGCACCAGGTCGGACATGTCCTGAAGACCGCTCAGAAATACTGCGCGGCCTGCAACCAGACGCTCGGCGAACGCGTGACCGTCGGCACGTCGTCGGCCGAGCCCAGCGGCCACGCGGCGGTGACGCTGATTTGCCGGTTCGTGCCGTACCAGCTCACGCCGACCCCGGCCGCCGAAAGCTGGAGCGTGTTGAGTTCGTTGCGCCACCGCTGTTTGTTGATCTGCATCCGGCCGGTATCGACGAAGGTGCTCACCTGCCATCCCGGCGCGGCGAGGTAGCGAAGCTCGGCGCTGGCTTGCCAGCCCTGGTCGCCGCTGCCCGCGCCGAGCGCATACGCGCGCACGCCGTAAGGGCCGCCGAGGCTGAATTTCTCGGATGCGTCGAGATTGCGCGACGCAAGTTGCGCGCCGAATTGCGTATAGAGCTGGAGCCGTGTGCCGAGCGATTGCAGTCGCAGCGCATTCAGGTTCAGCTTCGTGAAACGGCCGAACGTCTTCGCGTAGGTGTTCGTGTCGAGCGCGTCGTTGCCGCGTGCCCGCCCGATGCCGAGCGTGGCGGAGAACGCCGTGCGGCCGCCGCCGAGGGCATCGTCGTTGCTGTTGCCGTTGACGGTGAACGACCACAGGCCGATGTTCTTGCTGTTGACCGACTCGAACACGCCGTAGTCGTCGTGCAGGTTCTTGTTTTCGTAGAGCACCTGCGCCGTGAGGCTGGCGCGGCGGCCGCGCAGCAGCGGCTGCGCGACGAACGCGCTCTGCACGCTCGCGCGGCCGTGGAGGCCGAGCGGGCGAAACTCGCGGCCCAGCCGGTAGTTCATCTCGGAATAGCCGACGCCGATCCGGGTCGAAGCAGGGCCGATCGGCACCTGGTAGCCCGCGCGGTAGTAGCGCTGGTTCGTGTTGCTGGTGAGGCCGCGCAGCGTGAGCTGATCGCCGAGCCGCAGCGGTGAGTTCACGGCAATGCCGCCGGTCGCGCGATAGCGGCCCGTGAGCGGATCGCCGAAGTTGTCGAGTTCGAGCGAGCCGGTGGCGAACGGGCCGGGCTCCGCATCGATCAGCAAGTCGGTCGTACCGGGTTGCTGACCGGCGCGCAGCGTGCCCTTCGCGGCGACGCCTGGCAGCTCGTCCAGCAAGGTCAGCGAGCGTTCGAGATCCGCGCCGCGCACGATATCGCCGGCCTGTACCGCACCGAGCGGCTGGTGCAGCACGCCGTCGAGCACGCGCGAGCGGTTGCGCAGTTCGACTTGCCCGTATCGTCCTTCGACGACTGCAATGCGGACGACGCCGTTCTCGATGTCCTGATGCGGCAGGTAGGCGCGAGCGAGTACGTAGCCGTGCTCGCGATAATAGGTGGTGATCCGGCTGGCGGCTTCGTTCAGTGCGACGAAGTCGAGCTCACGGCCGACGAGATCGGCAAGCAACGCGTGCAGCGGCGCGGCGTCGATCGCCTGGTTGCCTTCGATGTCGAATGCGCTGACTGGAATACGGGGGCCGCCAACTGCGGCAGGTGCGGGTTCGTTGCCTGGCGCGGGCATGGCCAGATCGGGCGCGGCGGGAGCGGGCAATGCAGGGCGAAGCGTCTCGACGTCGCGTAGCGACTGGCCTGCATTGGGGACCTGGACTTGCGCATGCGCGAAACCGTGAAGCGACAGCGCAAGACCGGTCAGGCACGCGATGCGGAACGGGCCGGATCGCTTTCCGACGACAGGTTCGGGGCGGCAGGATGGCCAGGCACCGGGCACGGCCGCCAGCGTGGCGGGAGGGGGAGCGGGTAGTTGAGCCGGCATCGGGGGTGTCCCGGGCACGGCGTCGAGAGAACGGATGAAGCGGATTTTCGACCTCGAGCGGTTGTGCCTTTGGGCCGATGCGTGGTCTTCCGCGCCAGCCGTTTGGAATGCCGACGATGTTACGAAATGGTTCCGTGGATGAATATGGAACAAGTACGAGTGACTTGCTCCCATCATTCATTTTTGTCAGATTCTTCGATTCAATCGCATCCGGGCTCAAGACGCCGATGCACGGCGCTGCCGCGACAATCGGTGCTTCAACACAGCAAGCATCGGCCGCTCGATCCACGCATGACAGGCAAAGCCGCATAGGCAGACGGCGGCCAGCGTGACGAGCACGGCTGCCATGCCCGACCACGTGCCGGCATCGAGGCGCACACCGACGATCTTGTTCGCTGCGCCGATCACGTACGGATGCAGCAAATAGATCGAATAGCTCGCATCGCCGAGCCGGGCGAGCATCGCGTTCCCGATTGTCCAGCCGCGCAGGTCGAGCGCGACCGCGGCGACGATCAACATGCAGGCCGGCACGCCCCACCAGAAGACCCGTTCAAAGCCGGCCGGCGTGCCGAGCAGGGTGGCGGCGAGCGGTATCGCCGCGAGCGCCGCCGCGGCCGCGGCGAGCCACGCAAAGCGCGGAAGACATCCCGCGATGCCGGTTTCGAGCACCCGGCAGGCGAGCACGCCGAGCCCGAATTCGAGCACGAACGGCTGGCCGAGATGAGCGACGACTTCGCCTGCCGGGCCGCCGGCGGCCACGTACGCACAGAACAGCGCAAGTGCGAGCGCCGCGAACGTCGTTGCATGGCGAGCGCGGACGAACCACATCGATCCGGCGATGACGAGGTAGAACAGCATCTCGTATTCGAGCGTCCAGCCGTTGAGGTTCAGCGGCCCCCAATGGCCGTTCTCCTTCACGTATGGCACGAACAGCAGCGACTTGACGAGATAGTCGATGCCGGCCGTCGTCGAATTCAGCCAGTGAGGCTTCACGACCGCGATCGCGAACACGCCGAGCGTGGTCAGCCAGTAGAGCGGCACGATCCGGACCAGGCGCTTGCGCAGGAACGCGCGCCCCTCGCGTGGCGCGACGACGGACATGATGAAGCCGCTGATGACGAAAAAGATATCGACGCCGGCCTGCCCGAACGGAAGCACGCCCATGTGATAGCCGACGACGGCGAGCGCAGCCAACGCGCGTGCGCACTGGAGGTTCTGGAAGATGCCGGAATGGAGGGGGACGGTCTGCATGTCGGGTTCAGCGGGTGATGTCCATGTGTGGCAGGCGATCGAGCGCGGGCCTGGCGAGCGCGTTCGGTTGCCGCGTGCGGTGCGTCGCGGCCTCGCGCGTCGGCCGGCGTCGACCGGCACGCGGATCGAATCCCGCGAACTGAAGTGCGCACAGGAAGGCGACACTGGAAAGGTGGCGCGTATAGCTGCCGAGATCGGGTTCGAACA
This sequence comes from Burkholderia sp. AU30198, assembly GCF_020419825.1. Lineage (NCBI taxonomy): Bacteria > Pseudomonadati > Pseudomonadota > Betaproteobacteria > Burkholderiales > Burkholderiaceae > Burkholderia > Burkholderia sp. AU30198. Next base: position 62,231 of record NZ_JAIZSA010000021.1, on the reverse strand, counting down.
GCATCGATACGGCGACGTGACCGATGACGACGCAGGCGAGCAGATCGCGGGCCGGATGCGGACGTTGCCGCGCACGACGCCACACGGCGGCCAGCGCGATCCACACGAACAGCTGCATTGCGCATTCCTTGAGGCCCACGTCGAACAGCAGCGGCAGATTCAGCCGCAGCACCGCGTACGCATAGTTCGCGCAAAAGGCGATGAACGAATCCGGCGCGACCGGGTTGTAGAAACTCGTGCGCGCGCCGAATGGCGAGCCGTAGGCGAGATAGTCGGCTGCCATGTCGCGAGGATGCTGGAGCAGGTAGTACAGGTCCGGCGGCAGCAGGAACAGCACGATCGCGGCAGCGCCGATCAGCAACGTCCTGCCGCGCCATGACAGGTGCCGGAACAGGAACGCGGCCAGCGCGATCGCGAGAATCAACGCGAAGTAGCCGCGCACGACAGCTGCATAGCCGGCGTAGAGCGCCACGATGGCCGCGAAGGTCCACACGGTCGAGCGACGTCGCGCGATGCTGGCCAGCACGAGCGCGATCAGCACGACGAGCGTGTCCTTGCTCGCGACGAACAGGTTGAAGAACACGCAAGGCGCGAGCAGCACGATGGTCGCGGCCAGCGACCCGAGGCGACGGCCTTCGCCGACGATCCGCCAGATGAAGGCCGTGCCGATCGCGGCAACGAACAGCGACGTGCCGGCCGGGCCGAGCAGCGCATAGAACTTCGCGACCGCATCGAACGACGTGCCCTCGTAGGTGCTGCCGCCGCCGATCTGGCTCTGGATCTTCTCCGCGTCACGGAACACGAACTCGGGCAGGAACGTGCCGGCCTTCGCGTAGACTATCCAGTAGACGAACACGATCATCGCGCCGACGGCGCGCGTCACGCCGCGGCTCAGTGCGGGGCCGCCGGTAATCAGGTTACGCAGCATGGTGGGCAACCTCCGTGCTGAAGGTCGCGCGGGAACGGCCGGCGCGCGCGACGATCAGCGCCAGCGCGGCGACGATGCCGGCGCTTGCCGTCAGATGGGCGATTGCCGCCCCCATCGCGCCTGCATGAACGATCAGGCTCCACGCAAGCGGCAGGTACGACAGCGCGAGCGCGATCGTCGACACCATCACGGCGCGGCCGGCACGCAGCGCGATCGCGGCCGTCCACAGCACGTCCGCCGCGCCGCGCAGCACGAACGACACGAGCAGGATCGCGAGCAGCGTGAACTGGCCCGCGTTCGCCGGTTCGTGCGCGAGCGCGAACAGGTCGCGATGCAGCGCAAGGACCGCGGCCGCCGCGATCGACGTGACGATCACGCTGGCCACCGTCGCGCGAACGGCAAGCCGGGAGAATGTGTGCGGCGCGTCGGACAGCACGCGCACGAAACGCGGGCCGGCTGTCACGACGACGGTCGAGAACGCGAGTGCCTGGATCGCGTTGGCGATCGACCACGCGAACACGTACCGGCCGAGCGCATCGGCGCTCAGGTGGCCGCCGCCGATGAACCGCTCCGCGTATTGCAACGATGCGAGGACCACGCCGGCCACATAGAACGGCAACCCGTGCCGCCAGACCGACAGGACACCGCGCTCGCGCACGGCGAGTGTGCGCGCCGCCTGAGGGCGGCCGTGCACCTGGCGCGCAACCGCGCCGATACGCCACTGCGACAGCGCGACGACGCACGCATTGGCCGTGAACCACAGCGCGAAAACCGCTTCGATCGAATGCAGGGCGCCGACGAGCAACCCGGCTCCCGCGACGCCGGCCCATGCGCCGGTGCGGACGAACAGCAGCAGCGAGCCGGCGCGCGGCCGATGCAGCGAGAACAGCCAGCCGTTCGCCTCGAATGCCGCATGCTCGGACAGCGCGACGAGCAGCACGCACCACGCAAGCCGCGTCGGCATGCCGACGCGGGCGAGCAGAGCTGCGTCGCCGTTGGCGGTCGCGATGGCGAGCGTCGCGACAAGCAGCAGGTAGAGCCCGCCGTATGCGACGCAGAGGGTGCGCATTGCGCCGAACGCGGGCAGCGGATCGGGTTCGCTGAGCCGCCGGTTGAGTTCGGGACTGAAGCCGAGGCCGAGCAGTTTCGAGGTAATCACAGCGGCGGCGACTGCGAGCCCGTATGCGGCGACCGCGTCGAAGCCGAGCGTGCGCGCGACGATGATCGCGAGCGCGAATTTCAGGGCGAGCGCCAGGCTACGCAGGAGCAGGCGCATCAGCATGGCACGACCTCGTCGGCTTCGGCTTGCGTGCCGACGTCGGAGCCGGAATCGGCACGACGGGCCGCGCGCAGCGCGTCGATCACGCGCGCGCGTGCGGCTCGGATGCGCGCAAACCCGCCATGTGCGGCATGCCAGAACGCCGCAGTCGCGCCGGGGCCGAGGATGGTCCGGCAGACGCGTGCCGGATCGAAATCCGCGCCGTTGACGACCCAGTCGCCGAGCTTCATGTCCGCATAGGCCCCGAAGCCCTTGCGCTCGTAGCTGACGTGGAAGGCGGGTACGCCATGCAGGATCGATTCGAGCGCGCCGTGCAGGCGAACCGATACCGTGACGTCCGGCCGGTCGGTTTCGAGGAGCGTCTTGAGCGGCGTCAGCGGCTCTTGAATGCCGAGGCCGCGGTAGTACGCGGGATCGTCGTTGCCGCGCCCCGTGCTTTGCACGGCAAAGCTGACTCGGCACGTCGCACGTACCTGCTCGACCAGCCGCGCGATCGATGCGTCATAGCGCGCGCGTCGTTGCGCGCTCCAGGCGGGGGCGCGGCGCAGCACGAATGCGACATGGCGGGCGGTGTCGCCTGTCGGCGGAGCATGCCGAAGGATGGCGTCGCTGCGATGCCCGAAGTCGAGCACTGCGAGATCGGGCACGCGCCGCGTATTCGGATTCGCGGCGAGGAGTGCGGCGGAACGGTCGTCGCGCACGAACACCGTATCGAATGCGCGGAGCAGCGACTGAAGATGCGTGCCGACGGCGCGCGACGACAGCACCGGGCCGATGCTTTGCGGCAGATAGACGGCGGGCTTGCCGGAAGCGAGTGCGGCCCGCATTTGCAGCAGGTGGCCGGCTTCGAGCTTGAGCGCTTCGATCGCCGTGCGTGCGCGCAGATAGCCGCCGCCGACACCGACGATCAGGTCGACTTCGTCGAGCAGGCCGCGCAGTGTGTTCAGTCTGCCGTTGATTCGAACGGGCAGCGCGGCAGCGGCGGCACCGACCAGCCGGTCCTTGCCGCGTTCCGCGAGCACGGGCGCTGCGCGCACGTCGTCGTACGCCGGAAACGAAGCCGGATCGGCCGCGACGATCGACACGCGGACGGCATCGCCGAAGGCTTCCCGGAGCAGGCCGACGGACAGGTCGACCAGCAGGCCGTCACCGGAGTTGCGGGCGCTGTACGCGTGCAGCAGCGCGACGTGGGTAGGGGGCGTCATGCCGGGCCTCGTCTGGAAAGGGTGTGATAGAGGTCGAGCGTGTGCGCGACCATCGTGTCGGCCGAAAAGTGACCGAAGGCCGCCGTGCAGTTCGCGCGCAGCGCGTCGCGCGCGGCCGGATCGTTGGCAAGCGCGACGATCGCGCGCGCGAACCGCGTCGTGTCGTCTTCGTTGGGCACCACGACGCCAATGTCGTACGTGGCGATCAGCTCGGTCGCACCGGACACCTGCGTGGCGACGATCGGCACGCCGGCCGCCATCGCTTCGAGGCACACGTACGGAAAGCCTTCGTAGCGGCTCGGCAACGCGAACAGGTCGAACGCGGAGAAATAGCGGCTCGCGTGGTTCACGCGGCCGACGACGTGAAGATTCGGCGGCAGATCGTCGGCCTCGTTGCCGGCCGCCGTGATGAAGTCGCCGGAGCCGATCGCGGCGATCTGCACGGTGCGGCCACATTGGCGATACACGCCGCGCGCAATCCGCACGAGGCGGTCGATGCCTTTTTGATGGTCGAAGCGCCCGACGAAACCGACGACGCAGGCGTCGCGCGCGATGCCGAGTGCACGTCGTGCCGCCTCGCGCGGTATCGGTGCGGGCGGCCGGACCCCGTTGACGATCGTCTTGATGCGCGCGGCCGGAATGCCGAGCGTTTCGTTCAGGTGTTGGGCCTCGTCGTGCGAGACGGCGACGATCCGGTGCGTGCACCGGCGGCCGAGCAGCCGCTCGATCGCTCCGTAGAAACGGCGCTGGCGGGTGCCCAGCGTCGGGTTCAGCGTATAGACCGCATGCGGCGTGTACACCTGTCGCCACGGCCCGACGCACAGGCGCGCGATCGCACCGGCTTTCGAGCTGTGGCTGTGCACGATGTCGGGGCGGATGCGCAGCAGGTGGCGATAGACGTGGGCGACCGCGAGCGCGTCGCGCCAGCCGACCGCGCGCTGCATCGGCACCGCATGCACGCTTGCGCAGCGCGACAGCACGCGCGCATCGAGGATCGCTTCATCAAAACGCGGGCCGTGCGGCACGATCAGGTGCAGCTCGATGCCGTCGGTTGCGCTCAGCCCGTCGATCAGGTCGGCGAGATGGACGGCCACGCCGCCGCCGGCGGCTTCGACGACGAGCGCGATCCGCAGGCGTGCCGCACGCGCCGGCGCTTGCCGGGCGCGCAATGCGGTCGTGGCGGAAGCGCCCGCCTGCGCGGCATCGCGTACCGTGGCGCGTTCGAGGTGACGGGTATCGCTCATCGCGGGCCTCCCCGGCGGCGCGATACGAGCGCGCGCAGCGTGCGGCCGATCGACGATGCCAGACTGCAAAGCGATGGCGCGTAACGGTACTGCGTATAGCGATAAGCACCGTAGCGCGAGCCGTACCGGCCGATGTGCGGATCGACGCCGTTGAGCAGTACGCCGCTCGCGGCGACACCGTTGTGCGCGAGGCGCCGCACGGCTTCGCCCAGTTCGGCGACGCGTGTCGACGCGGCGCGCGCCGTGAGCAGCACGGTGCCGGCGTGGCGGCCGAGCATGACCGCGTCGGTCACGGCGAGAATCGGCGCCGCGTCGATCACGACCACGTCGTAGCGGGCCGACAGCGTGTCGAGCAGCGCGGCGACGCGTGCGTCGGCGAGCAGCTCGGACGGATGCGCGGGCACCGCGCCGGTCGGGATGAAATCGAGATGCGGCACCACGTCGCGGTGGGTCACGTCGGCCGGTGCGACCGTACCCGACAGCAGCTCGGCGAAGCCGCGCTCGCGCGGGACACCGAATGAATCGTGCAGATGACCTTTGCGCAGGTCGCCGTCGACGAGCAGCACGCGCTCGCCGTTGGCCGCGAGCAGCGCCGCGAAGTTCGCCGCGACGAACGACTTGCCCGCGCCCGGCGCGGGGCCGCTCAGCAGCAGCACGTTGTTGCGCGCGCCCTGCATCGCGAAGCGCAGCGCCGTGCGCAGGCTCCGCAGGCTTTCCACGGCCGGATCGTGCGGGTGCCGCGCGCTCAGCAGGTTGGGCCCGGGGGCGTGCTGCGCGATGCGCCGCACCATCTGCCGCTGGGCCGCCGAATCGGGAATCGTCGCGTAGACGTCGATGTCGAGATGCCGCTCGATATCGTCCGCGTGGCGGACGCCGCCGAACAGGAAGTCGCGTGCAAAGGCGAGCGCGATGCCGAATGCGAGCCCGATCAGCGCGGCCGCCGCGATGACGAAGGGGCGCTTCGGACGCACGGGATCCTCGGGCACGATCGCCGTATCGACGAGCCGCACGCTGCCGGTCTTGCCGGCCTTGACCAGTTCGAGCTGCTGCGTGTTCGCGAGCAGCGCCGTATAGAGATCGGTGTCGACCTTCACGTCGAGCATCAGCCGCACGGCCTCCTGCTGCAGGTCGGGCAGCCGTCGCACCTGATGTTCGAAGCCGCGTTGCTCGCGGCCGAGCGTGGCGATCTGCGCGTCGAGCGCGACCATGTCGGGGTGGCCCGGCGCAAAGCGCGCGGCCATCTCGTCGCGCTTCTGCTGCAGTTCGAGGCGGCGCGTGGTCGCGTCGGCCGTCTGCTGCAGGATCAGCTTCGCTTCCTCGGTCAGATCGATCGTGCCGTTCGCATTGCGCATGTCGGTGTAGCGCTGCTCGGCGTCCTGCAACTGACGCTTGAGCACCGGCAGCTGCGCGTTGAGGAACGCGAGCGACTGCGCGGCGTCGGCGGACTTGCGCTCGATGTGCTGGCGCACGTAGTGGTTCGCCACCGCCTGGAGCTGCGCCTGGATCCGTTGCGGATCGGCGCCGCGCAGCGTCGCGACGATCACGCCCGACTGCTTGATCTTTTCCTGGACGTCGAGCCCGTGCCGCAGCGTGTCGATCGTCTCGGCGCGCGATTCGCGCACGAGCGTGAAGCGGGTGGCCGGGTTCGCGTCGATGCGCGCGATGTCGATCGCGATCGGGCCGCTCGCGGTCGGGAAGGTTTCGAGGTGCCCGATGCGGCCGGTGATAGCCGACGGCAGCGCCGGCCCGGTCAGCCGGTAGCGCTGGCCGTCGAGCAGCGTCAGGTCGAAGCGCTCGCCTTCGAGCGGCCTGGGCACGTCGAAGCGCGTGACGCCGATCGCTTCCTCGCCCCATGCATAACCGCCGAACCCGAGGAGGCCGGGGTGCGCGAGGCCGGTGTTGAAGCGCGACACGAAATCGCCGACCAGCGGAAAGCGCTTCGGCTGCGCGACGATGTAGCTGCGCAGCTCGTCGACGGCACGCGTGACGACGAGCCGCGACGCGAGAATCTGCGCCTCGGCCGCGGCGCTCGACTTGATGTCGAACAGCGACGACACGTCGCCGAGCATGCTTTTCGCGGCGGTCGTGTCGCCGCTGTCCTCGACCTGGAGCAGGATGTCGGCCTGGTATTGCGGCGCGGCGAGAAACGCGTACAACGTGCCGGCGCCGATGCAGGCGGCGGTTGTCAGCGCGATCAGCCAGCGTTGGGACACGAGCACGTCGACGACGCCGGCGAGGTCGAGCTCGGCGCCGCGATCGTGCGATCGTTCGCGGGAAACGGGAGAGGTCATCGATTCGGTCCGGAAAGCGGGGTGGAGGGGGAGGCGGCCGGCGCGATGCGCGCGCACCACGCGTCGACACCGCGCTCGATGAGCCGCAGGCTGCGTTCGAACGATGCGCGCGGGCCGAGATACGGATCGGGCACGTCGACGCCGTGAGCGGTGCCGCCGAGGCGGAACACACGGCCGCACAGGAACGGGTGGCGGCGCTCGAGCCAGCGCTTCTGCGCGAGATCCATCGTCAGGATCAGGTCGGCGCGCGTGACGTGCCGGGACATCACCTGGCGCGCGCGGTGCGTGGCGAGGTCGAGGCCGCGCTCGCGCATCAGGTCGATGGCGTGCGGGTCGGCCGGCTGGCCGTCGAGCGCGCCGATGCCGGCCGACTGCACGTCGACACCGGGCAGGCGCGCGGCAAGCAGTGCCTGCGCCATCGGGCTGCGGCAGACGTTGCCGACACACACGACGAGCAGCGTGGCGATCGCGCTCATTTGACGGCGAGCGCCGCGGTGGCGCTGGTGCTGACGCCGGGCAGCAGCAGGCTCAGCACGCGGCTGAAGCGCACCAGGCCGTTGCCGTCGACGTAGACGATGTCCTTCGGCTGCAGCGCGAACTCGTTGGCGAGCACCATCGACACGGGCGAGCGCGCGTCGAGGTGGAACACCTGCGGATCGCCCGTCTGCGAGCCGCGGATCACGAACATCTGCGCGGCGTCGGCGGTATTGGCGTTCACGCTGCCGGCCTGCGACAGCGCGTCGGACAGCGTCAGCCGGCCGTCGCGCTGCGGCACCGCGAGCGATGGCTTGTTCACTTCGCCCATCACGTACACGCCGTAGTCGCTGCGTGCCGGCACGTGCAGCAGGTCGCCCGCGGCCAGCACGACGTCGGCGGGATTGCGGCCGTCGCGCAGCATGCGCGTCAGGTCGAGCGGATAGGACACGCCGTCGCGCACGAGCGTCATGCGGCTCTGGTCGGCGGCCGTGCCGAGCCCGCCCGCGCGGCCGAGCGCTTCGTAGAGCGTCATCGGCACGTCGTTGACGGGCTGCGCGCCCGGCGTGCGGACTTCGCCGTCGATATAGACCTGCTGCGAGCGGAACGACGCGACGCGCAACGTCACTTGCGGATTGCGATAGACGCGCGACAGCGCGGCGGCGATGCGTGCCTGCGCGGCGTCGGCGGTAAGACCCGCGACCGGCACGCTGCCGGCGAACGGGAACGCCAGGTTGCCGTGCGGATCGACGACGAAGCCCGCGACCGGATCGGCCGCGCGCGGTGCGTTCTGCTGTGCCGAACCTTGCGCGGCAGCGAGTTCCGGGTGATCCCAGACGGTGATCTGCAGCACGTCGCCAGGGCCGAGACGGTAAGCGCCGGGCGCGGCCGCCAGCCGGTCGGACGGCAGGTTCTGCCGCTGCACGGCCTGGGCGTCGAGCTGGCGAATCAGGCTCGCGTCGATCGTCGTGATCCGGAACGGCAGGGCGCTCCCGTTGGCGGTGACGTTGCCGGCAGGCTGGCCGTCGGTGGCGGCGGGCGGTGCGCTCATCTGCATGCCGGGTGCGAATGCACAGGCCGACAGCGCGACGCTGACCGTTGCGGCCAGCAGCGTGCGCATGCGGTAGGGACGAGCGGATCCAGCCCGCTCGATCATGGCGGAAGTCATCAGTGATCCTTATCGTGGTGCGGCGGCGCGCGGTGGCGGTGCCGCTTGCGTATCAGTACGCGTTGCGGTGAGACCAGCCGCGCAGCGCGGTGGCCAGGACGATGTGCATGTCGAGGGCGAACGACCAGTTGCGCAGGTAGTGGAGATCGGCTTCGACGCGGCGCTGCATTTTTTCCAGGCGGTCGGTCTCGCCGCGCAGGCCGTTGATCTGCGCCCACCCGGTGATGCCGGGCTTGACGCGGTAGCGGTGGATATAGCCGTCGACGATCTTCCGGTAGAGGTCGTCGTGCTCGAGCGCGTGCGGGCGCGGGCCGACGACCGACATCTCGCCGCGCAACACGTTGAGGAACTGCGGCAGCTCGTCGAGGCTCGTGCGGCGCAGGAACGCGCCGACCCGCGTGATGCGCGGATCGTCGCGCGTCGCCTGGCGCACTTCGCTGCCCGCTTCGTGCAGCCGCATCGTGCGGAACTTGAAGATCGTGAACGCCTGGCCATCCGCGCCTTTGCGCTGCTGGCGGAACAGCACGGGGCCGTTCGACGACAGCCGGACGGCCGCCGCGATCGCGAGCAGCAGTGGCGCCATGGCGACGAGGACGGTGGCCGCAAACACACGATCGAAGATCGCCTTGTGCAGCAACGCACGCGACGACAGCGGCGACGCGACCAGGTTGATCGCCGGTGCGCCGACGAGGTCGATCATCTCGCCGTCGAACATCGCGAGCTTGCTGACGTCGGGCATGAAGCGGATGTTGACGAGATCGTCGCGGAATGCGTCGAGCACGGCCATCACGATGCGTGCCTCGCCGATCGGCAGCGCGAGCCAGACTTCGGGAATTGCGTGCGTGCGGACATGCCGGGCGAACGTCTCGAGATCGCAAAAGCGCGGCATGCCGTCGGGGCCCGTCGTGCTGGTGCTGGCGATATCGAACATCGCCGCCGCGCGGAAGCCGGCCGACGGCACATCGGCGATGCGATCGAGCACGGCGTCGCGATGGGCGCCAGTGCCGACGATCGCGACGAGGCGATCGCTTTCCTGCGGGCGGCCGATCCGTTCGAGCGTCGTGCCGGCGACGATGCGCGACGCGACGAGCGCGATGCCGCTCATCGCCGTCCAGAGCAGGTGCCAGGGCAACGGAATGGCCAGGGTCGGCGCGAGTACCTGCATCACGAGCGCCGCGCCGGCCTGTGCGATCAGCCACGCGAACGCGGTCAGCAGCGCGGTGCGGAGCCTGGGGGGGCGCGTCGGCGCCGCGTAGAGGCGGAAGGCCGGAAACAGCACCAGCGCGAAGGTCGCGGCGCACGCGACGGCGGCCAGTTCGGACGACCGGTCGCCGTCCGGGCCCGGCAATACCAGCGCGGCGGCCAGCGCGCCGGACGAAATCAGGGCGACGTCAGCCATGCGCGCGATCAGGCCGCCTGCGGCACGCGCTGCATGCGCGTGCCGTGGTTCGAATGAAGTATCCATATACCCTCCTGCTGCCGTTCTGATTTAAAGGGACGCCCGTCGTCCCGATCGCGACGCGAAACCGCGAGCCCGGCCGAAGCGGAGCGCGGCCGCTGTTTCCACTGCATGGGAAATGCCATCGGGGAAGGAGACGCTGCCTGGGGTGCCGGTCGACCGGATGAATTGCAACGGCGCTTCTCGTGCCTGGCGCCATGAAGGGCGAATGCTTGCGAAACGTTGCGACCGACTCGACGGGGTTAATTTTCAGGAAGCAGGGGCTTGATTTAAATAGAACGCCTACTAAATGCCGTGGAAATGGATTAGTACGTGTACGAATCCGTAGGATTTATCTGTGAGGGCGCGCATGACGGCGTCAGACTTGTCTTCAGAATGACGCGCAATGGCGGGTCGTCGAGGCGAACGAATCGCAGCAAGCGGAGCGCCGCGTGCGAACAAAGCGAGGATTGGGGACAGCCGACGGAATGGGGCGCAGGACGGAGGATGGAGGACGGAGGGCGGGCACAGCAGTAACGGCGATCCGGGCAATCGCCGCGATCGGGGGGGCGGCACGCGATCCTCTGCGCGCCGGCGTTTCATCCCGATCCCGTCACCCGTTCCGGAAAATCTCGCTATAGGCGCTCAACGCCGGCACGCCGCCGAGATGGGCATACAGTACCTTCGACCCGGGTTCGAATTCCCCGAGCCGTACCTTGTCGATCATCCCGTGCATCGATTTCCCTTCATAGACCGGATCGGTCAGCATGCCTTCGAGCCGCGCACACAGGCGAATCGCTTCGAGCGTGCCGTCGTTCGGCAGCCCGTATTCGGGGCCGGCGTAGCGTGTGTCGAGCACCACGTCCGCTGCGGTGATCGGCCGGCCCAGATCCACGAGCTCGGCCGTGTGCCGCGCAATGCGCGTGATCTGCTCGTGCGTGCGCTCGGGCGTGGCCGACGCGTCGATCCCGATCACGCGGTCGGCGCGTCCGTCGGCCGCGAAGCCGACGACCATCCCCGCCTGCGTGCTGCCCGTCACCGAGCACACGACGATGTAATCGAACTTGAAGCCGAGTTGTGCCTCCTGCGCACGCACTTCTTCCGCGAAACCGACGAAACCGAGCCCGCCGAGCGGATGCTCGGAGCAACCGGCCGGAATCGGATACGGCTTGCCGCCCGCCTGCCGCACGCTCTCCATCGCTTCTTCCCAGCTGCGTCGAATGCCGATGTCGAAGCCGTCCGACACGAGCCGCACGTCCGCGCCCATCATGCGCGACAGCTGGATGTTGCCGACCCGGTCGTACACCGGATCGTCATAGTTGACCCAGTGCTCCTGCACGAGCACGCACTTCATCCCGAGATGCGCGGCGACGGCGGCGACCTGGCGCGTCTGGTTCGACTGCACGCCGCCGATCGACACGAGCGTATCCGCGCCCTGCGCGAGCGCGTCGGGGACGAGGTATTCGAGCTTGCGCGTCTTGTTGCCGCCGAACGCGAGGCCGCTGTTGCAGTCCTCGCGCTTCGCATACAGCTCGACCCTGCCGCCGAGGTGCTCGCTCAGGCGCTTGAGCGGCTGGATCGGCGTCGGGCCGAACGTGAGCGGATAACGGGGGAAACGTTGCAGGATCATCGACGAACTCCGGAGGGCGGTGAAGGTGGCTGCGGTGTCCGGGCGCGGCCAGCGGCGGCATCCCGATGGAAAAATGATAGGGATGACGGCAAGAAATGAGCTTGCGAAATAAATCTCCACGGCCTACGTTATCGAAGGAGATCGCGTATTCAAAACAATTTGAATGCGCTGAAACGGAGATTGACGCAATGAAATTAGAGAGAGGCGGCACCGCGCCGGCCGACGCCGCACCGACGCTCGATCGCATCGACCGCGCGATCCTGCGGCAACTGCAGCAGGACGCGTCGATCTCCAACGTGAGCCTCGCGGCGAAGGTGAAGCTGAGCGCGCCGGCGTGCCTGCGGCGCGTCGAGCGGTTGAAGGAAATGGGGCTGATCCGCGGCATCGTCGCGTTGCTCGACCCGAAGCCGCTCGGTGCCGGCATGCTGGTCGTGATCGGCTTCGTGCTCGATCGCTCGACACCCGAAGCGTTCGCCGCGTTCGAGCAGGCCGCGCAGAAAGTGTCGGGATGTGTCGAGTGCCACGTCGTGACCGGCGAATTCGACTACTTCATGCTCGTGCGCACGCGCGACAACGAAAGCTTCAACCGGCTGCACGCCGAACAGTTGCTGTACCTGCCGGGCGTGCGGCAGGTGCGCTCGTTCATGGTGCTCAAGGAGATTCTGTCGACGCATGCGCTGCCGCTGTAGGCACGCGTGTTCAGCGCATGCACGTCGGACCGGCGCCGGGCCTACCCGCCAACCTGTCCGCTTGCCGACGAAACCGCGACAGTCTCCCGACGCTGCCGACAGGTACTGAACGAAACGCGCGCTCGCGCGTCGCACCTTCACGACGCGGCTTGAACCGATCGCGTATGCTCGTCCCGTCGGCGGCGCGAGCAGGCCGCCGGAGCCGGTTCATGCATGTGACGACCCATCAACGAGCGAGGGCACCATGGCAAGACAGACGATGGCGGAATATCTGGCGAAGACGCTGGCGGCAGCGGGTGTCGAGCGCATCTGGGGCGTGACGGGCGACAGCCTGAACGGCCTGTCGTTCAGCCTGAGCCAGATCGGCTCGATCCGCTGGATGCACACGCGGCACGAGGAAAGCGCCGCGTTCGCGGCCGGCGCGGACGCCGCGTCGACCGGGCGGCTCGCGGTGTGCGCGGGCAGCTGCGGCCCCGGCAACCTGCACCTGATCAACGGACTGTACGACTGCCACCGCAATCACCAGCCGGTGCTCGCGATCGCCGCGCACATTCCATCGACCGAGATCGGCCTCGGCTATTTCCAGGAAACCCATCCGCAGGAGCTGTTCCGCGAATGCAGCCATTTCGCGGAGCTCGTGACCAACGCGTCGCAGTTCCCGCGCGTGCTCGCGCGCGCGATGCGCACCGCGATCGACGAGCGCGGCGTCGCGGTGATCGTGCTGCCGGGCGACATCGCGCTCGGCGACGGCCCGGAAGAACTGCCGGCGTGGAGCGAATCGGCGCCGCCGTCGATCCTGCCGGCCGATACCGATCTCGACCGGCTTGCGGCGCTGCTCAACGCGTCCGACGCGGTCACGCTGCTGTGCGGCAGCGGCACGCAAGGCGCGCACGACGAGGTGGTCGCGCTGGCCGATACGCTCGGCGCGCCGGTCGTGCATGCGCTGCGCGGCAAGCAGTTCGTCGAATGGGACAACCCGTTCGACGTCGGGATGACGGGACTGATCGGTTTCAGCTCGGGCTATCACGCGATGGAATCGTGCGACACGCTGCTGATGCTCGGCACGGATTTCCCGTACCGGCCGTTTTATCCGTCGAACGCGAAGGTCGCGCAGATCGACTGGAAGGGCTCGCAGCTCGGCCATCGCGCACCGCTCGCGCTCGGCCTCGTCGGCACCGTGAAGGAAACGATCGCGGCGCTGCTGCCGCGCCTCACGCGCAAGACGCAGCGGCGTTTCCTCGAGAACGCGCTGAAGCACTACGCGGCCGCCCGCAAGGGGCTCGACGATCTCGCGGTGGCCGAGCCGCCGGGCCGCGCGATCCATCCGCAGTACCTGACGAAGATCGTCGACGAAGTCGCGGCGGAAGACGCGATCTTCACGGCCGACGTCGGCACGCCGACGCTGTGGGCCGCGCGCTACCTGACGATGAACGGCAAGCGGCAACTGCACGGTTCGTTCAATCACGGCTCGATGGCGAACGCGATGCCGCAGGCGCTTGGCGCGCAGGGCGCGCATCCGGGGCGGCAGGTCGTGTCGCTGTCCGGCGACGGCGGGCTGTCGATGCTGCTCGGCGATCTGCTGACCGCGCGGCAGCTCAAGCTGCCGATCAAGATCGTCGTGTACAACAACAGCCTGCTCGGCTTCGTGTCGATGGAGCTGAAGGCGGCCGGCTATCTCGACACGAACGTCGACCTGAGCCCGACCGATTTCGCGGCGATTGCGAAGGGCGCGGGCATCTTCAGCGTGCGCGTCGAGCATTCGGAGAGCGTCGAAGAGGCGCTGCGCATGGCGTTCGCGCATGACGGGCCGGCGGTGGTCGACGTCGTCACGTCGAAGTACGAGCTTGCGATGCCGCCGAAGATCGAACTCGCGCATGCGAAGGGCTTCAGCCTGTTCATGCTGCGCGCGATCCTCAGCGGGCGCGGCGACGAGATCGTCGAGCTCGCCCGAACCAACCTGCGGTGAGACGGCGCCGCGCTGCGATGCTTCGCGCCGCGCGCGCGGCGTACCGCGTCGACGAACGCATCGGGGTGCGTTCGTCCCCGCAGACGAATTGAACAACACGAAATCATGGCAATCGAAATTCGCGCCTACGAGGCATCCGACCTGCACACGCTGTCGGCCATCTGGTTCGACGCATCGCTGCTTGCGCATCCGTTTCTCGGCGAGGCGCGGCTGCGCGAGCAGCGCACGCTGATCGAACAGGTTTATCTACCGACGGCGGAAACCTGGGTCGCGTGCCGGGCCGGCGAACCGGTCGGCTTCATCGGCCTGCTCGACGCGTCGATCGGCGGCTTGTTCGTCGCGCCGGCGATGCAGGGCCACGGGATCGGCCGCGCGCTGGTCGAGCATGCGCTCGCGCGCAAGGGCACGCTCGAGCTCGAGGTGTACGCCGACAATCGCGATGCCCATGCGTTCTATGCGCGGCTCGGCTTCGACGAAATTTCGCGGCGCGACGAGGACGACGAAGGCTTGCCGTTCGCGAACATCCTGATGCGCGCCACGCGCTGAGCGTGCGGGTACGTGCCTGCCGCGTGCCGCGCGGCACGGAATCCGCCGTGAGGAGGTTCCGGTGCGTTGGCGTGTGCTGCGCTCAGTCCGGTGCCGCTTCGCGCCCGGCAGCCACCCACTCGCGCACGGCCTCGACGAACAGCCGCAGCGCCGCCGGCGGATGCCGGTTCGCCGGATAGTAGAGGCACAGCGCGCCGAAATCCTGGCTCCATTCCGGCAAGACCTGCACGAGCCGCCCGGCGGCGACGTGATCGGCCACGCGCGACTCCGTCACCCATGCGATGCCGATACCGGCCAGCGCGGCCTCGATCATCAGCACCTGGTTGCCGAGCGTCATCGGCCCGTCGACATCCACGCTGACGCGCTTGCCCTTGCGGATCAGATCCCATCGATAGAGCGCGCCGCTTTCGAACCGGTAGCGGATGCACCGGTGCTGCACGAGATCCTGCGGACGCGCCGGTGGTGCGTGCCGCGACAGGTAGTCGGGCGACGCCACCGCGACGAAGCGGATCGTGTCGCCGAACTTCACGGCGATCATGTCGCGCGGTACGTCTTCGTGCACCCGGATGCCGGCGTCGAAGCCGTGCTCGACGATGTCGATCAGCCGCGAATCGGTGACGAACTCGACGTGGATGTCCGGATAGCGGGCGACGAACGCGGGCAGCACATGCCGGATCAGCGGGCGCGCCGCCGCTTCCGATGCGCTGATCCGGATCTGGCCGGACGGGCGGTTGCGGGCGGTGGCCGCGTCGTTCAATGCATCCTCGAGATCGGCCACCGCGGGCCGCACGCGCAGCAGCAACTGCTCGCCGGCCTCCGTCAGCGCGACGGAGCGCGTGGTGCGGTTGAACAGGCGCACGCCAAGCCGCGCTTCGAGGTGGCGCACCGCATGGCTCAGCGCCGACGGCGACACACCCAGGATGCGCGCCGCGCCGCTGAAGCTGCGCTGCTCCGCGATCGTGATGAAGGTCGTCAGTTCGCCGATGCCGGTGCGGAGCATTTGTGAATTTTCCTCAGTAACGCATGAAAGGCTACGCCGATTGTTGAGCAGTATCCATCAACCTACACTGGCTTCCTCGGCATTTCGTCGAACCTTTTCATCTTCAGCAGGAGAGCGTCATGCAAAAGCGCATGCTTGGTAAGAGCGGCCTCGAAGTCTCGTCAATCGGGCTCGGCTGCATGGGATTGAGTTACGGCTACGGCCCCGCCACCGACAAGGCGAGCGGCATCGCATTGATCCGCGCCGCGTTCGAGCGCGGCGTGACGTTCTTCGACACGGCGGAAGCGTATGGCCCGTTCGTCAACGAGGAACTGGTCGGCGAGGCGGTCGCGCCGTTTCGCGACCAGGTCGTGATCGCCACCAAGTTCGGTTTCGAGGACGGCCAGCCGATGAAGGGCGTCGACAGCCGGCCGTCACATATCCGCGACGTGGCCGACGCGGCGTTGAAGCGGCTGAAGGTCGAACGCATCGACCTGTTCTACCAGCATCGCGTCGATCCGAATGTACCGATCGAGGATGTAGCCGGCACGGTCAGGGACCTGATCCGCGAAGGCAAGGTCGCGCACTTCGGGCTGTCGGAAGCCGGTGAGCAGACGATTCGCCGCGCGCACGCGGTGCAGCCGGTTGCCGCGCTGCAAAGCGAGTATTCGCTGTGGTGGCGCGAGCCGGAGGCGCGGATCCTGCCGACGCTCGAGGAGCTCGGGATCGGCTTCGTGCCGTTCAGCCCGCTCGGCAAAGGCTTTCTGACCGGCGCGATCGATGCGAACACGACGTTCGCGGAGAACGATTTCCGCAATGTCGTGCCGCGCTTCTCGGAGGACAACCGCAAGGCGAACGCGGGCCTCGTCGACCTGCTCGGCCGGATCGCGACCGACAAGGGCGCGACGCGCGCGCAGATCGCACTGGCTTGGCTGCTGGCCCGCCAGCCGTGGATCGTGCCGATTCCGGGCACGACGAAGCTGCACCGGCTCGACGAGAACGTGGGCGCGGCGGAAGTCGTGCTGACGGACGACGATCTCGCCGCGATCGAGACGGCGCTGCAGCAGATCAGGATCGTCGGCGAACGCTATCCCGCGCACTTCCAGCAGCGTATCGATCGCTGAGCGGGCCTCCGGCGGCCGGTCGGGCACGAATTGATCAGGGGAATCAGGGACAATCTTCACGTCGTCTTAAGTTTGTGTTTCCTAGAATCGATTTGAACGTCGCTCTTCCTGCGACGGACCGATTCGTCCAGGAGGATGCGCATGCCGAAGCAACGTGTCGCCGTAACCCTGTTCCACGAAGCCATCGGCACGTCGAGGCCGACCGCGCAACCGCTCGAGGGCTGCCCATGATGTGGCCGAACGCGTGGCGTGTCTCGGCACTGTTCGTGCGCGAGTGGGTCGGCCGTCCGGCCGCGGTGGGCGCGTTGTGCCCGAGTTCGCGGCAGCTGGCGCGCGAGATGGCCGACGCGGTGCCGGACGGCGACGGGCTGGTAGTCGAGCTCGGCGGCGGCACCGGCGCGATCACCGCGGCGTTGCTCGAACGCGGCGTCGCGCCACGGCGCCTCGTCGTGGTCGAGCGTTCGCCGGCGTTCGTCCAGCATCTGCGGCGGCGCTTTCCGGGTATCTCGATCGTGTCGGGCGACGCGCGGCAGCTCGAGCGGCTGCTGCCGCCCGATGCGCGCGTCGACGCGATCGTGTCGTGCCTGCCGCTGCGCACGCTGCCGCGTCAGGACGTGACGGCCATCGTCGACCAGTGCCATCGCGTGCTGTCGGCCGATGGCGTGATGATTCAGTTCACGTACGACCTGCGGCCGCCCGGCCGTCATCCGCTGGGCGATTCGGCATTTGTTGCCTGCGGCAGCCGGATCGTCTGGGCAAACATTCCGCCCGCGCGCATCGTGACCGTGCGCGGCATCACCGCCGAACACGCGGAATGACGCCGCCGCGCGGGGCGCCCGACCGTGGCGCCTCGCCGTTTCCTTTCATCAATCCTTCTAACCCTTCCAATTAGCATTCATATTGCCGTCACATCAGGTTCCTACCATCGCCTTTCATTTCGAAAGCAACAATGGCGGGGGGAACCGGCAACATGAATCGAATCAAACTGGCGGCGCTGCTGTGTGCGGGCGCCTTTGCACTGGCCGGATGCGGCAGCGACGACGGCCCGACCAGCAGCACGTCGCCCGCGCCCGTGCAGGCGGCCGCGCGCAACGTAATCTTTTTCCTCGGCGACGGCATGGGGATCACGACGATGACGGCCGCGCGCATCTATGCGGTCGGTGAAGACGGCGCGCTGACGATCGACACGCTGCCCGAAACCGCGTTCGTGAAGACTTATTCCAACGATGCGCAGGTGACGGACAGCGCGCCGTCGATGTCGGCGTACATGACCGGCGTGAAGACCAACAACGAAGTGATTTCGATGTCGCCCGACACGAAGGCGATCGAGCCGACCGCGAGCCTCACCGGCAACTGCGGCGCGAACAACGGCAAATCGGCAACGACGCTGCTCGAGATCGCGAAAGCGCAGGGGCTGGCCACCGGTGTCGTGACGACCACGCGCGTCACGCATGCGACGCCGGCCGCGACGTATGCGCACGTGTGCCATCGCGACGCCGAGAACGACATCGCCGCGCAGCTCGTGCCGGGCGGCGCGGGCTACAACGGTGCGCTGGGCGACGGCGTCGACGTCGTGCTCGGCGGCGGCACGCAATTCTTCGTGCCGAAGGACGGCGGCGGCAAGCGCACCGACGGGCGCAACCTGGTCAACGAGCTGAAGGCGAAGGGCTATGCGTTCGCGCAGAACCGCGACGACCTGCTGGCCGCGGATGCGACGAAGGGCGGCAAGCTGGTCGGCCTGTTCTCGTCGAGCCACATGAGCTACGACCTCGATCGCGGCGCGACCAAGGAGCCGAGCCTCACCGACATGGCGACGCGCGCGCTCGACGTGCTGCAGAAGAACCCGAACGGCTATTTCCTGATGGTCGAGGGCGGCCGGATCGATCACGCGCTGCACGACACCAATGCGAAGCGCGCGCTGCAGGACACGGTGGCGTTCGACAACGCGATCAAGGCAACGATCGACAAGGTGCGCAAGACCGATCCCGACCTGAAGAACACGCTGATCGTCGTCACGGCCGACCACGACCACACGCTGGTGCTGAACGGCTATGCGGCGCGCACCGGCAAGACCGAGGCGGGCAAGCCCGGTGTGCTGGGCGTGCTGCGCAGCTACCAGACGGGTGCGGTCGCGAAGGACGCGGACGGCGCGCCGTACACGATCATCGGCTTCGGCAACGGCGAGAACCGCGTGCAGGGCAGCCGCGCGGGCACCGCGCTCACCGATGCGGTGACGGGCGCCGACGATTATCGCCAGGAGGCGGTCGTGCGGATGGACAAGGGCAACGAGACGCACGGCGGCACCGATGTGTTCCTCGGTGCGATCGGCCGCGGCGCGGATGCGTTCCACGGCGTGATCGAGAACAACAAGGTGTTCGAGCTGGTGCGCAACGCGGTGCAGCTGTGAGCGCCGACCATACGGGTACAGGGGAATACAGGATGTCGACCATCAAGTGCATCGCGGCGGCGCTGGCCGTCGCGGGTTTCGCGTGCGGCGCGGCGCAGGCCGCCGGCCAGGCGAAGAACGTGATTTTCTTTCTCGGCGACGGCATGGGGCCGACGACCGTGACGGCGAGCCGGATCTACAAGGTCGGTGAGTCGGGGCAACTGACGATGGAGAAGCTGGCCCGCACCGCGCGCGTCAAGACCTTCTCGAACGACGCGCAGACGACCGACAGCGCGCCGTCGATGGCCGCGTACATGACCGGCGTGAAGATGAACAACGAAGTGCTGTCGATGTCGTCCGACACGCGTGCGGTTGCGCCGGGCAACGACGCCAACGGCAACAAGACCGTCAACAACTGCGCGCCGGGCAACGGCCAGCCGGTCGCGACGCTGCTGGAACTCGCGAAGGCACGCGGCAAGGCGGTCGGCTCGATCACGACGACCGAACTCACGCACGCGACGCCGGCCGCGACCTACTCGCACATCTGCCATCGCGATGCGCAGTACGACATCGCCGCGCAGGCGGCGCCGGGCGGCGCGGGCTACAACGCGGCGTTGGGCGACGGCGTCGACGTGCTGATGGGCGGCGGCCGCAATCACTGGACGCCGTTCGATCCGGTGGCCAACAAGCGCGGCCGCGCGGACGGGCGCAACCTGCTCAACGAGATGAAGGCGAAGGGCTACACCGTCGTCGCGACCAAGGACCAGCTCGCGCAGGCCGGCAACGGCAAGCTGATCGGCCTGTTCAGTTCGACGAGCCATCTCGAATACGAACTCGATCGCGCGGCCGGCAAGGGCGAAGGGCCGTCGCAACCGAGCCTCGCCGAGATGACGTCGAAGGCGATCGACGTGCTGTCGAAGAATTCGAACGGCTACTTCCTGATGGTCGAGGGCGGCCGGATCGATCACGCGCTGCACGGCACCAACGCGAAGCGCGCGCTCGAAGACACGGTGGCATTCGACGAAGCGATCCGCGTCGCGCTGTCGAAGGTCGACCTGTCGAACACGCTGATCGTCGTGACGGCCGACCACGACCACACGATGACGATCAACGGCTATTCGAAGCGCGGCAACCCGATTCTCGACATCAGCCGCAACTATCGCGACGGCCAGCCGAGCAAGGACGCCGACGGCAATACCTACACGACGCTGGTGTTCGGCAACGGCGCGAACCGGCCGAACGTGCGCGCGTCGGTCGATTCGGCCACGGCGACGAACGAGGCGTATCTGCAGGAAGTCGGCGTGCGGATGGGCAGCGCGGGCTCGGAGACGCACGGCGGCGGCGACGTGATGCTGTTCGCCGACGGCGCGGACGCGAAGGCGTTCAAGGGCACGATCGACAACACGAAGGTGTTCGGTCTCGTGCGCTCGGCGTTCGGTTTCTGATCCGTTGACTTCATGAGGAACGGGAACGCCCGATGAAACGTCAGCTTCTCTGTGCGCTCGCTTGCGGGTGGGTTGCGCTACCGGCCCTTGCAGCGGCCGATTTCGACGCCGTGCTGCTGCACGAGAGCCGCACGGTGTCGGCCGACGGCGTGACACGCACGACGCTGTATCGCGAACGGATGGTGCGGCGCGACGGGCACGTGTGGGTCGAGCGTGTGCTGCCCGTCGCGGTGGCGGGTAGCCACGACGACGATCACGACCATGACCACGACGCGGGCGGCGCACGTGAGAAACCGCCGCGCGCCGGCGTGCAGCCGGCCGCCGCGCATGCCGGCCACAAGCACTTCAACTTCCAGGCGGCCGCGCGGCACGTGACGTCCGACGGCAAGACGACGCGCATCGAGTATGTGGATGCGGCGAACCGGACGGTCGTCAGCGTGCCGCCGGCCGAGTACGAAACCACGGGCTTCGACGGCTCGTGGGACAACGCGTACTACGTCACGCCGCCGTCGCAGTTGAAGCGGCTCGCGGTGGCGAAGCGTGGCGACGCGCCCGGCACGCGCTGGTACGAGCAGGCGGTCGACACGCCCGGCGCGCGCGGCGTGAACCGGATCCTGTGGAGCGAGAAGTGGCAGGCGCCGCTGTCGGTCGAGTACCGGAGCGCCGACGGCCGCGTCGTGCGCAAGCTGACGCTCACGCCGACGCCGGCCGCACGGCGGGAGACGTTGCCGTGGCAGACGCTCGCCAGCTATACGCGCAAGGAATACGCGGATTATCTCGACTGATCGACGATTTCGACCATCTGTACGCGGGACTTGCGGTCAGGCCGGCCGGTATCGTCAAGCGATACGGCCGGGCCCTGGCCGATTTTTTATTTCTTCTCGTGGCGCCGCGGCAGCGATCGCCGATGCGGGCTAGGAGCGCGCGCCGTCCGGCACGCGCGCGGAAGGCCGCGACGCGACCCGCTTGATGAAGCGGTCGAGCGGTGTCGCATAGCCACGCCCGATCGCCGCGCTCAGCGCCGCCGACAACGCCAGATACGCGATCAGCAACAGCAGCTTCGTGTCGCCATGCGTGGCCGACGGCGGCCAGAACGTGCGCAGCCCGCCGAGCACGATCAGGTGGAACAGGTACAGCTCGTAGCTCAGCTTGCCGGCCCGGCACAACGGCGCAAGCAGGCGGCCCTGCACGCGTTCGCCATTGACGTGCGCGCCGATCAGCAGCACGGCCGTGCCGAGCGCCATCGCGGTGACGCCGGCGACGTGGCTTTCCGCGATCGGCCAGGCCAGATAGAGCGCGGCCATCGCCGCCGCGACGGGCCACTGCACGAGGGGCGCGGCCAGCCGCTGCCAGCTTGCGCGCTCGGCCAGCAGCGCGGTGCAACAGCCGATCGCGATCCCGTCGAACGACGCGAAGTACGCATAGAGGAACCCGCCTTCTTCGCCGGCGTGCGTGAAGCGGTACATGGGCCCGATCGCGGCGATGACCACCCAGAACGCGACCAGCCGCGCGTCACGGCGCAACGCGACGCACAGCAGCGGGAACGACAGGTAGAACACCTCTTCGACCGACAGCGACCACAGCACGCCGAGCGCGTAGTTGACCCACCCGTATGCGCCGATCAGCACGTTCATCCAGAACGTCAGCGATGCGAGGTTCACGAGCCAGAACGACACGGCGATGCCCTCCGGCGCATGGTTCTGGAAGATCGGCACGCCGGCCGCCGCGAGCCCGTTGACGAGCGCGAGCAGCAGGAGCAGGCACGGGACGATGCGCGCGACGCGCGACACGTAGAACGCGCGCAGGTCGACCGCGCCGAGGTGGCCCCAGCGGCGCCGCGCATTCGACGTGATCAGGTAGCCGGAGATCACGAAGAACATCGTCACGCCGTAGTTGCCGTTGCGTGCCACCGCGTGCACCGCATCCCAGCCGACCATGCGCGCAAGCGACGTGTCGCGCAGCGAGTAAGGAATGTTGAAGTGATGCAGCAGGACCAGCAGGATCGACACACCGCGCAGCAGGTCGATCCGCGCGTTGCGCGGGCCGGCGCTCATTGCGGCCTGCCCGCTTCGGCGAGGGCAGGCAGCGCGTCGAGGAACGCGTCGCGCGAGCGCATACCGGCTCCCGGCTGCTGCTGGTGGTCGTCCTGGATCAGGTTCGCGAACACCAGCGTGCGCGGCCCCTTGGTCGCCCAGCCGACGAACCATCCATACGCATGCTTGCCGTCGTACTTGAGGCCCGGCGAGCCGGTGCCCGTCTTGCCGTGCACGATCCAGCCGCCCGGCTGCGCGTCGAGCAGCGTGATGCGTTCGGTCATGTCGTACGCGTGCGCGCTGACGGGCAGCGTGCGGTTCACGATCTTCCGCATGAAGCCGACCTGTTCGAGCGGCGAGATCTGCAGCGACGAGTTGGCCCACGCACCCATCACGCCGCTCAGCTCGCCCTGCTTGCTGGTGACGTCCGCGTTGCCATAGCCGAATGCGTTCGTGTATTGCTGGAAGCGTGCCTGACCGAGTGCCTGCGCGACCTGCTCCGAATACCAGAAGATCGACAGCTTCATCCAGCGCGCCGGATCGGTCGGCTCGCGCCATGGCGCGCCGCCCCAGTCGGGGTAGCCGGCGTGGAAGTCGAGCGTTGGCGTGTGCTCGTTCTTCAGGACGCCGGCGTCGTAGCCCATCAGGCTGATCGCCACCTTGAACGTCGACGCCGACGTCACGCGCTTTGCGCAGTCGCCTTGCTGCACGAGCACCTGGCCGGTGGCGGCGTCGGCGACGACGGTGCAGATCGGGCGGGCTTGGGAAGACGCGGCGGCCAGAAGGCCGGCGGCGAAGGTGAACAGCGCGCGGCGCCAGTGTTTCAAGTGACACTCCTCGGGGATGTGCGACCTGCGCGCGGTGCGGGCGGAAGGCGGCAGGTCGTGCGCAATGAAGGCGACGGCCGGCATCGAGGATCGAATGGATGGCGTCCGTTGCGAAGGTGCACAGTGTATCGACGGATGGCCGTCCGTTGACCTGTCACGGTTGACGGGGCGCGCGCGTTTTCTAACGGGGCTTGCCGCATCGACCCTGTCACGCACGGCCGCGCCCATGAAAAAGCCCGCCGGCAGGCTTGCGCTTGCGGGCGGGCAAAGACATTTCGGGCCGACCGGCGCGGGTGTCGCGTGAAGAACGGCGAACCGGGTTGCGTCAGAACTTGTGGCGCAGCGCGACGCGCACGGCGACCTGGTTCGACGTCGACGTCGATGACGGCGCGTCGGTACCGGGGATGAATGCGTTGTCGAGGATCGAGTTCGTCTTGTCGCCGGCGATGTGCTGGTACGTGGCCTGCGAGTAAACGTCGGTGCGCTTCGACAGGTTGTAGTCGGGCACCGGCCTGGCCGAATGGATCTTCGGCTTCGCATTGCAGGTCGACGCGTCGTACTTGTCGAGCGACAGCACGTACGGCCAGAGGGATCCGAAAAAAGCGTCAATGGCCGCTAGATGGCGCCGTAGACAACCGGGGCGCCCCCGAGCGGCAGGTCGATGCCGATGTCACTCATTCCTGCTTCCTCACGTCGACTCGGTGCCGACCGTCGCGGTCCATTCGGCAGGCGAGCGACCCATGAAAAACTGGTTTCGCCACGTCGCAATGCCAAGATTGACCGAGCGGACGCTCATCACGTTGACGCGATCCTGTTTTCGCAGCCAGGCCGACGCGGAAAGCGCTGCGTGCGCGACAGCGGTCGCCCCGGCCTTGTTCAGCAGTGTCGGTGTGCTCGCGAGCACGGTGATGGTGGCGATCGCTTCCGGCGTCTGGCCCGCCGGACCGCTCACCCGCATGTTGCTGATCCAGACGCCGCTCTGGATCACGCCCGGAACGGTGGATGCCGCACGCTGGATCTGACGGATATCGGCCATGCGATCGTCATCGATCAACCGCGTTGTCGCAAAACGACTGCCGGCGAACATAAGCAGGCCAAGGACGGCCAGGATCACCCAGTGCTTCCGGCCAACCGGCGCGGCATGCTCGACGGGGGCCGCGACACGCACGACCCGGCTGGCGGTGAGCAGATCCTGGACGGACTGCCGGCTCGGCAGGTTGAAAACCAGCAGATACAGCAATGCCAGGCACCAGAAGAACACGACCGCGCCGTTTGCGGTGGCGAGCCATTCCATGCCCGGATCGCGAAGCGCGGGCAGGTCGATAAAGCCGATGCCGCCGAGTATCAGCGGAACGGCGATCAGCGCGTACCGTGCCCACGCGCGAACGTACCCGGGACCGGATTCGTCAGGGGCGGCGCTATCGGCAACACGGATCTTCATCACCCGCTTGCCGAGCGACTGGTGCCGATGCCCGCCCTCGAGCAGGCCAAAGTAGATGGAACCGATCAGGAAGCCGATCAGCCTTCCCCATTCGCCAATCGTCGAAAGCGCATCGAAGAACAGGATCGCGATCGCCAGCCCGATCAGCCCGAGCAGGATTGAATCGATCGAAAAGGCGGCGGTTCGTCGCCAGAAGCCGGCGGCGCCATGTGATTTTGGGTCTTCATTGCGCTCCATTGCCGTCGCCCTCGATGCGTTATGTTCGTCGAGCCGTTTGGGCTCTTTGCGGCGCGCGGCCGCAGGATTGGATAGGCCGATACCGATACGATCGTGACAGGCAGATCATATCGACCGGCTTGACGCAAAATTGCAAACTATTGTGAGCAATGCGCAAGCGCGAACGGGCTTCATGCCGCCTGCGGCTGATCGGCGATCGACCCGAACGCGGCGAGGCGTGCACTGCCCGACGGGCAGCGCAAGCGCGGCGAGCGTATCGGCCGGGCGCGGGATCGAGACGGGCCCCAGCGGACATGCAAGGCTGGAAACGATTGTCGGGGATATTCGTGCGGTCGTCGAACGCGTGTGTCCGGTTCGACGCGGTAGCCGCTGTCTCGCATGCGCGCCGCCCATTGGCGATGAACCATGAAAAAGCCCGCCGGCAGGCTTGCGCTTGCGGGCGGGCAAAGACACCTCGGGCCGACGGGCGCGGGTGTCGCGTGAAGAACGGAGAACCGAGGTGCGTCAGAACTTGTGGCGCAGCGCGACGCGCACGGCGACCTGGTTCGACGTCGACGACGGCGCGTCGGTACCGGGGATGAACGCGTTGTCGAGGATCGAGTTCGTCTTGTCGCCGGCGATGTGCTGGTATGCGGCTTGCACGTACACGTCGGTGCGCTTCGACAGGTTGTAGTCGGCCATCAGCCCGGCCGAATGGATCTTCGGCTTCGCGTTGCCGGTCGACGCGTCGTACTTCTCGAGCGACAGCACGTACTGTGCGCCGACCATGAACGCCGGCGTGATCTGGTACGAGCCGTTCAGCTCGAAGTTCTGGTACTTGATCGCACTGACCGTCGCGCCCGGTGCAATGATCGCGCCCGGGTTGCCGAGGTAGCCGTTGCCGGTCGGGTTCTTGTAGTTCGAGTTCGTGTACGCGAAGCCGACCGTCGCCTGGCCGAACGTGTAGTTGATGCCCGCGCCGAACACGCGCATGCGCTCGGCGATGTAGCTCGCGTCGTTCGCGGTGATCGCGCCGGCCGAGCCGTCGCCCGGGTGGTTCGCCTGCAGGTACGCGGCGCCGATCAGCAGGCCGTTGTTCTGGTACTGCGCGCCGAAGCTGTACGCGCGGTTGTCCGAGAAGTTCGTGCTGTTGCTGAAGCTGTACGCGCCGCCGAACTGGAAGCCGCCGAAGTTCGGGCTCGCGTACTTCACCGTGTTGTCGAGTCGGAACGAGTTGTCGGTGTTGTCGTTGTCGAACGGGTGCGCGAGCAGGTAGCCGCCCCAGTTGCCGTTCGCCGTGGTTGGCGCGAGATAGTCGACGACGGAGTCGTACTGGCGGCCGAACGTCAGCGTGCCGTACTGCGTCTGGCTCAGGCCGACGTACGCCTGGCGGCCGAACATGCGGCCGCCCTGGTTGAGCCGGCCGGTGTTCACGTCGAAGCCGTTTTCGAGCTGGAAGATCGCCTTCATGCCGCCGCCAAGATCCTCGCTGCCCTTCAGGCCCCAGCGGCTGCCCTGCGCGTAGCCGCTCGCCATTTCGTAGACGTGTCCGGTGCCGACGTTGTTCGTGTAGTTCAGACCTTCGTCGATCACGCCGTACAGCGTGACGCTGCTTTGCGCGAACACGGGGGCTGCGAAGGTTGCCGTTACGGCGAGCGCCGTCAGGGTCTTTTTCATTGAGAGATCTCCGGGATATCCAGCTTGTATCGGTTGTCGTGAGCGCGTCCGGCGAGGCGCGCCCCGTCATCCGGGGCGACCCGGTGCAGCGCGTACGGCGCCGGGTCGCGCTAGGCGCGGCGGCGCGGCGACCGGCAGCGTCGGGTCGTGTCTCCTCCGATGACTCCGCGCATTCTTCCCAAGCCGAAAAGGAATCGAAAGCGAGTAATTTCGATGGATGGGATCGGGTTCGCCAATGGGGGCGCGACAGGCCGTTTCGACAGCCGAAACGGGGTGCGCGGCGCGGCGGCTCGACGCCGGTCGCGCAACGGCCGAACGGGGGGCGACACAGCGCGCGCGGGGCCGTGCGGGGGCTCGCGATGTCGGCCGAGAGGCCCGTCCGGCGGGCCTGACAGGGTGCGCAGGGATCGATTGGCGCCGCCGATTGCAATGATCGGAATTACTCGTTTCCCTAAACATATTGGCGGCTGAAACATGCAGACTGACCGGACGTGACTGGATTCGCGATTCGCCGGTCGCCGCGCATGCCGCGACGCACAAACAACAGATTCGATTTGGAGACGACCCACCATGCAGATTCGACGACTGAAAACGGTCCTTCTCGCCGCCGCGGCGATCCTGTCCGCGCCCGCGGCCCACGCGGCCGGCGGCGCGTGTGCCGACGGCAAGACGGTCCATTTCGCGGGCATCACGTGGGAGAGCGGGTCGTTCGCGACGGAAGTGCTGCGTCAGATCATGGAGAAGGGCTACGGCTGCAAGACGGACGTCGTGCCGGGCAGCACGGCCGCCACCGAAACGGCGCTCGCGCGCAACGACCTGCAGATCTGGGCCGAGCAGTGGACGGGTCGCAGCGAGATCACCGCGAAGGCCGTGTCGTCGGGCGCCGTGAAGCTGATCGGCGACACGCTGCCGGGCGGCACGACGGAAGGCTGGTTCGTGCCCGACTACGTGGTGAAGGGCGATCCGGCGCGCAATATCAAGCCGGTCGCGCCGGGGCTCGTGTCGGTCGACGATCTGCCGAAGTACAAGCAGGTGTTCGCCGACGAGGAGGAACCGGACAAGGGCCGCTTCCTGAACTGCCCGACGGGCTGGGACTGCGAGCGCGTGAACACGCGCCTCTTGCGCGTGCTGAAGCTCGACCAGTCGTACACGAATTTCCACCCGGGCACCGGTGCGGCGCTCGACGCGGCGATCGCGTCCGCGTACCAGCGCGGCGCGCCGATCGTGTTCTATTACTGGGGCCCGGCCGCGCTGATGGCGAAATACAAGTTCACCGCGCTGAAGATGCCGGCCTATAACGAAGCATGCTGGAAGACGTTGCGCGACGAGAGCAGCACGCACCAGTGCGCGTCGTCGTACATGGTGTCGCGGCTGACGGTCGGCGTGTCGAAGCCGTTCGCCGATGCGAACCCCGATCTCGTCGGTGTATTCGGCAAGGTGCGTTTTCCGATGGACTTCCTGAACCAGACGATCCTCGAGATGACGACGAAGAAGATCGATGGCGCGGCGATGGCCACGCAGTTCCTGAAGACCCGCCAGGACATGTGGAAGCAGTGGGTGCCGGCCGACGTCGCGCAGAAGATCGCAGGCAGCCTGAAGGGCGCGTAACCAGCGCGCGGCGGCGGGCTCGCGCCTGCCGCCGCCGTCACGCGCCTTCGCGGCGCGACGGAGAACGGACATGAACGGCTTCTTTCTGCACCTGTCGATCGCCGACTGGGTGAACAGCGCGCTCGAGACATTCGTCGCGCAATACGGCGACAGCTTCCATCATTTCAGCATACTGGTGCTGCGCTACCTGCTCGTGCCGCTCGAAGGCGCGCTGCGTGTCGCACCGCCGTGGCTCGTGCTGTTGGTCGTCGGCGCGATCGCGTGGAATGCGACGCGCCGCATCGGCCTCGGCGTGCTCTTCATGCTGCTGCTCTACGCGATCGGCTGCTTCGGCCTGTGGGACAAGCTGATGCAGACGCTCGCGCTGATGCTCGTCGCGACGGTGCTGTCGGTCGCGATCGGCGTGCCGCTCGGCATCCTTGCGTCGCGCAGCGCGTGGCTGCGCCGGATGCTGCTGCCCGTGCTCGACGTGATGCAGACGCTGCCGAGCTTCGTGTACCTGATCCCGGTGCTGATGCTGTTCGGGCTCGGCAAGGTGCCCGCGATCCTCGCGACGATCATCTACGCGCTGCCGCCGCTGATCCGCCTGACCGATCTCGGCATCCGCCAGGTCGATCCGGACGTGACGGAAGCCGCGCGTGCGTTCGGTACGACGCGCTGGCAACTGCTCGTCAACGTGCAGTTGCCGCTCGCGCGGCCGAGCATCATGGCCGGTATCAACCAGACGACGATGATGGCGCTGTCGATGGTCGTGATCGCGTCGATGATCGGCTCGCGCGGGCTCGGCGAGGACGTGCTAGCGGGCATCCAGACGCTCGACGTCGGCAAGGGCACGCAGGCCGGCCTCGCGATCGTGATCCTCGCGATCGTGATCGACCGGATCAGCCAGGGCTTCGGCCAGGAGCGGCGCGCCCGGCGGCGGCTCGCGCAGCAGCGCCGGCAGAAGGGCGCGTCGCGCGTGCCGTACCGGCTGCCGCGCAAGGCGTCGTCGGCGGGCGTCGATTCGAATCAGGCGACGCAGTCGTCGCGTGCATAGGAACGGAGACATACATGGCGACCATCGACGTCAAACACGTGTACAAGCTGTTCGGGCCGCAGGCCGCGCATGCGCGCGTGCTCGACCTGCTGCGCGCGGGCAAGCGCAAGGCCGACGTGCTGGCCGAAACGGGCTGCAACGTCGGGCTCAACGACGTGAGCCTCGGCATCGAGTCGGGCGAGATCTTCGTGATCATGGGGCTGTCGGGCTCCGGAAAATCGACGCTCGTGCGGCACTTCAACCGGCTGATCGAGCCCACGGCCGGCGAGATCGTGATCGACGGCAGCGACGTGATCAAGCTCGACGCGCACGGGCTGCGCGAGCTGCGCCGCTTCAAGGTCAGCATGGTGTTCCAGAACTTCGGGCTGCTCCCGCACCAGACCGTGCTCGACAACGCCGCGTATGCGCTGCGCACGCGCGGCGAGAAGCGGCATGACGCGGCCGAGGCCGCGCGCAACTGGCTGACGAAGGTCGGGCTCGACGGCTATGGTGATCATTATCCGGACGAGCTGTCGGGCGGGATGCGGCAGCGTGTCGGGCTGGCGCGTGCGCTCGCGGCGGATACCGATGTGCTGCTGATGGACGAGGCGTTCTCCGCGCTCGATCCGCTGATCCGTACCGAAATGCAGGATCAGCTGCTCGAATTGCAGGCGACGCTGTCGAAGACGATCGTGTTCATCACGCACGATCTCGACGAAGCGCTGCGCATCGGCGACCGGATCGCGATTTTGCGCGACGGCACGCTCGTGCAGGTCGGGACGCCGGACGATATTCTGTCGCGGCCGGCGGATGAGTATGTGCGAAGGTTCGTGGAGAAGCGGTCGAGTGTGAATTGACGCGGGAAGCGACACGAAAAAGGGGGGCACAGGGTGCCGCCCTTTTTCGTTCATGCGGGCCGGGCCGATGTCAGGCCGGTGCGCGTATCGAATTCATAGGCGCCCACGTAGTCGAGCGAAGCGTTTTCCGGCGTCATGACGACGTTGGGCGAGTACGCGCCGATTGCACTGTCGGCGACGAGGTCGGCAGGAACGGCATGTACCCATGCCGATACCCAGGAAGCGCCACGCAGCAATTGCTGGACGGGAACGGGATCGCCGCGATGAATGGCCTCGATGCATCCCGGTTCGTAGCCGCGCAGCCCGACTTCCGTCATGAACGCCGAAGGAATACCGTCGCCGTCCTCGGTGTACCGCTCGTCGATGAACGAGCGCATCTCCGCGAACGAGCGGAATCGGCCGCTGGAAATGAACAGGTGAACGGTAACGATCATCGGTGGCCTCGTCGGGCGTGAGGTGGTGGGCGGGGAGCGCCGGCGCACGCGCACGATGATACGCGCGTGCGCGATGCCGGGCACCTCTCTGCACGACCGTCTCGCCCCGCAACACATTCGCCGGAATCAGGTCAGTGCCCTTCCTTCGAGACTGGCATCGCCGGCGCGTTGACGCTGTCTGACGTGATGTCGGGGACCACTGGTGGCATCGACGGTCAGCGAGCCCGGACCGGCGCAAAGCGGCATTACTGGCCGCTGCCGGCCACGGTCGACTCGATGACGGTCATGTCGAGATGTCGCACGCCATACGGGCCGACCAGTTCGTTGACGCGAACGACGCCCGACGCCGCACCGTCGGGAAGGTCGAGGTCGCGATTGCAGACGAGCGCAGGTGAGCCGAGGCCGGGGTCGGCGAAGGTGATGCGGTATCCGCAGCCTTTCGTCTGGTGGGCGCCCGGCACGAACGCGGCGTCGAAGGACTGCGGCGAATGCGAGGTTGCCCTGACCAGCAGCAGGAGCGAGAACTGGCCGGATATCATGCCGAGCCCGCCGCACATGAAAGCGGCGATCAGCAGATCCCTGATCGAGCTCTTCGTTCTGAGATCGCGCGAGAAATGCACCCCGAGCAGCGCAAAGGCGATGATGGACGCCATGCGAATGCGGTTTGCGCCGGGCCAGTCGCCGACCGTGCAGTGCCACGTCAGTGGCAGCGTAACGAACCCCACCAGCATCGGCACCAGGACTATGGCGGGGAAGGCAAGCGCGTGCGCTCGCGTGATGTATTTCTTCGGGGTTTGCGGGGTGGCCATCGGAACCGGAGCCTGCTGCATCTGATCGGAATGTTCCGCGCATTATGACCGACCGGCGGCCCATGGCCAGGTGTGGCTACGGCTCGATCGATCCATACCGCGGATAGCGCCCGCTTCCGTAATTGTCAGGTGTCCTGCATTTCTGGTAGCTCTGCATCAGCCGGAACGCAGCCTTCTCCCGATCCGTCTCGTCGCCTTCCTGAAGCCAGAGCGCATGGCTTTTCTCCGCGAGCACGACGAGCAGGCGCCGCCTGGCGGCCGACAACGCCGAACGATCCAGCAGGTCGCAGACGAGATTGGCCGTGACCACGCCGAACAACCTGTGGTGCTCATGGCAGTCGCTGGAGGCGAGCAGGTGCATCGCTTCGGCGAAGGCCGTTTCTGCTTCCGCCACCGATCGCTGCAGCGTGATCGCGGGGAGCGCAAGCGCCGTGATGTAGACGCGATCGTCGGCGTCGAACCTGTCGAGTGACGCATTCGCGTCCTCCAGTCGCTCGAGTACCGCATGCTGGCGGTCGATGCGCCGGAGCGAGTCGGCTGGTGCATCCTCGTGCGCGTCTACGAGTTGGTCGAGATAGCCCATTCCCGCCTGCCAGTCGCCGAGATGCTCGCCGAAGACGTGCGTCGCGAGCGCCGCCAGTTCGACGAGATCCTGCGCATCCATCGGGAACGCAAGCCGCTCCCGCAAGCGCGCGGCAACCGCGGTCGGCTGCTTCGTATGGTCGTGCCAGTCCCGTAACAGCGACTCGCGTAATTGCTCGTCGTGCTCCTGCGTCGTCTCCATGCGTTCCTCCGTTCGGTTGCTCGAATGGTAGGAGCGGGATTGGCGTGTGTACAGTGCAGGTTTGGCAGATATATGATGCATCCGATGCAAATCTGCGAGGAGCGCGGCATTGAACCGGATCGACCTGAACCTGCTGCTGGCGCTGAAAGCGTTGATCGACGAGGAAAGCGTGTCCGGCGCGGCACGCAGTCTTGATCTGAGCCCGTCAGCGATGAGCCGGACCCTTGCCCGTGTCCAGGACGCGATCGGCGACAAGGTGCTGGTGCGCGCGGGAAAGGGCATGGTGGCGACCGAAACGGCGCGGCGGTTGAAGGAGCCGCTCGACCGCATCCTGCAGGATGTGGAGCTGTTGCTCGGCGCACAGCACCGGTCGATCGACGCGCAGCGCGTGTTCAACATCAGCGCGAACGACGGGTTCATCGATTCGTTCGCGGTACCCATCATCGCGCACGCGCACGATGCATGGCCGCATGCAAGGCTGCGCTTCCTGCCGAAGCACGAGAAGACCGTGGCGCGCCTTCGCAGCGGGGAAGTCGATATCGAAATCGGCGTGGTCGGCGAGACGGGGCCGGAGATCATGATCCGCAAGCTGTTCGACGACCGCATGGTCGGCGTGCTGCGAAAGGGCCATCGGCTGGCGCGGCGCCGGATGACGCTCGATGCTTATCTGTCCGTGCCGCACATCAGCGTGTCGCGCCAGGGGCGCTTTCACGGGCCGATCGACGATGCACTGAGCGAGCAGGGGCGCGAGCGCAACGTCATCGCGGTGGTGCCGAACTTCAAGTCAGGCATCGAGCTCGCCCAGCGCTCGGACTGGATCGCTCACGTGCCCGAGAAGCACACCGCCCAGGCCCGGCAGGACGTCGTGACGTTCGACCTGCCGGTCGCGACCCCCGCGCTCGCGATCTCGATCATGTGGCATCCGCGCTTCGAACGCGACGCGGTGCATGCCGGGCTGCGGGACCTGATCGTGAACGTGTGCAGACAGGTCGTGGACGCCACGAACCGCTGATGTTTGGCGGTAGCGACCGTCGAACCTGCCGGGACCGCGTCACTGTACGACGGTCTCCCGTTGCGTCGATTGCACGCCGGCCATCTCCGCCGTCAACGCATCCGCCAGAATCAGATCCGCGCCTTTCTCCGCGACCATCATCGTCGGCGCGTTGATGTTGCCCGACGTGATGTTCGGGAACACCGACGCATCGACGATCCGCAGCGCCTGCAGCCCATGCACGCGCAGCGATGCATCGACCACCGACGTCGCCGCGTCGGGCCCCATCGCGCACGAGCCGCACAGGTGGTAGATCGAACCGGACTGCTCGCGGAAATACTGCAGCATCGCCTCGTCGGAATCGACCTGCGGCCCCGGCGAGATTTCCTCGACTGTCATCGATTTCAGCGCGGGCGCACGCATCAGCGCACGAATCACCTTGCTGCCCTGCACGGCTTCATCGAGATCCTTCTGCGTGGTCAGTGCGTTGATGTGGATCTTCGCGGCCTCTTCCGCGCGGTTCGACGCGATCTCGATCGCGCCGCGACTCGTCGGCCGGCACGGGTTGAACGCGATCAGGAAGCCGGAATAAGGCTCGGGCTTGATGCTCGCGCGATCGCTCTTCGGGATCCGGTACGACAGCGGGTTGAAGTACAGCTGGAGGTTCGGCTCCGGTGCGCCGTCCGTGCCGCGGAAGAAGCCGCCGGCCTGGTTCACGCTCATCGCGAGCGGGCCGCGCTTCGTCAGCAGGTAGCGCAAGCCGATCTTCATCTTGCCGATGAGCGTACCCATCTCGTCGTTCAGCGTCGGCCGGTTCGCCTTGAAGTAGAAGCTCACGCACAGGTGATCCTGCAGGTTGCGGCCGACGGCCGGCAGCGCATGCACGAGCGGCACGCGGTGGCGCGCGAGCAGCGCCGGATCGCCGACGCCCGACAGTTGCAGCAGCTTCGGCGTATCGACCGCGCCGGCCGCGAGGATCACCTCGCGCGCGGCGACGAGCGTCTCGTCGCCGTGCTCGCCCGCGACGACCACACCGGTCGCGCGCATGCCATCGAACGTCACGCGCCGCACGAGCACGCCCGAGCGCAGCGTGAGGTTCGCACGGCCCAGTGCGGGACGCAGGTACGCGAAGCTGCTGGAGCAGCGTTCGCCGTGCTTCGTGTTCAGGTCGTAGATGCCCGCGCCTTCGAACTGCGCGCCGTTGAAATCATCGGTACGCGGCAGGTTCAGTTGGCTGCAACCCTTCAGGAACTCGTGGACGATCGGATGCACGTCGGCCTTCATCGACGTGATGTGGATCGGCCCGGTCGAACCGTGATGCTGCGGATCGGTCGCGCCGGCCGCGTGGGTTTCGAGCTTGCGGAAGTAGGGCAGCACGTCGTCGTACGCCCAGCCCGGATTGCCGGCTTTCGCCCAGTCGTCATAGTCGCTGCGCTGGCCGCGCACGTAGACCATCGCGTTGATCGAGCCCGACCCGCCGACCACCTTGCCGCGCGGGCAGTACAGCTTGCGGTCGGCGAGCTGCGCCTCGGGCTCGCTGTAGTACATCCAGTTGTAGCGGCGGTTGTAGTAGGTCTTCGTGAAGCCGACCGGCACCTTGAACCAGAACGACGCGTCGCGCTCGCCCGCTTCGAGCAGCAGCACCGAGTGCCGGCCCGCTTCGCTCAGGCGGTTCGCGAGGATGCAGCCGGCCGAGCCCGCGCCGACGATGATGTAGTCGTAGCTCATGTCTGTCCTTTGCGCTCAGCCCTTCGCGGGGGCGAGATCCTTCACGTCGACGGGGTGTTCGCCCATCTGCAGGTGCAGCCGTTCGCCGGTGTACGGCGTGTGGCGCTTCACGACGTCCATGTCGAGCTCGATGCCGAGGCCCGGCTCGTTCGACGGGATGATGTAGCCGTCTTCCCAGCGGATCGGCGTCTTCACGACCTCCGCGTGGAAACCGCCCCACGTCATGATGCTTTCCTGGATCAGGAAGTTCGGCGTGCAGGTCGCGAGCTGGATGCTCGCGGCCGCACCCACCGGGCCGTTGTACAGGTGCGGCGCGATCTGCGCGTAGTGCACTTCAGCGAGCGTCGCGATCTTCTTCGCTTCGAGCAGGCCGCCCACGCGCGCGACGTTCAGTTGCAGGATCGACGCGCCACCGGCTTGCAGCAGCTTGTGGAATTCGTACTTGGTCGTCAGGCGCTCGCCGGTCGCGATCGGAATCGACGTGTGCTTCGCGACTTGCGCGATCGCTTCTTCCTGGCCGGGGGGAACCGGCTCCTCGAACCACAGCGGGTCGTATTTCTCGAGCCGCTTTGCGAGCCGGATTGCCGACGACGGCACCATCTGCCCGTGCGTGCCGAACAGCAGGTCGGCCTTGCTGCCGACGGCTTCGCGCACTTTTCGGCAGAACGTCTCGCAGCGGTCGAGCACTTCGAGCGAGAGCTGGTGGCCCGAGTAGGCCGTGTACGGGCCGGCCGGATCGAACTTGACGGCCGTGAAGCCGAGCTTCACGTTCTCGGCCGCACATTCGGCGGCGAGGTCGGGGTCGTCGTAGTCGTATTCGCCCTTCGCGTTCTTCGGGTACAGGTACGTGTACGAGCGCAGCCGCTCGTGGATCTTCCCGCCGAGCAGTTCATACACGGGCTTGCCGGCGGCCTTGCCGATGATGTCCCAGCACGCCATTTCGAGGCCGCTGACCACGCCCATCATCGTCAGGTCCGGACGCTGCGTGAAGCCGCTCGAATAGGCCTGGCGGAACAGCCGTTCGACGTGATGCGGGTCGCGGTTCAGCAGGTGGCGTTCGAACACGTCGTCGATGATCGGGGCCATCGCCTTCGGGCCGAACGTCGCCGAGTAGATCTCGCCGACGCCTTCGATGCCGTCGTCGGTCTTCAGCTTCACGAAGATCCAGTACATCCCGCCGACATGCGGCGGCGGCACGGCGACGATATGGGTTTCGAGCGAGACGATCTTCATGCGGACTCCTGGATACGGTTGAGGCGGTATTTGAGGATGGCGGCGGCGCCCGCGCCGCACAGCGCGATGGCCGCGATGTAGCCGAAATAGAGCTGGTAGCCGTGCGCGCCCGGGTAGGCCTGCGTCACGTAGCCGTTGATCAGCGGCACAAACACGTCGGGTGAATAGCCGAGCACCGAGATCAGGCCGATCGCGAGGCCCGCGCAATGCGTCGGCACCTTGCAGTCGTCGAGCAGCGACCAGTACAGGCCGCGGATCGCGTAAGTGAGGATGCCGATGAACAGCACGAGCACGACGAGCATCGCCTGCGGGCTGTGTGCCGGTGCCGCGATCAGCCCGACGAGCGACAGTGCGGCGAGCGTGAGCGCCCAGAACAGCACGGACACCTTCGACACGCGATCGCCGAGGAAGCCGCCGCCGATGCCGCCGACCGGGCGCATCCACAGCTTGAGCGTCGTGATGAAGCCGGCCGCCGTTGCGCTGAGCCCGAAATTGCCTTCGTGCAGGTACGCGGAGAAGCTGTAGGTCGCCCAGAACACCTGGTAGCCGCAGAACACGATCGCGGCGACGAGCCACAGCTCGGGGATCGACGCGAGTGTCTTCAGGTCGGTCAGCACGTTGCCTCGGCGGTCGCTACCGTTGCGGCGCTGTTGCGCGGCCGTGCGATCGCTCGCGTGCGACGGATCCTTCACCAGCGCGAGCAGCACGCCGAGCGCGATGCAGACGAACGCGTACAGGTGCACGACGAGCCGGAAGCCGGCTGCATCGGTGCCGCCGTGTGCCTGCGTCACGTACGCGAACAGCGTGATCGCGATCGTTGCGAGCAGCGCCTCGACGAGCCCGCGGCCGCCGTCGAGCAGGCCGAAGAAGCGACCCTGTTCGTCGGGGCCCGCGATCATGTTCACGCGCTTGATCACGGCGGCCCAGAACGTGAGGCCGGTGGTCAGCCCCCAGCCGCCGAAGATCAGCACCAGCGTGTCGAACGACGGCCCGGTCGCGTAGACGAGCCCGAGCGCGCCGGTGGCGAGCAGCGAGAAGCAGATCAGCCAGCGCGGCGACAGGCGGTCGGCGAGCCAGCCGCTCGGCAAATAGCTGATCAGGAAGATCGTGCCGAGCGACGAATACAGGTAGCCGAGCTGCACGTCGTCGATACGGAAGAACTGCAGCATCGTCGGCTGGTACACCTGCCGCAGATACAGCATCGGGTAGATCGCGCCCGCGGCAATCACGAGCAGAAGCAGTTGCAGGTAGCGTTGCGTGCGCGAGCTTTGCGACGCATGTGCGTCGTCGTGCAACGCGAGCGACGCGGCGGGCGTCGACGGTTGGGTCGGCATGATGTCTTCCTCCATCAGGCGTCCTTGATGCGGAGGCCTGCAGATTTCTTATGTTCTGGTTGGGTCAGGGGCGGCGCGCGCGGCGTGGTGTTCTAGTGCGCGCGCCGGAAACGGAGCGTCGGCGCGGCGGCGTCAGTACTTCATGACGACGAGGCGCGTCTGCGTGAATTCGAGCATCCCGTGCTTGCCGTCGTCGCCGCCGAGGCCCGAGCGCTTCCAGCCGGCGTGGAAGCCCTGGTACGGGTCGGCCGGTGTGCGGTTCACGTACAGCTCGCCGGCTTCGATCGCATTCGCGACGGTCATCGCGGTGCGGTAGTGCTCGGTGTAGAGCACCGACGACAGGCCGAACTGGTGGTCGTTCGCTTGCGCGATCGCTTCGTCGATCGTCGTGTAGCGCAGCACGGGCATGACCGGGCCGAAGGTTTCCTCCTGCACGATCTCCATGTCCTGCCGGCAGTTCGTCAACAGCGTGGCCGGATAGAAGAAGCCCGGGCCGGCCGGGATCACGCCGCCGGTTTCGAGCGTCGCGCCGGCCGCGACTGCACGTTCGACCATCCCGTGGATGTGCGCGCGTGCCGATGCGCTGACGAGCGGGCCCATCCGCGTGGCGTCTTCCGCACGGTCGCCGCTGCGCACGGCCGCCATCTTCTCCTTCAGCAGCGCGACGAAGCGGTCGTGCACGCTGTCGTGCACGTACACGCGCTCGATCGCCGTGCAGAGCTGG
The DNA here is from genome assembly GCF_020419825.1 of Burkholderia sp. AU30198. NCBI lineage: Bacteria > Pseudomonadati > Pseudomonadota > Betaproteobacteria > Burkholderiales > Burkholderiaceae > Burkholderia > Burkholderia sp. AU30198. Next base: position 23,728 of record NZ_JAIZSA010000021.1, on the reverse strand, counting down.
CCGCAGTGCGTCGTCTTCGACGCGACGAGCGCAGCGGCCGCGCGTTCGAGGTCGGCGTCGGGCTCGATGATCGCGGGCGTCTTGCCGCCGAGTTCGAGCGACGGCTTCGCGATGTTCGCCTTGCAGTAGTCGAGTACCTTGCGGCCCGCGTTCACGCTGCCGGTCAGCGTGATCATGCCGACCGCCGGATGCGTGCACAGCGCTTCGGCCGTCGCGTGGTCCATCGTCAGGATGTTGATGACGCCCGGCGGGAAGCCGGCATCGTCGGCCGCCTTCGCGATCTCGAACGCGGACACCGGCGTGTGGTTGCTCGGCCGCACGACCACGGTGTTGCCGGCGATCAGCGCGGGCGCGACCTTGCGCAGCAGCGTGTAGACGGGATAGTTGAACGGGATCAGGCACGCGACGACGCCGATCGGCTCGCGCTGCAGGAACAGGTTTTCGTCGGGCGTGTCGCTCGGAATGATCTCGCCCTCGATCCGGCGTGCCCACTCGGCGTGGTAGCGCGTGATCTGGCCCGCGTAGACGGCTTCGTTCGACGCGTCCTCGACGCTCTTGCCGGATTCCTGCGCGAGCGCCGCGCCGATCTCGGGCGCGCGTGCGGTCAGTGCGTCGGCGAAGCGGTGCAGGTACGCGGCGCGCTCGGCGCTCGGCAGCTTGCGCCATGCCTTCTGCGCGGCGGCTGCGGCGTCGACGGCGGCGAGCGCGTCGGCCGGCGTCGCGGCCGGCACGCGCGCGAACGGCGCTTCGGTGGCGGGATTGCGGACGACGATGAACGTGTCGCTTTCCGGGGCGACGAAACGGCCGTTCACGTAATTGCGTTCGGTGCGCATGAAGTGACTCCTCCGATGAATGCAGGCGGATCGCTTCGAGTGGCGACACGCGTGGCACGGGATGGAGGCCATTCTGTTCATGCGTTTAGCGCACGGCAAACGACTTATTTTTGTGCCGGGCATGAGAAAAACGCACGTTACTCGGCGGATCGGCCGGAGTCGCCCGTCGGGCAAGGCTGCGGCGGCGCGGGCCGGGGCGGGGCCGCCGGTGGCCGGGAAGGATTTTCAGACGGGGCCGGATGCGGATGGGCGTGGAAGCCGGTAAGGTGTCGCCCGCGGCCGGTGGTCGACGGCGATCGACGGCGATCGGGTCGGGGCGCGTGGTCAGGCCAGCGGCACTTGCGGCAGTGGCGACGACGGTTCGAGATGGCGCTTCGCGAGCCAGACTTCCTGTTGCAGCCAGTCGCGGAACTGGACGATGTGCGGCAGGTTCGTCTGCTCGGGCCGCGTGACGAACCAGTACGACTGGTGGCCATCGACGTGCACGTTGAGCACCTGCATCAGTTGCCCGGTTGCGAGTTCGCGCGCGACCATGTGGCGGTCGGCGATCGTGATGCCGAGGCCGTCGATCGCCGCGCGGATCGCGTGGTCGAGCAGGTCGAATTCGTAGCCGCCGCGCGTGTCGACGTCGGCGATACCGGCGGCCTTCAGCCAGTGCTGCCAGGTCAGGTAGCGCTGGTCGTCGGTGGCGAGCACATGCAGCAGCGTGAAGCGGTTCAGGTCGATCGGCGCGCCGTCTTGGCGCAGCCGCGCATACAGCGCGGGCGCGCAGACGGCGATATGCTGCTCCTGCATCAGCAGCGCGTTGTCGAAGCCGTCCCATTCGCCGTCGCCGAACCGGATCGCGCAGTCGAGCACGCGCGATTCGCCGAGGCTGTCGTGAATGCGGGTCGTGAGGCTCAGCTCGAATTCGGGATGCGCATCGCGCAGCCGGCCGAGGCGCGGCATCAGCCAGCGCGCGGCGAAGGTGGGCGGCACGTTCGCGCGCAGGCGGTTCAGGTGGGTTTTTTCCTGCAGGCTGCGCACGGTCAGCTCGATCTTGTCGAACGATTGCTGCAGCGCGCGCAGCAGCACGCGGCCGGCCGCCGTCAGTTCGAGCTGGTGATGGCGGCGCTCGAGCAGAGTTTCGCCGAGCTGGCCCTCGAGCTGGCGAACCTGGCGGCTCACCGCGCTCTGCGTCACGTTGAGCAGTTCGGCCGCGCGCGTGAAGCTGCCGGTGCGGCCGGCCATCTCGAAGGCTTTCAGCGCATTCAGCGCTGGCATCTTGCGTCTCACGGGGCGGTGTCGTGTTTGGTGCGGGATGCTTATTGTAGGCGGGTGGCGAGGGCGCGGGGACGATGAATCGCGGCGACGGAGGGCGCCGGGGTTTGACGGTATGGCAGTCGGCGCGCCTTGCTGTGACAAGGCTGGCCGCAGGAGGGCCGGCGATGCCGGCCGGCAACGACACGAACGATACGAACGAAAGGGACACACATCATGCGACGCCTGCCATCGTTGATCGCGCTGCGATTTTTCGAGGAGACCGCGCGTCACCTGAGCTTCAACCGCGCGGCGGTCTCGCTGTGCGTGACGCAGGGGGCGGTGAGCCGGCAGATCCGGCTGCTCGAGGAAGCGCTCGGCGCGCGGCTGTTCGAGCGCGATCACAAGGGCGTGCGCCTGACCGATGCCGGCCAGCGGTTGCTGCCGTTCGTCGGGCAGGCGTTCGACACGATCGAGCGTGGCGTCGGCGAAATCGCTGCGACGCGGCCGGGTGCGAAGCGGCGGCTGACGGTGTCGCTGCCGCCGACGTTCGCGACGCAGTGGTTCTCGCCGCGGCTCGGCACGCTCGCGGAGGCGCTGCCCGACGTCGAGCTGTCGATCCGCACGGAGCCGGCTGACGATTGCCATTGCCACATCCGCTTCGGGCGCGCGGCGCGCGCGGGGATGCAGTCGGAGCTGCTGATGATGGAGCGGCATGCGCTCGTCGGCGCGCCGCGCTATCGCGGCGATGCGCTCGACGTGCTGCTCGGCCGGCTGCCGTCGTTGCATGTGCTGCACGAAGGCAAGCGCCTGACGCTGTGGGCCGACTGGTGCGAGCAGGCGGGCGTGCCGCTGGCGCGGATCGGCGACGGTATCGAGTTTTCGACGCTCGAACAGGCGATCCGCGCGGCGCGCAAGGGCGCGGGGCTCGCGGTGGTCGACCTGAACATGATCGAGGAGGAGATCGGCGAAGGCAGCCTCGTGCGGCTGTCGCCGGTGCAGCCGATCGGGCCGTTTGGGTATTGGCTCGATGTCGAGCCGGAGAGTGTCGCGGTCGAGCCGGTGGTCGCGTTTGCGGCGTGGTTGCGGGGGCAGGCGGGAAGGAGGGGGTAGGGCGGGTGCCGCGATGCTGAGACGCGGCTGATCTTTCTGTGGAAACAATCGGATCAGTCCGCGCCTGTCGTGCTGTGCTTCCTGCTTGGGTGTCTGTCAAAGATCGTTACGAGCTGAAGACTGGCTGGATCGTCGTCGCAGCGAACCGTGCGGTTGCGTTCCATTGCCGCGGGTTACAGGTCGGGGTCGTGCCCGAAGTGCATGAGTGTTTCCCGGCGCCCCCAGAATTCTATGTCGGCGATCGTTTCGACAGGCATCTGGCACTTCGAGAGATCGATGCGCCCGACGTTGAAGACGGCGCGGCGCGGTGGGGATACCGGCATGTTGGCCGTCCGCGTGTCGTGCCCGACGGCGGACTTGCGCATGACGCGCGCCAGGCTGTGATGGAGTTCGGTTGCGACCAGCGCGTCGAGGAGTTGCCTGGCTTCGGAGCTGAGGGCGAGGCGATGCCGGGTCACCGGCCGGTCGCGCTTCGCCGCGGGGCGCGTGATCCGGAATCCGGCAATCGGCGTGTGCTTTGCGTTCATTCGTAAATCCCCTTTTCGATCAAGTATCTTTGCAGCGCCCGCACGGAGGTGCCGTGCGGTGTGACGTCGAATGTCATCCAGCGATGTGATCCCGCCACGCGCCAGAAATCTCGGCCGAATCGCGTCGCATAGAGCGCGCGCAGCGACCGGAGCGATCCGTCGGCAAGACCGACCGGGTGCCCCTGGAAATACTGGAACAGCGCCGCTTCATCGCCGCACTTGTCGGGAATGGGCGCGTCGAAACCGAACCGTGGCCATGCGTAATACCCGAATAACCGGCGGCCGCCCGGTTTTGGCGCTGCCTTCCGGCCCCCTGCTGCGAATGCAATGATTCGAGTGATGTCCAACGTATCAGACGCCCTGACGATCCGCCACAGCATCGCCGCGCCGAATCCCGCGATTGCGTGATCGACGAGATCGATCGTCTTGAGTTCGAGTAGGGATGTGTCCGATTCTCGACGGACCGACACGCGGTTTTCGGATCGGATCCAGGTGGGATTCGTGACCGAGAAGGTCAACTGGCCTCTGCTGTCGAGATAGGCTTGAATGTCCGATCCGGCGGGCGCTCCGCACAACGAAACGAGCAGTGCGTCAGGGACGTCGCCGTTCACACCAAGAAACGCGGAAATATCGAGATCGTTTCGATCGACCTCGAGCCGATCGTCGAAGTACGACGTTTCGTATGGCAGAACATGACTGAGATCGACGGGTCGAGCGGGCATGGCTTCCGGCGATGAGTGGAAAGCCCCCAGCATATCGGCGCGAATCCGGCGGGCAGAGTCCGCCAAACGGCTAATCGCGAGACGGAGCGATCGCCCGTCCCGCCCGCCTTACGACCAGTCGAACGTCAGCAGCGCCACGCGGCTGGCCGGCTCGTAAAACAAGAGAATCGAGTCTGCGCCCATCGCGCGGTATTCCCAGCCGGTGACGCTGGCGACGAAGCGAAAGCGCGCCCCGTCGGGGCCGATCGGCCGGATGTTGTCGGGATCGCTATCGTCGATCGGAAAATCCGAGGTGCCCGACCAGTTGCCCCAGCCGACCGATCCGCCGAGCTGGTCGATCAGGTTGCACGGTTCTTCCTGGCTGAAATCGCGCTCGTCCGGCGCGTACTGGTTGGACGAGTAGAGCACGCCGTATTCGGCGAACCGCTGGCGCGCGGCTTCGATGCTGGCCTGCTGCTCGGCGTAGTGCGCCTCCAGTCCCTCGCGATAGCCCGCGTCATGCGCGCCGGGCGGGTTTTCCAGATAGAAGTAGCGCGGGTCGCCGAGCAGTGTGTAACGGTTGTTGTCGTCGAGCCGGAATGCGATCCAGTTCGCGCGCAGATAGTCGTTGTGGTACGCGGCCGTGTCCTGCCCGACGAGCCTGTCGTACGGTTCGATGGGGCTGAGCAGGTGGATCCAGCCCTCCCACGACGGATTGACCGCCGACAGGTCGATCGACACGAGCGGATGCAGATGGCGCGCGAGTGCGGCGTTGGACTCGGCAAAGACGTCGGTGTCTGGCGGGTAGACCTTCAGGCCGGGTTGTGGCGTGACGATGTCTTCAATCATGATCGGTGCTCGCACGGGGAGGGTCCGGTAAGGCTACACGAGTGAAGGCGGAAATGTCCGGCGCTAAGGCAGCCCGCCTGAAGCACGTCCGGTTCCGTCCATCCGCCTTATCGGCACGTCGAAAGCATTCGCGCCGACCCCCTGGAGGTCGCCTTGTTGATCTGAATGCGTGTCAAACATCGTACTTCAAGGCGGGGAAGGATAGGGTAGACGCCGTAGGCGTCCTTTCGGGCGGCTAGTGGGGCGCTTTCTGTTGGTCGATGTATTTGCGAATGATTTCGACAGGCGCTCCGCCACAACTTCCGGCGAAGTATGACGGAGACCCCAGCGCGCCGCCCCACAACTTTTTACGAATGCTCGAGTAGCACTTGAAAGACGTAATAGCGACCACGTCGAATGGCTTGACTCGCTCTTGTGTGCCAGACATACAATCGTCCGATGCGACGACTCCAGGCCTTCAAGTTCGAACTGATGCCGAACGGCGAGCAGCAGCGCGATATGCGCCGCTTCGCCGGAGCGTGCCGGTTCGTCTACAACAAGGCACTGGCGTTGCAGAAGGAGAACTACGAGGCGGGCGGCAAGTTCATTGGCTACGTAGCGATGGCCAAGCATCTGACGGAGTGGCGTAACGGAGGCGAAACGCCATGGCTCAAGGGCGCACCCGTTCACCCGTTGCAACAGGCTCTCAAGGACATGGAGCGGGCCTACAAGAACTTCTTCGCCAAGCGAGCGGCGTTTCCGAAGTTCAAGAAGCGCGGCCAGCGCGACAGTTTTCGCTACCCGGACCCCAAGCAATTCAAGCTCGACCAGCCCAATGGGCGCATTTTCCTGCCCAAGCTGGGCTGGATGCGGCTGAGGCTGTCGCGTCCCGTGCTGGGCGAACTGCGCAACGCAACGGTCAGCTTCAACGCGGGCAAGTGGAGTGTCTCGATCCAGACCGAGCGGGAGGTCGAGCAGCCGGTGCCCCATGCCACCCGCGTGATCGGCATCGATGTGGGCATCGTCCGCTTCGCCACGATGAGCGACGGCACGTTTATCGCACCGCTCAACAGTTTCAGGAAACATGAGGCTCGTCTGCGCCGATGCCAACGTGCGATGAGCCGCAAGGTCCAGTTCAGCAATAACTGGATAAAAGCCAAGGCCAGAGTCCAGCGCATCCATGCGCGGATCGGCAATGCGCGCCGCGACTACCTGCACAAGGCCACGACCACGATCAGCCAAAACCACGCGATGGTGTGTATCGAGGACTTGCAGGTTCGGAATATGTCCAGGTCGGCGGCGGGTAGCACCGATGCACCGGGCAAGAACGTTCGGGCCAAGTCCGGTCTGAATAAGGCCATCCTCGACCAAGGGTGGTTCGAGTTCAGGCGGCAGTTGGAATACAAGCTGGCTTGGAATGGCGGCTGGCTGGTGGCGGTCCCGCCCGCGAATACAAGCCGGACGTGTCCGGCTTGTGGATACGTGAGTGCGGATAACCGGACCGCGCAGGAAAAATTCGCTTGTGTCGAATGCGGTTACGCGGAGAACGCCGATGTCGTCGGCGCTCTGAACATTCTGGCGCGGGGACACCGCGTTGCAGCCTGTGGAGAGCCGGTGAAGTCGGGCCGCTCAATGAAGCAGGAACCCGCTGAGGCGATCTGAGATAAGCATCATCATTTCAGACGCGGTAGGAATCCCCCGTCTTCAGGCGGGGGAGGATGTCAAAATAGTTGATAGCTGGGATACGCTGGATGCATCGAATTCAATCCGGTCGGGAGGTTGACATGATCACTGCAGAATTGGGGCAGCAATTGGAAGCTTACGTCGCGAAGCTGGTCGAATCGGGGCGCTACGGATCCAAGAGCGAAGTGCTTCGCGAAGGCGTGCGCCTGATTCAGGATCGCGAGGCACAGCTGAACGCGCTGGACGCGGTGATCGCGCGCAGCCTGTCCGATGCGGAAGCCGGACGCGGCGCCGATGCGGCGGAAGTCTTCGATCGTCTCGAGGCGAAGTATCGGGCCCAGGCGGATCGGCAGGCCTGACCGTGCGCCTGTCCGATTTTGCGATTGCCGAACTCGAAGCGATCGCGGATTACATTGCACGCGACAACCCGCAACGCGCCGTGACGTTCGTGCGGGAAATTCGCGACAAATGCCTGGGCCTGGCCGGGATGCCGCTGGCGTTTCCGCTGGTGCCGCGCTTCGAGCGTCACGGCGTGCGGCACCGCGTGTACGGCAACTACCAGATCTTCTATCGGGTCGTTGTCGATCCGCCGACGCGGATCGACATTCTTCATATCCTGCACGGCGCGCGGGACTACGCGTCGATTCTGTTCTGAGCGAACGCCCTCATCGCATCGTGTCCGGAATGAACGAACCCGGCCACGGCCCGGTTCGTCCGAATCGCACTCGGCATCGCCGCAGCGCATCAGCGGCGTGTCGATGCGAAAGCCTCGATTGAGCGCGATGAAGCAGGCGAGCACACCACCCGCCGCCCTCGTCAATGCCCCGACGCCTCCTCCAGCGTCAGGTGCTTCGTCTCCGGTGCCCACGCGATCGACACGATCATCCCGACCAGCAGCACGCCCGCGAGCGCGAACATCGTCGCGTGAAAGCCGAGCGTCGCGATACCGACCGGCAGCAGGAACGTGCCGATCGCCGAACCGAGCCGGCTGCATGCGATCGCGAGACCCACGCCGCTCGCACGCACTTCGGTCGGGAAGCACTCGGGCGGGAACACGCCGACGAGGTTGCTGAATGCCGACATCGTCAGCGTGAAGACCGCGAACGCGACGATCATCGCGATGGCCGCCGACGACGGCAGCACCGCCAGCGCGACGAGCGACGCGCACGTCACCGCGAACGAGCCGATCAGGAAGCCGCGCCGCGACAGCCGGATCGTCAGCCAGATGCCGATCAGCGCGCCCAGCACGAGGAAGCCGTTCAGCAGCAGGTCCGCGCCGAAACCTTCGGCAAGGCCGATCGTCTTCAGGATCGTCGGCAGGAACGTGTAGATCGCGAAATACGGAATCACGAGGCAGACGAAGAACGCGCAGTTGAAAACCGTGCGGCGGATCAGGTCACGCTGGAACAGCCGCGAGAAGCCGCCGTGCGCATGCGGCTCGGTCGAACCGTCGAGCATCACGTGCGGCCCGAAATGCTTCGCGACGATCGCACGCGCCTCCTGCACGCGCCCTTTGCCGAGCAGCCAGCGCGGCGATTCGGGCGTGCCGATCCGCAGCACCAGCACGATCAGCGCGGGCAATGCCGCCGACGCGAGCAGCCAGCGCCAGGCGTCGGGCGTGGCGTCGCTGTACGCGAGGCCGAGCACGTTCGCGGCGACATAGCCGATCGTCCAGATCACGCTGAACGATCCGAGCAGCGCGCCGCGATGCTTGCGCGGCGAGAATTCGGCGAGGATCGCATGGCCGACCGTGAAGTCGCCGCCCATCCCGAAGCCGATCAGCACGCGCAGCAAACACAGTTCGAGCGGAGACGTGACGAAGAACTGCGCGAACGCGGCCGCCGTGATGATCACGAAGCTCGTCAGGAAGATCTTCTGCCGGCCCATCCGGTCGGACAGCCAGCCGAACACGAGGCTGCCGAAGAAGATGCCGATCAGCGCCGAGCTGCCGATCATTCCCATCCAGAACGCGTCGATCGGCATCTGCTTGCCGAGCGCTGCCAGCGCGTAGCCGATCGTGCCGAGCGTGTAGCCCTCGGTGAAGTGCGCGCCGAACGTCAGGCCGGCGATCTTCAAGTGGAAACGGTTGAGCGGCACGTCGTCGAGTGCGACGGGGCGGTGCGGCACATCGGCGCCACGCGACAGCGGCAATGCGCGGGCCGTGCCGGATTGAACGTTGGCTTGAGTCAAGCTGCCTCCTGGATTGTTATCGGGTGCGCAGCGGCGCGCGCAGGCGGAACGCCGCCGCGAGCGTCGTGCGAGGCGCCGCGCGGCCGGGCGGCGCGCGGCGCGGGTCGACCGCGGGGAGCGGCCGGTGGTGGTCAGCGGCCGAGGCCGGCCATCAGCGTGTACTTGAGTTCCACGTATTCGTCGAGGCCGTACTTCGAGCCTTCGCGGCCGAGCCCCGATTGCTTGACGCCGCCGAACGGCGCGACTTCGGTCGAGATGATCCCGTCGTTGACGCCGACCATCCCGCTTTCCAGCGCACCCGACACGCGCCATGCACGGCCGAGGTCGCGCGTGTAGAAGTACGCGGACAGCCCGAACGGCGTGTCGTTGGCCGCGGCCACTGCCTCCTCCTCGGTCGAGAAGCGGAAGCAGCCGGCGACGGGGCCGAAGGTTTCCTCTTCGGCGATCAGCATGTCGGCCGTCATGCCGGTCAGCACGGTCGGCTCGTAGAACGTGCCGCCGAGCGCGTGACGCTTGCCGCCGATGAGCGCGTGCGCGCCCTTCGCGGTGGCGTCGGCCACGTGCCGCTCGACCTTGCCGAGCGCCGCCTCGTTGATCAGCGGCCCCTGGTCGACTTCACCCGCGAGCGCGTTGCCGACGCGCAGCTTGCGCACGGCGTCCGCGAGCTTGCGCGTGAACGCGTCGTACACGCCGTCCTGCACGAGAAAGCGGTTCACGCATACGCAGGTCTGGCCGGTATTGCGGAACTTCGACGCGATCGCGCCTTCGACCGCTGCATCGAGATCAGCATCGTCGAAGACGATGAACGGCGCGTTGCCGCCGAGTTCGAGCGACAGCTTCTTCAACGTGTCGGCCGACTGCTTCGCGAGCAGCTTGCCGACCCGCGTCGAGCCCGTGAACGACAGCTTGCGCACGACGGACGAATGCGTGAGTGCCTCGCCGATCGCCACCGCGTCGCCCGACACGACGTTGAACACGCCGGCCGGCACGCCCGCGCGCTCGGCGAGCACCGCGAGCGCGAACGCCGACAACGGCGTTTCCTCGGACGGCTTCAGCACCATCGTGCAGCCGGCCGCGAGTGCGGGGCCGGCCTTGCGCGTGATCATCGCGAACGGGAAATTCCACGGCGTGATCGCCGCGACGACGCCGACCGGCTCGCGCGTGACGACGATCTGCGCATTCGGCTTCGGGCTCGGGATCACGTCGCCGTACATGCGCTTCGCTTCTTCCGCGAACCATTCGAGAAAGCTCGCCGCGTACGCGACTTCGCCGCGCGCTTCCGCGAGCGGCTTGCCTTGCTCGCGTGTCAGCAGCTCGGCGAGCGCGTCGCGATTTTCCAGCATCAGCTCGCCCCAGCGCTTCACGCGGGCGCCGCGCTCCTTTGCGGTCAGTGCGCGCCAGGCCGGAAACGCGCGCGCGGCGGCGTCGATCGCGCGCTGCGCGTCGTCGGCGCCGCCCTTCGCGACCTTCGCGATCGTCTCGCCGGTCGCCGGGTTCAGCACCGGATAGGTCGCGTCGCTCGCGCCGTGCGCTTCGTGCCATTCGCCGCCGATGTAATGGCCGGTCCTCAGAAATTCGTTCATGGTGTGTCGTTCCTTCAATGCCTCGGAGCCTCAGTGCCTCAGTCCGCCGCGAAACTGCCCTGCGCCGGACGCGACTCGCGCGCGATGCGCTTGCCGGCCGTGTAGTCGTTGATCAGGTCGCACGGCGTGTAGTTGCGTTCCAGCTCGTGCAGCTCTTCTTCGGTGAGTTGCGTCTCGAGTGCGCCGAGCGCGCTGTCGAACTGCGCGACGGAATCCGCGCCGACCAGCATGCTCGCGACGCCGGGACGGCTCAGCACCCATGCCTGTGCGATCTGCGCGGGCGGCACGCCGCGGCGCTTCGCGACCTTCGCGACCGATGCGGCGATTGCGAGCGACGAAGCATCGCCGTACATCTGCGCGGTGAAGAAGTCGGTCTGATTGCGCGTCGATTGCGGCTCGCAGGTGAGCAGGCCGCGCGCGAGCGGGCTGAACACCGACACGCCGACACCCTGGTCGATGCAGTACGGCACCATCTCGCGCTCTTCCTCGCGATACGCGAGGTTCAGCTGCAGCTGCATGTTGATCGGCTTGTCCCAGCCGTTTCGTTCGCAGGCCTGCATGATCTTTGCGAACTGCCACGTGTACATCGTCGATACGCCGATATAGCGCGCCTTGCCCGCGCGTACGATGTCGTGCAGCGTGCTCATCGTTTCCTCGACGGGCGTGTTCACGTCGAAGAAGTGCAGCATGAAGATGTCGACGTAATCCATCCCGAGGCGCTTCAGCGACCCGTCGATCCCGTCGAGCACGTGCTTGCGCGAATGGCCGCCCGCGTTCGGGTAGCTGCCCATGTCGTAGCCGACCTTGGTCGTCACGACGAGCTCCTCGCGGCGCGCGTTGCGCTTCAGGATGCGGCCGACCACTTCCTCGCCGACGCCGGTCGAATAGAAATCCGCGAGATCGATGAAGTTCACGCCGGCGTCGAGCGCGCGGCGCACGATCGGCTCGCTCTGCGCTTCATCGAAGATCCAGGGCTTCCATTCGGGGGTGCCCATGTTCATCGTGCCGAGACACAGGCGGGACACCTTCAGGCCGGACTGGCCGAGGCGGACGTATTCCATGTTTCCTCCAGGTGCGGCCTTGTGTCGGCCGCTTGTCGTCGTCAGTTTTTCTTCGGGGTGTAGAACGGGTTCGACACGTCGCGCGCGGCGGCGAACACCGCGTCGCGATGCGGCAGCCCTTCCATCGCCGCGACGATCGCATTGCGGCACGCGCGATAGTTGTTCTCGAACACGGCATCGAGATCGTCGGTCTGCGGGTTCACCCAGTTCGCCGACACGACGACCCAGTCGTTCTCCGCTTCGGGCGGCAGCGTGCCGTTCTCGAGCGCTTCGGCCACGGCTTTCGCAATGCCGGCCTGCGACGCGCCCCACGTGGCATTGCCGTGGAAATCGCTGGCGATCTGCGCCTTGTTCACGTACAGCGTGAGCGGCTTGGTCGGCACGCCCGGCTGCGCGATCACGACGAACGGTGCATGGCCGGCCGACGGCGTCGCGAGTGCGGTCGCGAACGCTTGCCCGGCCGGGCCGTTGCGCGGGCCGACCAGCACGTTGATGTGCGCGAGGTTGACGCCGGGGCCTTCGAAGCCTTCGCCGATGTAAAGCTGCCTGGGTTGGGATGCGGTCATTGCGGTGTCTCGTCGATGAGGTTGGGTGTGAGGCGATTGTGGTGGGCCGCGGCGCGGCCGGTGAATCGATGATTTCTGATCGGGCTATGAGTTTTCGTCGTCTCCGGGAAAGCCCTGAGCCCGGCACGCGAATGCCCGCCGGGCGGGCCTCGGCCGTTGTCGTGACGGCGGGCGGGGCGGGATCGGCGGGTGGGCATTCGCGTACCGGCTCCGGGTTTGTCATACCCGGGCAGGGGTTGGAGGGCCGGGCGCATCTGGACAACAATCGGCGTACTCCGAGCCCTATCTTTCGTCTTCCCTTCTTTTTTCGAAAGCGAGTAATTCCGATGGCTGCCATTCAAAGGCCCGATTGGTCGAAGCTCAGTTCGCTCGATCCGGAGCTGATCCGGGCATTCGTCGCGGTGGTCGAGAGCGGCGGCTTCACCGCGGCGGCCCGGCAACTGCATCGCACGCAATCGACGATCAGCCTGCGCATCCGCACGCTCGAGGAGCGGCTCGACACGCACCTGTTCATGCGCAACAGCCGGCGGCTCGAACTGTCGCGTGACGGCGAGAATTTCCTGATCCATGCGCGCCGGATCATCCAGGTGCAGAACGACGCGATCCTCGCGCTGAAGCAGGCGAGCAGCGACCGTGGCGTCGTGCGCTTCGGGTTGCCGGAGGACTACGCGGAGCTGTGGTTGCCCGACCTGCTGAAGTCGTTCTATGCGATGCGGCCAGGCGCGCGCTTTCATGTGCATTGCCGCACGTCGCTCGAATTGCTCGAACGGTTGCAGGCCGGCGAGCTCGACGTCGCGCTCGTCGTGCGGCATGGGCCGAACGCGGGCGGCCGGCTGCTGGGCCGTCACGACGTCGTGTGGGCCGCGCACCAGGACTTCGCGCTCGGCCCGCAGGCGTCGGTGCCGCTCGCGCTGTTTCCGGAGACGTGCTGCTACCGGCAGCGCGGGCTGCAGGCGCTCGCGACGGCCGAGCGGCCGTATCACGTCGTCTATACGAGCCAGAGCCCGACCGGCATCAAGATCGCGGTGAACCACGGCGCGGCCGTGACGATGATCGATCGCTGCACGCTGCCGGAGAACTGGCGCGTGCTCGACGAGACGGACGGGCTACCGCCGCTGCCGGCAGCCGATCTCGAACTGCATCGCTCGCCGGGCATCTGCGATCCGCTGACCGACGATCTCGTGTCGCTGATCGAATCGATGGTCGACGAGCGGCGGCGCGCGTCGCTCGAGGCGTTCGCGTAGCGGGGCGGCCGCAGTGTAGGCACGGCTGGCGCGAGCTGTTGCACGCGACTACCGTATGCGCATGACGGCCGCACGGCCAGCCGCCAGTCGAGAGTCGAGAGTCGAGAGCCGAGAGCCGAGAGCCGAGAGCCGAGAGCCGCCAGCCGCCAGCCGCCAGCCGCGAGCCGCCGGCCACCGGCCACCGGCCACCGGCCACCAGCCACCAGCCACCAGCCACCAGCCACCAGCCGCCGGTCGGCACTGCGTTGTGCGCCGCATGCGGTTTTTGCACCGCCGCGTCGTTTTTTTGCACGACGTTTATGCGGTCTCTTCTAAGCTGGGGAGGTGTCGAACAGCCGAGACGGCTTCCGTCCGCTCCATGACCTTCATTCATCCCGTTCCCGCCTTCAATGTCGCCGGCCGCCAGTTGCGCGCCGGCGCACGCAACAACGTCATTCCTTTCCCGCCGCCGCGCCCTCGCCTGCAGTTGCCCGTCACGCTGACGGCCGACTCCGGTGAACGCGCGCACACCCGGCTCGCGGCGCTGCTGCATTCCCCGCTCGGTGTGTACGTCGTCAGCGCGCGCGCCGTGCGCGACGTGGTTCACGTGCACTTCGACATCGCGCCGGAAGACCTGGATTTCACGCTGCACATGCTGATCGCGCAGCAGGCCGATGCGGTGATCGGGCCGGTCGCGCGCCGGTTGCGGGTCGGACCGAAGGCGCGGTGAAGCGCTGGCGGGTGGATACCCGCTCGCCGATGGCGCGCGTGATTCGCGGTCGGGGCGTCAGTCGCCGCGCCGGCCGCGAACAGGTGGCGGATAGGCGTGCGCCGCGTTGCGCGCGGCGCCGATCCTGAATACGGAGTGTTCATGTATCTCACGGAAGAAGTCCCTGTCGCGCGGCCGGCCAGCCGTCGCGTCCGGACGGCGTCGCTGCCGTCGGGCCAGCAACTCGCGCGTCAGCTCGTGACGACGGTGCGCGTGGCCGAAGTGCTGCTGCATCAGGCGATCGTCGTGCCCGACGGGCATCAGTGGTCGGTCGACACCGAGCGGGTCGATGCGGCCGGCGGGCCGCTCGCGGCCTGGGAGACCTGCGTGATCTGGCGGATCGGCAAGGTGTTCGCGCCGACGGTGAGCCCGGCCGCGCGCGTCAACGATCGCGACCAGATCGCGGTCGAGATCCGGCTCTGTCTGCCTGAACAGGACTACGTGGCCGAGCGGCGCGTGAGCACGTTTGGCCGCTGCCACGGCAACCGCTTCGGCGCGACGCTGTCGGTCGCGTCGGGCGCGCAATGGGGCTGGCAACGCACGGAGCACGTCGCACCGGAACGCATGCAGGTGCGCGGAGCTACGCTGGAAGCGCTCGTCGATGCGGTGGCCGCGAACGTCAACGCGGCGCTGGGCGCGGCCGGGTTCGTCGCGACGCGCTGATCACGCGTCGCCGGTCTGCCCGGTCTGGCGCTGCAGGTCTTCCATCAGCTGTTCAGCGAGAAAGTCGCACGGCGGCCGCTTCGATTTGGTGCTGCGCGCGAGGATCAGTTCGAGCGGCGGCAGGTCGGGCAGCCCGTGCGAGCGGCCGAGCATCGACAGTTGCGCGGGAATCGCACAGCGCGCGAGCGGCGCGACCGCGAGGCCGGCCTCGACCATGCTGAGCAGCCCGAGCAGGCTCGGGCTTTCATAGGAGGTGCGGTACGGCACCTTCGCGCGTTCGAGGCTGCGGATCGCGTTCTCGCGCGCGACGCTGCCCGGCATGAACACCGCGATCGGCAGCGGCCGCTCTTCCCACACGCGCGGCCCGTTCGTCATCGCGGCCCACGCCATCGGCTCGTGGCGGATGAAATCGCCGGACAGCCCCTTGATCCGCGTGCCGCAGACGAGGTCGACCGTGCCTTCCTTGATCAGCGGCGCGAGCGCGCTGCTCGGCAGCCCCATCACCTGGATCTCGACCTTCGGGTAGGTTGCCGAGAATTTCTTCAGGACCGACGGCAGCAGCGACGACGCATAGTCGTCCGGTACGCCGATCACGACCTTGCCGGTCACTTCCGGCCGCACCACGGCCGCCCACGCCTCGTCGCGCAGCGCCAGCATTCGTCTGGCGAATCCCAGCAGCACCTCGCCCTCGCGCGTCAGCACGATGCTGCGCGGTTTGCGCACGAACAGCGGCCGCCCGATCGCGTCTTCCAGGCTCTTGATCTGCATGCTCACGGCCGACTGCGAGCGGTTCACGGCCTCGGCGGCGCGGGTCATGTTGCCGGTCTCCGCGACGGCGACGACGGTGGCCAGCACGTCGTGATCGAGCATCTTCATGGGTATCAGGAAAACTGAACGTAACGATCAGCATTATGCGTTTTTATTGTTGCTGTGTGTCTGCCATAGTGCGATCACGCTGACGTTTCGCCCGAGGGCGGCGCGGCGCCCCGGCCGGTCGATCCGGCGTGCAGGACTGAACAGGAAAGCGTGGTGTATCGATGATGGACCATCCGTTGCGCGCCGCACTGGCCGCGGAATTGCATGCCCGGCCGTTCCTGCGGCTCGCCGAAGCCGTATCGCTCACGCATTACGCGATCTACGCGGACGGCCAGCCCGACATCCACGAAACGCTGCTGCACGCGCTGTGCCGCGACACCGGTATCGCCGCGCCGCACGAAGGCGCGACGCACTACGCGGTGCAGTCGCCGAGCAGCTGGCACCTGAAGTGGGAACGCCATACCGAATTCTCGACCTTCACGTTCGTCGCGCCGCGTCGCGACACCGGCTATTTCGACGATCTCGCGATCGAAGGCATCCCGGCCGCGTGGTTCGCGAGGCTGGCCGGCATCCGCTTCGTCGCGGTACGCATGGAGCTGCTGACGGGCGACGCCGCGCGGCTCGTCTGCGGCGACCTGCGCCGCTGGATCGACGGCCCCGCGCTCGTCGGCAGCAACGTGCTTGGCGGCGGCAAGGTGTTCTGCGACTGGCATGTGCGCGACGACGGCTTCATGCGCTTTCTCGTCGTCGACGAGGATTTCCGCGAGGAGCAGGGTGGCCGGCTGCTGCAGCGCCTGTATGAAATCGAGACCTACCGGATGATGGCGCTGCTGGCGTTGCCCGTCGCGCGCCGGATGAGCCGCGAGCTCGACGAGATCCACGCGGCGCTGCACACGCTGATGCAGCGGATGGACGCGAGCGGGGCCGACGGCGACGACACGGCACTGCTCGTCAAGCTCACGCATCTCGCGGTGCGGGTCGAATCGCTGTCGGGATCGGGCGCGCGCTTCAGCGCGTCGCGAGCATACGAAAAGCTCGTGCTGGCGCGCATCCACGAGTTGCGCGAGGAGCGTATCGAAGGGATGCCGACGATCGCCGAATTCATGGAGCGGCGCTTCGCGCCGGCGATGGAAACCTGCCGCAGCGTATGGGCGCGCCATGAGCAGATCGCCGCGCGGATCGCGCGGGCGGTCGACCTGCTGCGCACGCGCGTGAATCTCGCGCAGGAAAAGGACGTGACGCGCCTGCTGGCCGGAATGGAGCGCACCGCGCGCAATCAGCTTCATCTGCAGCACGCGGTCGAAGGGCTGTCGGTGGCGGCTATTTCGTACTACGTGCTGTCGCTCGCGACGGCGGCGTTCAAGGCGCTGCACGTGATGAACCTGCCGGTCGATCCCGAACTGGCGGAGGGCCTGCTGATCGCGCCGGTCGTGTTCGCGGTGATTCACATCACGCGGCGCACGCGCGCGCAGCTGGCGCGATCGGAGGCCGCGCATGACGGTACGCCGGTGCACGCGGCGGTATTGAAGCAGGTTGGTTAGAACATCAAAAACATGATCAGGTAAAGGAGTGGAGATGACTTTTTCGCAGACACAACCGGGCTTTTACAGTGGTTTCGATGCCGCGTTCGACGAGCCGGCACCGGATGAGCCGGGCACGCCGGAAGCGCCGCGCGTGACGTCGTATCAGGCCGTGCTGCAGGAGCCGATGACGTCGCTCGTCGGGAATACGATCGACCGGCCGGACGTCGCGGCGGTGGCGATTCTCGGGTACAACTGACGCAACGCCGGGCGCGTAACCCGCCCGCCCGGCCGCGCGGCGTCCGCCCGCTGCCGCTGCGCGGTCAACCGCCGGCGCGCATGCGCGGCATCGTCGGGTACGCGACCCATCGGGCGTCGATCTTGCGCCCGGGCAGGAAATGAAACTCGAGGTAGCCGTCGTGCCGGTTCGGCAATGCCGGCACGGCGACGTCGGTTTCGACGATTTCAGGCGCCTGGTTCCGGGCGTCTTCTTCGGGCGTCAGATCGTACGTGATCCTGACGTGCCAGGTTTTCTTGCCGCGCGGCACGCTCATGCAGCACACGGTGCCGCCCCCGCCGCCGAACTGGCGCGCGTGCACGCTGCCGGCGCCGAAGCCGTCGACCACGAAGCTGTAGACGCCACGATCGGTGTAGTTGAATCCCACGACCCGATACGGGCCGTCGGCACGCGTCTGTGCGTGGACCCACCAGGCTGCGCCCACCAGCAGCGCGGAGATGGCAAGCGGGTTGAGCGTCATGCGGCGTAACAGGTTCGACATGTCGATGTTCCCCTGAGTCGGTTTGCTTTCGACGAGCGGTTGCGGGCGGTGTCCGGGCGCGTGACGCGTGCCCCGGCGGCCGAGATCATCGCGCGCGCCTGACAGGCCCGGCCCCGTGCGCCAGCGCCAGTTCGACGAACGCACGCGCGGCCGCACTCCGGTACGCGCCCTTGCGCTGCAGCAGCACGGCCGTGCGCCGCAGGACGGCCGGATCGAGCGCGATGGCGACGAGATCGTCGTGCCCGGCCGCGATCGTCGCGGGCAGCAGCGTCGCGAGGTTCGTGCGGCGCACGATCTCGATCACCGCCCCCAGCGAATTCGCTTCCATCAATACGCGCGGTCGCACGTCGTGCTCGCGGAAATAGCGGTCGATCTGCACGCGTGTCGCGAACTCGGCCGTCAGCAGCACGAGCGGCGCATCGTGCAGCGCGCGCAGGCCGGCCTTGCGTTTCGCGGCGAGCGCATGCCGACGGCTCACGACGAGCGCGAGCGTTTCGACCAGCAACGTTTGCGCTTCGATATCCGCCGTCTGCACCTCGTCGAACGCGATGCCGACATCGAGCTCGTCGTCGACGAGCAACGCCTCGATACGCTCCTGCGACATCTCGCGCACCGACAGCGACACGTCCGGGTAGCGGCCGTGAAACGCCTCGACGAGCGGCCCGACGAGATAGCTCGTGAAGGTTGGCGTGACCGCGATCCGCAGCGAGCCGCGGCTCAGATCCTGCACGTCATGAATCGCGCGCCGGCCTTCCGCGAGATCGTGCAGCGCCTGCCGCGCATAGCGGAAATACACGTCGCCGGCATCGGTCAGCCGCGTCACGCGCCCGCTGCGGTCGAACAGTTGCGCGCCGAGCGTCTCCTCGAGCTGGCGGATCTGCTGGGACAGCGCGGGCTGCGACACATGCAGCGCGGCGGCCGCGCGCGTGAAGCTGCGATGCTCGGCGACGGCCAGGAAGTAATGGATATGGCGCAGCAGCATGGCGGCTCCTATAAGTCCTGCTTATCTGGTGGATCATAAATCAGTCTTTTACGTTATTGGAAGTGCAGCGTAACCTGCCCTTCATCGATTTCACCCGCACCGGAGAACACGCGATGAAGGACATCATCGAAGGCTTCCTGAAGTTCCAGCGCGATGCGTATCCGGCGCGTGCCGCGCTGTTCCGCGATCTCGCGCGCAGCCAGAATCCGCGGGCGCTGTTCATCTCGTGCTCGGACAGCCGGCTCGTGCCCGAACTCGTCACGCAGCGTGAACCGGGCGACCTGTTCGTGATCCGCAATGCCGGCAATATCGTGCCGTCGTACGGCCCCGAGCCGGGCGGCGTGTCGGCGTCGGTCGAATACGCGGTGGCCGCGCTGCGCGTGACCGACGTCGTGATCTGCGGCCATTCCGATTGCGGCGCGATGACCGCGATCGCCACCTGCCAGTGCATGGACCACATGCCGGCCGTCGGCCACTGGCTGCGCTACGCCGATTCCGCGCGCGTCGTGAACGAGGCGCGCACGCATCGCAGCGAACGCGAGCGGATCGACTCGATGGTGCGCGAGAACGTCGTCGCGCAACTGGCGAACCTGAAAACGCACCCTGCCGTGCGGCTCGCGCTCGAAGAAGGGCGGCTCGCGTTGCACGGCTGGGTATACGACATCGAATCGGGCTGCATCGACGCCCATGACGGCGCGACCGGCCGGTTCGTCTCCCTGGCGGACCATCCCGAGGTTCGTGCCACGCCCGCGACGCTCCCCGTCGCGGCCTGAATCGCTCCCACCCCACCACGAGGAATTGCCATGATCCAGTCCCAGCACAGTCAGACTGCCCGCCACGCGCTTGCCGAGATCGTCGTGCTCGCGAAGGCGCGCAAGAACCTGTCGTTCGCGCAGCTCACCGAAGGCACGGGCCTGAGCGAAGCGTTCGTGACGGCCGCGCTGCTCGGCCAGCATGCGCTGCCGGCGGACGCTGCGCGCAGCGTCGCCGACAAGCTCGGCCTCGACGACGACGCGGTGCTGCTGCTGCAGACGATCCCGCTGCGCGGCAGCATCGACGACCGCGTGCCGACCGACCCGACCATTTACCGCTTCTACGAAATGCTGCAGGTGTACGGCACGACGCTGAAGGCGCTCGTTCACGAGAAGTTCGGCGACGGCATCATCAGCGCGATCAATTTCCGGCTCGATGTGAAGAAGGTCGACGATCCCGAAGGCGGGTCGCGCGCGGTGATCACGCTCGATGGCAAGTACCTGCCGACCAAGCCGTTCTGACGCCGGTGCGGTGCCGCTGCAGCGGTGCCGCGCAGGTTCCCGCCCGACGTGCGTCGGCTGCCGGCCGGCGCACGGCCCGCCATTCCGTTTCAACGAGGACGCAGCCATGGATTTTGTGAAACGCACGATCGATCTTGCGATGAAGAACGTGGAAGAGGGCGGCCGCCCGTTCGCGACGGTAATCGTCCGCGACGGCGAGGTCGTCGCGGAGAGCCCGAATCTCGTCGCGCAGACCAGCGACCCGACCGCGCACGCCGAGATCCTCGCGGTGCGCGATGCGTGCCGCAAGCTCGGCACCGAGCACCTGACCGACTGCGAGATCTACATTCTCGCGAGCCCGTGCCCGATGTGTCTCGGCTCGCTGTACTACTGCAGCCCGAAACGCGTGATCTACATCACGACGCGCGAGGACTACGCGCCGTTCTACCGCGACGACCGCAAGTATTTCGAGCTCGACACGTTCTATGCCGAATATGCAAAGCCGATCGGCGAACGCCGGCTGCCGATGGTGCAGCAGAAGCACAGCGATGCGATCGGCGTCTACCGGCGCTGGAAGGAACTGAACGCGAAGTGACTTGACCCGCGCGGCGCACCGGCCGCGCGTGGCAGCCGCCCGGCTGCTCGTTTTCCCCACCCTCCGTATCACCCGGCGGCGCCCGTGCCGCCGGGCGCCCGCGCTGCCGCACGGGGCCGGCTCGTGCCCCCGTTTTTCAGTCTCCCCAAACATCGATCCCGTTCAATGTCCGGAACGGAAATCCGCGATCCAAAAGGTTTTTGACGGGTTTAAAAATTCGCACTGGAGACGACAGAACCGTGCGGAAAGCTCGATGAAAACCGATGAAATCTTCATGACAGCCAACGCGACGACCCCGGTTGGTCGTAACTGATGGCCACCGATCGCCGTGCGTTCCCCCACACCTGTTTCGTTGCGCCATTCGTTCCGGACGAGGAATCGCTCGATTCCTCTCCACCAGCACCGCGCGGCCGCCCGGCCGGTCGTGCCTGACGCCTGAGATTCGCTTACCTGCTTAAAACGGACCATCATGAAACGGGATTCATTCAGTACACCTGATGCGATGCATCGCCCGACGACGGACATGCTCAAGCCGAACGACGCGTTCGTGCGCATCGAAAATGTCGTGAAGAAATTCGGCGACAGCACGGCCGTCGACAACGTGAACCTGACGATCGCGAAGAACGAGCTGTTCGCGCTGCTCGGCAGCTCGGGCTGCGGCAAGTCGACGTTGCTGCGCATGCTCGCCGGGCTCGAGACGGCCACCTCCGGCAAGATCTTCGTCGACGGCGAAGATCTCGCGTCGCTGCCGCCGTACCGCCGCCCGGTGAACATGATGTTCCAGTCGTACGCGCTGTTCCCGCACATGTCGGTCGAATCGAACGTCGCGTTCGGCCTGAAGCAGGAAGGCACGCCGAAGAACGAGATCAAGGAGCGCGTGGCCGATGCGCTCGCGCTCGTGCAGATGAGCAAGTACGCGCAGCGCAAGCCGCACCAGCTCTCCGGCGGCCAGCAGCAGCGCGTCGCGCTGGCCCGCTCGCTGGTCAAGCGCCCGAAGCTCCTGCTGCTCGACGAGCCGATGTCCGCGCTCGACAAGAAGATCCGCCAGAAAACCCAGCTCGAACTCGTGAACATCATCGAGAAGGTCGACGTGACCTGCGTGATGGTCACGCACGACCAGGAAGAGGCGATGACGATGGCGAGCCGCCTCGCGGTGATGAGCGAAGGCAAGATCGTGCAGATCGGCGCGCCGGGCGAAGTCTACGAATTCCCGAACAGCCGCTTCTCCGCCGAATTCATCGGCTCGACCAACCTGTTCGAGGGCCGCGTGGTCGAGGACGAACCCGATCACATCTTCGTCGAGAGCGACGACCTCGAAGCGCGCATGTACGTGAGCCACGGCATCACCGGCCCGCTCGGGATGCCCGTCGGCATCTCGGTGCGTCCGGAACGCATTCACGTGTCGCGCGAGAAGCCGGGCTCGAAACACAACTGGGCACGCGGCGTCGTCACCGACATCGCGTACATGGGCAGCTACTCGCTGTACCACGTGCGCTTGCCGAGCGGCAAGACGGTCGTGTCGAACCTGTCGAGCTCGCACCTGTTGAACGACAACGCACCGGCGTGGAACGACGACGTGTTCGTGTCGTGGTCGCCGGCCAGCGGCGTCGTGCTGACGCAATGAGGACGCCACGATGAGAACCTCTGCTTCCACGCCCTCCACGCCGGTGTCGACCGGCGCCGCGAGCACCGGCGCCGGACGTGCCCGCCCGGGCCGCTTCGACCTGCTGTCGCGCTTCCTGCCGTCCGGCCGCAGTGTCGCGATCGGCGTGCCGTTCGTATGGCTCGCGATCTTCTTCGCGCTGCCGTTCGTGCTGGTGCTGAAGATCAGCTTCGCCGACCAGGTGATGGGCATCCCGCCGTACACGTCGCTCGTCGAGATCAAGGACGGCGTCGTGCACTTCGCGCTGCAGCTGTCGCACTACGCGTTCCTGCTGCAGGACGACCTGTACATCGCGACCTACCTCAGCTCGCTGAAGATGGCCGCCGTGTCGACGGTGCTGTGCCTGCTGATCGGCTATCCGATGGCTTACTACATCGCGCGCTCGGAACCGAACCGCCGCAACGTGCTGATGATGGCCGTGATGCTGCCGTTCTGGACGTCGTTCCTGATCCGCGTGTACGCATGGATCGGGATCCTGAAGGATGACGGACTGCTGAACCACACGCTGATCGCGCTCGGCATCATCCACACGCCGCTGCGCCTCTACCACAGCGATGCCGGCGTCTACATCGGGATGGTCTATTCGTACCTGCCGTTCATGGTGATGCCGCTGTACGCGCACCTCGTGAAGATGGACCTGACGCTGCTCGAAGCCGCGTACGACCTCGGCGCGAAACCGTGGGTCGCGTTCACGCGGATCACGCTGCCGCTGTCGAAGAACGGGATCATCGCCGGCAGCCTGCTGGTGTTCATCCCCGCAGTCGGCGAATACGTGATTCCCGAGCTGCTCGGCGGCGCCGACACGCTGATGATCGGCCGCGTGATGTGGGATGAATTCTTCAACAACATGGACTGGCCGATGGCGTCCGCGGTGACGGTCGCAATGGTGATGCTGCTGCTGGTGCCGATGGCGCTGTTCCAGTACTACCAGGTCAAGGAACTGGGGGACGCGAAATGATCAAGCCGAGCAAACCGCTGTCGACAGGCGTTCTCGCCTTCGGCTTCCTGTTCCTCTACATCCCGATCATCAGCCTGATCGTGTACTCGTTCAACGAGTCGAAGCTGGTGACGGTGTGGTCGGGCTTCTCGCTGAAGTGGTACTCGGCGCTGCTGGACGACGACGAGCTGCTGACCGCCGCAT